>NVVO01000026.1 GCA_002733385.1 Robiginitomaculum sp.
CTATTGGAAAAATAGACAAGAAATGGAAACCGACCAGATGATACAAAGTGTAGCTTAAAAAACGTCGAAAACTGTCCAATTAATGGGGACCACCTCAGATACTGAGCCTGGTTTTTGATTTGAATGAAGCAAATGTAATGGGTGCTGAAATAAAACACAGCTAGCCTCTCTAGCTAGATATGTATATTAAATAAGCTATGTTCTTTATATGCTATTTTGAGGCGAATAACTATGATTGAGGTGTTTAACTATATTGATGGAGAACGGGTTGCTTCGCAAACCATATTCGAAAAGCGAAGTCCAGTAACAGGCGTTCCAATTGCAGAGGTCTATGAGGCGGATGCGTCTATTGTCGATCAGGCGGTCACGGTAGCCCGCGAGGCTTGGCCTGCTTGGGAAGCTATGGATGTTGAAACGCGTGCGCGTGTATTATACAACACAGCTAACGAGATTGAAAAACGAGCGGACGCTTTTGTCGAGGCGGAATGTGCAGATATTGGTCGCCCCAGTTCTCAAGTGCGTGCAGGTCACGTTATGCGGACAGCAGATATATTCCGAATGTATGCGGATGAATTACGCCATTGGGATCAAGCTTCATTTCAAGGGCGGGCGTCTTCGCCAAATATTGCGCCAGAGGATGCACCGTTCGTCAACAGCTACACAGTTCGGCATGCAAAAGGCGTTGTTGGCATCATCGCGCCTTGGAATGTGCCTTTGCTCTTGTTGGCATTGCATGTTGCGCCGGCTCTTGCTGCTGGGAACACCGTTGTTGCAAAACCGTCAGAAGAATCGCCTCAATCGGCAGTCCTACTCGCCGAAGCCTTTGCAACAGCGGCGGCAGCGGCCGGGGCACCACGCGGTGTTTTTAATGTTATTCATGGGTTTGGTGCTMWYYMWGYWSRMKAGYTTYTTGTAANATMRTGATRSYATTAATGCCTACGGGTTTACGGGTGATAGCTCAACCGGAAAAATTATCATGCGCGGTGCAGCGTCAGGATTGCGGGATGTATTGCTCGAATTGGGCGGTAAGAATGTCGGTATTATTTTCCCCGACGCCGATTTGGAAGAAGCTGCTAAAACTTGTGCTATGGCCAGCTTTACCAATACTGGGCAAGTTTGTCTATCGATTGAAAAGCTTTATGTAGCACGGGAAATATTTGAACCGTTTATGACATTATTTGTTAATCACGCGCGTAAGATTACTCTTGGTGGCCCGTCTGATGATCGGGCCGATATTGGGCCGCTAATATCCAAAAAACATCGTGAGCGCGTTCAGTCTTTTGTTGATAACGCATGCGAGGAAGGCGCCGAAATAATCTGCGGCGGTAAGGCACCGAGTTTTGGTGATGAACGTGATAATGGTTATTTTTTTGAGCCCACTATTTTGACGGGTTTGTCTGAGGACGCGCATGTGATGACCAATGAAATTTTCGGGCCAGTTTGCCATGTCGGACCATTTGACAGCGAAGCCGAGGTTTTAGGTTATGCTAATCAACCACCCTACGGCCTGATTTCCATGATTTGGACTAAGGATGTTTCGCGTGCACACAGATTTGGACGTTCGATCCGTGCTGGTATAAATTGGGTAAATTGCTGGCAGGTGCGATATCTGCGAACACCGCTTCAGGGTTTTGACCAGTCAGGTGTTGGCACGCAGGGCGGACGTCAATCGCTTGAATTTTATACGAATGTTTCGACGGTGACTATGATGCTTTGAAGTGAGCCTACGCCCTAATATGAAGCATGGAGCATTTTTAAATAATCATCTGCTGTGGCTAGGCGCGGGTTGGTCTTTGCCGCATTCTCTTTAGATGCTTTGTAAGCAATATCAACTAAATCACCTTTAGGAATACCCATTTCTTCCAAACCTGAGGGCATATCGAGACGCTGCATAAGTGCGCGTGACCATTTTGCGAGATCAGACCCTTTAGGCAAACCGATAGCAATACAGATGCGGTCCATATTTTCACGTTCTGTTTGCGCGTTAAAATCCATAACTGCGGGCAAGAGTACAGCATTTATTGTACCATGATGAAGTTTGTATTCTCCAATAGGATTTGACATAGCATGAATTGCTCCAATACCTTTTTGTAATGCTAAGCCGCCTTCAATGGATCCCATCAGCATTTCTTTTCGTGCCTCACGATCACTACCATCGGCAAACACAAGTTCAATATTGTTGGCAATCCGCGCGATACAATCCAGAGCAATTGCGTCAGCTGGCGGATTAAATCTGGGTGACAAAAACGCTTCAATACCATGTGTCAAAGCATCAACGCCTGTTGCAGCGGTTATATGTTTTGGCATAGAAAAGGTAAGCTCGGGATCTGCAATCACTGCTTTTGGGGTGAGGTTAGTGTTAACCGCAGCTATTTTTCGACCTGTGTCTAAGGTGATAATCGTACCCCACCCCACTTCAGAACCGGTTCCAGCGGTTGTCGGTACGGCGATGATAGGTGCAATGGGGCCAATTTTTTCAGATCCGCCTGTTAAGACTGCGTAATCGCCAATACGACCCTTATGGGTCGCAAGCAGGGCGGCTCCTTTTGCAACGTCTATAGGCGAACCTCCGCCAATAGCGACAAAACCATTGCACTTAGCAGCTATGTAGGCGCCCAGACAGTCCCGTACTGAAGCTTCAGTGGGGTTTGGCGGAGAATCAAGAAAAACTGGTGCATCTCTGTGTCCACTGATATTAAGAATATTATCAACTATTCCCGCATTATTTACACCGTGATCGCTGACAAACAGAGGGCGTGTTATATCAAGTTTTGTAAGCTCCTCTTTGAGTTTATCAATGGCACCAAATCCGAAATGAATTCTTGAAAGATAGTTGATTAAGGTCATTCCATGACAGCGCTAAGGTGTCGTTTTTTTCGCTCATGGTAAACCGTAACCGGTATCAGTAATGCAAATGTGGATACGGCAAGCACGGTTGTGATAATCGTAACGCCGCCGCCTTGCGACGGATCTGAAACAAATGTCCCAACCAGGAATGGCCCTGCAGCAACGCCCAACATCTGCATAGAAGTTGCATAAACTACGGTACGTCCACTATTGTCAAAGCTTGCCATAATTGAAAGAAGATAAGGGTGAGCGACATTCCACAAGTAATGGAAGATGAAAATACCCGCTGTAAATACAAAAAGGCCATTTCCAAGATAAATAAACACAACAGAGGCCGCAGCTAGCAGAATAGAAATACCGAGGGGAAGTGCCCGACCATATTTTGCCACAAGTATGGCGGCTGTCACCGCGCCGAAGACACCCGCTATTTTTGACAAGGAGAGTGCGTTAGCAATTTGTTGACCATCCAATCCCATCCCGCGGCCGATTAAAGCTGCATTTGCCCAATAAGCAAACATGGCAGTAAAAAAGGTAAACATGCCGAGTAATGCAGGTATGCGGTAACGCCAAGGAAGAAGATGAGGATCAGCCGTCTGGTCTTGAGCGTTCTTTTGATTTGAACGACCGTTTGGAACTTTAAGCGCAAACGGAATAGCAAAGAAGGCAAGACCAGCCAAAACTGCCAGCAAGCCATTATAACCAGCTACGCTATAAAGGGTTGGGGCGATGAGCATTATCAAAGAGGCAAAGACCAATAACACGGCTAACAGAACGCCAAAATTACGATCTTTTTGAGGGGTGAGGGCGATGGACGCATAGGATAATGGCACCACTATCCCAACGGCCGCGCCCGTAAATATTCTCACCCCCATAAAAGCTTGATAGGTTTCGACTTGCATGGAGATGATATTGCCGATGACAAGTACGCAAAGTGCGGCCACCAATGCTTTTCGCCAACTGATAAAGGATATGGCGAATATCAGCAAAATAGATGCAACAGCTTTTCCCATGGCTTCAGCAAACACAATGTAATTTGCCTGTTTTGGTGAAAAGCCAACTTGTTCCACAAGACCCTGAACGACAATAGGTTGAAGTATAAATGTCAGTGGAGCAACCGTATGGATAAAGAGGACTGCAATCAGCAATTGCCGTGTACCAAAGTTATTTATACCGTGAGGCCCCGGCTGCGTTTGATTTGTCATGTTGAATATCCTTTATTGTTTTTATGGCTCATTCTATCTGTGGACCGTCGAGGCGATTTGTCGAACTCTGCTTCTTCTCGCCTTGTGTCCGCAACATCGGCTGCGTCCCATGCGCCAAGGATAATACCTCGCGTCGCTTGCGAATTGGATCTCTCCCTTAGGCTTTGCGTGCTTTCAGTCACCCGCCTGGAGCGCAAGGCCCATTCACTGAGCCTGTCGCGCATGTCACGGAGCACAGTTTGGCTACCAGAATCAGCGCCAAGATCGCGTAATTCCTGGGGATCTTCTTTAAGGTCAAACAGCATGGGCCTATAATTGGGAAAATGGACATATTTCCACTTCTCCGTTAACGCCATGGTCATTGCCGCGTCTTCAACCCGTGAAGACGTGTCCAAACGAAAATCCATGAGGGCATAATCATACTCGCTGAACACTGTCTCGCGTAAAGCTTGCGCCTTATTGTCGCGCAGGATGGGGAGCAAGGAATGGCCTTCCATCCACTGGTCGGTATTGCCGCCAAGCCGCTCGACAAAGGTTGGCACGATATCAATGGCTTCAACAAGATGGGGAGACGCCGTTCCGCGTGTCGCATTTGCATCACTGCTTGGATCATATATGATCAGCGGCACACGAACCGAGCTTTCGTGGAAAAAGTCCTTTTCACCAAGCCAGTGATCGCCAAGATAGTCACCATGATCTGATGTAAAGACAATCATGGTATCATTGATTTGCCCCGAGCTTCGTAAATAGTCGAGCAAAACACCAATTTGATCATCGAGCTGTTTGATTAACCCAAAATAAGCGGGCAGTACATTGGCACGAATATCATCGCGGCTAAATGCTTGAGACACCCGGCGGTTCATCAAGGCTTGGTAAACAGGGTGCGGGTTATTGCGTTCCGCATTGCCCCGTATAGGGAGGGGCAGTTCTTTATCTTTATAAAGTGAATGGTAGGGCGCAGGCACAATATAAGGCCAGTGCGGTTTGATATAAGAGACATGAATGCACCACGGGGCCGCACCTTTTTCTTTTATGCACTCGATAGCCTTTTGGGTGAGGTAAGGTGTTTCACTGTGCTGTTCTTTAACCCGTGCCGGGCGATCACTGGCGGATAACAGCCAGCCAGAAACTATATTGCCGTTGTCGTCTTCAACAGAGTTGACCCAGTTCTCCCACGGATTAGGGCCGCCATAGCCTTGTTCTTTCAGCCATTGGTTATAGAGAGCCTTGTCATGCTTTTCAGGTACGTCTTCAAGCGACTTTGGATAAATGCCTTCCTCACGAAAGAAAATATCAAATCCGCATTCCGCCGCCCGCACAGCATCCTGGCTATTCCCCGGCACATTTAGTCGTTTCAACCCGGCGCGGTCAGCCCTCATATGGGTTTTACCAACCAGAGTTGTTTCGACGCCGAGCCGCCTTAAATGGTCGCCAAGCGTGYGCTCATCCGCCCGCAAGGGAACGTCATTACAGGTTGAACCATGGGAGCTCACATAACGCCCGGTGTAAAAACTCATACGCGAAGGCCCGCATATGGGAGATTGAACATAGGCGCGATCAAAGCGAACACCATTTTGCGCAAGCCAATCAATATTCGGTGTGTCTAACAAAGGGTGCCCATAGGTCGACAGGCAATCCCAGCGCAATTGGTCGGCCATGAGAAACAAGATGTTTTTAGCAGTTGTCATTTTGTCGCTATTTTAGCCTTCACCAAATACCCCAAACTTATTCATCTTTGTTTTTTACATAAAAACTTGGGATTCTCATGCCGCCATAAACCTGCCAAAGTATCAACTCATCGGAATCGTAGAGTTCAACATTAAAAACCATATCCTTATTGACATTATTATCGTCAGTATCATTACGCTTATATTCACGGATGCGGGGGCGGTACGGGAAGTCGTCGGTAGAGCGTTTGCTCGTATCATATTGATCATAGCTTATGCCCTCAATCTGCGGAACACACAAAGCGTCGATGATCAGCATATTATCTGTGATCGGAAGCCTGTGTGCGTCGCCCATTGCCCAACCGTTGCAGGTGTCGGGTGTGAGCTTGTGATCTGAGGCCCAAAGCTGACGAATGGTCATCGCTGTCTCGTCGATATCAAATTCAACACCCCGGCTGAATGTTTTGTCGGGCGGTAAGAAGTCGTCGAACGGGCGAGCTTGAAGAATGCCATTGTCATAAATGACGATTGTGTCTTGTTTGGTGACACGCGGATTATGCCCATGATAGGGCCATCTAAAATTATCGCCAATAGGGGTCAAGAGTTTGGATTTAAGATCGTCTCGCCAATCAGAGTGGACACCAAGGATCCAGTTTATCTCTTTAGTCTCTCGGTCAATGCTGATAATCGCATCCTGAACGCGCAGAGAAATAAGGATCGCATCCCGTTTTTCGTCGTAAGTCACACCATTGGCATGTGTCCAGTCGAGATGGTTGGGAAAACCTCTTGTCGGCCAATATGCATCAAGTGTATTATAGCCTATTCTGCTGGTGTCGAGATAGTCAAATGCGTTCCAGCTCCAAATGATGTTGCCATTTTTATCAAATTCGATAATCGTATCGCCCATCACGGTTTGGGTGGCCCGCGGCGCGTTTGGATCTGTCTCGCTCGTATAGTAGTTTTCAATGACGCGCGCATTCGCGGCAAAGCTGAGAAAATGCCCATTTGGCATTTGGTGAGGTTGATGATGCAATGTTTGAATGCCCTTAATGGGAATAGCGTTCACATTTTCAGGTTTGCCGTATGGACGTTTTTCTGCATACCATTCCTGCACTTTATTGCCGAGCACATCTATTATGACCGTGCGGTAGTCCCCAAGCTGAAAAAGAATATTGCCGTTTTCCAAGTGATCGACCCCGGCAATACGTGCATCGGACTCGTAATACCAAATAACTTCTCCTTCGTTGTCCAGAGCGAGTAACAGCGAAAACTCTCGCGAGAATTTAAGCTGTGTCTTTGACATCCATATGGCCCGGCCAAATCCGCGCCGGCGCACACTCAGGAGCGTTATGCCAGGTTCCATCTCTGCAGGCTTTGACGTCTTGACATCAATGGTAGGGAATTTTTTCCCCATCGCCGGAAGCGGCGGCGTAACGTAAGTGATTTCGGCACTTCTGTTCATTTTTTCGCCGTCCACTGATTGTATTTCGACGACAATTTTGTGCTCTCGCCCGGCGCGCATACCTACAAGGGGTAACCCGAGGCTTGGGTCATGGGTTGTGTCAAACTCGATGACCTGCTGGCGTTTACCATCAGAGATAGTTACGCGAACGTTCACGGGTTGGCGGGCTGAAAAAGTTAATACAGCCGCTAAAGGAACGCGGGGGTTTGGGTTTTGCACAACGCTAGGCAATAGCTTAAAAAGGCTTTGCGGTGAACCTTCAGCACCGGCTAATTGTTCAGTCTCAGTTTTGCCAGCATTGTTTTGAGAGCAGCTTCCCAGTAAAACGAGAAAGGGTAGGAAGAGCACAACCAATAACTTTAAAAAGGTATGAAAGGTAATAGCACTGGGCCAAGTCGAAAATGTCATATCTGTTAAACTCCAAAATTATAAATTAAACTTATTTACAACGAAACATCCGGTTTACAACGAAACATCCGGGGTGGTTGACCATAGGCATGGTTTTATAGAGCGAATATGCTCTTCGTAATAATGAATATATTACAGACCTGTACTGTATTAAGCAGAAGAAGAAAAGCGCGACAAGACCATGAGGAAATAAAACTCATGCCTAAGGAAACAAAAGAGCGCGGGCTATCATCCACAGACACAAGGCAAGACCGAACGCTGGTATCAGACACTCAAAAACAGGACCTTGCTGGCGAACTACTCCTTGCCTAGCGACCTAGATGTGGAGTCTCAATAGGTTGTTCATTCGATGTTGATCGTGCAGACTGGTGTTACCAAACATTAGACTTACGAGGAGACACCGAATGAACATGCACAAGAATGCACGATTAACCCCAAAAGGTCGAGAGACAATGGTCAGAAACATTCTGGCAGGCCAGCCTGTCAAGCGGGCAGCTCTCAATGCCGGGGTGAGCCAAACAACGGCTCACAAGTGGTTGAAACGGTATAAAGTTGGTGGACGGGAGGCTTTGTCTGACAGATCATCGCGCCCAGACAAGCTCTATAACCCCACACCGAAAGATATAATCAAACAGATCATCACATACCGGAAGCAACACTTAACTGGCAAACATATCGCCAAGCTGGTTGGCGTATCCCGGGCGACGATCAGCCGTGCTTTAAGACGCGCCAGGCTTTCCAGAGCCAGGGATTTGGAGCCCAAAGAACCTGTACGCCGTTATGAACGAGAAACACCAGGCGAGTTGATTCACCTTCGATATCAAGAAACTAAACCGGTTCTGGCGGCCCGGACACCGGGTAACGGGCACCCGAGCCGGAAAATCTGCTGGTGCAGGTTGGGACTATGTCCATGTACAAGAGGCAGGCTACGCACTCTGCGTCGATGACCATTCACGCCTGAGTTATTCTGACATCTTTGCCAATGAATGCGCAGCCTGCCTCTTGTAGAAGGCGGTCAGCGCTGTGGCGCACCTTAAGGCGGCTAATAGCATGGTTGAAAAAACACGGTATCACTGCACAGCGCGTCATGACAGGTAATGGCAGTTGTTACATATCGAAAGACTTTGCCAAAGCCTGCAAAAATCTGGGCTTGAGGCACATCCGTACGAAACCCTACACACCCAAAACCAATGGCAAAGCTGAACGGTTCATACAAACCATCATTCGTGAGTGGGCTTATGCTCGTAAATACCAAAACTCCGATGAGCGAGCCAGAACTTAACCCGATTGGCAACATATGTATAACTGGCACAGACCACATGGAGGCATAAAGGATAAAACACCGATCTCAAGATTGAACCTAAATGCAAACAACCTATTGAGACTCCACACCTAGAGCGGCAAATTTAATCTGCCTCATTTATATGAAGACGGACAGTGTAATTAATAAAAAGGTGTACAATGATAAATGAAAAGATGTACGGTGACGTATAAATTGATGTGCAATAACGGGTAAATGCAGTGTTTAGCCGCCTAAAAAGCGGCTTTTGCGCAGAAAGTCAGCTTGTAAAAGATGTACAAAAATAAACAAAAGGATGCGCTATGGAAAATAAAGATTTTGATGTTGTCGTTGTTGGGGCGGGGCACAACGGTCTGACCTGTGCGGGCTATTTGGCTGCAGCCGGGCACTCCGTGAAAGTCGTGGAACGTCGCCATGTAGTCGGCGGTGCGGCGGTCACTGAAGAGATACATCCCGGATTTCGCTGCTCGATCGCCTCATTCGTGGTTGGTATGCTTGAGCCGAAGGTGATCGAGGACCTTGAGCTTCGGAAATACGGATTTGAGATAATCAGCCGCTCGGCCGGCGCATTTGCTCCACAAATTGATGGGCCGGGTTTTCTAATGCCCCGGACAGTGGAAGCATCGGTTGCTGCAATCCGGGAGTTTTCGCCCCGTGACGCCGATCAGTATGCGGCGTTTGATGCAGAGATTACGAAAGTCGCCGGGGCCGTTAAGCAGATGGTGCTTGAGACTCCGCCAAATCTGGGCGGTGGTGTTCGGGATGCGTTACGCGCACTGACCATAGGCAACCGTATGCGCAAACTAGACAACGCCGCCACCCAGGCTCTTATAAACCAGTTTACAATGAGTATCGGTCACTATCTCGACAACTGGTTCGAGTCGGATATCCTCAAGGGCATGCTGGCTTTTCCTGCGCTGACCGGCGTGTTCCTCAGCCCATATGCCACCGGCACAGCTTATGGTTTGCTGCATCATGCCTGGGGTATGACAAGCGGCAAACAGGGTAAGTGGGACTATGCCCGCGGCGGTATGGGATCCATTACCCAGGCTATGGCGCGGTCCGCCGAAGCGCGCGGTGTCGATATCCAACTCAATGCAGGCGTGAAAGAGGTTCTTGTCGAAGAAGGTGTCGCCCGCGGCGTCGTTCTGGAAGACGGATCCACGATCCGGGCCCGCGCCGTAGTTTCCAATCTTAACCCGAAACTGCTGTTCACACGCCTAGTTGACCCTGAATACCAGCCCGCTGCGTTCCACAAGCGAATGCAGACTTGGCGTTGCGGATCGGGGAGCTTTCGCATGAATGTGGCATTGTCGGAGCTACCGGATTTTCTCTGCCGGCCCGGAACTAATCAACAGGAGCATCACACCTGCTCCACATTTATCTGTCCATCGCTGCAATATTGCGAAGATGCCTATCTCAGCGCCTCACGGGATGGCTGGTCGGCAAAGCCAATCATCAATATGAGCATTCCCAGCACCGTGGACGACAGTCTGGCGCCTGCCGGGGCACATATAGCAACACTGTTCTGTCAACATTTCGACCCGAATCTTCCGAACGGCAAGTCATGGGACGACGTTAAGGAGGAGGTCGCCGACCATGTTATTGATACGGTTAACAGTTACGCGCCCAACTTTAAAAAGTCCGTCATTGCCCGACAAATTTTGACTCCGCTAGATCTTGAACGGGAATTTAGCTTGACCGACGGTGACATCTTTCACGGCGCCCAGCACCTGGATCAAWTATTCAGCCTCAGGCCAGCAGCTGGCTACGCCGATTACCGCACGCCGATCAAGAACCTGTATATGTGCGGTGCAGGCACGCACCCTGGCGGCGGCGTCTCAGGCGCGCCCGGTCACAATGCTGCACACGAGATGCTCCGGGATTTCAAATCGCGAAAGTTAGCGTAGGCGGTCGAGGCAGAGATATTGTTCGGGGCTGACCGCAGCACGTAATATGATATCCTGTGCCATCAACAAATGATGTTGATGATACGTCATAAATGTACATCAAAAAAAGTAACGCTTAAAAATAAGTAAATTAAAGGGTGAGCAAAAAGAGTTTATCTTAATCCGGCCAAGCACTGTAAAAAGTAAATATCTTATTTTGTCCGCCTATGGTTGCTGATTGATAAGTTCATAGAAACACGCGTAAACTACACTAAAATAGGCGCTTATTGTGGCTGTGAGTGTAAATCACTGGCTTTAATGAGTTACCGGGCCCCTAAATTGCAAGATGTAATTTATAATGCACCAATGATTGACATCAAAAAAAAACGTACAATATTGAAAATAAATGTTGTACAAAAATAATCAGTGTGGTACTGATACATAAGTATTTTTTATCTAGGACGGCAATTTTATTGCGTCCGCACGTAAAGCATATCGACGAGGAGGCTCGTCTTGGACTCTATGTTGTTGTTCGGAAACAAAAAAAAAGGGGAATAAAAATGTACTCTATTAGTACGCTAGGAAGAATTTTTACCATATTAGGATTGACGCTTGCCGTTTCGCTAGCAAGCGCGAAATTCTCTGTGGCGCAAACCGATGATAGTTCAGCAAGCGCTGATACAGGGTTTGTGCTCGATGAGGTCATTGTGACAGCTACCAAGCGGTCGGAATCGTTACAGACCGTTGGTGTCTCGGTATCTGCTTTTTCACAGGAGGCCTTAGAGAGGTTGAACCCTAGTGATTCGAATGAAGTATTGTTGCAGGTGCCCAACCTTAGTATTAATGCGAATGCAGGCTCGACAAATGCAAATATTTTCTTGCGCGGTGTTGGTTCTACGGGAATTAGCTTTAATTTGCAGAGTGGTGTCGGGGTCTATTCCGATGAGGTCGTACTGAATTCTCCTGTGGTCAATATATTGCAGCTTTATGATCTGGAACGTGTTGAGGTGTTGCGCGGGCCACAAAATACGCTTTATGGACGAAATACAACAGGTGGTGCGATTAATTTCATCAGTAGGAAGCCAGTTGTTGGCGGTGATGCGAACGGGTATCTTACCAGCACATATGGGCGCTTTAACCAGTTTGATTTGGAAGGTGCTTATGGGGCGCCAATAGGCGATTCTGCTGCGTTCAGAGCTTCAGCGACATATCAAACAAGAGATGGTATTCGGCGAAATTTGCTAACGGGTAATGATGACGTTAACCGTAATAAATTTGCCGCTCGGGCTCAGCTGGCTTTTGAGCCTAGTGAAAACATAACAGCAAACCTTAAAGGGCATATTGAACGTGTGCGCAGTGACAATATCCGCTATAAAACACTGGGCGGATTTGACCCAAATAACCCGGCCTTACCGTGTCCAACGCCCGAGGTTTTTGGTGCCTGTGTTGACGGTAACGGTTTTAGAGATAGTGCTAACCTTAGAGAAATATCTTCCAACCTAGCAGATCCCAGAAATGATGTCGATGCTGGTGGCGTGTCTCTACAGGTAAATATTGATTTTGATAAATTTGTCGTAACTTCCATATCAGCTTATGAGGAGAACAACCAACTTTTGTCTGAGGATTCGGATGGGTCGCCAGCTTCAGGTTTTCATTTCTTCCTTGATAATGAACAAAACCAGATTAGCCAGGAAATTCGAGTGGCTTCGAATACCGATAAGCCGCTTTCATGGATAGTTGGTGGCTATTACTTCAGTGAGAATGTTTCAGGGCAAACCGGGCCTCTTTTTGGAACTCCCATGGGGACTATGGTGGTTCAATCATTTGCAGAATTTGATAATACGACACTTTCAGCTTATGGTGAGGCTGAATATCAGCTCAGCGATAAAATAGCCTTAAAGGGCGGTATTCGCTATGGTTCTGATAATATCAAAGGGCGGGCTGCCGCGCTTCTGGCATTCCCGGGGTTTTTGCCTGGTGTTGATTTGGATGCTTCATTGCTCGGCGGTAATCCGTTGCCATCATTCGATGAACTTGCGGATATTGCTACAGCCAACGGAATCGGTGTTTTCACAGGCGGCGCGGTTGGCGGAGGGCCGAACCGGTTGATTTTGGTGGGCGGAGACACTGATCCAACGGCCCAAATAAATGACACAACTTTCAATAATTGGGGCGCCACGCTTGGTGCTGAGTTCACACCAGCAGATGATGTGCTGGTTTACGCAAAGTGGAGCCGTGGTTTTAAGGCTGGTCGTTTTAATGCCGCGCCAATGTCCATTATGAACCTTGATTCAGTGACGGGTCGCAGTTTGGGAGACACCCCGATACGACCTGAAACGATCAATGCTTATGAGTTTGGGTTTAAAACTCAATTTGCAGACAATCGTGCGCGCCTAAATGCGGCCGTCTTCTTTAACGATTACAAGGATCAGCAAATCAACCAAAGTATTGCCGGCCAATTTGTAGTCATCAATGTGGACTCTAAAATATATGGTGGGGAGGTAGAGTTGAACTTGTTGCCTTTTGAAGGTGGCTTCATTGATTTTGGTGCCGGATATTTAAGCAACAAAACACAAAATCCAAATGCAAACCCCCTCATAGGTGCCAAGTTACCACAAGCACCTAGCCTGACAGCCAACTTAGCAGTCAGACGGGAGTGGGACCTTGATAATGGGTCCGTATTGAGCATTGGTGCAGATGGAAGATATACGGGTTCAAGGTTCTTTAATCTGGCGAATGTCACACAGGATAAAGCTTACTTTGTTACGAACGCCCAGATATCCTATACATTTGGCCGAGATAATCATATTAGGGCCGCCTTATGGGGCAAGAATATCTTCGACGAAGTGTACTTTTTGAGCAGATCTACTGGGCTTGGAGCAGGGGCGGATACAGTTCTCTTATCTGACCCGGCTACATTTGGTGTCACTATGACATATAAGATGAAGTAAAACTACTCGCCCCTTAACATTAATCATTTGGCCAGTTGTCCAATTCGAGGTGAATGACCTATATAATGTGTAATTCACCTCGTTTGAAAACTTTATATTATCTTGATAAATTTGGCCAAGTTAGTGGACTATTGTCTAAAATGTTGTGAATATAGACGTGAAGTGACACATTTATAAGAAACAGCACCATATGAAAAACCCTACACAAAATAAGAATATGGTAGCCAAAGCCCATAACAAAAGCGGCAAGAATAAAACTCAAACAATGTCCGCTTCGCGCCGGCTACACTCATCAAACTTCTTAATTCTGCTCATCATTGGGGTTTGCTTTTTTCTATCGGGCTTTTCCGCGCTGATTTATCAAATTGCCTGGCTAAAAAACCTAAGTTCCATATTTGGTACATCCCATATTGCCGTCGCTACAGTATTGGCGGCATATATGGCCGGCTTGGCATTGGGAGCCGGGCTGGCCGCACGTTTCATAACCACTGTAAAACGACCTATCTTGCTCTATGGCGTGTTAGAGGGTATTATTGCAATAACGGCTTTATTGGTGCCAACTCTACTGGTTGCAACCCAGCTCATGTTGACATATTTATACGGCGGCCAAGGCGCACCCGTATCGTCTGGCGGCCTGGGGCAAACGCTGTTTTACCTGATCGCAACATTTATTATCCTGGGCGTACCGACGACCGCCATGGGGGCAACATTGCCAATTTTATCGCGCTATGTTGTGACCAAGACGGATGATATCGGCCCGCGTATTGGCTGGCTGTACGGGGTCAATACATTGGGCGCCGTTTTCGGTACATTGATAGCCGCTTTTTTGCTGCTCCCCTATATTGGTTTGCTACTAACATTGGTTGTTGGCGCCTTGGTCAATGGTTTGATTTTTGTATTGGCAATTTCACTTCAGAAAAAAATAGAAAAATTAGAGAGAAAATCACAAGAAAAAACTAGACCCGACACTGACCTTAAACCAGCCAAGGTGTTTCACTGGGTTATGCCGCTGATATTTGTATCTGGTTTGGTCTCATTTATACTGGAAATTTTCTGGACACGATTGTTGGCCCATATTTTCGGCGGAACGATCTATGCATTTTCGGTTATGCTGGCCAGTTTCTTGTTCGGAATAGCACTCGGCGGATATGTTGCCGGACGGTTCACGTTGAATGTGAACTGTGCGAAGGCCATCTTTATTGGCTCGCAAATACTAACGGCAGTTCTGTCATTTTTAGCTTTCTGGCTTATCCATTTCTGGGTGCCCACAACGGCACCTCTCTTATTAAAAGTCGTTTACGCATTTTGCGTTATAACCCCATCGGCATTTTTTATCGGGGCAAGCTTCCCGACGGCGGTTCGTCTGGCGACCAATATTCCGGAACAAGTTGCGCATGTTTCTGGTCGTATTTACGCGTGGAATACGGTTGGGGCAATATTTGGCTCTATCGCGGCAGGTTTCTTTATACTGCCCATATTGGGGTATGGCCCGACACTCGGCTTGGCAATGCTCTTGAACGGGGCAATTGCCTTGGCGTGCATGGTTTTGTCAAAACCGCCGCGCAAGGCGGTTATCGCAACTGTGATGGTCGTCGGATTGTTAGGCGTCTTCACCCAGTTTTTGCACCGGCCTGACAAGATTTTATACGCGCAATTTGCTGGCCAACAAACTCGAGGCGAAGAAGTTTATTATGGTGTCGGGCGATCTGCGACCGTCATGATGCGCGAACTGGACGGGTTTTACTATATCTCTAGTAATGGACTTTCCGAATCTGCTGTCAGCAGAAAAGGTGCGCCGCCGTATAATTTATCACAAAAATGGTTGGCGGGATTGCCTGCGCTTGCCCGGCCCGATGCAGAAACAATGCTGGTGATTGGCCTTGGCGGCGGTGTCGCATTAGAGGGCGCGCCACCACATATTTCAGACATTGATGTGATTGAGTTGGAGCCAGAAATTTTGCGCGCAAACCGCTCTATTTCACATGTTCGCAGCAAGAACCCTCTTTTGGAGGCGCGTACAAATCTAATCCTAAATGATGCACGAAATGCAATCATGCTGACGGACAAAAAGTATGATATTATTGTCTCCCAACCATCCCATCCATGGACAGGTGCCGCCGCCAATCTGTATACGCAGGAATTTTTAGCAGCTGCAAAGACACACCTTAACGATGGTGGTGTTTTCTTACAGTGGATAAATTCCAGATTTGTGGATCAAGAACTCCTCAATGTGTTGATGAAAACTATCGTCAATCAGTACGAATTTGTAGAACTATACCGTCCCGAAGCCGAGGTTCTGTTTTTTGTTGCCTCCGACAGCCCAATTGATATTTGGGACGGAGTTCAGCACGGTCGCCAAGCATTTTCTGAAAATTATAAACACTATAACCAATTGGGGATGCGGGGCTTAGAGGATGTGGCTATCATGGCTCTGCTTGACAATCAGACCATTCACCGTATGGCAAAAAAATCCAGTATAAATACAGATGACAAGAATAAGTTGGCTTTTTTTAGTAAATATAATGCCGACGGTTTGACCAATGATGATCTTTCGGCGTTGTTTGAAAAATATGACCCGCTAGCAAAAGTGTTACGCACACCAGACCGTAGAGGCCTGGACGTTTTCTACATTGCCGAACAGATGTTGAGGCATGATGCTTTCAAACGCGCCGAGTTAATCGGTTCCGTTCTTGATGACCCTGCTGAAAAAGCAACCATGAGAGCGCTCAGCATTGAGTATGAGGGGGATACCCAATTGGCTTTGGAGCTTTATAAAATAGCTCTCAATTATGATCCAAATTATAACCCCGCCCAATTGGGTTTATTACGGTTAAACCTTGGCTCCCTGGCCCAGAAATCTATTAGTGCGCAAGTTGCGAAGATAGCGAACGAACAAATTGGCGCCAACAGAAGTGTCCTGGAGGCCTGGGTTTTTGGTGCATCAGGCGATTTTGAAAAGGTCGCAAATCTCGATAATAATTTGGCAGGCATAACACCAACCTCAATCTTGTACCCAATAGCGGTGAAGCTGAGAGTTGATTGGCGAATAGTCGTTGCTCACGCACAAAAAGATCAGGATATTGCGGCGGAAGCGCTTGAGATACTCGACAGCCTGTTAGCAAATTACTGGAGTACGGATTTGTATTTGACGCGTGCCTGGTGCGGGTATTTATCAAACCAACCAGATGTATTCGTCGAATCCGTTGCTGTTGTCGTGCGCCAAACCCGTACAAGGCTTAAATCTTCAAGCGGTTCCAACGAGGGCCTAAATGCTGATGATGCTCGTGAATTGGCCGCAAGGTTGCAGAGGATTTTATCTGTACTGGTGAATATGTCCAAGGGGGAACAATCTGGACGGACGGCAATGGTTCGCGATGACCTACAGAATTTACTGGTACAAATAACTAGGCAGTAATTGAATGCTTCACGTCGTAAAAACCCCGCCTTTAATTTTCTTAATGGCTCTATCTACTTTATTAGTAAGCTGTGAGGGCCGGAATAAACTTGGTACGGCGCAGGTAAATTCAGAACAAAAATGCCAGGATTGCCATCTGGAGCAAACCCGGGAATGGGCCAATTCGGACCACGGCAAAGCCGTACAACACGCAAGCGCCAATACGGTGCTTGGCAATTTTGAAAATCAGACGATCAGTGTCAACGGCGTGACATCCAGCTTCTTTAAAAAGGGTGACGCGTTTTGGGTTAACACCGAGAGCAAAGACGGCAAGCTGAAAGACTTTAGAATTGAATACACATTTGGTGTACGGTCGCTCCAGCAGTATTTGGTCAAAATGGAGAGCGGCAAATATCAGGTCTTGCCGCTTTCGTGGGATAGCCGCTCGGACGAACAAGGCGGCCAGCGTTGGTTTCATATTTATGGGGACGACCTTGTGCGGCCAACTGACCGTTTGCATTGGACACAGCCTCTACAAAATTGGAACGGTATGTGTGCCGATTGCCATTCGTCAGGGTTAAAACGAAACTATGACGTCAATAGGGATACATTCTCTACACACTGGGACAGCATAAATGTGGGGTGTAAATCTTGCCATATTGTGGCGGCAGGACATGAGGATAAAGAGCATGAGGATAAAGAGCATGAGGTCAAACAAGACAAGTCTCAAAACGGGAATTGGGCATTTGCAGAAAATGCTTCGATTGCGCACTGGGTGGGTGAGAATGGGCAAAGCCGGGATCAAAGCCAAATCGAGACGTGCGCGGCCTGTCATTCCCGGCGAACCCCTTTAACCGACGGTTTTGATGCAGGGGATAAATTCCTGGACAGTTTTAGCCCTGCTCTCATCCTGCCGCCGGATTATTTTCCAGACGGAAAAGTCCGTGATGAGAATTATGTATGGGGTTCATTTTTGCAAAGTAAAATGTACCAAAATGGCGTTATATGTTCAGACTGCCACAACCCCCATACGCTCGAAACCAAAGCCCCTGACAATGCTTTATGTGCGACCTGTCACAAGGCTGAGGTTTTTGATACACCCGACCACACGCGACATAAAATTGGATCTGAAGCGGCGCTGTGCGTAAATTGTCACATGGGAACACGGACCTATATGCAGGTTGATAAGCGCCGGGATCATAGTTTTCGCGTGCCGCGTCCGGGTCTTGGCCACCAGATCGGCGCACCAGATGTATGCACGGCTTGTCATAGCGATAAAACCCAAATCTGGGCCCAGGACAATATCGACACCTGGTTTGGCAAAGCAGAAGAAATGCCGCTTCATTTTGGTTTGGTGGTTGACCGTGTTTTGCACGGTAAGGCCGGCGCAGAACATGACCTTAAAACCTTGTTAAAATACGATAGCTTGCCGGCAATTATTAAGGCCAGCCTGTATGCCTTACTGTCCTATTTTCCTAATGAGGACAGTCTTTTATATCTACAGACGGGACTGAATTCCAACGATGCTCTGCAGCGCTTGGGCGCACTAAAAGCTCATGAAATCATTCCGCTGACGCGCCGGGTAGAGATATTATCGCCGTTACTTTCCGACCCGCGCCGTGCCGTGCGTGTCGAGGCCGCTCGTGCGCTTGCAGGTGCGGCGCAAGATCATAAGCAAGCCGAGCAAGAGCTTCTAAGTGCAGAGGAGGTCTCTGCATGGCGCGGAGAGGGGCGGGCTAATTTGGCAGGGTTTTATCGCGTCCGCCGTAATAATGAGGAAGCTATAGAACATTATCTGGCATCACTAGAAATAGATCCGTATTTTGGGGCCAGCTTTGTCAATCTTGCGGATATATATCGCGAGCTTGGTGATGATCCAAGGGGCATGGATGTGTTGAAGGCAGGGTTGACGGGGCAGGCTGATGATGCGGATTTAAACTTTTCTATGGCGCTAAATCTTATTCGTCAAAAACGGCCAAAAGACGCTTTGTTTTATTTGAAAAATGCCAATGAAAATGCGCCCGCTAATGCGCATTATGCCTATGTGCGTGCCGTAGCGCTGAATGATATGGGGCATGTGGGCCAAGCATTAAGTGTTTTAGAAACTGCCGTGAAACATGCGCCGCAAAATGCCAATTTAAACTATATGCTTGCCTTGATTTATCAACAAAAAGGTGACTTTGAAAGCGCGTTTACCCATCTCAAATTATTGGAAATACGCTTTCCGGACAACCAGAACATCAAAAACCAGATAGACGTGCTAGAAAAACGATTAAAGCAAAAATAAACGGTTAAGCCGATACGTAATCGGCGCGCTTATTTTGAGGTCGAGTATAGGCTTGCCGTATGAAGCCCACCGTAAATTTCCCATTGCATCATGTCATCAGGGTTATGAATTTTYACTTCTAATAGAGTTTCTCTCGGYTTTGTGTATGTGTATTCTCGYACAATCCCTTGAGTRGGAAAATCGTCAACATGTCGGYGAGTTGCRTCACGTTCATCATAACTAAGCCCTTCAATACGCGGGACACAAAAAGCATAAATAATCAGCATATTTCCGGTTTTYGGAAGTCGGTGGGCGTCGCCCATAGCCCAACTGTTRCAWGAGTCGTCATCAGAAAGTTGTTCYGTGGAAGACCAAAGTTGMCGMACKGTCATGGCGTCTTCGTCAACTTTAAACTCTACACCACGGCTAAAAGTTTGGTCAGGKGGTAASGGTTTRTCRAATGGTCGCGCTTGCAATATACCATTGTCAAACATGACAAGCGTATCTTCAGCGGTTATACGGGGGTTGTGTCCATGAAAAGGCCAGCGAAAATTATCGCCAATTGGTGTGAGTAATTTGGATTGAAACTCTTCGCTCCAACCCTGGTGGTCGCCTAAAATCCAATTTATCTCGCTGGTTTCCCGGTCAATGCTAATGATGGCGTCTTGTACACGCAGGGAAATAAGAATGTCATTTCGGACGGGGTCGTAAGTGACGCCATTTGCGTGTGTCCAGTCCAGATGATCTGTAAACCCGCGCGTATGCCAATAAGGTTCGAACAGACCGTATCCAATACGGTTTATATCCAGGTGATCAAATGCGTTCCACCGCCAGAGAATTTCACCAGTTTTTGAAAATTGAATAACAGAATCGCCCATAACATTTTGGGTTTTACGCGGCGCATCCGGGTCGGTTGTACTCGTATAATAATTAGGTATGGAACGAGGGTTAGCTGAAAACGCAAGGAAATCACCATTTGGCATTTCGTGCGGTTGATGGTGAAGCGTTTGGATGCCTTTAATTGGTATGGGGTTGTCTGACGCAAACTTGGTTTTTCGGCGGTTTTCGGCATACCATTCGCCAACAACATTTCCGAGCATATCAATTTCGATAGATCTAAAATCAGCAAGATGAAAGAACAAATTGCCATTTTCCAATTGGTCAACACCAGAAATCCGCGTGTCAGATACATAGTACCACACAACCTCTCCTGCCGTGTCGAGTATAAGTAGTAAAGACCAATTTCGCGTGAAACTCATCTGCGCTGGCGTTAGCCAGAGTGGGCGCCCTATTGCTCGGCGGCGGACGCTTAATATGGTATATCCAGGTTCCAGGCGGTCTGGGAGCACTTTGTTGACGTCTATAGTTGGAAAGTTCAAACCCGAAACCGGTAAAGACGGGGTTTCGTATGTGAGAACATGTTTGGCCTGTGTGGTTTCATTATTTTCGTTTGTGATAGAGATTTTGATCTGGTGGGTGCGCCCAGCCCGCATGCCAAGAAGGATATGGCCGTCAGGTGTAATGTTCTGTTTGTCGAAATTGATAGACCAATTACGATCGCCGTCATCAATCTCAATAAGTGTTGCCACAGCTTGGTCGGACGTAAACTTCAGGATTGCCGCCAATGGTGCGCGGGGGTTAGGGTTTTGCATTATACTCGGCTGTCGAACAAAGTTTGGTTGGCTGGTATTGGTATTTTTAAGCCACAAAAAAGCCAATAGGGCGCTCAGTAAAAATATCGGGAGGACTACGCGAAGAACCAATTTCATAAACTCATACCTTATAATAACTATATATTGGATGTCGAGACCTTGAAATTGGCTGCCATCCACCTATTCCTGTATAGTGCTTAATGCAAGTAATGTACAACAAAAAAACATGCTAACTTCATGGCGGTTAATGTATCGCCACAACAAAACAATAAAACCCCGTTAAAATGGCCGAAAAATGAAAGTGTCTGATGTTGTATTTATTCCCTTTCATAACGCCCTTTTATATAGTACAACAAAAATGAATAGATGACGTTTTATGAGGTGCGAAATATGAGAAATTTAGAGAATAATTATGGCCGGGCAACTGGCGGGTGGTCTGGGCGCGTTTTAAGAAAGCCGCTTGGGCTTGCGGTGGTCTGCGCGGCGCTTTTCATGGTCACCTCCTGTGCTGACAAAAAAACCGCCGAGAAAGGTGATATGGACGCGGCGGAGCGCCCAAACATCCTTCTGATACTGGCTGATGACCTTGGTTATTCAGACATCGGCCCATTTGGCGGCGAGATACATACGCCAAATTTGGAAGCTCTGGCGTCGTCTGGCCTGACGATGACCAACTTTCATGTCCATACCGTGTGTACGCCAAGCCGCGCCATGTTGCTAACCGGGGTTAACAACCATCTTTCTGGAATTGGTACCATGGCCGGAGAACAGCGCGGCGCGCAAATTGGTGCGCCTGGATATGAATCCTATCTGAACAAGAGAGTTGTCACGATTGCATCGCTTCTGAGCGGTGCGGGTTATGAGACAATGATTTCTGGCAAGTGGGATATGGGCGGCAGAAACGATGATGCGTACCTGCCCAATAAACGTGGTTTTGAAAAATCTTTCGTCTTGGTTGAGGGCAGTGCAGATCATTTCAGGTCATTTCCTGCGCTCGCAGAATTAGACAAAGTTCATTACAAAGAAAACGGCCAAAGTGTTGAACTGCCGGACGATTTTTATTCGTCCGACTATTATGCCACAAAGATCATCGAGCAAATTGGTGACAGAAAGGAAGATGAACGGCCTTTCTTTGCTTATCTGTCCTTCACGGCACCCCATTACCCGCTGCAAGCGCCAGATGAATACATAGAAAAATATGCGGGCGTGTATGAAAAGGGCTATGACAATATTCGCCTAGAACGCATGCGTAAAATGAAAAGCGCCGGGATTATCGCTCAAAACATGGAGCACACGGATCCGTCGGACGTTTGGCCTGATTGGGATGAGCTGTCTCCGGAAATGCGTGCTTTAGAAGCTCGCCGGATGCAGGTTTACGCTGGCATGGTCGAGTCTATGGATACAAATATTGGCCGCGTTATCAATCACCTCAAGGCCATAGATGCCTATGAAAATACTGTGATTATCTTTCTGTCGGATAACGGAGCCGATGGCGGCAACCCGCTTGACTGGGGCCCTCAGTATTACAATTGGGCCGAAACGAACTTTGACCTAAGCCTTGAGAACACGGGCCGTCCCAATTCCTATGTCTGGTACGGCCCGCAATGGGGACATGTATCATCAGCACCCTTTAGACTTTTCAAAGGATTTGCAACAGAGGGCGGTACACGGTCACCAACGATTATAGCACATCCGGGACGGATCAAGCCGGGCAAGATGTCAAGTGAATTTGCTACAATCCTTGACCTGCCGGCAACCATACTTGAGCTTAGTAAAGTGGAGCACCCTGGAACAACGTATAAGGGCAGGACGGTCTATCCCCAGGAGGGCAAGTCGCTTGCGAATTTTTTGTACAAAAACGAAAAACCTGTTCATGGGGCTGAAGAGGTGTTCGTAACTGAAATATTTGACCGCCGTTCGGTTCGCAAGGGCGATTGGAAAATCCTTTGGAGTAATCCRCCTTGGGGCGAAAAAGGCTGGGAGTTGTTTAATATTGCGGTTGATCCTGGGGAGCGAAACAATCTCGCCAAGGTTAATCCAGAAAAGGCCCAGGAACTGCTGAATGACTGGCGTGACTATAGTCAGCGCAATGGGGTCATAACTGTTGACGATTATTACATGGGGTGGACGAATGCCATGAGCCATTTTAAATGGTTGCCGCCAAGCATGAGAGAAAGCCAAGAGCAAAACAAAAACAGAGAAAAATAAACCCGGTGCTTGGTATGATGGATATGGCGTACACTAAAAATGATTTGCGTACGTGTTATGGAGATTGACGACATGAAGATTGTAAAGACTTGGAGAAATAAATCACTTAGCCTGAAAGGTTTGGGTTTGAAAGGCCTGGGTTTGCGGGGATTGGTTGTTTTTGCCTTGCTCGGCTTTGTTAACCTGACCGCTTTTGCGCAAAATGCAGGCACCTTTGGTGATGCCGATATGTCGGAAATTGATTACCGAAAACCTGTCGCCACCCCAGTCCTTATGTGCAAAGAACTCGTGCGGCTGGGCGAATTGAACTTTTCGGTTATTTCAGCAACATTGGTTGCGGCCCAAAAAGACCTCCCGGCGTATTGTAAAGTTGAAGGTGTTATTCAGCCTGAAGTTCGGTTTCAATTGAAATTGCCGACGGACTGGAACGGGCGGATATATACGGTGGGAAATAGGGGCCTGGCGGGCGATCCATCAGATGACCCCTTTGTGACCAATGCAACAAATAAAGGGCTACGCCACGGGTTTGCAACATCTTATACGGATACGGGTCATACGAATACACTGTACCCTGGTGCGAAATTTGCCCATGATAATATGTCAACTTTGGTCGATTTTTCGTATCGCGCCGTACATGTAACAATTCTGGTATCAAAGCAATTGGTTCGCGCGTATTATGGCCAGGATGCCAGTTATAGCTATCGCGACGGGTGTTCAAGAGGCGGTTATCAAGGCCTCATATCGTCGCAAAAATACCCATATGATTTTGACGGTATCGTAGCAGGTGCCCCGCTTGTCGACACTGTTGCGACCACAATGAAGATGGGGAGGCTTTCCAAAATAATTAGCAAGGCAGATCTAAGTCTTGGGCAAGTAAAACATATTGCAAATGTAATATATGAAAAGTGTGATAAACTTGATGGTCTTGAGGATGGTCTTATTGAYGATCCYMGGCAGTGTAAGTTTGAACCTRTYAAAGATGTSGCRAGATGYGCWRRRWYGCCRGCCGCTGGGGCRCAATGYTTAAGCCTTGAGCARGCGCAGTTACTTRCARARTTTTATAAACCATACTATGTTGACGGTAATTTGGTGCATACGCGAATGCTGGTCGGGTCTGAGCGCGGGGACAAAGAAGACCCGGCAAAGGGCATGTTTTCTAAAAAGGATACGGGTTGGAATTTTTGGGTATATTCTGAAGGAAACCCGCAGACTATATGGGCCGAATATGGTCTATCATTTCTCCAATATATGGCTGTAGAGCCAGATCAGCCAGAGCTCGAATTAAAAAATATTGATTATGATGAATGGGCCCGTAAAGACATGCAACTCATTCGTGAATTATCCTATAGTGAAGACCCTGATCTTTCAGCTTTTAAGAAAAATGGCGGCAAAATGATCACCTATTTTGGCTGGGCTGACCAAGCCTTAAACCCGATGGCTTTTTTAAATTACTATGAGGCTGCGCAGAAGAAAACCAAAGACCTTGAAAGTACATATCGGGCATTTATGGTGCCAGGTATGTTCCATTGTAATGGCGGCTTGGGCCTGGATAGTATTGATGCAATGACTCCGCTGATCAATTGGGTGGAAGCAGGAAAAGCCCCCGACCAGATTATTGCCAAGCGGTGGCGCGGCGGTAAAATGAAGATGAGCCGCCCTATTTGCCCTTACCCGCAAGTGTCTAAATATAGTGGTAGTGGCGACATAAATGTAGCTAAGAATTTTAAGTGCCAACCTCCAGGGAAAATGGTTCCGTAAAAATATATTCAGCTATAATGTAATTGCTGATAAAAATAGTGTGAAAAAATGAGTGACATACACATACTTGAGATACCTAAATGGGGGCTTTCTATGGAAGAGGGGACCTTGGTTGCATGGCATATATCAGAAGGTGATAGTTTCTCTGAAGGTGATGATCTATGTGATATCGAAACCAGTAAAATCACCAATGTCTATGAAGCTCCTTTCTCGGGAGTTTTACGCAAAAAAATAGCCGAGCTTGGTGTGACACTTCCGGTGAAAGCCCCCATTGGTTTGGTGGCCGATATGTCGGTTACAGATGCGGAGATTGAACTGTTTCTCGCTGGATTGGGCGGGGCGGAGAGCGACACGAATACCGGCGCGGTCGAGACTGTTATTGCCAAACCAAACCCGATTGATGTCGCGCAAAAAAGTGAGGATAGGCACCCCGCTCCCCGCACAGATAACATACCGGAGATACTCCAAGGCGGTAAAGATGACGCAGATGTTTTTGCCACTTTGCACGCACGTAAATTTGCAAAAAAACTTGGGATCAACTTAAACAATGTGACGGGCAGCGGTCGCCGCAACAGGATTTCAAAAAAGAATATCGTAGAGGCGATTGAAACCAATGGCGGGCAATGGCGGGCAGAGGCTGAAACTATAGGGCTTTCTACTGAAGAAGAAAAAATAAAAACGACCCCGATCGCAAAAAGATTGGCGGAAAAACTAGGGGTAGATTTGAGCGCGTGCCCGACAGAAAGTTCTCATGGCCGTATAGGCAAGGCAGATGTTGAGCGCGCACATAAGGCGGCGCAAAACAAGACGACTACATTGCCAGCCCTCATAGATAATATCTCTGGCGGCCACGGAGTTGCATTAAGCCCTATACGAAAAATTATCGCAACACGGCTACAGCATTCTAAACAAGACGCGCCGCATTTCAGGTTGGTTATCGATTGCGAAATTGATAAATTATTGGCAGCCCGCAAGCTGATCAATGACAATTTTCCAACTGTTAAAATATCTGTAAATGACATGCTGGTTAAAGCTTGCGCTGAAGCATTGGTGAAAAACCCTGAATGTAATGTTCAGTTCGACGGCCAAACATTATTCAGGTTCGAAGATGTAGATATTTCTATCGCTGTGGCGTTGGAAGACGGGTTGATAACGCCTAAAATAACCAAGGCGAATAAAAAGGGGCTTTCCCAGATATCTAGCGAAGCTGCCGATTTAATCGTTCGCGCGARAGAGGGTCGTTTATCCCCGGACGAATACCAAGGGGGGACATTTACTATTTCCAACTTGGGGATGTTCGGCATAAAAAACTTTGACGCAGTCATAAACCCGCCTCAATGCGCAATTTTAGCCGTCGGGGTCGGCGAGAAAAGGAATATTGTCAGAAATGATGAGGCCGTTATTGCGACTATGATGACCCTTACATTGGCCAGTGACCATAGGGTTATTGATGGAGCGACCGGTGCAAAATTTTTACAATCATTGAAGGCCTTGATTGAAAATCCTTCATTGATGATGATTTGATGTTAACGGGAAAAATAAGGGGTCATAAATGGCTTTAAATCATAATGAGCTTCCAGAAGCTTACCGCGTCATGAAAACTATTCGGGAGTTTGAAACCCGGATTGCCAAGGATTATGCAACGGGTATCATCCCGGGAATGACGCATCTCTATATTGGCCAGGAAGCTGTCGCAACAGGTGTCTGTATGCATTTAAGTGATGATGATTATATCGCATCAACCCACCGCGGGCATGGGCACTGTATTGCCAAGGGCTGTGATGTTGAGGGCATGGCTTTGGAATTGTTCCGTAAGGCGGGCGGGCTTTGCAAGGGCAAGGGCGGCTCTATGCATATCGCCGATATTTCCAAAGGCATGTTGGGTGCCAATGCCATAGTTGGCGGCTCGTCGCCACTGGCTATCGGTGCTGCATTGTCCGCAAAAATCAGGGGCACCAACAATATCGGCTTGGCGTTTTTAGGGGAAGGTGCCGCCAACCAAGGGACAACATTTGAAGCCATGAATATGGCGGTTGTCTTAAAATTACCGGCAATTTTTATTATCGAGAATAATGGTTACGGCGAGCATACAGGTGCTGATTATGCATCGGGTAATGATTTGACCGAGCGAACGAACGGGTTTGGCATACCAACGGTCAAGGTTGACGGAACCGATATATTTGCCGTTTATGAGGCCATGGARNTTNYMRYWGARCNNGWKCSYKTTMAKRMNGKMGSRMSAWCTGCTATTGAAGCAATGGCAAAGAGATGGCACGGGCATTATGAAGGCGATCCGCAACTATACCGGGATAAAAAAGAGATCAAAGCGACCCAAGAAAATGAAGACCCGCTTGTCAAATTTCGCGCCAGGGTAACCGAAACTAAAATGCTGTCTCTCAAGGTCATGAAGCAAATTGATAAAGACGTTTCCGAGCGCGTAAATGCTGCAATTGATCAAGCGGCTCTGGCGCCAGACCCTGCTCCCGAAGAATTGTTGAGCGATGTTTATGAAATATATTAAAGGGAAATTGGATGCCTGTTAAAAGTTTTCGTGAAGCCGTAAATGAAGCTATTCGTCAAGAGATGGAGCTCGATGCTTCTGTGATTTTGCTCGGTGAGGATATTGCTGGCGGGCATGGGGGCATTCCGGGTAGCGAAGGCTCTACGGGCAATATGTTCGGCGTTTTAAAGGGGCTTTATGACCAATTTGGTGCCGAGCGGGTTATTGATACCCCTATATCCGAGAGCGCGATTATTGGTGCGGCGGCGGGGGCGGCATTGACGGGTATGCGCCCGGTTGCCGAGCTTATGTTCATGGATTTTTTTGGTGTTTGCTTTGACCAGATTTATAATCAAGCGGCCAAATTCAGGTATATGTTTGGCGGGCAAGTCTCCACACCCATGGTGATACGCGGCACCGTTGGCGCCGGGTTTGGCGCTGCGGCCCAACATTCCCAGGCTTTATGGCCAATTTTCACCCATATACCGGGCATAAAAGTTGTTTTACCGTCGTCGCCATATGATGCCAAGGGGCTGTTGATACAAGCCATTCGGGACAATGACCCCGTCATATTTTTAGAGCATAAAGTGCTCTACGACCAAAAGGGCGAAGTCCCGGACGAGCCATATGCCATCCCGTTCGGGGAAGCTAATATCACGAGGGAAGGTGATGATGTGACGATAGTTGCCTTTGGCCGCATGGTTTTATTTGCCAATCAAGTTGCGGATAAACTGGCCGGAGAGATTTCTGTAGAGGTCGTCGACCCGCGTACAACCTCGCCTCTGGACACGGAGACCATATTGGAAAGTGTTGAACATACCGGGCGGTTGATTGTCGTCGACGAAGCCAACCCAATGTGCAATTTGGCTTCCGAAGTCATAAGCACTGTGGCCATCGAAGGTCTCGGGTATCTTGTAGCGCCGCCCATAAAAATCTCGGCGCCCCACACACCCGTTCCTGCGGCGCTGAACCTGGAAGAATTGTATATTCCGTCGCCCGATGAAATTGAGCAAGCCGTTCGTGAGGTTATGGCTTATTAAAAATTGACTTCATCAGTGCTGCTATAGTGATGGAAACCTACCTTTTGCGGTCGTGAATTCTATTAGGTTTCCAAAAGGGTCGCGACTATACACGCCCGTACCCCCGCCTTTAACCGTTGCGGGTTGATTCATGACTTGCCCGCCGCACGCTTGCAATTTGGAAAGCACTGCCGCAACATCACTTACTTGAAAGGCAAGATGTCGCAGGCCTAGTTTGTCAGCATCGTAAGCGGTTTGAGAGCTTGCGGAGCTGTTTGATTTGAACTCGAATAATTCCAGATAGCAGTTTGGGCCCTTGAGCAAACAAACCTTTGCGGACGAATGTGTCAGCCCTGTGATTTGGTCCATGATGGGGCTTGGGGCTTGCCATTCCATCTTCTTAAACACCTTAAATTCAAGGACTTCGCAATAAAACTCTATCGCTTTTGCCAGGTCAGGGACAACTATGCCCGGATGATGTAGCCCAATTATCATTGTGTTTCCTGAATTTACTTAAATGAGCGGTCTATACTTACAGATGTGCGGTAGATTTTTCTACGTACCAAGTAACCGTATGAGAACCCGAAGTCGAGGCTTACTTTATCATCTAATATACTAAATGTACAACAAAACATTTCATAATTCCGTCGTGATTTGGGTGGTAAATTCAAAATATGAAAGAAGGTTTCTAGTAAGCGGCCCAAAAGTTCAGAATAAATGCTGAATGGCGCGAAATTGTTGTGAGCGGACGCTTTATAATTGTTGTACAAAAAAGCGAAGGGTGTATAAGAGGGTATCATTAGTAATATAGTTTATAAAGATGATAATGCTATGGGGAGGACTTTATGGTTGTTTTSATTTCAAGAGTTAGGACGTAAGAATGAGTGTAGCTGAGAGCATTGATAAGAAGCTGACGGAGTATTTAGCGMGCCCACGTCCAATGTTAATTGGAGGAAATTGGGTAAGTGCAAGCTCGGAGCGAACTATTCCGGTATATAACCCTGCTACAGAAGATATTTTAGGCCATGTATCGGAGGGCGGGAAAGAGGAAGTCGACATGGCCGTCGCTGCGGCGCGGCGCGCTTTTGAAGCCCCGGCGTGGCGACGTATGGTGCCGTCCGAGCGTTCGGCTTTGATGTGGAAGCTTGCGGACTTAATAGACAAAAACAGTGACGAGCTGGCAACCCTAGAAACCCTGGATCARGGCTTGCCGATTACAGAGAACAARAAWKACATGTTGCCAGGGATGTCAGAAACATTGCGGTATTATGCCGGRTGGTGCACCAAGCTTTACGGAGAAACTTTGGATGTTTCCATTCCAGATATGCGCCCCGCCCACAAGATGAGCAATTTAGGCCCAGCCTATCATGCTTATACGCAAAAGGAGCCCGTTGGTGTTGTTGGTGTAATCATTCCGTGGAATTATCCCTTGCTGATGGCCGTCGATAAGTTTTCAATGGCGATTGCGGCAGGCTGTACATTGGTCGTCAAGCCATCAGAGGAGACGCCTTTATCAACGCTCAGGTTAGGGGAGTTGGTTTTAGAGGCTGGCTTTCCCCCTGGCGTGTTCAATGTCGTCACAGGCTATGGCCATATTGCCGGTGCCGCTCTTGCGGCGCATCTTGATGTGGACAAAATAGCATTTACTGGCTCCACTGCAGTTGGGCAAAAAATTGTCGTAGCCGCAATGGGGAATATGAAAAAATTAACATTAGAGCTTGGGGGAAAGTCTCCGTCTATTGTTATGAAAGATGCAGATTTAGAGCGGGTCATACCGGGTATAGCGGGCGGCATATTCCCAAATGCGGGGCAGGTATGCTTTGCGGGTACGCGGATTTATGTTGAAAAGACGAATTTCGACGCCGTGGTCGAGGGTGTTGCCGCATTAACAAGCAAAATACATTTAGCGCCAGGGATTGATCCGAAAAGTGAAATGGGCCCCTTGGTATCAGCAAAGCAGCAAAGCAGTGTTTGCGGCTATATCCAGTCCGGGCTTGATGAGGGCGCCGAGTTGGTTACGGGCGGCGGAAAATTTGGTGAAAAGGGGTATTTCGTTAAGCCGACAATATTGGTGAACACGACTCGCGAGATGAAAGTGGTAAGGGAGGAAATTTTTGGCCCTGTCCTTACGATCATGCCGTTTACAGATATTTCTGAAATAGAGCCTTTTGCGAACGATACGGCCTATGGTTTGGCGGCCAGTGTGTGGACGCAGGATGTTGGTGATGCCCATAGGATTGCCGCCCAGATTAAAGCCGGAACCGTATGGATAAATGGATATGGTTTGCTGGATCTTGGCATGCCGTTTGGCGGCTATAAGCAATCGGGTTGGGGCCGCGAAGGTGGTCGTCATGGCGTTGAACAATATCTGGAAACAAAGACAGTAATAGCCGCTTTGTAAATATAATATGGTTGTTTTAGATTAAGAGTGGATGAAAGTTGAATGGTAGAGAAGCGAAAAATTTTAATTGCGGGTGCGGGAATAGGCGGCTTGGCCGCCGCAGCAAACCTTTTATCTGCTGGTCACGATGTGCATGTGTATGAGCAAGCGCCAAAGCTTGGGGAGATCGGTGCCGGCATTCAAATGAGTGCAAATGCGGTTAAGGTGCTTTATCATCTGGGCCTCAAGGAGGCTCTCGAAAAAGTAGYGGTTAAGCCTAATTATTACCATTTTCGTATTTATAATACCAAGGAAATCCTCCAGACCATACCTCTGAATGCAGATGGCCACCACGAGAAAGCCAACGGGGCTCCCTATTACCAAATTCACCGGGCTGATATCCACTCTATTCTCGTCGATGCGGTTCAAAATCTGGCACCAGACAGCATTACGCTGAACGCTACGGTGGTTGGTTTTGARGARGATGAGCGTTCTGCCACGTTAAAATTTGCGGACGGAACATCGGTGAGCGGCGATATTATTATTGGTGCGGAGGGTATCAAGTCCGCAATCAGGCCTTCGATTGTCGGGGAAAATCCACCCAATTGGACGGGGCAAGTCGCATGGCGAGCGCTTATTCCGGCAAATAGGCTGCCCAAGGGTTTTTTGGAAAAAGACGTTAATGTTTGGTGCGGGCCGAAAAACCATTGTGTGGTTTATTATTTGCGGTGCGGTGAAATAATTAATTTTGTTGGTCTTCTTGAGCACAAGAATTGGACCGAAGAAGGCTGGGCAATTAAATGTCCTTGGGAGGAACTCAAGGCCGATTATGAGGGCTGGCATTCTGACATTCAGACGATTATCGATGCTATGGATAGGGACGAATGTTACCGGTGGGCCTTGAATAACCGCGAACCTGTCCAACTGGGTTGGAGTACGAAAAGAGCAACGCTGTTAGGCGATTCTATTCATGCGACCCTACCCTATATGGCGCAAGGGGCGGTCATGGCAATTGAAGACGGGGCCGTGTTGCGACGGTCGTTGGATCAATGTGATGACATTGCCGAGGCGTTGGATTTGTACCAACGCAATCGCTACGCGCGAACGGCAAGAATTGTCAGCGAATCGACCCACCATGGTGCCATGTTCCAAAAGACAACCGAAGCAGAATCCAGGCAGGCTTTTCAAGATAAAGACGTTGCGAAAGAACGGGCCGAATGGCTTTATTCATATGACCCCCTAACGGTAAAATTGGTTTAGGGTGGGTATGGCTGAACTTGGAACATTGGATGAGCTCCCGCAGGCATATTTGGACGCCTTAAAGCAGCAGGATTTAGTGCCGTTATGGCCGTTTTTACGCTCTTTTTTGCCCTATGATATTCCAGACCGTAAGGCAAGGCCCGCGCTTTGGCGTTATTCTAGCGTGCGTCCGCTCTTGTTAGAGGCGGGGGAGCTTACGCCCATTGAAAAGGCRGAGAGAAGAGTATTGGTTTTGTGTAATCCTGGCTACCCGCCAAAGGATGCAAAAATAACGCCGACTATTTATATTGGCTTGCAGTATATAAAGCCAGGAGAGGTTGCGCCAAACCATAAGCATTCACCAAGTGCCGTGCGTTTGGTTATTGAGGGCACGGGTGGCTTTACCTCAGTTGAAGGGGAAAAGCTTCCTATGGAGCCTGGCGACCTTATATTAACGCCGCCTGGTTTATGGCATGAACACGGGCATGAAGGGACGGGGCCAGTGATTTGGGTGGATGCATTGGATTTGCCGCTCGTCCACGGGATCGAAGCATCATATAGTGTAGAGGGCGCGCCGCAGAAGATTGCGAATATGTTGGACCGCTCCCAAACTCACTACCGTAGATCCGGCTTGCTCCCTTATGACAGTATTGGAAAAACCCAACCGGATTATCCTTTGTTAAGGTTTCCTTGGCGCGATGTAAGGAGCAACTTAATTGACCTGTCACAGGTGAGAAACCCCGGCGAAATTGTTCATTTGGCCTATGTAAATCCGCATACTGGTGAAGAATGCATGCCGGTATTGGGCTTCTCGGCACTTATGTTGCGTGAGGGCGAAGAAATCCATATGCGCCGCAGGTCGTGTTCGGCAGTGCTTCACGTGGTTGAGGGGGGCGGCGACGTAGAAATAGACGGTCAGGCCTTTAAGTGGGAAAACCATGATATTATGGCAGTGCCAAATCACTCCAAGGTCGTTCTGCAAAATAATTCATCAAAATCTCCAGCCTTTTTGTTTCTAATCGATGATGCGCCATTGCAGCGAAAAATGAAAATTTACGAAGAGTTTGAGTAGGGTTTAACATGAAAATTGCCGAACATTGGATAGGCGGGCAATGGCGGGTTTCGTCAGATAACCGTATGAGCGAAAGTCTGAACCCTGCTACGGGTAAGGCCATCGCATCATTTTGTGACGGCGGCGCGACAGAAGCTGCGGCGGCCGTTGCGGCTGCTAGGCAGGCACTTGATAATTCGGATTGGGCGCATATGCCTCGTCTTCGAGAGAAGGTGCTTCTCCAGTTTGCGGATAAAATAGAAGCAAAATTACCAGAGCTGGCAAAATTGCTGACGGCTGAAAATGGTAAGCTCTTGGCCGAAGCTTTGGGCGAGCTAAATGCGAGCGTATCTGAGCTACGCTATTATGCGGGCTTGTCTCGAAATATTTTTGGCAGAATTACTGAACTTGAACCGGGTCTGTTTTCAAATCTCCTTAGAGAGCCTTTAGGGGTCGCGGCTATCATAGTGCCGTGGAATGCACCAGTGGTTTTGTTGGTGCGCTCTTTAGCCCCTGCATTGGCGGCGGGGTGCACAATTGTTGTAAAAAATGCGCCGCAGACGGCACTCATTAGCGAAATGGTTTTTCGKATMCTYTCGGGTRTAGAARGTTTGCCAGAYGGTGTCGTGAATTGCTTTACCGAAACGGGTAGCGATGGGGCAAAGTTTTTGGTGGATAGTGTCGATGTTGACGTCATTAGCTATACGGGCAGCACTGAGGTCGGCAAACATATCATGGCCGCAGGCGCAAAAACCATGAAACGAATGAATTTGGAGTTAGGGGGAAGTGCGCCTTGTATTGTTTTTGAAGATGCCGATATTTCTGTCGCTGTTTCTGCCCTGGTTAAAGCGGGGATGTTTATGGCTGGTCAATATTGTTGTTCGGCAACGCGTGTGCTGGTTCACAATTCTATTTTGGATGAAGTTCAATCGGATTTTCGTATGGGGCTTGAAAATGTGAACGTTGGCCCAGGGGCCAACCCTGATAGCCAAATGGGGCCAATGGTGGATGCGGCGGGACGTGAACGGGTGATGAGCTTGATCAAACGAGCGTCAAAGACAGATGATATTCTTTGTCAGGGCCAAGCGCTCGCCGGGGAGTATGAAAAAGGTTTTTTCCTGTCGCCCAGCTTGGTGTATTCTAGCAACCCAAAATCACCAATGTATGCGGATGAGGTTTTTGGCCCGGTTTTGGTCATTGACGGCTTTGATGATGAACAAGAGGCGATCTTTAAAGCAAATGATACCCGGTACGGCCTGGCGGCCAGTATTTGGAGCGCCGATTTGCGTAAATCCCAGCGTGTGGCCAACAAAGTTCAAAGCGGAACAATTTGGATTAACAGCCATGGCCGTACATTCCCCGAGATTGAAAATGGCGGTTACAAAGAAAGCGGGATAGGGCGTCTACACGGTGTGGAGGGAATTTCTGAATTCATGCAGACCAAACATATTTCATGGTCTAGCAAAACATAATAAGAGGACGTTTTATAATGAAAAAAATTGATATATTTAATCATATTTGGCCACAAAAATACTATGAAAAAGTACAAGAAGTGGCGCCCCATCTAAAAGACATGGGGCGCCGCGTAAAAAGCGTTCCCATGATCACTGATCTGGATGAACGGTTTCGGGTTATGGATTTGTTCGGCGAAGACTATCGCCAAATTCTGTCTTTGTCTTCACCGCCCCCAGAGGTGTTGGGCGGGCCTGAAATTGCGCTTGATCTTGTAAAAATTGGCAATGATTGCATGGCTGAACTGGTCGAGAAATACCCTGACCGTTTTGCCGGTTTTACGGCGTCCTTGCCCATGAATAACCCCAAGGGATATATGGCGGAGACGCGCCGCGCAATTGATGATCTCGGGGCATTTGGCGTCCAGATTTACACCAATTGTGAAGGACGGCCAATGGATGAGCCGGAGTTTTTTGAGCTTTATGATCTTATGGCAAAATATGACAAGCCGATCTGGATCCACCCGACACGTTTACCAAGTGTCGCAGATTACCCCACTGAAGATCATTCGCAGTATGAAATTTGGTGGACGTTGGGATGGCCTTACGAAACTGCCGTGACCATGTCGCGTTTGGTTTTCTCGAAGATCTTTGACAAGCATCCCAACATCAAATTTATTACCCATCACGGGGGCGGCCTCATTCCCCTGCTTGAAGGGCGCGTCGGGCCGGGTTGGGATCAGTTAGGCAGCCGCACATCTCGCGTGGATTATACGATACTTTTAAAAGAGTTGAAAAAACGACCCATTGATTATTTCAGAATGTTTTACGCCGATACGGCATTGTTCGGAGCCCGCGCCGGGACAGAGTGTGCGCTGGATTTCTTCGGAGTTGATAATTTCTTATTTGCATCGGACTCGCCTTTCGACCCTGAGAARGGGCCGATGTATATTCGCGAAACCATAAAAATTATTGACGAGTTGGATATTTCCGAGGCAGACCGTGAAAAGATTTATTTCAAGAATGCTGAGAAACTATTTGGCGTTAAATTTGATTGATGGCACACACAATGAAATTATATACTTTTTTTAGAAGCTCTTCAGCTTTTAGGGTTCGCATAGCGCTGAACTTAAAAAACATGTCGTATCAGTCGATACCGCTTCAGTTCAAAAACCAGGATCATAAATCCAAAGAATTTTTGGCGAAAAATCCGCAAGGGCTATTGCCAACATTTGAGGACGGGCCGGCGGTTATAAGTCAATCTTHGGCCATTTTAGAATATCTCGAAGCGGTGCAGCCCACGCCACATTATTTGCCTGTGGGCGAACTTGCCAAAGCTAAGGTTAGGGAGCTCTCATACGCGATTGCCTGTGAAATTCATCCGTTAAATAATCTGCGGGTGTTAAAGTATTTAGCCGCCGAACTGGACCATGATCAAGAACARATCAATTCATGGTATCAGCATTGGGTTAAAGAGGGTTTCGAGGCCGTTGAAAAAATGGTTCAGCCGTCCAGCGGGGATACCCCTTGTTGTTTTGGTTCCCAAGTTACGATGGCGGACATTTGCCTTATTCCGCAAATTTGGAACGCGAATAGATTTAAGTGTGACCTGTCGCCCTATCCGAAATTGCTCAAAATAGATGTGTATGTGTCGCAACTGCCTGCCTTTCAAAAAGCTGCGCCAGAGAATCAATCCGACGCGGTTTAAGGAGACGACTAGATGAACAATATAGATGTAAAGAAATTACCTGGGCCGATGACAAACCCTCAACCAGTTGACGAGGCTTACGCATCTGGCGCCGCTTATATTATCGATAAATTTGTCCCTTTAAGCGAAGCCGCTGTCCCGATTACGGATAGAGGGTTTCTACGCGGAGATGCCACATATGATGTCGTAAGTGTATGGGGTGATATGTTTTTTCGCCTCGATGATCATTTAGCCAGATTTGAAGCTGGGTGTGCGAAAATCAAAATTTCGTGCCCGTTTTCCCGTCAAGAAATTATAGCTATTTTAAAGGAGCTCATACACCGCGCTGGATTGTCCGAGGCTTATGTTTGGTTTGGGTGCACACGCGGCGATGTGCCTAAAACGGCAGGGGCGCAAAACAACCCTGCTTCATATCAAAACCGGTTTTATGCTTGGGTCAGTCCCTATGTGTGGATTGCCGGGGATGAACAACGATCTAGAGGTATAAATTTGTATCTTAGTAAAAGCTATATTCGCATTCCGCCAAATGCAATCGATCCAACGGTGAAAAACCTGAATGGTCTTGATTTTACAATGGCGTTATTTGAAGCCGGAGAAAATGGTGCTGAGTGGGTTGTCGTCACAGACAATGACGGATTTGTTATAGAAGGTGCAGGCGCTAATTTATTCATAGTTAAGAACGGGCAGGTTCTCACCCCTATCGCGGGTGTTTTAGAGGGCATAACCCGCCAAACGACAATGGATATTTGTGCGCAGCTCAATGTTTCTTGCACGCGTACTAAAATTCATAAAAGCGAATTTATGCAAGCGGATGAAATTTTCATTACATCCACGGCAGGCGGGATTATGCCGTGCGGCACTCTTGACGGAAAGCCAATAGGGCCGGTTGGTGAGCCGGGCGATATCTCTATGCGGGTATATCAAAAATATTGGGAAAAAAGAAAACAAGGCTGGCTCGGTACGCCCGTAAAGGAGGCATGAAAAAATGTTGAAACATGTATATGGGACAATGGATACGAAGACAGATGTAAATAGTCGTCTGACGCTATTTGCCGCTATGCTGATGTCAACAATCGGCGGATCGGTATTTATTGTCCAGCCTGGTTTTGTTCAAGGCATGGTCGATTATTTAGGTTTTAGCGAAAAAGAGGTCGGGTATATCGCATCAGCGGAAATGTCCGGATTTGCCTTGATGACCATATTGATGATTTTCCTAAGTTCGCGGGTAAATTGGCGTAAGACGGTTACCATATTTTTGACGATTGCGGTTTTGGGGAATTTCTTATCGACTGGTGTCGACAGCGTGGAGAAATTTGCCTTGATCCGGTTCTTTGTCGGGCTTGGTACGGGGGGGCTGGTCTCGGTGAGCTATTCCATTGTGGCATTGTCGGCCAAGCCAGATCGTAATTTTGGCTATATGATCGTGATGGCCGCGGTCTATGGTGGCATTGGTTTTTTTGCTATGCCAACACTTTACAAACTGGCCGAAATGAACGGCTTGTTATGCTTTTTTGCCGCCTTTGCAGTCATTGGCATAGCGTTCGTACGCTACCTACCCGCGTCCGGCAAAGAACATATTGAAGTTCCCGAAGATGCGGTTGAGGTCTCATTTGTCTTTAAAGGCATGGCGCTTGCGGGCATGTTCACTTATTTTTTAGCACAAGGGGTTATTTGGGCGTATTTGTTTCTTATCGGAACCAGTGCGGGCATTGGCGAACAATCAGTTGCCAATAGTTTCACCATTTCCCAATTGGCGGCAATTGTTGGCGCCATGGTCGCCGCAATAATAGGGATTAGGTATGGCCGCTCTTTACCGCTGACAATTGGTATTCTAGGTGCCGTTACGGCACTTCTCTTCATGTTTGGCGCAACGACCGCCTTAACCTTTGGGATGATCGTTATTGTCTATAATTTTCTGTGGAATATGACACATCCATATTTACTGGCAACAATGGCGAGCCTCGACCATACGGGAAAAGTCGTTGTCTTCGCGGTCAGCATGCAAACAATGGGGCTGGCTTTTGGGCCGGCACTGGCAGCACTTTTCGTGCCAGAGGATGGTTTTCGCACTGTAATATGGTTGGGCGCAGGGCTGTTCGTTATTGCCTTTTTGCTGATAATCTTCCCGGTTTTGTCGCAACGAAAAATTCTCAAACTGCAAAGCAATAGTAAATAGGCGGTACGGAAAAATGTGCGCCATTTTTTGTGAAAGGAGAGGAAAGTGACAACGTCAGTAACAGCCGCTGTAGTGCATGACGGCGACGATGATTTTCGTTTTGAAACCGTTGAGTTAGATGATTTACGTTCTGATGAAGTGTTGATCAGGATGGAGGCAAGCGGCATTTGCTATACGGATGTTGAAGGCAAAAACATGCTCGCCCGGCCCGCCGTTTTGGGACACGAAGGTACGGGCATTATTGAAAAAACCGGGTCGGATACAAGCCGTCTAAAAATTGGTGACCGGGTAGTCATGGCGTTCGGATGGTGCGGTGATTGCCCAAATTGCGTCTCGGGGAAGATATATATATGTGACCATAATATCGCGATCAATTTTGACGGAAAGCGTCTTGATGGGTCGTCAACAATAAAATTGAACGGGCAGGCTATCTCGGGTGCTTTTTTCCAACAATCATCATTCGCGAGTAAGTCGATTTGTTTGGAGCGAGATCTGGTTAAAGTCTCGGGGAAGCACGCGCCAGAAATGTTGGCGGCTCTACCGTGTGGTGTCATGACCGGAGCTGGTGCGATCTTAAACTCTTTAAAAGTGCAAGCTGGAGAAAGCCTGGTTGTTTTTGGCGTCGGCGCTGTTGGCCAAAGTGCGGTTATGGCGGGTAAATTGGTCGGCGCGTATCCCATTATTGCGGTTGATATAAATGACAATCGTTTGGAGATGGCAAAGACATTGGGGGCGTCCCACACAATAAATTCCGCCAAGGAAGATATGTTGCGCCGCATTAAAGACATATTGCCGCGAGGCTCCCATTTCTCATTTGACACGACGGGCAATGAAAAAATTCTCAACACGGCTATCGATTGTTTGGCTATGGGCGGACATTGCGGTATCGTGAATGCGCCGGACAATGAAATACCTATCTTGGCGACCAACCGGCTTTTCAGCCGTGCGGCGCATTTGCGCAGTATTTATCTTGGTTCGTCCGTGCCGGGCCGATTTATTCCCAAACTTATTCGGCTCAACCAGGAGGGATTGTTCCCCTATGAACGCCTGATAACAACATATAAATTTGAAGACATAAATTTGGCTATGAGTGATTTAATTTCCGGAAAGTCGATTAAGCCTGTTTTAGAGATGCTATAAATATTGAAAATAAACACAAAGGAAAGTGAAGATAATGACGAACATATTTAATTTGGAAGAAGCGCCATCAGTAGAAATTTTTGGCTCGAAGGATAGGTTTCCTGTGCGCAGAATATATTGTGTGGGCAGAAATTATGCAGCCCATGCCATAGAGATGGGGAAAAATCCGGACAGGGATCCGCCGTTTTTCTTTACAAAGCCAGCCGATTCTATCGTCGCCAATAATGAGACCGTTCCCTATCCCATGCGTACAAATAATTTCCACCACGAAATAGAAATGGTCATTGCCATAGGTAAGGAGGGGGCTGATATTGCGTTGACCAATTCTGAAGACCATATTTACGGCTATGCCGTTGGCAATGATTTAACCCGAAGAGATTTACAGCTCGCGGCGCGAGAGCAAGGGCGTCCTTGGGACACGGGTAAAGCGTTTGATTTTTCTGCCCCGATTTCAGCAATTCGCCCCGCGAAGAGCAATGGACACATTCGCAAGGGGAAAATAGAAATTAAGGTCAATGGCGATGTGCGGCAAACCGCCGATATAACAGATTTGATTTGGAGCGTGCCCGAGATCGTTGCTGAATTGTCAACACTGTTCAGGCTGTATCCTGGTGATTTAATCTATACGGGCACGCCTGCCGGTGTTGGCCCGGTTGAGCGCGGGGATGTTATGGAGGGGTATGTTGAAGGCTTGGGCACGTTAGTGAATAAGGTTGAGTAATAAAGGCTAGCCGGAGAAAATTATGACAACATCTGCAATTGCAGCCGTCGCACACACACCGCAAGGACAGCTGGTTCTTGAAAGTGTTGAGTTGGATACACTCGCACCCAATGAAATTTTGGTGCGGATTGAAGCATGCGGTATTTGTCATACGGATAGCAAGTTTCAAAGYACTATGCCATTGCCAGGGGTGTTTGGTCACGAAGGTGTTGGCTATGTTGAGAAAACAGGACGGGATGTTACCAAARTATGCCCTGGGGAYCGGGTGGTYATGTCTTACCCTTTTTGTACGACYTGTCCRCAGTGCGTAAAAGCCGTCCCGTATAACTGCGAATATATTCCAAAACTAAAATTCGGGGGTTCGCGGTTTTCGGGTGACAAAACCATTTCTTTAAATGGGAAGCCTATAACCAGCGCGTTCTTTCAGCAGTCCTCATTCGCAAGTCATGCCATTACTTTGGAACATGCAGTTGTTCAGGTCGATAAAAATATTAAAGCTGARATGTTAGCRGCCTTACCGTGCGGYGTACAAACRGGKGCCGGRACCATTATAAATAGTTTTAAAGTATCCCCCGGAGATAGCATCATTATTTTTGGCGCGGGAACGGTCGGGCTAAGCGCCGTCATGGCGGCGCGCTTGTCTTCCGCCTATCCTATTATCTGTGTAGATATGAACCCGGGACGGCTTGAACTGGCACGGGAGTTGGGGGCGACACATGTATTTGATGTCAGTGTGGATAATGTTCCAGAGCAGGTGATGAAATTGACCCAGTACGGGGTGAAATATGCCTTTGACAGCTCGGCAAGTGTGCCGGGGCTAAAAGATGCAATCSSGTGTATTTGTCACGGCGGACATGTYGGCATTGTCAGTTATCCTYTGGGCGGGGAGGMGTTTCCTTTTARCACSAAAGAGTTATTTATMAAGGTYGGGACMTTACGCGGTATTACGCAAGGGTCGTCTGTACCAAGAGAATTTATACCAAAACTTATTGATTTRAACGAAAGRGGGCTRTTYCCTTATGAAAAACTCATTTCKACATATAAATTTAAGGACATAAATAAGGCTCTTGCAGACGTCCATGCTGGCACTGTTATCAAGCCTGTCGTGCTTATGGATGTTCTAGGCAAGTGAAGATGGCGCTTGTTCAGTTGCTCTACTTGTATTATCCATATTGAAATAATAGAAATGCCAAACCCGCGATGTACTCGCATGAGAGGTACTATGCAAACTGCAAAACGAAGAGCATATGAGAAAGTACGGCAAAGCATATTGAATAGGGAATTTTTACCTGGTCATCAGCTAAAAGAAGAAGAATTGGCGGAGTTTTGCAACGCCAGTAGGACACCGGTGCGCCAAGCCATTACCATGCTCGCTGATGAAGGTCTTGTTACCATTCGTTCTAACAGACGGTCTTATGTTACGGACGTGACGTATGTGCAAATGGAAGAAACATACGATATGCTCGCATTTTTAGAAGGCTATAGCGCCAGCCTTGCGGCCCAAAGAATTACGCCAATACAGCTACAGGAGTTAAAAGTAATATCAGAAGAAATGGAAGCGATTATTATAGATTCTCCCGAAGACTATAAAAACTTCCTGGAGCTAAACTCTGCTTTTCACAAGCTTATACACTTGTCCGCAGGGAATGCAAAACTATACGAACTCATTCATAAAATTAGCAATTTTTCGAAGTTGCTGTTTTTGAAGTTTGGCAAGATAAATTTTGCCCATAATAAAAAAAGCCTGGAACAACACAGGAATATCATTGAGGCTCTTGAAATCGGCGACGCAGAATTTTCAAAATTACAAATGACCCTCCATACCGAATCTGTACGGCGCTCATTCAAAGAGTTATGGCGAAAATGGGAAAACAAGAACTGAAATCTTTTGATTTCAAACGGGGCACTCTGCGCCGCGCTCTAGTACACTATTGGGCTGGAATTTATAACCGTATTCTATGTGAGCTTTTTAACGCGCACTTCAAACTTGAAAGGGTACAAAAAGTATATGGCTTACCGCCCAGCAAAATGTGTAATTAGCCTCAACGCTTTATGTCAAAATTACTTGCTCGCAAAAAGGGTGTCGCCGGACTCCCATATAATGGCGATCATAAAGGCCGATGCATATGGACATGGGGCCGTTGCTGTTGCCAAAGCCTTGGAAGCACATGCCCCGGCATTTGGYGTRGCSTGTATTGATGAAGCCATTGAGYTRCGYSRYGCGGGCATAAAAAAACCTATYTTRCTWYTGGRAGGCGYAGCCTCACCTMATGAGCTTGACATAGCGGYWCGGGAAAAKTTTTGGCTAATGGTGGAAAATTTWCAWCARGTAAATGATATAYTAAGTRCCAAYATKARYARYCCRGTAAAAAYATGGCTCAARATGGATACRGGCATGAATAGAYTGGGTTTTCGAAAGCAGCATTTTAGAGACGCTTACGAGCAACTTCAGCAATCTGATAATGTAAAAGACGAAATAGTATTGGTGACGCACCTAGCGCGTGCGGATGAGTTAGACCATGACTTTACAGCAGAGCAAATATCCCGATTTAAAGACAACACCAAAGATATGGACTGCCCATTGAGCATAGCAAATTCGGCTGGTATAATGGGATGGGAGGCCTCGTGGTCAAATTGGAATCGCGCCGGATATATGATGTACGGCGCTTCACCTTTCTCCGAGCCGCACGATATAGCTAATTTGCTTAAACCGGTCATGACACTTGTCTCTAAGGTCATCTCTTTGCGCTCTATTTCAGTTGGAGAAMCCGTGGGCTATGGGGGSRKGTGGRCGGCYTYGCGSCCGTCTGTGATAGCAACWRTYGCCATAGGKTATGGAGACGGTTATCCMCGTCAAGYTACAAACGGAACACCAATATTGGTTAACAACCAGATGGCATCCTTGGCGGGGCGGGTTTCAATGGACATGGTCACTGTTGATGTAACGGATATTGAAAATGTAGACATTGGAAGCCCGGTTGAGCTTTGGGGGAGTAACGTATCGGTGAATAAAGTGGCCGAATGTGCGAACACTACTGGCTATGAATTACTAACAAGAATTCCGTGTCGCCCGCAAAGAATTTACGTGTAATCGTTCAAATTTTACCTAATAGGGTGTCCGTCGTCATATAAAATGGCACAGATTTAGGTCTGTGCTAAGAGAGAGTTTGCTCACCTATTGTTGATTGTTATTAAGCTATGGCTTTGCGGTAT
>NVVO01000027.1 GCA_002733385.1 Robiginitomaculum sp.
CAAAAAACACCAGCGCCACTATCTCTGAACCAACGACTGATACGGCTTTTGATACGGCGGGTTTTGACACGCAGGCTATTGCGACTAACACGCCAAACACTTCCGGCAACACCAGCAGTATCAGCACTGTATCGATAAACACTGGCTCAAACACTGGCTCCACAAATACGGGCAACCCGGTCTCTGATACGACCGGGATCGTCAGCAATGCCAGCAGCAATATCTCGACCAACACCATAGGGATCGCCGCCAATGTATCGGCGATCTCGCTTAACGCATCGGGGATTGCGGCCAACAACACAGCTATCTTGCTCAACACCGCCGGGATCAATGCCAACAAGGCGGGCATTGCCGATAATCTAGGGCTGATCCTGGGCAATACCACCGCCATCAACGAACTTAGAGAAGGTACGGCGGCTCTGGCGTCCATTCCGGATCTGTATCTACAGGCTAACGAAAAATGGACTGTGGCTGGCGGTTTGGCCGGATATGATGACGGTTACGGCGGCGTAGAATACGGCTTTGGCGGCGGCGCACAATTCCGCATAGGCGACAAAYAMAGCCACGCMTCATTCGGBATAGCAGCCGCTATTTCTGGAAGTACTTATACAGCTAGAATACAGGCTAGGATTGGCGGGTAAGCAAAAACGGACGATCAACGTCCCTCACCTGCTATCTTTTATAGCCATGAAAAACCCGGTGTTCGCGCCGGGTTTTTTTGTGGCTGAGTTTTTTTTTGTGGAGCAGCCTGGTAACAAAAATCATGCATTAGCACAATGAAGCTCTATTTTTGTGCGTTTTTGCGTATGCTTGGTGCTTCCCCGTACCAGGATTTATAGGCACGAGTAAACGCGCTTTGATCATTATATCCAATAGCCATGGCGATTTCTGTGAGGGATTTATGGCCCTCCTTCAGATAGTAATCGACATTTTCTTTTCTGATGTCCTGGAGTATCTGTCCGAAAGACGTGCCTTCTGTTTTCAAACGGCGGGTTAATGTCTGACGGGAATGTCCCAAAGTATCTGCCACCAATGAAAAATTGACGGGCCCGTCCATGATTAAATATTGTACGCATTGACGCACCTGGCTTTGGGTTAAATTGCTGTTTTCCAGAGATTTCATCTCCCGCGTCAGCCGTTCCACCAAACTCTTGAGCAAGACAGGATTAGCCTGAGGTAGCTTCGTGCGGAAAAAACTAGCTTTGCATTTGAGGAGGTCCTCTGGTTGCCCATACAGGACTTCACATCCGACATATTCTGCGATAGGGTCTGTGCCTTCGGGTTTGGCATGGCGAAACCTAATGCTTATGATTGTCTCTTCGTCTTGCCAAAGCATCCATCTGGCGATGGTAACATAGCCAATATAGACCGCTTCGGTTACAGGCCGCAGCCGTTCTGCGTCCTGTATATTAGGTGTCCAGCTTACCCATGCATGGTCTTTATCAAGCTTACATTTTGTCGTGCCAAATTGCTGGTTCAGTCTTTGGTATTTGGCATTTATCGCCATAGCATCAAACAAAGTATTGCTGAGAAGATAGGCCGTGCCAACATCCCGAAATGTGGCAGGGCGTTGGCTTTGCCCGACCAATAATCCGATATGGTTCACGCCCGTTTCCTTTTGTGCATATGCAAGCATTTCAAGCACACTGTCGCAAGAATATCGTTTGACTGGATTGTGCAACAGCTCACCTCTACATCCAAGAATATCCAATAATTCACATGAGTTCACACCAATGTCCAAACATGCCGCGTAATAATCAAACGCATAATGGGCGGATACGGACAGTATATCAGGGCTATTTGGAATATCGCTTTTATGCGGTGATTTCATGATTTAAATTGCAACTCTATTATACAGATATACCGTGGATTATGATTGGGGGCGACACCAACTGTCCCTATGAAAATGTGTAAAAACATGATGCAAAATGTCAAGCACTTTTGATATTAAATGCCAAGCAACGCCCGAAAACCTCTGCTAGCACCCACGCATATTCCGCCAACTCGGCGGGGTGTTTTGTGGAAAGCAGCGCAAATAAAGCAAACCTAAAAAACCTCACATCTATATGAACTTATACACGGATGTGGGCGCAGTAAATGTGCATGCTTATGTCATCAAACCAACCAAAGGGAAACATATCATGTCCAATACCAACACAGTGCAGAGCCTGCCTCTTGTACAAAAACTATCCGTAAAACTGTTAACCGCCGCATCCGTGGCGACATTACTGTGCGTCGGTATTTTGATGTCAGCCCACGCCGCACCGAATGCCGGGGATGCCTGTACAAGCGGAACAAACGACGATTCCCTGCAATGCGGTGAAGGTGCCGATGCGTCAGGTGATTTTGGGGCGACGGCCATTGGTGATAATGCGGTTGCATCGGGTTCTCAATCTACGGCCATTGGCGAAAATGCCGATGCCACGGGTGCACAAAGCACAGCTGTCGGCGAAGATGCACAAGCCACGGCAGACGAAGCTACGGCAATTGGCAACGCAGCAGGTGCAAGTGGTACTAACAGTACATCTGTGGGTGCTGACTCTGACGCCACCTTGGCCAATACCAGCGCTTTTGGGTCTAATGCCCAAGCCACAGGTGCGAGTTCTACATCTGTGGGTGCTAACTCCGATGCCACCATGACCAATGCCAGCGCTTTTGGGTHTAHWGCCCARGCCACAGGTGCGAGTTCYACATCTGTGGGTGCWTBATCCGRTGCCACCATGAGCAATRCCAGCGCTTTTGGBNNTTTDGCNNCAAGCCACRGGWGDVCRBTCCACATCTGTGGGYGCTWKCTCCRRTGCYASCATGASCARTKCCAGYGCTYTTGGKKTTGSKGCCMWTGCYWCGGGTCNAMAGNTCYACATCAGTKGGSGCWTTMTCMGRTGCYASCATGRCCAATKCCAGYGCTTTTGGSKTTRMTRCCCWKGCYWCRGGTYTRCAGTCYACMKCMSTKGGGGCATTATCAGATGCCACCATGGCCAATGCCAGCGCWTTTGGCTTTAATGCCCAGGCCACAGGTTTGCAGTCCACCGCCCTTGGTGACAATACTGTCGCCAGCGCCACAGATGCCACAGCGGTCGGACAAGGTGCCGATGCGATTGCGTCTGACGCAACGGCCCTAGGTGCTGATGCTCAAGCCACGGGTGCGCAATCCACATCTGTGGGTACTTCCTCCGATGCCACCATGACCAATGCCAGCGCTTTTGGGGTTGGTGCCCAGGCCACGGGTATGGGTGCCACATCTGTGGGGGCATCATCCGATGCCACCATGACCAATGCCAGCGCTTTTGGGTTTGGTGCCCAGGCCACGGGTGTGGGTGCCACAGCTGTGGGCACTTCATCCGGTGCCACCATGAACAATGCCAGCGCTTTTGGGTTTTTGTCCCAAGCTACGGGTGTGAATTCTACATCTGTGGGTGTTGCCTCCGATGCTACCATGGCCAACGCTAGTGCCTTCGGGTTTGATGCCCAAGCCACGGGTGCGCAATCTACATCTGTAGGTGCAGGCTCCGACGCCACCATGAACAATGCCAGCGCTTTTGGGGATTTAGCCCAAGCAACGGGTGCACAGTCCACATCTGTGGGTTCAAACTCCGATGCCACTATGCAAGATGCCAGCGCATTTGGGTATTTAGCCCAGGCAACGAGGGTTAGGTCCACATCTGTGGGTACAGACTCCCGTGCCACCCAGACTGATGCCACAGCCCTTGGTGCAAATGCTCGGGCTACGGGCTTGGTCTCGACCGCCACGGGCCAGAATGCACAAGCAGTTGGCGACTTTTCGACCGCCACGGGCCAGAACGCATTAGCAGCTGTCAGCTCTTCAACCGCCACGGGCCAGAACGCACGAGCGACCGAAAGCGGCTCAACCGCCACAGGCCGGTCCGCACAAGCGACCGGCACTGCTTCGATCTCCACGGGCGCGTTCGCACAAGCAACTGCTGACCGCTCTATTGCCATTGGTGGTGACGGGGCTGACGCAGGTTCAGAAGGTGCACAAGCCCGCGGTRTGGACAGTGTTGCCATTGGCAATGACGCCGATGCGGGCGGGGCTGGAGCTGCCGCCGGGACAACTGCGATTGGTGCCAATTCCAGTGCCGTGTTTGCCAATTCCACGGCTCTTGGATTTGGTGCTGCTACGACTGCGGCCAACCAGATTGCTCTGGGGACGGGAACCAATACACTGACCGTTGTCGGTCTGCCGTCTGCCGCCAGTTTGACTGCGCAAGGGGTTGTGACAGGTCTTGTGACCACAGATGCCAACGGTAATCTCGCGTCGGATGGTGGGGCCTTACAATCCTCAGTGAACACTAATACGGCGGCTTTAAGCAGCGTTTCCATATCTCTTGGTAATGGTGCTGATGCTTCTGGCGCGGGCAGTTTCAATACGGCTACTGGTGCATTTGCCAATGCTTCTGGTGCGGGCAGTAACAATATCGCTACCGGTAATAGTGCCAATGCCTCGGGCGACAGCAGCAATAACACCGCCACTGGCATTGTGGCCAATGCCTCGGGTGCTATTAGTAATAACATTGCTACGGGCTTAAGCGCCAATGCTTCGGGTGATGGCAGCACGAACACTGCCTTTGGTCGTAACGCCAATGCTTCGGGTAATAGCAGCAATAACTCTGCCACTGGCTTTGCTGCCAATGCTTCGGGTAACAGTAGCAACAACACGGCCACTGGCCGTACTGCCAATGCCTCGGGTATCGGCAGTAACAATATCGCCACTGGCTTTGCCGCCGATGCCTCCGGTGCGGGGAGCAACAACACCGCCACTAGCCGTAGCTCTAATGCCACAGGCGACGGCAGCAACAACACCGCCACCGGCCTTGGTGCCAATGCCTCGGGCGACGGCAGCAACAATGTCGCCAMTGGCGTAAACGCCAATGCCTCGGGTGCTATCAGCAATAACATTGCCACCGGCCTAAGTTCAGATGCTTCGGGCGCGGGCAGTTCTAACATTGCCTTTGGCCGTAACGCCGATGCCACGGGTACTGGCAGTAATAACACGGCCTTTGGTCGTAATGCCGATGCTTCTGGAGACGGAACACGCAACACCAGTGTTGGTGCTTTTTCAGCGGCGACTGGCGCTAATGCCTCGGCTTTTGGCAGTGGCGCCAGCGCACTGCATGTAAACTCCATGGCTTTGGGGTTTGGGGCCATGACCGCCTTTGCCAACCAGATTGTTCTGGGCACGGCGAGCAATACCCTGACCATTGCAGGCGTTACCTCTGCCGCATCGACAGCGGCGCAAACAGGGGCCGTGCAGTATTTAACCACTGACGCCAATGGCAATATCGCTGCCGCTGACTTGCCTGGCGGTGCTGGCAAGGCCAGCGGTTCCGTGAAAGCTACCGCCGACAGTGCAAAAAACACCAGCGCCACTATCTCTGAACCAACGACTGATACGGCTTTTGATACGGCGGGTTTTGACACGCAGGCTATTGCGACTAACACGCCAAACAATACCGGCAACACCAGCAGTATCAGCACTGTATCGATAAACACTGGCTCCACAAATACGGGCAACCCGGTCTCTGATACGACCGGGATCGTCAGCAATGCCAGCAGCAATATCTCGACCAACACCATAGGKATCGCCGCCAATGTATCGGCGATCTCGCTTAACGCATCGGGGATTGCGGCCAACAACACAGCTATCTTGCTCAACACCGCCGGGATCAATGCCAACAAGGCGGGCATTGCCGATAATCTAGGGCTGATCCTGGGCAATACCACCGCCATCAACGAACTTAGAGAAGGTACGGCGGCTCTGGCGTCCATTCCGGATCTGTATCTACAGGCTAACGAAAAATGGACTGTGGCTGGCGGTTTGGCCGGATATGATGACGGTTACGGCGGCGTAGAATACGGCTTTGGCGGCGGCGCACAATTCCGCATAGGCGACAAATACAGCCACGCCTCATTCGGTATAGCAGCCGCTATTTCTGGAAGTACTTATACAGCTAGAATACAGGCTAGGATTGGTGGGTAGCTTGCTCGGCTAGGCAAAGTTCTCGGTATTGCTGCTCGGAACACCGTTGATCATGTTGGAGCGCACATCTGTGCGGGCGGAACGCATGGATGCTAAAAAACCGCCTTTGATCAAATTAATTGATACCGTGCGCCCGCGTTCGGCCCAATAGTCTTCGATTTGTCTTTTGATGCGCTCGGCACCCTCGCGTGTACAATAATCACCAGTCATAAAATTCTCACAGTCTTAATGCTCCGTCCCTGAAACATATAGGTTGGCTGTCCCTCGACACGTTCTACATAGTTAACGATTATAAGTTATGCAAGATAATTATTAGCAATAATTATATCTTTTTGGTAAGGTTCTAAAATTATATTTTGTTCATACTAGGTTCAGGAATCAATTATCTTCGTTATTATTACGTTTATGTAAGAATAAACCCGGTTTTACCGCACCATACCATTACAAAGTTTTTATTTGTTTATACCAAATATTGGTAGACTTTTTATTTGTTTATCTTATATTCATATTCAACAGGCAGGAGCAAGGCATGAATTCTATCGGATATCGTATCAAGCAAGCTAGGCTTGGTCAGGGTTTTTCACAGGTTGAACTGGCGGAAGCCGCCCATGTGAGCCAGCCGACTGTGGCCAATTGGGAAAACGATTCACATGTTCCGCGCCAAAATGCACTGGAACGTCTTGCCGGTATTCTCAGCAAATCTTCAAACTGGATCAGAATTGGCGACGATAGCCAAATAAACGGCTTGCATTCCCCAAAAACCTATCTGTCCAGGCCTATTCACCACATACCGATTTTACCTTGGCCAGACGGTCAAAACCTGGAAAACGATGCTTTGGCACTTTCCAGCCCACGGGACTATGTGGCATTATCCCTGACCGCCCACAAACCATTTGCTCTGATCGCCAATGATCCGAATATGGCGGCCCATTTTCCTATAGGTGTTGCCATTATATTCGACAATCACACGGGGGCGCTGGAGGACGGAAAATGTTATTTGTTCACGCAGGCGGGCAAAATCATATTACGCCGCTGGCAATCGGAACCAAACCGCCTGGAAGCCCTGCCCAACCAGTCAGCCGTTGATGCGCAATTTGTCACAGAATTACCAAAACCGCTGGCAAAAGCCGTGATGTCCATGCGGCGGCATTAGGACCTAGGGCCTGTGGACAATTAGCGTGAATGGCAGGTTTGAGGCATTTTTGAGCGAAAATATGACCGTTTTATGTAGGACTGGCTCGTCAATTCAAAAGAAACTGTCTGATTTGTAGCCAAAAAGGGCCAAATCCTGCTGTTTAAGTTAATTGTCCACAGGCCCTAATCCCCCAGCTTCTCCATATTGGCATCGGCGCGTTTTATAGCGGCTTCCATGCGGGCTTCGGCCGTCTCCAGGTTCTTTTTTGGATCTTGATAATAGGCAGTCATTTTCATCAGGCGCATCATTAAACCATTGAAGAAACGCCCCCAAAATTTCATGGGGCGGTCCCAGTCAAACAAAAGAATAACCCGTTCTTCGTCCGTATCATTCCAGACTTCGTGTTCAAAGGTATCGTCCAGAACAAACAAGCTGCCCTCTTGCCAAGGTTTGATTTGGTCATGGACACGAATACGGCATTTTTCAAAATCTTTGGGGATGATTAAGCCAAGATGCCCGCGCACAATGCCTTTGGTCACGCCCTTATGGGCCGGAATATGATAGCCCGGTGCCAAAATAGAAAACCATGAGGTTTGTAAATTCGGAATGGTCTCCAGAAGTTCGGTGGTAAAAGGTGCGAGCTTGGCATTTTTCTCAAGCCTGGTGCCAAAACCGTGCAGAACATAGGTCTTCCACTGGTTTTTCTTGGCAATACGGTACTGGTCCGGCGACACATCTTCAAAGCCGGGGATGTCATCGCGGTATTTCAAAACTTCAAGAGCTTCGACGCGGATTTTTTCCCAGTTTTCAGCAAATTGCGGCAAAAAATCAAAATGCTCAATATCAATGAACGGTGTTGTCGGCACTAGGGATTGTTTGGTTTGGATACGCGAAATTGTTAGCAGTAATTTCTTGCCAAGTTTTTTGATAAAACGGCGGCGCGGGCTGGAAATTGACTTCGGGCGCTCCGGCGCAGGAATTTCGTTCACCTGCACATTTTCAACATTAGCCATATTACCCTCATTTTTTTCTTCGTCTTAACTTTGCTTCTACTTTGCCCATATAATCTCTGGTTATTGGCAAAGCACGGCGATCTTTGGTCAGTTGCATTTGGAAATTCATATTTTTCCCGTAGACAAATGATAGCTCGCTGATGATTAAATAGAACTCCCACATACGACAAAACTTCTCGTCCATCATAGAGGACACTTTGTCGCGGTTGGCCGCAAACCGCTTTTCCCATTCCCGGCACGTTTTACCGTAATGCAGGCGCAGTATTTCCATATCTGTGATCCAAAGACCAGAGCGCTCAACCACGGCTATGGTTTCGGAAAGCGCCGGAGAATAGCCGCCGGGGAAGATATATTTTCGGATCCAGCGCGCCGTAGACCCCGGCCCGCCCCTGCGCCCGATGGAATGCAGCAACATTGCCCCATCGTCCGTTAGCAGGTCATAGACTTTGGCGAAAAATTCGCTATATTGCGGCACGCCCACATGTTCAAACATGCCGACCGAAACTATCCGGTCAAACGGGCCGGGCAAATCGCGGTAATCTTGCAATAAAATATCAACCTTGCCCGTCAACCCGGCCTTGACCACGCGCTCTATGGCCAATTTGTGCTGTTGGGTCGACAAAGTAACGCCCGTAACATGCACATCAAAATTTTGCGCCAAATATATAGCCATACCGCCCCAGCCACAGCCAATATCAAGCACTTTTTGCCCCGGTTGCAAGTCCAGCTTGGCGGCAATATGGCGTTTCTTGGCCAATTGTGCCTGTTCGAGTGTCATATCCTCGCGCTCAAAATAAGCGCAGGAATATTGCATGTCATCGTCTAGGAACAACTTATAAAAATCATTGGACAGATCATAATGGTGTTGCACATTGGACTTGGCGGCTTTTTTGAAATTCCGCTGATGAAACCGTTTAATGCGTTTGTAATATTTGCGGACAGTTTTTTGCAAAGGATGGGCGCGCAAATTATCTGAATTGATAGCAAAAAGCGTCAGGAAATCCCGAATACTTCCGTCCTCTACGGTTAGCGAACCGTCCATATAAGCCTCTCCGGCCCTAAGCTCGGGGTTGAGAAACAGATCCGTGTAGAGTTTTTTGTCGTGCAGCTTGATACGCACAGACGGGACGCCGCCGGGGCCAAATTCATGGGCTTCACCATCCACATCGATAATCGTCAATTTACCGATCTTGACAAAGCGCTTCATCATGGTTCTTAACATACGCATTGATTAGTCCTTATTTTTTTTTCGGGTCTCTTCCCAAATTCCAGTCTTGCACATCAAAGCCGTATTCCTTCGCCGCCGCCGCAAGGCGCGGGCTAGGGTTCACCGCTATACCTACATCAGCCCAGCGCATTATATCAAGGTCGGAACGACTGTCTGAATACATTGTGATATGGGCTTGCGTGCGTTCAAATTTTGGGTCTTGTTCCAAATGTTCTTTAACCATCAATAACTTGTTAGCGCCATAACAATTCATCCCGCCTAATTTACGCGATAATGTGCCGTCAGCAAGATAGGCCATTTTTGTGCAGACGATTTCTGCTATGTCGAGCCGCTCGGCAATGGGCGCAACGATCAAATCGACGGCCGCACTGGCGATGATGATGCGGTCGCCTTTGGTCCGGTGGTGCTCGATCATGGATTTTGCGCGTTGCCGCAAACCTTCTCGTGTTTCAGTCTCAGCAAAATCATCTGCCAATATTTCCAATTCTGTGCGCGTTTTACCGGACAATGTCCAGCGCATCATGTTTTCCTTCACATGCTCACGCGGGCCAAACCGCAACATATATAATGCTTGCGAGAACAGGCTGGACGCTAAAAACGGCAACCATTTCAAAAGTTTGCCACGTAATGTGCCAGTAACAAATCGACCCCATGTCCCTTTTACGGTCAAAGTTTCATCGAGATCAAATATAGCAATACGCTGTTTAGTCATGTTGAGCTTTCAATGTCTTTTTTGCCAGCCAAGCCGCCAATACAACCGCCAACAAATTACCGCCAATCGCAGCCCAGCCCGGCCCGGTTTTACCAAGCCATAAGCTTAAAGCAAACACCAACACCACATATAACACCAGCCCGCCGAGCCTGGCTATAATTGCCCGTCCCGGCTTGCCTGCCGCGAAAAAAACCGGGTATAGCGGGGCCGAGACACCCATCAAAGTCGCTGCCAGCACCAGCAAAATGGACAGGGCAATAGCATCCGTATAGTCTGGGCCAAAAACCACCGGGATAATATATGGGCCAAATAATGCTACAAGCGCTGATAATACCAATCCGCCTGCCAACATTATAGCACCAGCCTTGATGACAATACGCCCGATATGTGCACCCTGGCCTCGTGCCATCATGCGCGCATATTCCGGATAAATAACCCTGTCCAACAACAACACGGCTTCGGAAAGCAAGCGGGCGATTTCCTCGGCCACTTTAAAAGCGCCGACAAATGCAGGCCCAAAAATCGGCATCACCAATAATAGCGGCAAATGGGTGGTTCCCGTAGCCAAAGAAGCATCAATATTGGCCTTCCAGACAAAGGGCCACATGTCCTTATGCCCGGTCTTAAGCCGGGGCCATTGGCTGAACACGTTTTCAAGTAGATTGCGGGATTTAAGTTCCAGAAGTGCTAAAAAGGGTAGCGACACATAGCCCAATAATGATCCCACAAACCAGGCGGCTAAAAAACCTTCAAGCCCTGCCCCTGACAACGCCGCCACACCCACACCCGCCAAGCGGGCGATCGGCATGACTAGAACCTGTACAGCAAGCGGCCTGAATTTGTCAAATAACCTAAATAACCCCGTAGAGGCACCGCCTTGATGTATGAGAACAAGCAAACAATAGGCAATACCGTATTGTGTTATCTGGCGTGTATCAGGCAGGCCGTTTTGTTCCGTAAAGGACGCAAACAAGGGCATGAGTGTATCCAACAAATATAGCCCGGCTACGGCCAACACAAATGCGACCATTGCGCCGACAAAATCAAGGGCAATGCAAAACCTCAATAATTTTGCGAGCTCGTTTCTATTGCCGGTTTCCACATCATGGGTGCCAAACCGGATCACCGCCTGCCAGGATTGAAAACTTGCGACCTCAGCAAAAAACAACATATAGGCGTGCAAAAACAAAATAATGCCGACAGCGGCTATGGGTAGGGTTTGGGTGGTTATAATCAAAGATGCCAAACCGATGATTGCCGCCAATGCCTTTGCGCCCACCATCAATCCGGTATTGGCGGCCACGCGTTTACCGACCGTGCCTTTTTCGGAAATGCTGAGGTCTTGGTTCATTTACGCCCATTCAATATTTCGCTGACCAATTTAAGATCAGACGGCTTATCCACATCTATGGCGGCTTCCGCAAATGGCAAAATTATAGATTTTGCATTTATTTTCAATGATTTAGATGCATGTTTGAAAGCAATATTTAAGGTCAATCCTCCGCTTAAATATTTAAGCAACATCCAGATACCGAGCCGACGCGCCAGTTTGATCGGGCGTTTGCGGTCATGTTGGGCGGCGCGCCAAAACTTGATCGCCTCCAGTCCTTTTGCATTGCGTATATAAAACAAATTGCACCCGGAAACATGTCCTGAATGATGACCCGTAGCTTTGAACTTCAAATAGGTGCGTTTGACATGGGGATAGGCGGGCTGAATAATGTTTTTCGTCGCCAAGCCAAGAGTGAAATCTGCACCGCTGGCTTGGCTTTCTCGCAGGAAATATTCGACCATATCCGGTGTCAAAAGCGGATGATCACAAGTGGTCACCATAAACGGAAAAGGCAGGCCTGCCTGTGCCGCGACAACAACGCTACTGGCCGGGCCAGCTTCTGAAGGGGACTGGTTAAGCCCAGAATCTGTCATGGGATCTGTCACGGAATCTGGCATGGGATCGATCAGGTTTTTATCCATGCCGCTAATCCAATAGGGCCGCGAAACCCCTTTGCTGGCGTCAAGTGCTGCCAGAACATAAGCAATCATAGGCTTACCGTGAATAGGCAGCAAAGCTTTCCAGGAAACCCCTGTATCCGCAAGCAAGGGGTCTACAACCCCTTGGCGCTGACCGGCTAAAATCAGGACACTGACCGAGGTGTTCACGAGATCGGTTTTTCATACATGCGGTAGGTTTTATAGGGCACGCCTTTGGCTTGCTCGATAATGCGGATCATGCTTTTGTTGTCCTCCAAAATCCAGCCCATTTCCACATGGGTAAAGCCGCGATTGCGGGCCATTTCAAACACTTTTTCACTTAAATAGGCCGCCATCGCCAGCCCGGTGCGCTTACGCTGAAACTCACGGCACACCCCCATGAGCGGAATACGGGCGGTTTTCAGGCCTTTTATCTTCAAACGATATAACAGTTTTGCCCAACCAAAGGGCAAAAGTTTTCCGTCGAGCCCGGCAATCGCCTCATTTATATTGGGGATCATCAAAATAAAAGCCGCGGGCTCGCCCTTATATTCACACACCCAGAAGAAATCCGCCACCAGCAATGGTTTAAGCTCACTTGCCATATGTTTCACCTGCACGTCAGAAAACGGCACAAAGCCCCAATTGTCCGACCAGGCATCATTAAAAATCCTCATAGCCATTTGCATTTCTTGCAAAAATTTTGATTTATCCATAGGCCGCACGGTGATATTTGGGTCTTTTTCCACATAATTCGTCATCGTAGTGACAATTTTTGGGCGCGGATAACCAGCACGCATATCGGTCCAATAGGCGTGCATATCCACGGCCTTGGTAAATCCCAAAGCTTCGATACTGGTTTGGTAATCAGGCCGGCCATAAGGCATCATCAAAACCGGCGGGGTATCAAATCCGTTGACGAGCAAGCCGACTTCTTCGTTAATACTGAAGCTCAACGGCCCGACCATGCGGGTCATGCCGCGTTCTCTTAGCCAGTCTTGCGCCGCGCCGATCAAGGCTTCGACGATTTTGGGATCATTTTGGCTGTCCAGAAATCCGAAATGCCCTGCGGCATCATTATAAATCGCCAAATGGCGCGGATTGATAATAGCGGCAATGCGGCCAACCACATCTCCCCCCATTACGGCTAAAAACAATTGTGTCTCAAGCCCGTCCAGTGCCGGGTTTTTCTTGGGGTTGATTTGTGTGGCCCGCTCAAAGCGTAAAGGTGCCCGCCAGTGAACCTCCCCTCTATATAAATCATAGGGAAAATTTAAAAACTGCTTGCGCTGGTTTTTATCCGTAACCGGAAGGATGGAAATTTTTCTTGTTTGCAATACCGCCTCGCTCATTCGTCGTTTTCACACTTTCTTTTGCTGCTTTATTCACCTAAGTTCAAGACTAATATTGGCCTCTTGTTCTTAGGCTGTAGTGAGGAATGTGTTGCGAAGCAGCCTGTTCATCATATAGAAACGAAAACAGTTAAATCTAGCCAAGCTATGGCGTAAATGTATGGGGCGAAATATCCTATGGGTAAGACTACCCGTTATTATGGGTAAGACGCCCCGTTATAAAGGTTTAGGACAATTTTGGGACAGTTAAATCAATATATTATGCGCGGCGCACTTAGAGCTATCGGCGGGCTTGTGTTGTTTGCACTGGCGGTTCTGCTCTTGGAACGGTTATTACGCATTTTCGAAGTTGTGTCGACATCAACCCGTCCTGCAGGTGATGCAACCCAGATGGTTGTCAATCTGTTGCCGCACTATCTGGGGATTGCCATACCCATGGCATTGATGCTCGGCACTCTGATCACCATTGACCGGTTGTCGCGCTCCTCAGAGCTAACTTCGGCTTTCGGGGCGGGGGTTTCTTTGTTGCACATGACCAAACCATTTGTGCTGATCTCCATTGTTCTCATGGGGTTTACTTTGGTTCTTGAGGGCTATCTTCAACCCGTCGGGCGGTACGGCTACCGGGAGGTTGAGCATTCGGTGACGCAAAAATCCTTTGCCGCTATCTTGCGTGAGGGTAAATTCACCAAGGTTGGCAAAACCACATTTTATGTCGGGCCAGGCGGTGGGCCCATCTTCATTTACGAGAAAATGCCGGGCGGCGGCGTGCGTTTAACAACGGCTGCTAAGGGGGATTTAATCATCCGCGACGCAACCGGACAGCCCGTATTGCAACTCGAAACTGGTGATAGTTTCAGGATCACCCAGGACAAAACCGTCAAAGGCCGGCTGGCCTTTAGCATGAGTGCGATCGCCGGTACTGTGGTCGAGCAAAACTTTAGGGTGCGCGGAAATGATGAACGGGAATTGACCTCGGTTGAGCTGTATAAAAACCGAAAAGGCGATCTATTTCCCAATTTGTCGGTCAATGCCAACAATGCCGCACTACATTTGCGTTTAGCCAGGGCATATCTTTTGCTCATTATACCCTTTATTGCCGTGCCCTTTGGTATCAATTACGGGCGCAATCCGTCTTCGGCGGGAATTGTTGTTGGTATAATATCCGTAGTTACTTTGCAAAAAGCTTTGGATTTTGGCCAAAGCCTTGGCGCACAAGGCATCGTCCCGCCCTGGCTGGGTATTTGGCCTTTAATGGGTTTGATGACATTGTCTGCCTATTTCATCTTTCGTAACAGTGCCGTAAAGATGGGGCAACCACCCTTGGCAACATTATCTATTTTTATGGGCGATGTCATGAAAGATATACGCAAAGGCAGTCGCGCCGTAATCCCCTTTACCAGAAAAAACGTGAATTCATCATGATCCGTCTAGCCATTTATATTTCCAAAATTTTTGTCTTTAGCTGGCTTGTCGTTACCTTCGGTATTCTCCTGTTGATCGGGCTGCTGGACTCGCTGGCCAACAGTAGTGCAATTCTCGCGGACGGGCGCGGATTTACCGCCAGTTTTGAATACATACTTTACCGTGCCCCGGTGATATTTGACCGGGTTTTGTTATTTACCATCGTCGTGGCCATGCTCCTGACTTATATTAAATTGATCCGCCAAAACGAATTGGTAGCAATGCTCGGATTTGGATTTTCAGTCCCAAAGCAAATCACCATGCTGGCCCCGGCTGTCATGGGCGTAACCATGCTAAGCGTTATTTTCGTCAATATTGCCATGCCGCCGGCTGTTCGGGCTTTACAAGCCTGGGGGATAGGCGAATACAAGCGGACAGCCATTAGCGAAGACAAACCCCTATGGCTACAAGATGGCAAGCGTATTGTTCGGGCAGCGGGGCGACCAAACATGCAGACCTTGACAGATTTACAGTTTTTTGACCAAGAGGAAAACGGAGAAATATCCATCATCAGTTGGGCAAGTAAAGCCAGTTATGATTTTGGTAAAAAACACTGGGTATTAAGCGGAGTTGAACGAATGACCCCTCGCGAACGATTTACACCGGCACCGTTTACAATTTGGACAAGCGAGCAAACACCAACCAGTATTGCCAAGCTAGCGGCTGACCCGCGCGATTTATCCCTTGCAGACATGCGGCATTTCCGCACTGAAGGCAATTCAGGCTCCAAGCCCGGTTTTGCTTATGGCTATTGGTATTTACACCGGATCACGCGCCCGCTGGCGGCTTTGATTTTATTGATCTGCGCCGTACCGATCATGCAAAAAACCGGGCGTGAAGACACAGGCGACAAAGCTTTATTCGCCGGAATCGGGGCCGGATTTGTCTATCTTATCCTTGATGGCGCCCTCTCGACATTTGCCGTATCCGGAGGTGTGTCTATTGTCTTGGCAGTGGCTTTGCCTTTAACTATATTCGCGCTGGTCGGCGGCTACTTCACCTTGAAGACAGAAGATTTGTCTTTATAGACCTGTTTGGTTAACTCTTATGCAAAACCCCGCTTTCATCATCAATCCTCTCAGCCACAGCGTTGCCAAGCGCGGATCTTTATTGGTTAAAACCGGGCGCACCAACCGGAATAATTGCACAATTTTACATTCGTTTGAAATCCTGCCTGCGGCTGTCGCAAACATACTTGAGACTGGCAGCAAGCATGTTTTTATCGAGGGCGGTGACGGTACTATCCACGGCGTGTTATCCGCCTTTATGAACCAGCAACCCGATGTGGACAAATTACCTGATTTCACACTCTTGCCCGGCGGTATGACTAATTTGGTCGCCGCCCATGTGGGACTTAAACGCCCGTCGGTAAAAAAATTGACCCGGCTAATGGATGCAAGCGGCGCACTGCAAATTATCAATCTGGCCATGTTGGCCATCAAGGCGGCGGATAACCATAAAACCCATTACGGATTTTTACTCTCCACCGGTGCCTTACCGGCCGCGACCCGCTATTGTCTGGACCATATCCACACCAAAGGGGTTGGCGGCTCGGCGGCAGTACGCTCAACCTTGTTTAAAGTCATGTTGGGCCGTAAACGCGAGCGAGATGCCATACTTACGCCGACGCCATTATATCTTGATCTCGGGGAAAAGCAGATTGACGGTGATCATATCGTCACCATTACCACGACTCTGCCGCGCCTTATGATAGGGCTTAAACCGTTTTGGGGAAAAGGCGACGGGCCTTTAATGATCACCCATGTCAGCAAGAACGCACAACATCTCAAAAGAAATATTGCCCGCATGCTCCTGCCTGGGCAATCCGTGCGCGCCCATGCCGCTTTGAAACGCGACGGGTTTCAAAGCTGGAAAATCAAACGCGCCAATTTACGCCTTGAAAGTGAAATGGTTTTGGACGGAGAGTTTATCCCTCCGACAAATGAATTGATTTCTCTCTTTGCCACCCAGCCCTTACGGTTTATCAAATGAGCATGGATAGGGAAGCGATCATAAAAATACTGGACGCGGAGCAATTGGCCCCCACCGATAATGTGACCGCTATGTGTGATAAAATCAAAGCCCGCCACAGCGGCTCAAATGGGGGCCGCGTACAAGCTTTTTTGTATTACGGCTCTTCTTTGCGCGCCATGAATGACCCGGATAAAATGCTGGATTTTTACGTGCTGGTGGACAGTTATGGCAAGACCCACCCTAATCCGGTGCGGGCCTTCCTGAACTGGTTGATCCCGCCCGCCGTTTACTATCTTGAAAATATGAATGAAGATTGTAGCTTATCCACTTGTAAATACTCAATACTTTCCTTACCTGCCTTTGAGCGTAAATGCACGCGCCGTGCCTTTCTATCACAAATATGGGGCCGGTTTTCCCAACCTTGTGTGTTGTTATTTGCCAAAGACAAAGCCGTCCATAGCCGCGTCCAGAGCGCTCGTGCCAATGCGGTAGTCCATATATCGCGACAAACCACGCCGCTCCTTTCCGGCCCGATAAGTGCGGTAAAATTTTGGGGTCGCGGGTTTTTGGAAAGCTATAAAACCGAGCTGCGCCCGGAAAGCTCCGACACCCGCTCCGAGGAAATCGTGATACGTTATCAAGAGCGCTATGAAAAATTGATGGTAATTTTGTTCAGCCAACCGGATAATGACGGCCAATACGCCTTGCCAGACACATCCGGTTTCGCCAAATATATGTGTAAATGGAGATGGTTCTGGCGGCGTTTMYTTGGCAAAATYATAGCSGCCGTCCGTATCCTGAAYTCMGCCGCCACATTCGACGGCGGCCTCGACTACGCCCTGCACAAGCTAAAATCCCATTCCGGCGTCGCCATAGAAGTCACAGAAAGCCAACGCCGCCACCCGGTGCTATGGTCGCCAGTCCTAGCCTGGAAACTCTACAGAAGCGGCGCATTTCGGTAGCTACGCACATCAGAAAATTTGCAGTGCTTTCATTAACCCTCTATGAATTACCATTTTTTCCTTAAAATTCAAAGTTGCTGAACTATTGTGTTGACGGTACAAGTGATGATTAGTGCGGGTCACATTTCCGATTACAGAAAAATAAAATAATGTTTGTAAAATAAAATCTGGATCTTTTGTGGTAAGAATTCCAGATACATATTGATCTTTATGAACTTCCCTAAACTCATCACGACTAAAAATCCATTTCCTTATTTGTCCAAGTACACGAAAAATAGCATCAATATCTGGCAATATCCCATAAATTTCATCAGTCAACTCATTTTTCAAATAATTCGAATAGTCTTTATCAGCTTCTTTTATCGTCGAATTTGTAATTTTGCCACCCCCGTTCTTGAGTTGTAATTCAGCGCAAGATTTCAAATATTGAATATAATCTCTTGGCCTTCCTTGAGTGCTTCTCGTGATATACTCAAACGACGGAAGGTATTTTGTCCTCCCTGAAAATCCCACATGAAATGGAGAAAAAATAGAAAACCAAGTAAAATCAAAATCCACCCCTTCTACACCGAACACTTTATCTAGGCGGTGTTTTAACAAAGCTCTTATTTCGTTTTCATCCCACGCAATGGTAGCCGTCAAGTCTCGCCATTTGTTTTTGTCTGCATCTTTTACCAAGTCATAAATATCATCCCGTAGCAAAATAACAGGATATAGTTGTTTTTGATGCTTGCCAAAAATTGCTCTAATATCTTGAATTGCCTTAAATAAACTCGTTAGTAAATCTAGGTAATCGCTATTTAGAAACGAACTTTGGATATCTTTATAATCTTCATCCAACTCATCAAACAATAAATAGAAGCCATTGTCAGTTAAATTATTCAATAAGAAACTTTCCAAATTATCAACCTTATCCATCAACGATAGTTTTTTCTTTTTCCTCCCAAATCCTTGAAGTGAAAATCCACTTCCCTTTACCAGAAGAGAAATGTCACCTATACTCCAAGCTTTTACTAAACTACTCAAACTATCTGAATCGGTTGGTGGAAATACTTTGTTAATGTGCTTCATTGTTGATGCAGGACAATCGGAGTCTTTTGCTAGCATCGCACAAGAGAAACTATAAATAATAAATTTCCAAACCGTTATATATTGGTTGGGTTTTGTATACTTGTCATTCCCCTGCTCATACAACACGTTAAATGGAAAATTTTTAAAAGATAGCTTCTCCACAAATGACACGTCTGATGGTGCCTCAGACATATACTCAACTAAGGCTGTTTTCCCAGTCCCCTTTCTACCGATAACATAGGATTGTTCGCCATTTATTATTAATTTTAATTCAGGAACATCGAAAAAGTATCGCTTTAAATCTTCAAGCTTTGCTTCCAGCTTCCACTTTTTAATCTCTTTGAGAAAGCTGTTTATTTCGATATCTGTATATTCGTGGGTCGCACCCTCATAGGGTTCAGGTGCAACCATTTTTTTCTTCCCCCTTTTCTTTACATTATGTGCTTCTTTTCCCCTTCGTCCTGATTTAACATCAAATTCAACAATCAACCCTATTTCCGCCTTAATGATGGTATCTTTAAGCTGTGAAACGTGAAAAAAAAGATTTTCAGAACCATCGAATGGCCTTATAAACCCATATCCTTTGTCTGTATCAAAGTTGATTATACGTCCATCCACAAGTACCCACCTCTCTTTACGCTTCCTCTCGTAGCCATTTATAGCCACCTTTGCGCTGTAGCATATATTTCAAACGCAAACAAGCCACACAATTTTAGACGAAAATCTGCAAGTTAAGGCTGAATTTTACCTATGTTGGTATGAACGGGATGAACCGTCCCTTACTACCCCGCCGCCATAATTTCTTGTACCCGTGCCATCAAAACATCGCCCTGGCCTTGCAAATCTTTAAACGCCTTGAGAATAATATTGATTTCGTCCTCGGTATAGGCTGCTGAAAGACTTATGCGCAGGAGCGAGCTGGATTGGGGGGTGCCGGGCGGAACGGCGAGGTTGACGTAAACCCCTTCTTCAAGCAACCAGTTCCACTCCGTTGCGGCCACGAGTTCGTTGGGGCGGCGCACGGCGATAATTGGGCTGGCGGCGGCACATAAATCATAGCCCATCTCGGCAAGACCATTATGGAGTTGCGCGGCCCGGGCATGTAAATTGTGCCGCAGTTCAGGTTTTTCGGCTATTTTGTCCAAGGCTGCCCTGGCCGATGCTATGTTGGACGGTGTCGGCGAGGCGGTGAACATATAAGCCCGCATGGCCTTGCGGGTGATTTCAAAACCCTTGTGTTTGGACAAACAAAACCCGCCAATGGAGGCCAGGCTTTTGGAAAATGTGCCCGAAATAAAATCGACCTTGTCCAGCACACCTTCTTCTTCGGCCAATCCGCAGCCCGTAGGCCCGAACACGCCGAAAGAATGAGCTTCGTCGATATACAGATAAGCGCCGTGTTTCTGGCAGACATCAACAAATTCCGCAATCGGCGCCCGGTCGCCAAACATGGAATACAGCCCTTCAATCACCACCAGAGCGATACCACCCTCAATTTCACCATGTCTAATCAGTCTTTTGTCCAGATCAGCCGGAGAATTATGCCTGAAACGAATAGTCGGGGCGGCACTGAGGCGACACCCATCAATGATGCAAGCATGGCTGTCCGCGTCGATAAACAACACGTCCTTAGGCCCGGCCAGTGTGGCAATTGCCGCCAAATTGGTCTGGTATCCGGTGGAAAATACAATGGCACTGGCCATGCCCGCATGTTTGGCAAGTGCATCTTCCAAATCCAGATGCTCGGCGTAAGACCCGTTGGCAATACGCGAGCCCGTTGTCCCCGTACCGTGACGCTTAATGGCATCAATGGACGCATCCATGCAGTCGGGATCAAAGGTCAAACCAAGATAATTATTGGTACCCGCCAAAATAATAGAGCGATTACCAATACGGCCACGCGTAGCATGTTCAATTTCGTCAAATTTGACACCGAACGGGTCGGGGCCAAATTTCTTCACCATATCGGAGCGGGCTTTCAGCGCGGAGAATTTGTCAAAAATATCCATGTCCACTACTCGGCCGTTAATTGTTGCACGGCAACCACCAATTCACCCACGGTTTTTATATCGCTGACCATTTCCATGGGAATGGATATATCATAAAAGTCCTCAAGCCCCATTATCAAATCAAATACGGCAGTGGAATCCACCTCCAAATCCGTGACAATACCGCTTTGGCGGATAATAACATGGTTTTTGGGGTTATAAGGAACCAGAAGTTCACAAATTTTATCGAAAATTTGTTCGGGTGTATGTGCGCGAGTTGGTGCAGGAATTGGTTCAGGCATGTAAGGCTCTTCTAGGCTTTGAAAATGATTAGCCGTCCAGTATTGTCTTTTTTAAAGCCAATTGCAACGGTGTTTCTGCTACGAATTCCTCAGATGTGCTCCAGTCCTCATGTAAAAACTCCCTAAGCTTACCCAAAGTCAAATGTCCCTTGCCAAACAGGCGTTTTGTCACACTGTTGATGGCCGCAAATGGGTAAAGCACCGACAAGGGCAAGGGAACGATTTTTACCGATTTTACCTGCGCTTGCCCGCATTCACGAGCAAATTCCGGCCAGGTGATACTGGCCTGTGTGGCCGGAGATACGGTGCGCCCATCACAGGCCCCTTCCAAACAATCCCCGGTGATAAAATTCGCCAAATCATTTACATAAATAAGACCGAGTTTGCGCTTACGCCAACCACGCCCGCCCGGTGCCGGCAGCCAGCCTTTTTTGATCAGCGCATAAAATGGGGCCGTCGCCTTGTCACCAGCCCCGAACACGGCCGGGGCGCGCACCACCACTGCTTTCACACCCCCAAGTCGGCGGGCCATTGCCCCCTCGCCGGCCCGCTTTGAGCCAGCATAGTTAGACAATTTTGGTTTTTTTGCCGCTAGAGACGACAAATAAATAAACCGCTTGACCTTTAAAGCACGAGCAGATTTTGCCAATGAGCCAACAGCATCAGCATTGACCTTATAGTATTCACCTTTTGTACGGGCCGTGACCAAGCCGGCCATATGGATCACGATATCCGCCCCTGCGCACAATACTTTCTCGCTTTGGGGATTGCCAAGTTCGCCTTCTATCCAATTGATATCTGGATGCTGGAACGTCTTGGCCAAGGATCCCGGGCGAACCAAAGCCTTGATATGATAGCCATTTTCCAGTAAATTTTGCAATACAACCCGGCCAACAAAACCGGTCGCACCCGTCAGTGCGATGAGTTTAGCCATCTTTAGCCACCGCGGTGTTCGTCGAGTACTCTTAGATTTACATCCGCTTGCAAATTGATGATGGCATTTTTTAGGAATTTCCCGCGCACTCGCGCCCGGCTTAATTTTCCTGATGATGTCACAATCATAGAGCCGCGCGGGACGAGAATAAGTGTGACCGGCGCGCCAATTTCCAACCGTATAGCCCCGCTTACCGTGGTGTATATTTCTGACAGCAGAGCCTCATCGCGAGTGCGGCATTCCAGCAGTAAGATAATTTCTTTGTTGTCACCACTACCGCCAACCGCAAAAGCACAGGCCCGCCCACAACGGCTGGGGGCAGAAGCTTGCGCGGCCCATTCAATGTCCTGGGGCCAGATATTGCGGCCATGCCACAGGATCAAGTCTTTAAACCGCCCCGTGACCACCACCTGATCACCTAGCCAATAGCCCAAATCACCGGTATCCAGCCAACCATCTTCGGTAAATGCCGCCTGGGTCGCCAGCGCATTGTGATAATAACCCGGCGTAATACTGGGGCCAAACAGGCAAATACGCCCGACTTTACGCTGGCCCTCCACCTGTCCGTCCAAGCTACGGATTTCTAGTTTATGCCCCGGGATTATCGGGCCACAAGCTACGAAAGTACGCTGATGTTCAGCCGGTGTAAGTTCCGTCACTGGCACGGCTTCGCCAGTACGTTCCAACCGGTCAATATCAATGGTGTCTTCGAGTAATCCCTGCCCGGACGGCGAAAACGAAGCGCCCAGCGTAATCTCGGCCAAGCCGTAACTGGGTGTAAAGGCATTGGCTTTAAAATTGGACGGCGCAAATGTTTTGGCAAATTCATTGAGAGGTTCCGCCTGCACCATATCACCGCCAATACCTGCGGCCCGCCAATGGGACAAGTCCAGCTCCCGGTCTTGACGCCAGCGACGCACACATAACTCATAGCCAAATGTCGGACTAAAGGACAATGTGCATTTATTATCGCTAATCAGTTGCAACCAGGTTATGGGACGGCGAGTGAAATCTTGCGGATCCAGATAATCCACGGTCATCTGGCTCATCATTGGCGCGATCATAAATCCAACCAGGCCCATATCATGATACATAGGCAGCCATGATGCACTGCGATCTCCAAGGCGTAAATCCATGCCGCCCGAACCGACCATTGCCATACAATTGGCGGTGACGGTTTTTTGTGTCCCGATGATGCCTTTGGGTGAGCTGGAGCTACCGGAAGAATATTGGATATAACATGGGCCGTTGGCATCATGGGGGCGAAGCGCGCCGCCCACTGGCATATTGGCCAAATCCGTAAAATTGATCACGGGCACATCATGGTCATTGAGGGCGGAACTGACAATGTTCTCCATACTGGCAGGGGTCAAAAGTGCCGCAAAATCGCCCGTATCGGTCATGCGTTGCAATTGGCGTTCATAGCTACCCCGCCCGCCCAAAGTCACAGGTAATGGCAAGGGGGCTGGCACCAGTCCGGCATATTGACAGGCAAAGAACAAAACAACAAATTCAGGGCTGGTGACGGCACAAATTCCGATGCGGTCACCAGGCTCGGTGACCCCGACAAGCCGTCTTGCCGCCTCCACGGCTTGGTCTCGCAATTGTGTAAAGGAAAGGCGGTTTTTTAACTTACCACGGCCACAATAGAAATTAAACCCGGTGTCACAGCTTGCCGCATACTCCAGAGCGTCTATTAACGTCTCGAAATGACCACGCACCATTGGCTGGCCACGATCTGAACTGGTCGGTGAAATCATTTAACTCCCCTTAGTAACACTCTCTATGTCACGGCTTTGCTTTAATACCCAAAAAAAATGGAATGTAAAGTGTGTCTATATGGCTAATAACTCCCGAAGTTGTGCGTTGACTATGGCGAATTTTGCCAAAGTCCAACCCCCGGATGCATTAATCTTGCTATAGGCCGCATCATAGGCCTGCACTGCATGGGGTTTTGCTTCAATATATGTGGCAATCATGGCAGTTGTTGGCGCCTTTGCCGCGCCGCCTCGATCAATATGCAATTTTGCTGCCGCCAAGGCCAGTGCCGCTTGCGCCGCATAATAATCTTCCTCGATACGTTGTTGCGCCAAGTTTTCCCAATGGGTTTTAGGTTGGGTTTTCATGGACATAGAGCGCAAACGGTCGATTTTAAATCGTCCGCCCATATCGTAAAACAATTCAGCCGCTTTGCGGATTGGCCAGCCGGTTTTTTCGGTCAACTCTACCACATCAAACCCGGAAGCCCGGGCCCGTAACAGCGAAACATCCGCCGCCAAGGCTTCGGGTATATTAGCGCGAATAAACCGCCCGATCCGCGCTGCAACACGGCGGCTGTCATAGCTGGACAAAACATCGACCCAACCCTCGTCCACATGGGACAAACCGTCTGTACGTCTGGCTATACGCATAGCTATACTTCCGTTCTCCCCGCGCCGTACCAGCCAACCAATCACCCGCTGTAGCACGGCTGAAATTTCGGCTTGTAAGCTCAATTGTGCCTCGGCACTGATTTTATTATCCAAATCATTGATCGAATTACGGATTTTGTCAATTTGCAAAACTCCATAGGCGATAGTAAAAGCCTTGGCTATCTCGCCAGGCGAACCATTGGTTTGCTCACTAAGAGCTGACATGAACACAGGCCCGCCTACATCAACAATTCTATTGCACAGGCGTGAAATGATGATTTCGCGGCGCAAACGGTGTCTTTTCAAGGCTGTGCCAAAGCCCTGGACGGCTCTCGGGAAATATTCACACAACATTGTAGAGAAAAACGGATCATCCGCAACATCTGTTGTGATTAAATCATCGAACAGCACTATTTTGGCATAGGCATTTAACACCGCAAGCTCCGGCCTGGTCAAACGCCCGCCCTTTTCGCCAATCAATTGCATTTCTGATGCGGACGGCAAGCCTTCTACATTCCTGTCAAGACGGTCTTGCGTCTCCAGGCTCGCCATAAATCTTTCATAGCTATGGTGTTCTTCCCTAGCATAGGTATAGGCCAGAGATAGCGCACCCGTTTGGTCATAATTGTGCTGCAAGACCAAGGCGGACACATCGTCCGTCATCGATTCCAAGAGTTTGTCACGTTCGCCTGCCTCAAGCTCACCGCTGTCAATGGCACCTGAGAGCAATATTTTAATATTGACCTCATTGTCAGAGCAATCCACACCGGCCGAATTGTCAATGGCATCGGTGTTTACCCGTCCGCCGTTTTTGGCAAATTCTATACGTCCCGCCTGGGTAACGCCCAAATTAGCACCCTCACCTATGACTTTAGCTTTTAAATCTATTCCGTTAATTCTTATAGTATTATTGGCTTTATCATGAGCGTCATCATGGGTTTCTGTTGCAGATTTTATATAGGTTCCAATACCACCAAACCATAGCAGTTCGCATTGTGATTTAAGCAAGGCCTGCATCAGCTCATTTGGTGTCACCTTAACGGCAGAAAGCCCGGTGAGCTTTTGTATTTCCGGAGTTAGGTTTATCGACTTACTGCTGCGGGGGAAAACCCCGCCGCCCTTGGAAATCAATTTGGTATTATAATCTTGCCAACTGGAACGGGGTTTTTCAAACAGGCGCTGGCGTTCCTTGAAACTGGAAGCCGGTTCCGGGTCTGGGTCAATGAAAATATCCCGGTGATCGAAAGCGGCAATAAGGCGAATTTTTTTCGACAATAACATGCCATTGCCAAACACGTCTCCGGACATATCGCCTATACCGATCACGTCAAATTCTTGCGTCTGGATATCCTTGCCCATTTCGCGAAAATGCCGTTTCACCGCCTCCCAACCGCCCTTGGCAGTTATACCCATTGCCTTGTGGTCATAGCCAACCGAACCGCCAGACGCGAAGGCATCGTCAAGCCAAAAACCGTATTTTTCGGCAATTCCGTTAGCAATATCAGAAAATGTAGCCGTGCCTTTATCGGCTGCCACGACCAAATATGGGTCAGGCTCGTCCCAACAAACAACATTGTCCGGGGCGACCGTATTCTTACCTTTGTAGGTGTCGGTGATGTCCAAAAGCCCGCTAATAAATTGGGTATAGGCTGCAATACCCTCGGCAAATATATCGTCACGGCTTCCACCTGCTGGCAATTGTTTGGGGAAAAACCCGCCCTTGGAACCTACGGGCACAATCACCGCATTTTTGACCTGTTGCGCTTTGACAAGGCCCAGTACTTCTGTACGAAAATCATCGCGCCTGTCAGACCAGCGCAGTCCGCCCCGAGCCACCGGGCCAAAGCGGATATGTACGCCCTCAACCTTTGGCGACCAAACGAAGATTTCCCGGTACGGCTTGGGGGCGGGCAAAGCATCCAAAGCCTGTGAGTTGATTTTTAGGGATATAAATGGCTGCGGGTTGCCATATTTGTCCTGTACATAGAAATTTGTCCTTAAAGCCGCGCACAGAACCAAGGCCATACGGCGCAGAGCGCGGTCATGGTCAAGGGAAGCAACCCCGTCCATTTCGGCGAACAGTTCGGTTTCAACTTCCCCGGACTTTTCGCGCCTTTTGTCCATTGACAGTTTGAGCCCCGGGTCAAATTTCACGGCAAATAATTCCAGCAGCAAGCTTRTNGMTKRSYKKRKMTWKMKYYWWKGSTTSWWKYNGTASNCTSYKCAGAMRGMTYAASKYYYKNACYKTTTGCGGTAGCGCGCCAAAAGCCGTAACACTGCAACCCGCCGCCATTCGACCGCTTGCGGCAAGATCAAAGCATTAAACCCATCATCTTCATTCTGACCGTTCCAAATCGACAAAAACCCACTTTGAAACACATCTTCTAGTCCGGCTCTATTTTCAGGGGCATTTTCAAGACGCATCTCATAGTCATGCACCCAGACATTATCAGCATTTTTTGGCCTGCTGTTAAAGCCGGTTTCCTGGGCCACATGCAGGCCCATATTGTTGAAGATCGGCATCACATCCGATAATTCCAACCGGGTCTTCCAACTGTAAAATTTGGCCCGTAGAACATCCGGGCCATCGCCGTCGCGGGCACTGACGCGAACGGCGGTCGGATTGTCTTTATTCACGCTTTCGATAATGGCAATATCTTTTACGGCTTCCTGCGCATCAAAACTGGCCTGATAGCTTGCGCCAAATGCGTTTTTATAGGCCGGCAGCCTGTCGCCCAAATTTGCATTTTCGTGGGCTTCGGCCTGAGCTTGCAAGCCTGCTGACCAAGGTTGGCTCAGACGAGCAATTTCGGCTTCGAGGGTTTTTATATCCGGTATTTCGTGGTTATCCGGGTCAAGGCCGATGATGAAGTGCACCCGCGCCAAAGGCGAGTCGCTATATTGGGGGTAGAATGCCGATACGCGGCCATTCCACGCTTTTTTCAAGCAATCGCCAATACGTTGGCGAACCGTGGTATTGTAATTTTCGCGCGGCACAAAAACCAGCGCGGAAACAAAGCGTTTAAATGGGTCATAGCGGACAAATAGCCGGGTGCGCGGACGATCAAAGGCTTTGGCAATGCCTGTGGCAATGCGAAATAAATCATCATCAGAACTTTGAAACAGCTCATCGCGGGGGTAGGAGGACAGCACATATTCCAACCGTTTGGCATTATGGGAATTTGGCGAGGCGCCGTAGCGGTGCAAGACTTGCTCAACTTTACGGCGAATAAGAGGAACATATTTAGGCGAGCGCGCATAGGCATCGACCGTGAACAAACCAACGATCCGGGTCTCTCCGTTAACTTTGCCTTGCCCATTATAATGCTTGATCGAAATATAATCCATGCGCACACGTCTATGTACCCGTGAGAACAAATTTGATTTTGCCACAGTCACTGGGTCTTTTTCCAATAGTGAGACTTCTACATTTGACGAAATACTGGCGGGCTCACTGCTTTGGCGTAAAATCATCCTTGTATCATCGCGCAAGACGCCCAGGCTATTTTGTTTGACAACCGCAGGGCGGGCATAATCATAGGTGCGACCTTTGCCGCCCTTGCTTCTTGCTTTGCCGCTTTCATATATAAATGTTCGGGTTCCCAGCAGGACAAAATTTCCTTCCAATATCCATTCAAGGAAGTCACAAGCCTCGTCCAAAACATCCTTGGGCACATCCCCGTGCCGCTCGGACAGTTTTGCAATATTGCTCTCCAGGAGCGCCAACATTGGTTTGAAATCGGTGTTAATTGCATCCAGATCTCGCAAGGTATCGGCAATACCCTGTTTGATTTCTGTGCGGCCTAGCTGACTTTGGCGTGAAATCAGCACTTGTATCATGGACTCGCGAACTTTTTCCCCCTTTTTACGCCACAAACCTTCCCCATTGCGAAAACCCTCTACGGTAGGGTGATAAAGCGCTATGATGTCAATGCCGTAGCTGGAGATTTCGCCAATAACGGAATCAACCAAAAATGTGCGGTCATCCGTGACAATTTCCACAACGTCATAACGGTCCGCAAGCACGCTTACATGAGATACGGGCTCGACGCGAATAATCGAAGTGCCAACTTTACGGCGATCTCCAGACATCCAAAACCCGCGCGCCAACGCCAAAATGTCCTCTATTGGCAGGGCCAAAGCATCATTTTGTTCGGTATCATCATAATAGGTTTTTAAAAATTTCTCAGCCCCCGGCTCGAACCCGTCCCCATGATACCATGAACTATCGCCCATAGCGGCTTTGATGAATGCGGTTTTTGTGAATTTTAATCCAGCCATAACTCAATCCGAAAAGATGTGAACCAATAACGTTTATACAATTTGTAATTACAGCTAATTTCACATGGAATAAACAGAAAAATGGGATAAACAGGAAAATAGTTTTAAATTTTCTCTATTTTATTCTGGCACGAAATTTCACGTCAAAACTTGGATCCGGGTTACCTGCCGCCATCACCCCTGAAGGGTTCACACAAATATAAGTGACATTAGCGTCATAGCCGGCTGAGGGCGTGTAATTACACGCTGCAAAATTGGCAGGCGGGGACCCTGAATTTGAATATCTGACATCCGCAGCATAGTTAAATGTAAGACCGCTGCCGTTATCCGTACCCGTTACGGCCGTAGTCTCTGGCCCCCCATCGTCAATATCACCATTATAAAATTCAATTTCTGACGGTATAGCGTCAATGATGACCACGCTGTCATTATCAGCAGCTCCGTCGCCGGAATTGGTAAATGTAATGGTATAAATCACATCATTGCCCGGCACCATATATAGACCTTCGGACAACGGGTCATATAAAGCGGTTGATTTTTGCGCGCTTAAAACGGCGCTTAACACCGGACAAAAGTTAAAATCATGCAAGGCAATCCCCTGAATGCCCGGATTTGCAGGCGCGTTGGAGCCATTGCCGTAATTGATAACCAATGTATCTATGGCCGCATTAAACTCGAGGGTCATATTACCAACACCAGAAGTTGACCCGGCGCCGGAAACACCTGTGACGGCGCTCCCCGATGCACTATTGGCCGAACTGGTGAACAAGGTAACGGGGACGGGCGTGCCGCCCAGAGTTCCGGTTACGGTGATTTGGTCCTCGAACTGCGAGGCGCCCAAGTCCACATCCCATATGCTCATTTGAAATTTTGCCACCCCGACCCCGGCGTCCCCCAAAGCAATCGTCATATCAACTGTACTGGCCCGGTTGGGCTGGTCAGCCAAAAAATGCAGGCTGGCTTCTGCCGGAGACAATCCGCCCGTATTGGCGGTGCTTTCAATCGGTGTCTGTCCGCCGAACGGCCCATAGTCTTGCAGGCTATTATCCGGATCTGAAATGGTGATCGCAATGGTTTCGGCGTCGACAATATATGTATTATTCAGATCTCCCTCCCCCCACACAACAATATCCCAATCCATAACCGACGGTGCGCCTGGACAAGAGAGTACCGGGACTGCGGGGGTGACGGGGGCCAGGGTTAGGCTATCGTAATCATCTTCGCCTGTATCGCCGTTGCCGGGTGTGGAGTCCGGGTCAACCCCACTGGCCGTCGCTATTTCCGACACTATATCATAATTCCCGCTCGCATTCACAAAAGCCGTTATTTGCAAACTTGTTGATGCATTGGAAAGCGAACCTGGAATGCTCCACACGCCCGTGCCAGAATTATAATTACCGCCACCGTTATCAGACACATAACTCAAACCCGTGGGCAAGTTAAAATCTGCCGTTATACCCGTTGCGGCCACTGGCCCTGTGTGCGTCGCCGTAACGGTTAGCACCACATTATTGCCGATATTCGGGGTCGTATCGCTAGCCGCCAACGCCAATGACATGTCTGAACCTGTTGCGGCGGTAAAATACAAATTGGCCCGCTGAAAATCTCCTGCATCAAGGTTGTAGAAATCACACATGTCCAAAACCCACACGCCCTGGGCGTCTTCCCCGTCAAAATCTGACAGATTGCCCAATGGGCGAACTGTATTTTCATAGGGCGGGGCGGATAACCCGTCAGATGTATTGTGCGGCGCGGAATTTACGTTATTGCCCGCCGCATCATCAAACCTGACATTATAATTGTTCAGGCCATTGCCGCCGTCATTGGTGACAAGAGCCACAGTAGTCGAGGACGGGGAAGTTAGGTTTGCCTGTATATCGCCCCTATAGGTGTGGTTGATCAATAGGCCCAAATCAACATCCGCAATTGTAAAGCTGTCCCCCACAGTTATATTTCTGCTCAAAATCGTCCCACCGCACCCAGCAACATTTTCATTTAGAGGAGCGGAAACCGTGTTTGCATAGGGGCCGGTTTGACCCCATGCGCGATAAACCAACAAGACGAGAGAAAAGGCGAACAGTGCGATGCAACCGGCCAGCCTTTTATAGCCCAGATTAAATGTCATGTTAAACGTCAGGGTAAACCCCATAATTCATGCTCATAATTTTTCTTCAACYAGYTTTGGGGGTTTGGCTTTTCCCTGTCTTTTTTCAGGCTTACGCAGCTTTTCCGGCTGGCGTCTTACCGGTTTCACCAAAAGCTCGCCGCGCCTGGCAATCGGCGTTCTATCTGCAGAAATCACCAACTCACCCGCAACCTGTTTCAGCCGCATGGTAATAATCTTGGCCTGACCATGTTTGCGCTCAACATTTGGAATATACCAAATTTTTTCATTGCCAATAACTTTGTCCGGCGGCCCATATTTGTGCTCCAATTGCGCTTTCAAATTGGTTGCATGGGGTAATCTGGCCGGAATTTTATAGATCATTTGATCCGCATTTTTTTGGTCAGATTTATTTAATCCCAAAACGGTGATATGCCCGCCTTGATGATCACTGTATTCGTAAGCGGTCATGCCCCCTTTAACATGCCGCCCGGCAACATCGTTAATTCCAAGTTTTTGAACTGGATTCAAGTTCTGAAAACTCTCCACAGACTTTAACCTCGAATTTGGTTGGCTTTGTGTCAGGATTGCAAAGGGAGTATCTGTAAAATTTACATCCATTTTGTCAGAAACTTGTGCTTCCGCATTTAAAAACCCGCTATTCGCAAATAAGATAATTAAAGCAGCCGCTTTGAAGGTTTTATTTCGCATATTCCAAATCCCTATGCCTCAATCACATCTTGGTTTTATGAAAAATAGCTGCAGAGCCTTAAGAAAAGGGTAAAATCACAGGACTGGATTTGCGGTTTTCGAGGCAAATTGGACAAAAGCACAATTTTAGGCTATAATCGTCCGCAGGAGGAAGACATGAGTGTACACCAACTATTAAACAATAAGGGCGGTGCGGTTTATTCGGTAGACGAAACTGCGAATTTGCGCGAAGCAATCGAAATGTTGAATGAAAAAAATATCGGCGTGGTTCTGGTGATTGACAAAAATGGTCACATGAAAGGCATTTTATCGGAACGCGACATTATCCGCAGAGCATTAGCCCAAGAGACAGGCTTTCGCGATGAACCCGTAACCAAAACCATGACCAAAAAAGTTTTTACTGTCCATATGGGGGCTAGCATAGACGACGTTATGGAGATTATGACCAATTCACGTATTCGCCACGTCCCGGTCATGGACGGCACTACAATCAAAGGCCTGATTTCAATTGGCGATGTGGTCAAACGCAAAATTGCAGACGCCGAAAATGAAGCTGCATTACTTCGCGATTATATAACTACGGGCTGACCAGTACAGCCGCGCCTCAGGCAGGGTTGAAATTGGCGCGGTACTGGCTTGGACTTGTACCGGTTAAACGTTTAAAATGATGCCGCAATGTTTCAGGGGTCTTTAGCCCGGTAATGTCGGCAATCTTCTGGATGTTGAGGTTTGTTGTCTCCAGCAAATCCTTGACCAGCTCTATGCGTTCCGTTGTCAGCCAGGCATGGGGGCTAAGCCCGGTTAAAAGCCTGATGCGCCGCTGCAGTGTACGGCTTGAGGTTCTGGACTGCTCTGCCATTTTGCCAATACTCCAGTCCTGATCCAGATTTTCGCGAATATCATCCAGCAATATAGCAATATTGCCTTTATAGTCATAGCCAGTTGGACGAGAGATAAATTGTGCCTGCCCCCCTTGCCTGTGGGGCGGCATCACCAATTGCTTTGCCATCTCATTAGCGCAGTCTACCCCGAAATCCTGCCGCACAATATGCAAACACATATCGATCCCGGCCAGCGACCCGGCAGAGGTAATAATATCCCCGCCGTCCACATACAATACATTGGCATCTATATTTATATCTGGAAATTGCTCGGACAGTGTTTTGACATATTTCCAGTGGGTAGTGGCTTTTCGCCCGTCGAGTAGGCCGCACTGCGCCAGTACAAATACACCGGAACAAATGGAAGCAATGCGGCACCCTCTAGCATGTGCGTTTATAATTGCCTGCTTAAGGATATCAGAAACCGGAGTATTCGTACTCGACCATCCGGGGATTATGATTAAATCCGCATTGTCAAACTCTGACACACCGTGCCCGGGCCGTATGGTTACATCTCCCAAACCACTGATCTCATCACTACCAGCATTTACAATGCGCAATGTGTACCAAGGGTCATATTGCCGCTCTAAAGCAAATACCTCCAGTGCCATTGCGTATTCAAACACACATAAATTATCATAGGCCAGCAGACAAACCTTGCGGTTTCTTCTGGCTTCTCCCACCCCTATATCTACAGGCATGCAGACCTCACAACTAAAAACCATTATTCAAAATGTTTGATTGCCCCACGGCATTCCATTGCCCTAATACACATCAATAAACTGGTGGAAAGGCTTCAGCTGCTATTTTACTGCTATTTTTTTGCAAAAAAAACCGGGGCGCGGCCCCGATTTGTCCATTTCTTGTCGGTTTGGCTGATTATTCACCAACCACACGAGTCCATTTTTCTGATTTACACATGATTTTCATCATACAGCCCGACATTTTCACACGCCCGTCTTTTAATATCTTCACCTTGCCGTGATATGTGCCGCCGCCTTTTGGATCRTACATTTTYCCRATCCACTTKSTRCCYTCMTCATTTTTRTCCATATCAAACARCATTTTRACRCCAACAACMGGMCCGCCYGTGGTTTTATCAACMCCYTCRCCCGWRATCACYTCGCCGCAMARYTTGTCSGGRTTGTCTTTGCACATRGCAAATTCCACATGCCAGTCAAATTTTGGCCKMAGCCAWATACCAAGAGCYTCATCWGCTTTRTCSGCATARGCRRSWGTTGAWRCGCCAARACYWGYMAWWGTMAWYGCCRTRACACCAAGAATAGWTTTWTTSAAAATTGACATAATRKCCCCYTTTTTWKWTKTWYYMCKYTTRYGSKKWTWTWGRWWTGACTTATGTTAGCATATTATAATATACTAATATATAGTTTTTTTACACGACTTGACTTAAGTCAGGTAGAGATAGAGAAAAACCGCTTATAGGCAGGCTATGAACACACCCBTGACDGACAGTTTTGGCCGCACKGTRAVTTATTTVCGCCTGTCTTTGACGGACAGATGTGATTTGCGCTGCTTTTATTGCATGGCGGAACATATGGTGTTTTTACCGCGCAAGGACTTGCTCAGCCTTGAGGAACTTGGCCAGGTGGCGGATGCATTTATCGATCGCGGCGTGCGCAAAATCCGCCTCACCGGCGGCGAGCCATTGGTGCGCAAAGGATTTCTGACGCTGGTGGAGCATCTTGGGACGCATTTATCTGCTGGTCGCCTGGACGAGATTACCCTGACCACAAATGCCACACAATTACACCGTTTTGCCGACCCGTTAAAATCTCTCGGCGTCAACCGCATCAATATTTCTCTTGATAGCCTTGACCCGCTAGCCTTTAACCGCATTACAAGAGGCGGCAATCTGACCCGTGTGCTGGAAGGCATAGAGGCTGGTTTGAGCGCTGGACTAAAACTTAAAATCAACACAGTCGCCCTTAAAAACGACAATGCCGACGACATCCCCGCAATGGTCGAATGGGCCCACGGTCTGGGCATGGATATGACATTGATTGAGGTTATGCCCATGGGAGAAATAGCGGCAGACCGTATAGACCAATACATACCCTTAAGCGCAATTCGGGAAAACCTGGAACAAAAATGGGCTTTGCAGGACTTGCCGGATAACACGGGCGGCCCGTCGCGTTATGTCCGCATTGCCGATACGGGCGGGCGGCTTGGTTTTATCAGTCCTCTTTCGCAAAATTTTTGCGCCGGCTGTAACCGGGTGCGGGTCACATGTACGGGCAAGCTTTATATGTGTTTGGGGCAAAATGATTATGTTGATTTACGCGCCGCCGCCAGAACGGGTGGTGCTGACGCCCTGAACACTGCTTTGGACAAAGCCATGATAAACAAGCCGGAAAAGCACGATTTTGAAATAAAACGCCGAGGCAGCACCCCAGCCGTCCCGCGCCATATGTCCGTGACGGGCGGCTAACGACCTATCCGCGCTCTGGCCATTTCGTCGGCGATTGTGTCTGTGGTGCGGCCCGTCTTCGCGGCTTGCTCAATGATGTCGCTTAAGGTTTTTTCGACGCCTTGCAGTTTTTCCTCCACCCAATCCTTCGAGTAACTGCCTTCAATCTCGCCAGCAATATTGATGATGCCGCCAGCATTGACCACATAGTCCGGGCAATACAGAATACCCCGGTCTTGTAATTCTTGCCCCATGGCAGGTACGGAAAGCTGGTTATTTGCGGCCCCGGCAATGATTTTAGCCTTGAGTTGATCGACAGTATCTGGGTTGAGGATAGCCCCCAATGCACAAGGCGAGAAAATATCTACGTCTTGGGCATAAATTTCGTCCGGCGTTACCATTTTGGCACCAAAGTCCGAACAGACTTTCTTTACCGCATCCGTATTTATATCCGTGACCACCAGCTTCGCGCCTACCGCATTTAGCAATTTACACACAGTATACCCCACATGCCCCAAACCCTGCACGGCCACACGCGCACCCTTAAGAGCAATCCCGCGCTTGTCCGCCGCCAGCTTGATACAGCGAAACACACCGTCCGCCGTCACCGGCGACGGATCACCCGACGCCGCATCACCCTCGTCCAGGCCAGCCACATATTTGGTTTGGGTCCGAATAGTGCGCATATCGTCCGGGGTCATGCCCACATCCTCGGCCGTGTAATATGCGCCGCCTACGGTATTGATATATGCGCCGAATTTGCGAAAGAGTGCGGTGCGGTCAAAATCCCCGTCCGGCTTCATAACCACGGCTTTACCGCCGCCTAATTTCAGCCCGGCCATAGCGTTTTTGTAACTCATACCCCGCGACAGGCGCAAGACATCGCGCAGGGCAGCGTCCGAATTGGCATAGCTCCACAACCGTGTGCCGCCAGCCGACGGGCCTAAATGGGTCGAGTGTACGGCGATAAAGGCTTTAAGCCCGGTCCCCAAGTCGTAAAAACTATGGACACTTTCGTGGGCGTCAAAGGATTTATGTTCAAAAATTGCCATAATCTACTGCCTTGTTTTTCGAAAACCACAAGATTTTCGTTAGAATATGTTGCGCATATTAGGCCAAAGCGGGAAAATAAAATTGTGAAAATCAGGGTTTTTAGCAATTCATGTTTGATTTCACGGGTGATTTTGAAAAAAAATCCCTGCGGGAAAATCCCATGGTCTGTCATGGGCCAATTTGCAAAAACTATAGCGTCTTACACCCGGCTGCAGCCGCTCTTAACACAGCAATGGTCAAGGCCGCGCCGCTACCGTCGCCAATACCCAGGCCAAAATTCAGTAATGGTTTTTTGTCAATGCGTTCTAGCAAGGCGCTGTGGGCTGGTTCGGTGGTTTTATGGGCGGCCAAACAATGATCAAGTGCATCAGGATTAAGGGCATGGACAATCGCGGCGGCGGCACATACGGTAAAACCATCGAGCAAGACCGGGATGCCCTGATGGCGGGCCGCCAATATTGCCCCGACCATGCCGGCAATATCGCGCCCCCCGAAACAGCGCAAAACTTCCAAAGGATCGCTCAATATTTCCTTATGGGTGAGGGCGGCCTGCTCAACCGCTTCTATGCGCCGGGCCGCCGTTTCCCCGTCGCCGCCAGCCCAATATCCGGCTGCGCCGCCAAACAGGCCGCGGGCAATCCCTGCCGCCGCCGTAGCACTGCCAAAGCCGGCATTACCCAACACGATAATATCGCAATTCTCAGCAACCACTTCCATGCCGTAAGCAATAGCACCGGCGCAGTCGCGCTCCGACAAAGAAGGGGCGGTACGCATATCTGCCGCCGGGGCTTCTATGCCCATGTCAAAAACTTTGAATAATGCACTGACCGATCCTGCAATACCGCGCACCCCTGCACTGCCCTTAGCCATGGACGCCATTCGGACTTTACCGCCCTCAACAACGTCAGTGTCCAAAACATGACCGGCCACTTGATGGCACCCGATAAACACACTGACCAGGGGTTTATTGATCGCAGGCGTGCTGGTTCCCTGCCACCTTGCCAGCCAGGCTATAGCTGCGCTTAACTGCCCCAAAGGCTGTAACCCGCTAAGGCTTTGCGCCAGCTTGGCCGTAACTTGCTCACCCACGTCCATATCGCCCGTTGGCAAGCCTTGCGCCAGCTTTCGAATATCATCAAAAGGATGTGTTGCTTGTTTTGTCATATCTCCAAGCCGTATTTATGCCAATCCTCACCAGACAAGCAAGCGACAATCAGGCAGATTTAAGACAAATTTTCATAAAGCCGTAACCAGATATGCTTAACCTGCAAAACATTATACACACAGGGATACAAAATGGGTTCTAAATTGTTACGCGATGCCGTTTTAGTGAGCATAGTCTTTGGCGGTGGTTTCTTTGCATTGACCCAGCGCGAACGCATTTATGAATTCGTAGGTTTCCATCCCCGCGATGTCGTCGAAGCCCGCGCCAACAGGCTGGAACTGGCACACCGAGGAGAAAAATTAGAGACAACGGCTATGGTGGTTGAGGGGTCGGCTACATCAATTAACAAGTCTGCTGATGGTCATTTTTGGGCCGAAGCACGGGTCAATGGCGGCAGTGTCTTGTTTTTGGTGGATACGGGCGCCAGCGTGGTAGCCCTGACGCCTTCGGACGCGCAAAAGGCAGGGTTTGATTTGCGAACCTTGAAATATACCGCGCCGATCGACACGGCTGCGGGCCGAATTATGGCCGCCCCCCTCAAGCTGGATCTGGTTGCCGTGGGTAATGTGACCGTGCGCAATGTCCGAGCCGTTGTCATCCGCGAAGGCTTGCCACAATCACTGCTGGGCATGAGTTATCTGGGCGAATTACAAAAAGTCGAAGCCAGCAGGAGTATGCTGATTTTACGCCAATAATATTTTCCGCAACATATTCAGTGCCACCAATAACAAGACCAGACCAAATACCGTGCGCAACTTGCTTTGTGGCCAGCTATGGGCCGTGCGCACACCGAGCGGAACAAACACAAAACTTGCTACAGCTATCAAGCCAAACCCCAATAAATTGACATAACCCAGTGACCAGGGCGGACGCCCGGCTATGCCCTGCCCGCTCATGATAAACCCTATAGTGGCTGGTATGCTGATGAACACTCCCAGAGCCGCAGCTGTACCAATAGCATTATGAATGCGCTTACCGCACAAGATCATAAATGTTACGCCGAAGGAACCAAACCCTATGCCCATCAGTGAACATAATGCGCCCAAACCAAATCCAATGGGCGGGGTGGCCGCGTTTACGGGAATCTTTTGTGCCAGCCGCCAATCGGGCCGCCCAAAAATCAGCTGTATTGCGATCAGACTCAGCGCAGCACCAAATATCAAAGCCAGCATTTCGCCGGATATGTATCTCGCCAATACTGCGGCGGAAAATAACGAACCCAGTGCAATCCACACACCCCAGCTCACCAGTAGCTTATATGGCTTGTATGGCTTTTTCGGCCAGATCATTTGCCAGTCCACGGCACCATGTTTGTTATGCTCCAAGGCAGAACGTAGAGAGGTGATGATGATAACGGCCAGCGAAGTCGCGACAGATAAATGCATAGTAATTTCAGATGGATATCCAAGTATATTAAATGTATAATACAAGGCTGGTACGATAACCGCCCCGCCGCCAATCCCRAACAGACCGGCGCTAAAVCCGGCGARYGCTCCMACKGCAATCAATGCCAACACCAAATTTATCATTTGYYCRTCTACCATRTYATKRCTTTCATGSGGCMYGCTCMCGGGCCCGGCGCATGGCATCAAAAGCGGCGGAAATCCGGCGCGACGGGGACAGTGATCTGTCTGCTTCGCTAAGGCTTCGTCGCCATAAGCGCGCGCCTTTTTGGCCGTGAAACAAACCCATAATATGGCGGCTCAGGGCCTTGACTGTTGGATCTGTTTCTTCAATGTTTTTAGCATATGCGATCAATTCGCCGACAATGTCTTCGCGAGTTTTGGGGTTGTTTGGTGCAGCAAAAAACATCTCGTCTACCTGGCTTAAAATCCACGGATTATGATAGGCAGCCCGACCATACATCAACCCGTCCAACTGACCGATCTCTGCCTGCCCTTGCTCTAGCGATTGCAGCCCGCCGTTAAGCGTCAGGTGCAAATCTGGAAACTCGGTTTTCATAGCCCGCACCAGATCATAATCCAAGGCCGGGACGCTCCGGTTTTCCTTGGGGCTTAACCCTTTAAGCCATGCCTTGCGGGCATGAACGGTAAAGCGCGTGCAGCCAGCCCCGCGCACAATCTCCAAAAATACAGGCAAAGCTTGAGCCGGGTCTTGCTCGTCTATCCCTATGCGGCATTTAATGGTCACGGGAATATGAACCGCCGTTTGCATGGCCGCGAAACATTCTGCCACTAAATCCGGCTCGGCCATCAAACAAGCCCCAAACCGCCCAGACTGCACCCGGTCAGACGGACAGCCAACATTTAAATTGATCTCCCCGTAACCATAGTCCGCACCAATGCGCGCCGCCCGGGCCAATTTGGCTGGATCAGACCCACCAATCTGTAATGCCACAGCCTGCTCACGCAGATCAAATCCAAGCAAATATTCCCTATTGCCATGTATAACCGCATCCGCCACCACCATCTCGGAATACAAAAGCGCCCGCCCAGACAACATCCGGTGAAACCCCCGACAATGCCGATCCGTCCAATCCATCATGGGTGCAATAGCGAATGTAAACCCTTGATTTATCATAGTTTTTCTTTATAATACAAACAGTTAGAAAGGACGCGTGTGCACTCAAATTCACTGGAAATCACCCCGATTCTCTGTAGTACTGCACACAAATTGCACACGATATGGCAACGATAGTAAAACTCAAATCAGGTAATTACCGCGTCCAGATTAGACGTAAGGGACAGTACGCGTCAAAGACCTTTTCAAATAAATCTGATGCGTTGTCTTGGTYGTTTGAAGCTGACCGCCGTTCCGATCAAGGACGAGGTATAATTGCTCCAAAAATTACGGGGTTCAATGTCTGACGTCAGCGCCTATGGCACAGATTTAGGTCTGTGCTAAGAGAGWGWTWTKGTYSAKSWWMAYMWKMSKWKWRRMYGMTSMRAMRRWWWYRYACTTCGCACYCTCAATAAACATCTGGGGCAAGTAAAAACCCCTCACTTAACGCGAGCTAGTATTATCGAATTCGGGCGTATGCGCGCGAAAGAAGGCGCAGGCCCGGCAACACTCGCCGCCGATATCTCCTACATTCATACCGTTCTGACCCATGCGGCTGCCGTCCACGGCGTAAAAATATCGACGGAACAAGTAAACCTAGCAAGAGTAGCGCTAAGGCGACTAGGTTTGATTGGTCGTTCAAAAGAAAGAGACCGCCATCTTTGGTTTCTTTCCAGGCTACGCCGAAGTCGCTGCGGCCTGATTTGATGAAAAAGTCAGGGCTATCTTCATTCTTTTTGTTTTTGTTGGTGACGAATTTGACTTTGTGGGCCATGCTTAGGGTGGCGATTGTGCCTTCATAGCTGGTTTTTGTTTGTTTGAATGTTCCAATTGTAGGCATAGTTATTTCTCCGTATGTTGGGGTTTATGAAACAGTTAAAGCAAGCTCGCGCTTGGCTTTCTTAAACCCGTGGTCACTATTTTTCTCCATATGGTTTGAGGGTTAAATCCTTGCTGACGATGATTGAGAACCGCCAGCCGGGACGGACGCTTATTGTTGGCTGGATATTTAGGCTACGTTCGATAATCCGTTGACCTGCGATATTGGCTGTATCCTGCCCTGCGTTTTGCAGAGCGCGGGCTAGACGGCCTTCATCATCTGATGAGAGTTCTGAAGCGACACTCAATAGCGACGATAACACCGCGCCTTTCATGAATTGCCAAGTATGGCGATCTACCTTGTCTTTCAGGCCTGCAAAGCCCTGGCCGTCTACGGCAGGCAGGTTGTCAAGCTGGATTGAGTTCCCATTGGGAAAGATAAATCTGAGTAAATTAGGCAGTAGAGGGACATAGCGGGACATTGGGACGTTTTCTTAGCCGCTAAAATGAGGGAGATTTCGGACTAAAAATCGCCATTTCGCGTGGCCCACCCTGGACTCTNATTTCAATCGTGCCCTGAGCGAAGCGAGGAAATGCCCTTGGGGTGAAAAACAAAGGCTTAGCCGCGAGATGGGCCAGAATGGCGTTTCGCTTTATCTTGCGAAACATCCTCTACACTCCAAATTCGCTTCTTTTCAACCTCGAAACTTACGGAACAGGAAAAAACCGATATGGACTGATGTCAGTCCAGGCGCTTTAGCCTCATTCAAAGAAGTAATTATCCAAGTGAACAAGGTAGGCTTCACGGTCACGCTTACTCAATACTATACCGAGCTTCGTACAATCTGGAACTTTCAGAGTATATCTGTACTTTTCTCCCACAACAAAAAAGAGTTTTGTTGGAATGTCGATAGTAAAATTCGAGAAAGCACTAATTTCTGTTGCTTTCTCTGGTATTGCACTGATAGCATCATAAATAATTTCTGAGCGATCATTGACTACAATACGTTGAGAATCATACCCCAAAACAGTAAATTTGAAGTCACATTTTTGCGGAGTAGCTTGAGTTGAAAATTCACATCCATTTAATGAAAGAGCACTCAAGAAAAGGCCTAAAAACATGGCTGGTTTAATCATTTTTCTGAAAACTCCTGATAGCTCGTCGACGTTGATCAGGTCGTAGAGGCGTTAAATTAGAACGATTACTTTGATCCATTAAAGTAAAGGACGTTCCCCTTGGATGCTTCAAATTGCCAAAGGAATGACCAAACTCATGACCGCCTGTTTTCCCTACCATACCCTTCTCAATTGCAAAAGTGGTAATCTTAATATTTCCGCCTTCGCCGAAGTCACCTTCAAAAGCTCCTAAAACGTTCGGAATAGCTTTGCCATCAGAACCTATAATTTCATCTACTATCGAAATAGTAGTCTCACCTTCCCCTGCTTCACCACCACTTATATCACTCGTCATAGTAACATCTCCGCGAAATATCCCTTTACTCCCTGAAAAAGCACCATCAATCACCGTGCCTATTTCATCCCCCATAGACTGTAGTTGCTCATCAGATAAATCTTTACTACTCTCATTTTGGATTTTAGCGGTAAATGAAAACTCTTTACCCTTTTCTAATTCTTCAACCTGCTCTCCAAACGGATCCCAATTATTCAGCGGATCATTGTTGACATAAGTATACCGATTAAACATGAACGGCATTTCCGGGCTGAAGCCTATCGGGTCTATGCTTAGGAACCTCCCGATCAGCGGATCATAGTACCTTGCTTGCATATAGTTCAAACCCGTGGCGGAATCCTTAATATGCCCTGTGTACCCGGCCTGGTCCGCGTTGCTTAGGGGGTTGGTTAGGGTTTCGCCGAACGGGGTGTATTGTTCTCGCCAGGCTACTGTGCCGTTCACACTGCTCCCAGTTTGGGCGGAGCCTAGATGGTCCATGTGCAGGTAGGTTGGGACGTTGTTTTCTATGCGGACGAATTTGCCGATGTAATCGATCTTTTTGTTGTCTGTGACTTTATCGATGTGCACCAACGTGCCCGACGCGTCGTAAACATTGTAAAYCGTCTTACCGTCTACAATACTTTTCACCCGGCGTTTATTACCGTCATATTTATAGTGTCCGCCCGCAATGCCGGAGATCTGTACCGGCTGGTTGGATTTGTCATATAAAAATGACTGCCCGGTAATCCCCGTGACATTGCCCCGGTTATCATAGGAAAATACCCGCAGCGGCCCGCCCGTATCCGTATGCCACCACAACCGGTTACGGCTGTCATAATTCATCACAAGCGAACGGCTGCCTTCGGTCTTTGTGCGGATATTACCAAGGCTGTCATAGSTATAWGMMCCGYTRCCCCAAGGCCCGSWYGAGSWSRTSAKCCGCCCGAKGSCRTCATAGGCGTAAGTCCGGTCATCACCGGTCATAGCTCCGTTGAGGATATTGGTCACTTTGCCGCGCACGTCGTAAGTATAGGTCAAATCCAGCGCCTTGCTGGCGCCTTTTTGTGACAGCAGGCGGTAAGGCTGGAGCCGCGCGGTTAAAGTCTGGCTGAACACCTGGCCATTGCCGTAAACCATGCCCGCTATGGCCCCGGAAGCGTGATAGCTGGTGCCAGATGCATAATTGGTGCCGCCGCTACTGACCCCAACCAAGCGCCCAAGCCCGTCATTACTGATAGCCAAACTCCGCCCGGACGGCAAGCTGCGCGAAACCATAAACCCGGACGTATCATAACCGTAAGACATAGGAAAGATGCGCCCGTCAAGGCTCAGGTTTTCAGAGGTCAGGTTGTTGGCGCTGTCATAAGCATAGGCCCAGTTGACCGCCGTGCTGCCCGATCCACCATTTGGGCCACGATTAACGCCAAGCACATTGCCGTTGTTATCATAACTGCGGGCGATATCCGGCGTGGCCGCGTCGGCGTAGCGAGACCGCGGCGGCCAATCCGGCCAATCCGGCGCCA
>NVVO01000054.1 GCA_002733385.1 Robiginitomaculum sp.
TCCACATAACCGGAGCCATCATCATAGCCGCCTTGGTCGGCGGTTTGCTCTGGCTGCGGCGAACCTGCATTCGGGTCTTGAGCCGGAAAGTCGGTCACATAACCACCTACGGTGTTGACCATTTTGATTTGGTATTCAGTGGGTCGGTTCGGCATGGCACCGGGCACTACATTTCCCGCATCGAAATACAGCGTTTTRTTCTCATCCGCACCAGCGGCAACGCCAACACATTCGCCAGCCGCATCGACAGCGATATACAAGTTATTGGGTGAGGCATTTTCGATCACGGAGGAACCGCCAGCAACGCTCAAGACCGGCAGGTCTTGTCCCGTATAATTGCGCTCGCGGCCATCATTGTTGATCCAGTACAATTGGATCGGAGCCGAACCCATGTTAAGAACGGTGAAGTTTTCGGGCGGTTTGGCATCCGAAGCGTAGGATTTGAACGAGCCACGTTGACTGCACAGTTTGTAATTCTCTTTGGCCCGGCCAAGGTCGCGCTCATGAGTGACAGCTTTCGAGACGGCGTACAGTTTGTCCATCTCYTCTTTTTCCTTTTTGGCATCTCGCTCAGCCACCCACGCCAACCGTCTTTGTTCGGCTTCAAAGTTTTGYGCTTCTTGRTATTTCCARATCTTGATCCGCTCGGCCARTTTTTTGGARTGCAGTTTGCCCAAAATCATRTGYGSYGGWACAAATGGCTCAACCCGATAGGTGATYTCGTACAAAGARCCTTCGCTTGATTTAGAGATCAGCACATTTTCATAGCGCTCYACGCCGTCAACCACAACTTTGTCYGCCGCTTCGATATTGGGCAAAGCTTSGCGTTCTTCGGCGCTTAAATAGCCCTTGCCGTTCTTYAAGGCAGAAACCTGTCCAAACTCCACATAAACCCCTTCTTCGGCATTCAGGTAAGGTAGCCATTGCACCTCRCCCAGACTGTCATCATTGGAAGCTGAATCATATTCCATCAATTGAATGGCCGCGCCGTCAAAACGATCAAACACGAAAGATTTGTTCACGGTGAGGGTATCTTGCGATTTAATATCCATATGCTCGCGACCACCGCCGGGGAAGATTGAGGAGCCATTGACCATGATGTAAAAATCATCAGGAGATTCGCCGTACACTTTGTTGAAGATGGCCTCCGAGGACATCGCATCTAGTACAGCGTTAGACAGTTTGGCAAATTCCAGCGCCGTACCTTCCTTGATATCGGTGGCCGCTGCCTTGCCATAGGCTTTGGCSGTTYKYTTYARTTTTTTGGACAGTTGTTTTTTGGCGGCCTTTTTGGACATGGCTTTCATGCCGGACTTTGCTGCTGCTTGCAAAGCCTCTTTGGTCAATGCCCGAGCGCCATATTTGAGCGAGGTTTTGGCCGCAGCCGTAGCACCGCCTGTCGCGACACCCATGCCGACATCCATGGCCAGATCAATCCCGGCAAACAGTACTTTGGTCGCATCATCCTGTCCGGTAGAAACTGTGATGGCCCGCACCTTTTCAATGGTCAGCACCCGAATGGAAGCCARCGAAGTCGAGATAAATTGCGTGTCTCGGCCATTTTTGTAATTGCCCTTCAAAATTTTACCTTCGGCGGCGGTATCGCGCGCCGGGAACAGCGCCCAGTCAAAGCCCTTGGCTTGCGGACCTGGGTCTGGCCAGACCGTGACGTTTTCTTCCGAGCTGTTCAGGCCGCCATCATACATGGTCAGCGGTTGGTTGTTCTTTTTGTTATAAATGCGAAATGAGCCATGCGTGCCATTTGACACCCAGTCACTCGCAGTCGAGAAATCCTTTTGGGTGTCACTCAGAACAAACCGCCATTTTTGATGATCGGTCAAAGTCAAATTCACGCCCCGAAAAAATCCTTTGAATGCATCCGCCGGGAGTCCCACTAAGTCCGCAGCAATTTCTTGCACTGCATCCAGACTTGCTGTTTGTCCTCTTTCTGGTTTTTGACCCCAATTGGAGACATTGCGTTCATCATCACTATCAAGKGTYAGRTAMAGYCCSGTMGTCAGATTGATGATATTGTAATAACCGTCATTGGTACTTTGCAGAACCCAGTCAAAACCCTTGGTGCGGCTTGGCAACATCATAAGGTCCGGTGGGCTAGCTTCCACATTGCGTTTGTCATCGCGGTTGGCACCATAACCTTGTCTTAAATAGCGGCGACCTTGTTCATGCATGATATTTATCACCCGTCCATCAAGACGAAGCGCGACAATGCCGTCTTGCCCGGAGGCCTGCCAATCTTCAGCGCTGACACTTTCCGGTTTGATATTACTTTGCGCTGCAGCGTTGTTTGATAAGCCCGCGAATAGGCACACGATGATAGTAAGCTTCAAGCCTGCCTTACTTGACCTGCGGAGCAATTTGAAATTCGATAAAAACATATTCTGTCCAATGATTGTTAGCGTTGGTTCTCTCATGGGTCATTATGGCCATATGCAAAAACCAATCCTGATGGTTTCTTGATGTTTGTCTAATGTTTTGGGGGGATCTATTTGGGGCTAGGTGCAGGTAAATTGTCCGTCCGAGCCGTCTGTACCCTTTACGGGTTGGATAGTTTTTGGCCAACCATAAGTCTGCCATGCCCGCACGAGGCCAATGTCTTCTGCAAATTTTGGAAAGTCCTTGTGGGTGCGGATGCGCTTAGCCTCAATGGTTGGCGTCCACAATTGCGCCAACGCCGCGCCCAGATAAGGGCTAGGGTGATTTCGAATGGCCTTCATGAAAAGCCTAGGATAACCAAGTGTATAACACCTAAATGGTAGAGTGACTGTAGGTTGATTTTTTTTGTTTTTAACCTGATTTCCTAATGAGATATAGACGAGCCAGCGCGCCAGCTTGTTCTTGCCATAACATGCCGAAATATGTAGGTTTAAGAAAAAGGATGCTGGCGCCATAGATGCTAAAAACGATCCCATGTGTTTTGTATTTTCTTGCAAGAAATCAATAGCTGCTGTCGAATTTTTTGTGTGGTTTAAAAGAATAGCTTTCACAAACAAGGCGCTACTAAACCCTAGCTCATAACTATGTTGATAATCTGTGGCCGCGCCGTCAAAATCCCCGAGCGCAAATTTTGGATGGCCTATCCCGTTTATCCAACTGGCCGATAGAGGTTCTTGGCTCATGGCATTTTGCATAAGTGCCAACCCTTTTGCAGATAGGCCAATTGAGGCAAGAGCGCTGCCAAATGTATACATAAAAATTGGAGATTTGGGGTTTAACTTATAGGCTTTCTCGCACGCTATTAGACGTTCATCGACTTTCAAACCCAATAATGCCAGATACCCGCGCGTAGAATGGGCTATATCCAAATCCGGGCTTAAGTCTAGCGCACGGCTTACGGCTCGCCGGCCAGCTATAATATTGTCTGTCCAGTTTTTTACTTTCGTGTGTTCGAGACTGTAAAAATTGGCACGGGCCAAATAAGCCCAGGCCTCTGCAAACATTGGATCAACAGATACGGCATTTTCCAGCAATTCTATGGCTCTGGGCAAAATATCCGGGCCATCTCGTTGTTGGGTTAAACCGCGCCCATGAATAAAGTAATCATAGGCTTGCAGGCTTTTTGTCATGGAATTAGTTTTGCTCTTTGGCTGAACCATATCGGGCATATTAAATATAGTGTTTAATTCATGTTCAACGGCGTGGGCAATTTTTTCTTGAAGTATAAATATGTCGCCCAATGCACTGTCAAATGTGTCCGACCAAATATGTTCATCCTTGTCGGCGGTAATAAGTTGTACCGTGATGCGCAAGTTTTCCCCATGTTTGCGCACCGAACCTTCCAGTATATGGCTCACATTTAATGCGCTTGCGATGTCGCGAATAGATGTGCTTTTTCCTTTGAATGAAAAAGAAGAAGTTCGCCCTGTTACGCGCAGGTATGGAAGTTTTACCAGCGCATTGATTATTTCCTCCGAAATACCGTCTGAAAAATATTCTTGGTCTTTATTGCGGCTCATATCCTCAAAGGCCAATACGGCGATGGATATTTCTTTTCGCGTGTTTATATCTTTTGCTTTTTTATCAATTTTGGAAATGGTTTGTGAAACAGGCGCTTTCAGGCGATACCCACGCTTATATATTGTTTCTATATAGAGTTTATCCTCTCCAGCCTTCTTAAACGTCTTCCTTAAGATTGAGATAGCGCGACTTAGGCTTTCATCGCCCCCGTATTTCACCTTAGAAATACGGTCTCTTAGGTCATCACGCGTAAATACTTCACCCGGCTTTTCAGCCAAAACACAAAGCACATTCATAATTTGAGGCTCAAGAGGGTAGACTTTGCCATTTCGCACAAGCCGATTGCGCGGCGCGTCAACATGAAACGCGCCTATTGTTAATATATTGCCATTGTCGCTAACACCCGAGCTCATGCACCCTCCTTGCAAAGCTTGTAAAGGCATATAAAAATAGGACAAGCAGTAAGTCGCTTATGCAGGGCGCAACATCTTAGTTTTACGACGGGATAGTATGCATGGTTTCGTGTACAATTATGTGTACAACATCGGTACAATAAATTTGGTGAGCATGAGGTAAAATATTGATTTATTTAGGAAATCGCCTTATAAAACTCAAACAAGGGTAATACCCCCGATATTTAAGGGTACTCATAAGTAGAGTTTTCTCGTACTTTAACGAAGGAGATTTTATTATGAAGAAATCGAGAGTGCGAAGCCTACCCTTGCGGTATATTCAGACAGCCAAATTATTGGCATTTTAAGACAGGCAGAGGCAGGCACGCCCGTGTCAGAGCTTTGTCGAGAACACGGCATGAGCAGCGCTAGTTTTTATAAATGGCGCACCAAATATGGCGGCATGGACGCATCTTTGATGGGGCGGATGAAGCAGCTTGAGGCGGAGAATGCCCGGCTCAAGAAGATGTACGCCGATGTACAATTGCAGAACGATATTATCAAGGATGCCATGGCAGTGCGTAGCCTCCTTTAGGGAAAARGTGGTAAGGCCGTCCCGTCGGCGCGAGATCGCCAAGGTTTATGTGTCGGATCAGCGCATAAGCATCCGGGCGGCCTGTCACATATTTACGATCAGCGAGACATGTTATCGCTACGTTCCCAAGCTTAGCGATGAGAACGCGGTGATAGCCGATTGGCTCTTGCGATTGACCAAGCGCAAGCGAAGTTGGGGTTTTATGTTGTGCTTTTTGTATCTGCGCAATGTCAAAGGCTTTGGTTGGAACCACAAACGGGTGTATCGGATTTACCGTGAGCTTGAGCTTAATTTGCGCATTAAACCCAAGAAACGGCTCTACCGCGAAACGCCAGAGCCGCTGGCCGTTCCAGAGAGGGTTAACGACACTTGGTCGATGGATTTTATGCACGATCAGCTCTCGGACGGACGGAGTTTTAGAACTTTTAATGTGATTGACGATTTTAACCGAGAAGGCTTAGCGATAGAGGTGGACTTCTCACTGCCCGCTGAGCGCGTCATTCGCGCCCTTGATCAAATCATCGAATGGCGCGGAAAACCCAAAGCTATCAGGTGCGATAACGGCCCGGAATATATCAGTCATTTGCTGGCCGCGTGGGCCAAGAAACACAGCATCACGCTGATGTTCATCCAG
>NVVO01000028.1 GCA_002733385.1 Robiginitomaculum sp.
AATACCGCAAAGCCATAGCTTAATAACAATCAACAATAGGTGAGCAAACTCTCTCTTAGCACAGACCTAAATCTGTGCCATTTTATATGACGACGGACATGATTGCAACTCGTTTCGATGTACTATTAACAAAAAATGGATTGGTTCTAAAAAACCACTTAGGGAAACCCGTGAAAATTATTAGTTATAGCGATTTGCATTTGGAATTTGGCTCTGTATTGACGCCGCCAAAAAGTGCGGATGCTGATTTAATGATTCTGGCAGGCGACATTATTACATTTAAGAATTTCCAACCTTTAAGTCAGTTTTTATCTGCCTGGGAAAAACCAGTTTTGTTTGTTGCGGGCAATCACGAATATTATACTCGCCGCCCAATGCAGAGCGAAAACACTAAGTTCAAAGATTGGTTGGCGCAAGAACACCCAAATGTTTTGTTTCTACAAGATGAAGCCGTCACGATTGACGGCGTTCATTTTTTTGGTGGCACCATGTGGACTGATTTTTGCCAAGGCTCAGAGCAAGCTATGATGACGGCACAAATGCAAATGAACGACTTCAGGCTAATAGCGCGTGATGAGGGTCAGCAGTTAACACCGTCCGACACTGTTGATATGCATAAGGCATTTACTGATAAGCTCAAAAAATGGTTTGCTAAAAAATTAAACGGGCCAAGAGTCGTAATTACCCACCATGCGCCCGTTATCAATCCCAAAACAAAATATGTAAACAGSCCACTCAGTCCAGCATTCAATTCACTAGACATGATTGAGTTGATCGAAAAACATCAGCCTGTTTTATGGGTTTATGGTCACACACACGAGTGCGACAACCACACGCTTGGAAATACGACTATTCTTTCCAACCAGTTGGGATACCCAAATCCAGCAGGCGGGTATGAATGTGCTGGATTTGACGAACATGGATTACCATTTAATATTAGGATCGCCTAACGCGCGGCAATCAAGCAGCGATCACAAAGCAAGTAATTTACAGCAATTCCAAGCGCAGGGTTCTACCGACCGCAGATGCGGCCTTTTGCATAGTTGAGAGCGTAACGCCAACATTTGAGGGATCAAGTAGCCTGTCTAAAGCTTGGCGGCTTGTTTTCATACGCCGCGCCATCGCCGTTTTGCTGAGCTGTTTCTCTTGCATAGCCGCTCTAATTTGATCTGCCAATATTTCTTTAATTGCTTGTTCTTCGCATACTTCAAGCATTCCCTGCTCTGCGAGGAAGTCGTCAAAATTTGACCCGATATTTTTTTTCTTAATCATAGCTATATGCCTTTCATTCTTTTGCGTGCAATGTCAATTTCATGTTTTGGCGTGGCTTGTGTCTTTTTTATGAAGCCATGCAATAAAATCATTTGGTTCTTTTGAATGCAAAACAATACCCGCGCGATGCGGCCACTCGAAATGTTGCTCCTAACTTCATACAAACCTTTATCAAGCGGGCGACAGTACGGCATCCCAATGGGCCAGCCAAATTCCACTTTTTGAATATCCTTACCGATTGCCTGCCTGTCGATACCACCGAGTTTTAACAACCACTCTCTAACGGGTTCTTTGCCGCTATCGAGAGCGTAGAAACTAGCTTGTATTTTCTTCATCGCGTTATGTACCATTATTGGTACGATTAGTCAATAGCATTTTATGTTGACACGCTCTTTGAAGGCGCTCGTTTATTTTAATGCAATTTATTACAGTATATCTGTATTATATGGCTAAAATATAAACTATCGGGTCTAGTTCATTAGCAAATGATAAAATTAGAGTCGTTCCCCCCCTCTTTTGCAAACAGAAACTTGGTTCCCCCTAAAGCCTCCCCAATTTTCGATTTGCAAATTTCACCTAAATCGCGCCCTCAAAGCTGATTACTAAAAGTCCCTATTTATCTCGCTAATTCCCGCAATTTCATTTTCTATATGAAAATATTTTGCACACGAAAATCACCCACAAACAACCATCGAAACTTTTTCGCACTGCACACAAATTGCACACGCCCGGCTCTAACTCATTGAAATAATTGAATACTCCGTCCAATCCATCATGGGTGCAATAGCGAATGTAAAGTTTTTATTTTGCATAATTTTACGTTTCAACACCTAAACAGTCAAGCAGGCGCAGTCTCGAAGACCGTTATGGTTCTTCTACTAGCGACATCAAATATTGGCCGTAGCCGCTTTTTAGCAATGGCTTGGCCAGTTCTTTCAATTGCTCCCCAGTTATATATCCTTTTGCATATGCAACTTGTTCAGGTGCGCATATGCGAATGCCTTGACGCACTTCGAAGGTTTGTACGAAATTTGACGCATCCAGCATGGAGGCATATGTCCCGGTATCCAGCCAAACATAGCCTTGGCTCATGATTTCGACACTTAAGCAATTGTCTGCAAGGTAAAGGGCGTTGATATCGGTTATTTCCAGCTCTCCGCGCTTTGACGGGGTGAGGCTTTTGGCTTTTTCAATCACCGTATTGTCATAGAAATAAATGCCCGTTACGGCCCAGTTGGATTTTGGCGTTTCAGGTTTCTCCGCCAGACCAACGGCCTGCATATTGCCGTCAAATTCGACCACTCCATAGCGCTCGGGATCACTGACATGGTAGGCGAAAACGCGAGCGCCGGATTTTAATTTCGAGGCAGATCCGAGTTTGTCTTGCAAATTGGGGCCGTAAAAAATATTATCGCCAAGGATGAGGCAAACACAATCATCGCCAATAAATTCTTCTCCCAGTATAAAAGCCTGGGCCAAGCCGTCCGGCGCAGGCTGAACAATATATTCAAGCTTAATACCCCATCGGGATCCATCGCCCAGCAAACGCTCAAATCTATGCTTTTCGTCCGGGGCCGTAATGATCAGAATATCCCGAATGCCTGCCTGCATGAGTGTCGCCAAGGGATAATAAATCATAGGCTTGTCATAAATCGGCAAGAGCTGCTTTGAGACAACCAGGGTATTGGGGTGCAGGCGACTACCGGCCCCGCCAGCAAGTATAATACCTTTCATGTCTGGCTCTCTTTCTGTTTTATAATTTCGCGTGTAACCTGAATGACGCTTTCTATCCAGTCTATGGGAAAAATGTTAAATTCATTGCTAATTTTCGTTGTATCCAGAGCAGAATTTATCGGCCTTTTGGCCTTTTTTAAATTTTTAGGGGTCGGATATTGCTTGGTAGTAGTCGGGCTTAGGCGTACTTGAATATTTGTTTGGGCCGCAAGTTCTTTGAAAATTATATCTGCAAAACCGTACCAACTGGTGGTGCCGTCCCCTGTGTAGTGATAAATGCCGCTCGCTACATGCTCACGGTTTTGGCTAATTTGCGCGATTTCCAGCAGCGTCTTGGCAATATCACGGGCAAATGTCGGACTGCCAAATTGATCGTTGACAACCGAAACATGACCGTTTTTTTGGCCCCCGTGGTTTTGAACAATATCCAGCATGGTTTTTATGAAATTATGACCATCAGTTCCGTAAACCCAAGCCGTGCGTAGGATAATATATTGCTTACAATGTTCAATTACCGCTTGCTCACCAGCCAATTTTGTCGCCCCGTAAATACTGGTCGGATTGGGTGTGTCTGTTTCCAGATACAGTCCCGTTTTATTGCCATCAAATACATAATCGGTGGATAGGTGAAACAAGGGGATGTTTATAGCCTGACAGGCAAGAGCCAGATTTTTAGCCCCCCTCCCATTGACGGCGTGGGCCTTATCTGGTTCGCTTTCGGCTTGGTCAACCTGGGTATAGGCCGCGCAATTGATCAATAAAGTCGGAGCTATGTCTTTTACGGTTTGCATAACCTTGGCCGCGTCTGAAATGTCCAGTTCGGCGCGGGTCAGACCTATGGGGGTAAACCCGTAATCCGGCGCTCGGCGTACCGCCTCTAACCCCACTTGTCCGCCAGCACCCGTAATCAGAATTTTATTACCCGGCATATATTCACCGCCCCGCGCCGAGGCGGCGACCATCATATTTTGCGTCCCTGATCGGCTGCCACCATTTTTGGTTTTCCGTAAACCAATCAATGGTCTGGGCCAGGCCCGCTTCAAAATGATAGCTTGGCGTCCAGCCCAGATCGGTTTTTATTTTTGAGCTATCAATGGCATAGCGCGCATCATGGCCGGGGCGATCCGCGACAAATTCAATCAATTTATTGTGCGGCGTGCCCCCAGGGTTTTTGGCATCCAACATCTGACAAACAAGCTCTACAACCTCAAGATTGGTAAATTGCCCATCGCCGCCAATATTATAGGACTGACCAATATCAGCCTCTTCACTGACCAAAACCAGAGCGCGAGCATGATCTTCCACATGTAACCAATCTCTGATATTCTCCCCCTTGCCGTAAATGGGCAAAGCCAAGCCCGCCAAAGCATTCAAAATTATCAGCGGGATCAGTTTTTCGGGAAATTGGTAGGGGCCGTAATTATTGGAACAATTTGTGATAATGGCCGGGAAACCGTAAGTTTTCTGCCAGGCCCGCACCAGATGATCGCTAGACGCTTTACTGGCGGAATAGGGCGAATTGGGCGCATAGGGTGTGTCTTCCGTAAACAGGCCCTCTGGCCCCAATGATCCGTAAACCTCATCGGTAGAAATATGTTGAAAGCGAAATCTCTGTTGAGCGTCCCGGCCAAGGGTTTCGTAATATTGGCGGCAGGTCTCCAATAGATTAAATGTGCCAACAATATTGGTTGAAATAAAAGCGGCCGGGCCGTCTATGGAGCGGTCAACATGGCTCTCGGCGGCAAAATGCAGGATAATATCAGGCCTATAGTCTTTTAAAATAGCCGCTAYAKCMMSTKYRTCRCAAATATCGRYYTGSKMAAAAYSRTARCGYGRRTTRTSASYTACKKTYGCWARMGWTKMWARATTACCCGCATAGGTBAGCTTATCCAHATTDAKAACHKTATRTTTVGTMTVBYCVATHASAWAYMGKMTYACMRCNNNCGAGCCRATRAAWCCWGCKCCKCCKGTWACWARAWWKKTCWTAKKMTSSRYAMTTRRRGKYTYSMRKWMKTRASRTCCACGCAGCGAACATTAAAGGCTTGGGACTGATCATAAATAAAATAATCGGGCAATTCAGAGAGCAGAGGCGCGGTTTTGTCCTTTTTTGACAATGTAATCTGGTCAATATTTATGGGCCAATTGATGACAATGTCCGGATCATTCCAGAGTACAGCAGCCTCTCTTTTCTGGTCATAAAAATTATCGGTTTTGTACAAAACAAGTGTGTCCGGGCTTAGGGTTAGATATGCGTGGGCAAAGCCGTGGGGCACCAAAATTTGTACATTGTTGTCGGCGCTGAGCTGCGCACTGACATATTGGCCAAATGTCGGAGAACCTGTGCGCAAATCAACCGCAACATCAAAAATAGCCCCGCGCACACAACGAACAAGCTTGGCCTGCACGCTTGGCCCGGTCTGAAAGTGCAGGCCTCTCAATGTGCCTTTACGTTTTGAGTATGACTGATTATCCTGGCAAAAATTCAATTTGGAAAATTCATTGTCCTCGAACCAGGATGATCTGAAGGTTTCACAAAATGACCCCCGCTCATCTTGCAGGTTTTTGGGGTGCAACAGTCTAACCCCGTCTATGTCTAAAACTTCAATATCCATTTTGCCCCGCATGTCTATCTGAATATAAAATGGCCACATTCACAGCGCTGACATAGGCGGCGCTGGCAAAAAAACAACTCATTTGTAGGCCAGTACTCACACAATTCCCAAATCAAGAAAATCGTGAATATGTAAAATTCCGATAGGCCGGGTGTCTTCACACACAAACAGAGCTTGAATATTGTATTTACTCATTTTGGCGATAGCGTCGACAGCCAAAGCACCCGGGGTAATATAAACCGGATTATGGGTCATAATATCCAAAACCCGTTTGCCCTCAAATCCATCTGTTATATTGCGCCGCAAATCACCATCGGTAATCACCCCGACAAGCGAGCCGTCTTTGAGAACACCGACACAGCCGAAATTGGCTTCGGATATAATCTTGACCGCATCATAAATAGGCATATCCGGCGCACAAAGTGGCAATTTGTCACAACTGGTCATAACATCGCTGACTTTCTTCAGCGCCGCCCCCAATTTTCCGCCGGGGTGAAAATTTTTAAAATCCGCATCCCCAAACCCTTTATCCCTCAAAAGCACCACCGCCAACGCATCCCCCAATGCCAAAGTCATGGTTGTTGACGTGGTCGGGGCGCGGGTTTGTCCGCATGCTTCGGGTGCATTGGGCAACAGTAAAACAAGATCGGCCGCCTTGGCCAAAGCTGAATTTTCGCCTGATGTAATAGCAATTAGCGGCACATTAAAGCGGCCACAATATTGCAATATATCGGCAAGCTCCCGGGTCTCGCCGGAATTTGACAGTGCCAGCACAATGTCTTGAGCGCCAATCATGCCCAGATCACCATGACTGGCCTCGCCGGGATGGACAAAGCTGGCAGGTGTTCCCGTGGAAGCCAGAGTGGACGCTATTTTGCGTCCAATATGTCCTGATTTTCCCATGCCCGTTACGATGATACGGCCCGGTGCTTGCTTGATCAGTTCAATCGCCCGGATGAAAGCATGGCCAAGCTTGCCGGGTCTTGTGTTTTCCATATCGGCGACAAGAGCCTCAAGGCCCCGCTGTTCCAGTTTTAACGTATCCAGTGCGGTGTCGATATATTGCATATTAGGCCTGCTTTAAACTAGTTAGTGACAATATGAGTAAAGCCATTTAATAGCGGCGTCTAGTGCATGTTGCGTTATGCGAACAAGGGAATTGAAAAATGACGGGCAATAAATCTCCCAATCAAGTGACGGTCAAGGCCCCATCGGGCGATGTCATATTTGCCAATAATTTGCCATTTTCATTATTTGCCGGGCCGTGTGCCATGGAAAGCCGCGACCATGCGTTGGATATGGCCGAGGGCATTAAAGAAATTACCGACGCGCTTGGCATCAGGTTTGTATACAAATCCTCATTTGATAAAGCCAACCGCACCAGCAGTGGCAGCCAACGCGGCATCGGGCTAGATGAGGCTTTACCGATTTTTGCCGAGATTAAAGACAGTTTGGGCATAGCGGTTTTGACCGATGTCCATGAACGTCAACAATGCGAAATTGTCGCCGAAGTSGTAGATGTYTTGCAAATTCCGGCGTTTTTATGTCGCCAGACGGATTTGCTGTTGGCGGCGGCGGCTACGGGACGGGTGATCAAAGTCAAAAAAGGTCAATTTCTGGCCCCCGGCGATATGAAAAATGTTGTCAATAAACTGACCGAGGCCGGCAACCCCAATATACTGATAACCGAGCGCGGGGCTAGTTTTGGCTATAACACTTTGGTGACAGACTTTAGAGGTGTGCCGACCATGGCCCGCGATACCGGCGCACCCATAATATTTGACGCGACCCATTCCGTACAACAACCCGGCGGCCAAGGCACAACCTCCGGCGGCCAACGCGAAATGGTGCCGACACTGGCCCGCGCCGCAATGGCAGTTGGGGTTGCCGGCTTGTTCGTCGAAACCCACAGGACGCCAGAAACCGCGCCCTCGGACGGCCCAAATATGATCCCGCTAAATTTGCTAAAATCATTTTTATCAGAATTGCAAGACCTGGACCGGGTGGCCAAAGCCAGACAAAACTTGCATTTCTTTAGCGAATAGCTAAGAGTTTTCCGAGCTATTCCCAAGTGAACTTTGAGGTGAATTATGAGATATTTTGTTTTGGCAGGTTGTTTACTGTTTGGCGCATGTAACAATGCTCCGACCGATGGGGAAACGCCATCTGGCGTGCAAGAAGACACTGTATCGGTCAAGCTTTATGCACTCGAATGTGGCCTGATTGACATGCTGGATTTGTCTATATTTGACAAGGGTGGGGCCTATGCCGGACGCACCAACAAGGCGGTCAGTTCTTGTTATTTAATCCGCCATCCCAAGGGTGATTTATTATGGGATACCGGGCTGCCCGATGCACTTAACGCCGTACCGGGCGGTGTCACCAATGGCCCGTTTCATGTTGAAGTCCCCACAACCTTGAAAAGCCAACTAGATGCCTTGGGTGTTGCCGCTTCTGATATTGAATATTTGAGTATATCCCATTCACATTTTGACCATGCCGGCAATGCTGGTGCCTATGCCAGCTCGACCTTTTTGGTCAACGAAGCCGAGCACGCCCATTTATTTAGGGACGAAGCCCGCAAGGACATGCAGACTTTCCCCGCCTACTCAGCCTTGGAGACCGCAAAAACTGTGAAATTTACCGGCGAATATGATGTGTTCGGCGACGCAAGAGTGACCATTATCGATATGCCTGGGCACACCCCTGGTCATACGGTGTTAAAACTTGAACTGGCCAAAACCGGAACCGTGCTGCTGAGCGGAGATTTATATCATCTGAACGAATCACGGGAAATCCGGGCTATCCCGATTTTTAACACCGACGCGGAGGAAACCCTGCGCTCCATGGATAAATTCGAAACTCTGGCCGCGCTCACCAATGCCAAAGTTATTATCCAGCACTCTGTCCAGGATTTCGAAGCCCTGCCTAAACCGCCTTTGTATTTGGATTAAGGTCTGTCCCTGATAAACACGCCACGACCTTAATGTGGCCGGATAATTTCCATGTCTGAAAATTCGCTGGGGCGAATATAATCTTGTTGGAACCAGGGTTGATCTGTTGGCGAAAACACATCCGTCATCCAGTCCGCAACCGTGTTGACCCGGGCCAGCCGGGCTGTGTGCGGGGCCCGTACCAACCAGAAATTATAGGAGTAAACAACTCCGTAATCGAACATTATCAGCTCAGGATGTAGTTTCGCCATATAAGTCGGCAACATACTAATACCGGCCCCGTTCAACACGGCGCTGAGGAGCACCGCACAAGAATTCGCACTGAGCGACGGTGTAGCCAATGCGCGCAGGGCACTGGATTTTTTTTCCCAAGTATCGACCACAAGCCCCGAGCGGCGCAAATACATCAAATGATAATTAACCGCGTCCTCCATACGGCGCGGTATACCGTTTTTTTCTTTATATCCCCGGCTCACCATAGGTACATAATGCAAAGTTCCGAGCTGGCGAGCGACAAAGTCCATTGGCTTGGTTGTGTTAAATTGCACGGCTAGATCCGGTTCGTTTTCTGTCGTTAGCCCGGACGTGTTTTGCGTATAAAAACTTAAATTCAAACCCTCGTGCTTCTCTTGCAAATTCGCCAGACGCGGCATTAACCAATCAGTAATCAGCCCATCTAGGCAGCGAACAAATACATCCCCTGTTTTCGCTTTGTCATACCCATTAGCCATCCGCTCCATACTGGCCGCCGACCGGTTCATGGCCGAAGCATGGGTTAACATGGCCTTGCCAATTTCCGTCGCAACCATGCCCGAAGGCGTGCGGGTGAATAAGGGCGTACCCAAGCGGGCTTCCAAATTTTCGATCCGTTTTGATATAGTTGGCTGGGTACGCCCCATCAAGACCGCCGCTTTCGATATAGAACCCGTCTTTGAAATGGCCAAAAATACCGAAAAATCATCCCAGTTCACCAAGCGCGATATTTTATCTATACCCGTCATACAATCTTTGCACTCCCCAAATTGGCTTTTGGTCTCTATGTCACACATAGACAAATGAATCCAGTCATTCCCCAAGCTATCTCCCCAGCTGAATTGGACGTTTGTTAGCTATAACTACCCTGCAGGGTGGTTCACCTGTTCATTTTGTGATTGGGGCAGGTTGACGGGTGTGAGAAGTTTAGCGGGGCGCGAAGCTTCTCACCCCGTTTTTATGTGGTTTTTCCAATATTTTTTCAAGATACCGGTGAGCAAATACTTGCAATCGCCCCTGCAATCGGGCACACCGCCAACATGACCAAACCAAGCGCGAAAAACTCCAGCCATTCCCCCAAACACAAGCCTTCAATGTGGACTGATTTAGGGCCAGTTATTGCTTATGTGGCGGTATTTAACATTGCCCGCAAGATGATTGACAAGCAGGCAGATTTTAATTTGCTGGGCATGAGCGTGCCGGGCGAAGACGCGCCTTTGTACATTGGTGCTTTGGTGTTCGCCGTCGCCATCATTATTGCCGTTGTCCATTCCAAGATAAAAACTGGACAAGTTTCTATTATGCTTAAAGTGACGGCAGTAATTGTGCTGGGCACGGCGGCTATTACCATCGGTTTTAAAAGCCCGACCGTGTTTAAAATGAAACCCACTGCGATCAATTTACTGTTTGGTCTGACCATACTTGGTTCTCTGGCCATGGGCAAAAATGTGTTCAAACTTATGTTCGCCCAGGTCTATAAATTACCTGAGCAAGCCTGGCGCACTTTGGCATTTCGCTGGGGGATATTTTTTCTGTTTTTGGCCATATTGAACGAATATATTTGGCGCAATTATTCGGTAAAATTCTGGACAGATTTCAAACTGATTGGCATGTTACCCATCACCTTGGTTTTTGCCATGCTCAACATGCCTTTGCTGATGAAGCATATGCCGGATATGGCAACCAAAAAGAAAGAAGAATGATTCTGATATTGCGACCATATTCAAGCCGCGCTATAAACCCGTAACAAGAGACAAAAAAGGATGTTCCCATGACTTCAACGGCCTCATTAGATAGCTTTAATTGCAAACGCGAAATGAAAGTGCGCGGCGGTACATATACTTATTTTGATCTTAAGCAGGCCGAGAAAAATGGTCTGGCCGGAATTTCCAAACTGCCCTATTCCCTGAAAGTTTTGCTGGAAAACCTGTTGCGCAATGAAGACGACAAAACCGTCACCCGCGCCGACATTGAAGCCGTTGCAGGCTGGCTAAAAACCAAAACCTCGACCCACGAAATCGCCTTTCGCCCGGCCCGGGTCCTGATGCAGGATTTCACTGGCGTGCCCGCCGTGGTCGATTTAGCCGCCATGCGCGACGCGGTGGTCAAATTGGGGGCCAGTGCTGACGCCATCAACCCGCAAAACCCGGTACATTTGGTCATTGACCACTCGGTCATGATCGATTTCTCCGGTACCAATGCCGCTTTCGCCAAAAACGTCAAACGCGAATATGAGCGTAATGGCGAGCGCTATGATTTCTTGAAATGGGGCCAGACCGCCTTTGATAATTTTGCCGTGGTACCGCCCGGCACCGGCATTTGCCATCAGGTCAATCTGGAACATATTGGCCAAACCGTCTGGACAAAAACCGAGGGCGGCGAAACATTTGCCTTCCCCGATACATTGGTTGGCACGGACAGCCACACCACCATGATCAACGGCCTGTCTATACTGGGCTGGGGTGTCGGCGGTATTGAAGCCGAAGCTGCTTTGCTTGGCCAACCCATATCCATGCTCATCCCCGAAGTGATCGGCATGGAGCTAACCGGAAAAATGCCTGAAGGGGCCACCGCCACAGACCTGGTGCTTATTGTTGTGGCACAACTGCGCGCCCATGGTGTTGTCGGTAAATTCGTCGAATTTTACGGCGACGGCCTTGACCATCTATCCCTAGAAGACCAAGCCACCTTGGCCAATATGGCTCCGGAATACGGCGCGACTTGCGGGTTTTTTCCCATAGACGAAGACACCATAACCTATCTCAAAGCCACGGGCCGCGACCCGGCGCGTATCGAGCTTGTGGAAAAGTACGCCAAAGCCCAAGGCATGTGGCGCGGCGACGTTATCCCGGTATTTACCGACACTCTTCACCTGGACATGAACACCATAGTGCCAACAATCTCCGGCCCAAAACGCCCGGAAGAAAAGATCAATTTGAAAACCGCCAGCCGTGATTTTGGGACAATCCTGAGCAAGACATTCGGCAAAGCCCCCACCGACGGCAGCCCGACCCCGGTCAAAGGCCAAGACTATAGCGTTGACCACGGCGATATATTCATTGCCTCCATCACCTCATGTACCAACACCTCTAACCCCAGTGTGATGATCGGCGCCGGGCTATTGGCCAAACGCGCCCATGCATTGGGCTTGCAGGTCAAGCCTTGGGTCAAGACCTCTCTTGCGCCCGGCTCGCAAGTGGTGGCAGAATATCTCAAAAAAGCCGATTTACAAAAGCATCTGGACGCACTCGGGTTTAACATTGTCGGCTTTGGCTGTACCACTTGTATCGGCAATTCCGGCCCGATTGCGCCCGAGCTTGCCCAGGCCATTAGCGACGGCGATTTGATCTCGTGTTCAGTTCTATCGGGGAACCGCAATTTTGAAGGCCGGATTGGGCCGGACATCCGCGCCAATTTCCTGGCCTCGCCGCCTTTGGTGGTGGCCTATGCTTTGGCCGGTTCCATGCACCATGATTTTGAGCGCGACCCGCTCGGTGTCGGTTCGGACGGACAGGAGATTTATCTGCGGGACTTGTGGCCAAGCTCCAAGGAAATTGATGCTTTGGTGCGCAAGACCATCACCCGCAAGATGTTTGTTGACCGCTATAAAGATGTTTACAAAGGCGATGCCCAATGGCGCAAAATCAAGGTCGAAGGCGGCAAAACCTATAAATGGAATTCAAGCTCCACCTATGTGCAACACCCGCCCTATTTCGAAGGCATGACCATGACACCAGCTCCGGTTGAGGACGTCAAAAATGCTAATATTCTGGCCTTGCTCGGCGAAGCTATCACCACAGACCATATCTCGCCTGCCGGAGCCATCGCCCAAAAAAGCCCGGCGGGAACATATTTGGCCGAACGGCAAATCCCGCCGCGCGAATTTAATTCTTACGGGTCAAGGCGCGGCAATCACCAAGTGATGATGCGCGGCACCTTTGCCAATATCCGCATTAAAAACGAAATGGTACCGGGTAGCACAGGTGGTGTGTCCAAATATGTGCCCACGGGCGAGACCATGTCCATCTATGACGCGGCCATGAAATACAAGGACGACGGCAAGGATTTGGTCGTATTAGCCGGGAGCCTGTACGGCAATGGCAGTTCTCGCGACTGGGCCGCCAAGGGCACGATCTTGCTCGGCGTCAAAGCCGTCATCGCCAAAAGCTTCGAGCGCATTCACCGCTCCAATCTCATAGGTATGGGTGTGTTGCCATTGGAATTCGCGGACGGCGAAGGTTGGCAGGAATTAGGCATGACCGGCGACGAGACCATAGATATAGGTGGTGTCAGCGACATCACCCCGCGATCGGATATTGATGTCACCATCACGGACACGGCAGGCAAAACCAAAACCATCAAAACCCGCGTGCGCATCGACACAGAAAACGAGCTGGAATATTACCGCCACGGCGGCATTTTGCACTATGTGCTGAGGAATTTGGCGGCGGCAGCCAAATAGGCAGACCATGAAATCCATCCTGTTTCTTTGTGTTGCCGATTCCGTCCAGTCGTGCCAAGGCATGTGACGAGGCAAGCGCCAGACGTGCATTGGCAATCCTGATCCGGCGGATCACAAGCTTGACACACCTGACACGCCTGACACGCCTGAGGTGACAATTTTGAGCGACTTTCGCCTGACAAGAGACAAAATTAATGCAAAAATAGGTGATTTTTTGCGAAAAACATGGCAATCTCTCCAAAGCAGGGATTGACGCAAGTCTATTTGGAAGCGATAAAAGGCTATGCTCAAGTCTGACTTAATTGAAAAACTGGAATTGGAAAACCCGCACCTCAGCCCGGCTGAGTGCGAGCGGGTTGTGGCTATATTTTTCGAAAGCATCGCCCAGACCATGGAGGCAGGTGCCAGGGTGGAGCTTCGGGGATTTGGCAGTTTTACGCCGCGCCGCCGCAAAGCCCGCGCCGCCCGCAACCCCAAAACTGGCGAATCGATCACAATTCCTGAAAAGTTCGTACCGTTTTTTCGCACCGCCAAAGCATTGGCCAAGAAAATCGACGACTATTCGAAGAAATAAAGCCATTTTGGCTGTATTCCCCCGACAATAGCACAATCCCCCCAATGCCTGACATATTGACGCTAACGGGTTTTTCCTGTCTTATATCCGTATAACTTAATCCACAAACTTAAATCTAAAGGGGAAAATCATGGGTATGATCTCGGAATTCAAAAAGTTCGCAGTTAAAGGCAATATGCTCGACATGGCCGTTGGTATCATCATGGGGGCCGCATTTGGCACGGTGATCAAATCATTGGTGGCAGATGTGATTATGCCGCCAATTGGCGTGATAACGGGAGGCGTTGACTTCTCTAAATTATCATTTGTGATTAAAGAAGCGGCAGAAGGCAAGGAAGCCGTTGCCATCAATTACGGTTCGTTCATCAATGCACTGATCGCATTTATCATCGTTGCATGGGTGCTATTTATCATCATCAAAGCCATGAACAAATTTAAAGAAGAAGAAGAAGCCGCACCCTCCGCCCCACCTGCTCAGGAAGTGCTGCTGGCAGAAATTCGCGATCTACTGAAAAAGTAACCGCACAAAATTTCGCAAGAAAAGGGTGTCCTTTGTTATTTGCAATGGGCACCCTTTTTTTGTTAGAGATAATACATATGAAAGCACACATAAAAATATGTGGCCTGACGCGGCCCCGGGATGTTGAAGCGGCGCTTTTGTACGGCGCTGACATGCTCGGTTTTATTGTTGAGGCTAAAAGCTCGCGCAAGCTTAGTGTCGGGGCGGCGGCTCAGATTTCGCGGCCTGCGCGTGGATGTGCCAGCCGCGTCGCGGTCACCGTCAATGCTGATGAGCAATTATTGCGGCAGATATGCTCTGTCATGCGGCCCAGTATTTTGCAAATGCACGGGGACGAAAGTCCGCAATGGCTGAGTGAGGTAAAAACGTTTACGGGGCTTCCGATCATTAAGGCTATAGCCGTGCGTGACCACAAAGACCTTGAGCGGGTCAAGACGTTTGAGAACTGTGCGGATTATATTCTGCTCGACGCCAAGCCGCCGAAAGATGAAGCCCGGCGCGGCGGGCACGGGCTGGCTTTTGACTGGGATTTGCTCAAGGGTTTTTCCGCTAAAGTGCCGGTTATTTTGGCCGGTGGCCTCACCCCTAACAATATCGGGGCCGCCAAAGCCACGGGCCTCATTTTTTTTGATGTAAGCTCTGGTGTTGAAGCGACGCCCGGCATAAAAGACCATTCGCGTATTCAAGCCTTTATGAAAGCACTGCATGACTAACACTCCCGACAAAGACGGCCGCTTTGGTAGCTTCGGTGGCCGTTATGTGGCCGAAACCCTGATGCCGCCGATTTTGGCCTTACAAGCCGCCTATGAGCAGGCGCGGGCGGACAAAACCTTTTGGGCCGAGTTCGATAATTTCGCCCAGCATTATGTCGGTCGCCCGAGCCCGCTTTATTTTGCGCAGCGCCTCACCGAGCGTGCAGGCGGCGCAAAAATTTACTTGAAACGCGAAGATTTGAACCATACGGGCGCCCACAAAATCAACAATGTTCTAGGCCAGTTATTGCTAGCCAAGCGCATGGGTAAAACCCGTATCATCGCCGAAACTGGCGCCGGGCAACACGGGGTTGCCACGGCCACAATGGCGGCGCGGCTCGGCATGGACTGTATCGTGTTCATGGGTGCTGTGGATATTGAGCGGCAAAAACCCAATGTGTTTCGCATGAAATTGTTGGGAGCCGAAGTGCGCGCGGTCACCTCGGGCACCTCGACCTTGAAAGACGCCATGAATGATGCGCTCAGGGATTGGGTCACTCATGCTCAGGAGACATTTTACTGTATCGGCACGGTGGCTGGCCCGCATCCTTATCCGGAAATGGTGCGCGAGTTTCAAAGCATTATTGGCCGCGAAGCCAAGGTGCAAATCCTTGAAGCAGAAAACCGATTGCCGGATGCGGTGATTGCCTGTATTGGCGGTGGCTCCAATGCCATGGGCATTTTCCACGAATTTATCGGCGATAAACATGTGCGCCTGATCGGTGTCGAAGCCGCCGGGCGCGGTGTCGATACCGGGCTACATGCCGCCAGCCTGACGGGCGGCACTCCGGGGATTTTACACGGCAACCGCACATATTTACTGCAAGACGAACACGGGCAAATCAACGATGCTCATAGCGTCTCCGCCGGGCTGGATTACCCCGGCATCGGCCCCGAACACTCATACCTACACGAAATCGGGCGGGCTGAATATCTGTCGTGTACTGACGATGAAGCGGTTGAGGCTTTTCAAATATGCACAAAACTCGAAGGCATAATTCCTGCACTTGAGTCCGCCCACGCCATCCCACGTGCTTTGGATTTAGCCAAAGAATTAGGCGAGGACGGGCTGATCATACTGAACATGAGCGGGCGCGGCGATAAAGATGTAAATACGATCGCCGGATTGATGGGGGTGGAGGTATGAGAAATTTAAAGAATGCCTTTTCTTTTCTTCCTTCCTCCGTTTCTTACGGGGGAAGTGGGCGCCTCTTGCACAAAAGGCATTCCCAAGAAGTCGCGCTCGATGGGGGACAATCTCTTGTCTTGCGCATAACTGAAATTGTTCCCCCCATCCCCCCTTCGAAAAACGAGGGGTACCATTCGCGTCACAGGGCATTTGCCCTGCTTTGGCTCAAACCCCGTAAGAGACGGAGGAAGGAAGTATGACCCTCCCACATACAACGCGCATCGACCAGACATTCACCCGCCTCAAAGCCGAAAACAAATCCGGCTTTGTTGCCTATATCATGGGGGGTGATCCTGATCACGCTTCTTCGCTGGCGCTGATGAAAGCTCTGCCGGATGCGGGCGCGGATATACTCGAGCTGGGCATGCCGTTTACCGATCCGGCGGCGGACGGGCCGGTGATTGAACTGGCGGGATTGCGGGCGCTCAAGTCTGGCACCACGGTTAAATCCGKGCTTAAAATGGCTACCGAGTTTCGTGAAAATAACGACACCACGCCTATCATCCTCATGGGCTATGCCAACCCAATCCACCATATGGGTTACGCCAAATTTGCCGCGAGCGCAAAAACCGCAGGCGTTGACGGAGCGATTATCGTTGATTTGCCGCCCGAAGAAGACGCGGAATTACGTGCCGCATTCGAGACCCACGACCTAGCGCTCATACGTCTGGCCACCCCGACCACAGACGATGCCCGCTTGCCGAAAGTAGTCGCGAACACCAAAGGTTTTGTCTATTATGTTTCGGTAGCCGGGATTACGGGTAAAGACCTAGGCGCAGAAAAATCCGTTGCGGACGCGGTTTCGCGTATCCGTAATGCTTCTGGTTTACCCGTCGTCGTGGGATTTGGCATCAAAACCCCGTTGCAATCCGCGCAAATAGCCCGAAATGCTGACGCGGTGGTCGTGGGGAGTGCGATTGTTGATGCGTTCGATAAAGGCGGCATGGACGCGGCCCTTGAACTGACCCGCCAGTTAAGTGCCGCCGCTCATAAATAACATATACCCAAGATAGCCGATCATGAGTATTGGCCGCTTTATTCTTTCGGCAATATTTGTATTCTGTAGGCATTTTCGGCCTTAAAGATTTGTGCCGCCAAGGGTTTGATATCGTCTAAACTCATGTTTTGATAAACTTGATCCCGGCTCCGAAAATTATCAACTCCCCATGTATCGGTCTGGGCCGTGGCGATTACACCCGCCCAATATGAATTGTTTTCCAAGGACGTATCGAGATTTTCCAATATGGGGGTAATGGCGCGTTTAAAATCGTCGTCGCTAATATTACCAGCCTGAAAGTCTTTGGCTATAGTGTCCAGTACCTTGATCATGTCTGGCACTTTCTCAGGCTTGAGGCCAAGTGACGCTGACATATAGCCGTAGCCCGGATAATAACGTGACCCGCTACGCCCGGCCGACGGCGAATAGGCCGCCGCTTCATCTTCGCGAATAATGTCAGTCAAGCGATTGGAAAACAGGCTTCGCAATACGCCGAGACGCCGGTTGACCATCATATCTGCGCCGTCCGGGGCTGGCCAATACACTTGTAGCAAAGCCCGGTTAGCATCGCCGGAATGGCGCAATGTCACGGGTTTGCTTGTGCCACCTGGAAAGGTAAGTTTCGTCATTTCCGGATAAGACCCTAATCCCATATCTCGTTCAGGCAAGGCTCCGAACGTCCGGGCCACTTGCTTGATGATGGTTTCCTGGTCAATATCGCCGACCACGGAAATCTCGATCTGTGCGCTTTCTAAAAACGGCGTAAGCCAGGTTTTGATCTCGTCCGTTTGCGGGGCCAGTAATTTATCCAAAGACGGGATACCGTAGCGCGCATCACCAGAACGCAGCAAGCGTCCCACATCACGGCTAGCAACACCGCCGGGCGTCGAATCCAGTGTAGGATACCAGCTTTCAAGGGATTTCAAATACCGCGCCCGTGCTTCGTCCCGGTAACCCGGCGCGGTTAATTGCGCCGCCATAATATTAAACTGATCCTCAAGATCGGACGGAACAGTGCCGCCTGACAAGTAAAAATATTGGGTTCCAAAGCCAAAGGAAACCCCGACAGCTTTGCCGGCCAATAAAGTCCGGAGTTCGTCGGCGCTATGGGCCTCAAGCCCGCCTGCCCCCATCACACTACGGGCCAGATAACTCAGGGCAGGGCTTTTACGTGGTATAGACAAGCTACCGCCGCCGATACGCACAGTAATACTGATACTGTCCTTGGCAAAGTCGGTGCGTTTGAAATTGAGCATGACATTATTGTCAAATTTGATCAGATCCGCACCCACATCCTCAATCCGGGTATGGGAGACCACCTTGCCGGGTGCGCCAAAATCAGTATAGGCAAATGCGCCAGCCTCGACGGCTTGGTTGGCCTGAACCTCTACAGCAAGACTGGTGTCATAGGCGGCGCGGATTTCGGTTTGTGGGTCTTCGAGGATCTCGTTGGTTTGCAGATACAGCAAAGGTGTATCCAGCGCTGACCACTGGGTTTTAAATGCATCCCAGACCTGCTCCAGGGTAATCTCGTCGCTATATGCCGCAAACCGCTCCAGGCCGGCGGAAGGGTGGGTAAACACGCTCTCATTGGCAAAACCGCCCAAAACCCTGCTGGCCAGGCCGTTGGTACGCCGGGTCTCTGCGGTTTGCACGGCCACCTCCATGGACTTGCGTGAATTTGCCATTTGTTCGTCCAGCTCGGCTTGGGTGAAGCCAAATTCAAGGGCTTTGCGCAGTTCTTGTTCACCGACCGCCAAAGCTTTTTTCCAGTTTTCAGGCCGGGAAGACATGCCCAAACTTGCCTGCTCCATGGTTTTAAACGAGTACGAAATACCGACACCGCCGGAAAGAAACACAGCGTCGGATTTTTGCGCCAACGCCGAGATACGGCGGTTGAGCATACGGTTGCCCAAACCTTCGATAAATCCGCGTTTGCGGTTTGCGGCCGTGTCGTCCTRGCCAGTATAAGGCTTGATGGTAGCCAGAGTGATACTGGTTTGTATCTCCGGGTCGCTAAAATATCCGACCTCCGACGGGCGCGGCGGCGTTGTGCCTGCGTCTAAATTTGGCCCGGCAACGCCGACCGCTTGCCAATCAGCGAAATATTCGGAGATTTTGGTAGTGGCATAATCGGTTTCTATATCTCCGACCAAAACCACGAAAGTATTTTCGGGTCGGTAATAGCTTTGATAAAAACTGCGAAACAAATCCGCATTCATGGTTTCCAAAGTTTCGTCCACACCAATGGGCATGCGGCCAAACAGGCGCGAACCTTTGGCGAAAAATTTAAACCGGTCCAATGAGGCACGCACGCCCGGACTGTCCTGGCGGCGTTTTTCCGATTGGACAACACCGCGTTCGCGGTCAATGGCGCTTTGCGCAAGGGTCATGTTTTCGACGGTTTCGCGCATGATCATCAAGGTTTCGTCGAGCATCTCCTCATTAACGTCCGGCAAATTCAGCATGTAAACCGTTTGGTCAAAGCCGGTAGAGGCATTGGTATCGGCCCCAAAAGAAAGTCCAAAACGCTCCAGTCGTTTGACCATTTCGCCTTCTGGGATATTTTTAGAACCGTTAAAAGCCATATGCTCCAAAAAATGCGCTCCGCCGCGAAAATCATCGGTCTCATTTAACGAACCCGTACCAATACGCACCCGCAGAGCCGCCGTATTGGTCGGCGTATCATTACGCATCACCGCATAACGCACCCCGTTGGGTAATTTACCGTACACCACTGCCGGGTCGGGTTTTAAATCACTGGCCTGGTGGGCAAAATCCACGTCATTAATGGTTGGGGCTTTGTCTTTCGGCGTACAGGCACCGATCAGGAGCGTAGACATGGTCAGGGTCAGGGTCACAGATAAAATGAATTGCAGTTTCATAATTATTCCTTTTAAGATTATGCCTTTGAAATTTTGCTAAATCCAGCGCCGAACCCTGGACTGGTAAGATCTATATTCATCGCCGAACCGGCGCTCCAGATAAGCCTCTTCGCGGGCAATCACATAAAACCGCAAGGCCAGCCATGACAGCGGCAAAAACAACAAAGCCAAAGGCGCATTGATGATGAAACATATCCCGGTAAAAACTAGCAACATGCCCAGATAAATCGGATTGCGCGACCAAGCAAATGGGCCAACCTCAATCAAATTACTGTCGGCGGTGTTGGGCAGAATATTGGTTTTAGCCTTGCGGTACAAAACCGCACACCAAAGATTAAGGCACAGGCCCAAAACCACCAAAGCAATCCCGAGAAATTGTAACCACCATGCTTGGTCGCTAAAGCCGGTTTTGAAAATAGTATCAACCCCAAGCCCGACCAGCAATGTCACCAAAACAATCAACGGCGGCGGAAAGCGCACCCCTGGTGTCTCGGTTTTCTTTTGTTTCTCCATGCTTCACTTTCGCAATTTTTTCGACAATCACAAGTTAAATTTGAGAAACATCCTAAAACTTACGAGGCGCTCAAGCAGAAGCCTTGTTGCTCGCCCATTTGTCAAAACTCTCCGCTACTGACCCGGCAAGCTGTAGCCAACCGAAACGTCAGGCCCAAGCGGTATGCCCAATATGACCCAAATCACCATCAGCGCAATTCCGGAAATCAACATCCAGACCGAATACGGTATCATCAAGGCCGTCAGACTGCCCAGCCCGAAGCCTTTTTGCCAGCGTTTGGCGAAAATCAGGATGAGCGGGAAATACACCATAAGTGGCGTGATGATATTGGTGGCACTATCCCCGACCCGGTAGGCGGCGGTGGAAGCTTCTGGGCTAAAGCCCAACAGCATCAGCATTGGTACCAATATCGGTGCCAACAAGGCCCATTTGGCACTGGCGGAACCGATAAACAGATTAAGCGTGGCCGAGAAAAGAATAATCAGGCCGAGAACAATCGGCAAAGGCAATCCCGTAGACTGGATAGCACCAGCCCCGTGCACCGCCGAAATCAGCCCGAGATTAGACCAACCAAACATGGCAACGAAATGCGCTGCCGCAAAGGACAAGACCAGATAATACCCCATATCCTTCATGGCCCCGGTCATCATATCGACCAAGTCTTGCTTGTTTTTAATTGTCCCGGCGGCTTTACCGTAAGCCCAACCACAAGCTAGAAACAGCGCCATAAACCCGCCGACCAATGAGGTATAAAACGGGCTCAATGTCTTTTGTACGGAACACGTACCCGCTTCAATGGTACCAGGCGCACAGGCCTCTTCGTTAATCAATGGGGTGCCAGGGCCAAAGGTCATAAGCAGCCATAGTACGACAATGCCCAAGGCGGCGAACCCGGCCCATTTCAAACCCTTCTTCTCGCCAACCGACAAGCCGTCGGATTTTTCTTTGCCTTCAAACTGCGCCGCCAGTTCGCCGTCACCAGGTGACCACTTACCCAAGCGCGGCTCGATCACTTTGTCCGTCACAAACCAAATCAGCGGTAGATATAATAAAGTCATCGCGGCAATAAAATACCAATTGCCAGCAATATTCATTGTCCAGGTCGGGTCAAGCCCGCTAATGGCAACCGCCTCTTCGGTGATACCAAACAATAAAGCATCAAGCTGTCCGGGCAACAAATTGGCCGAAAACCCGCCCGACACGCCAGCAAATGCGGCTGCAATACCTGCTAATGGATGCCGTCCGGCGGCGGCAAATAAAATCCCGGCCAGCGGAATAAGTACAACATAACCCGCGTCCGCTGCATGATTACCGAGCATGGCAACCAAAGCGACCACCGGGGTCAACAAAAACACAGGCGTAGAGCGCACGGCGGCGCGCATGCCAGCGGCAAAAAACCCGGAGCGTTCCGCTACACCTGCACCCAACATCACCACCAACACATAGCCGAGTGGATGGAAATGGGTAAAGGTCTTGGGCATTTGCACCCATAATTTCTGGATATTGTCCGGCGACAAAAGACTGAAGGACTTTATGATCACCGGACTACCGTCTGCATTGGTTTGTACCGGGTGCTCAGCCGTAACCCCGAAAAATGCCATCAACACCGAGATCACCATCAAAATGCCGATCAGGTAGAAAAAGATAAACACCGGATCCGGCAAGCGGTTGCCCGTCCGTTCAACCCAAGCTAATATACCTTTTTGTGTGCTTTCCAGTTTAGCTTCAGCCATAACCGTCCTCCCCAATATGTTTTTATTTCAAACACTACATGCCAGTCCCATAGACGGCGTGTCAATATTTATCGAAATCTAATGAACAGGCCAAACACTCTCGCCAAGCTTAATATTACCTGCTAGAGCCAAATTATGGACATACAAACTCTTGAAACCAGTCGGCAATTACTTGAAACCAGTTGGCAAATGTGGGCAGTTTTCGGGATTGTCCTGTTTGGCATTGCCCAATATGCTTTTGAAAAATACTCTATCGAATTGGTATCTCTCGGTATTTTAGCCGTTTTATTGTTGTTTTTTCAAATATTTGTGCCCGAAAACTTGTCCGATATAAATGCCAGAACCTTGCTGTCTGGATTTTCTGATCCGGCCTTGATCACCATCATGGCTCTGTTGGTTATCGGCCAAGGCATATTTCACACCGGCGCGCTGGAAACACCGACCCGGGTGTTGAACTCTTATCTGGACAGCTATCCCAAACGCACATTGACCATGGTGTTTGTCGTGGCTTTTGTCACCTCCATGTTCATGAACAACACCCCCGTCGTGGTCATGTTTATTCCGATCTTGACCGCTATGGCCTTGCAATTGCGCGGCTCGGCGTCAAAATTTATGATGCCGCTCAGTTTCATTTGTATATTGGCGGGCATGACCACATTGATTGGGTCCTCCACCAATATCCTTGTGGCCGGTGCTTTGGAGCGTTCAACCGAAGAAAGCATTGCATTTTTTGACCCRGCCTTCCCCGGTTTGATWTTGGCGGCGATCGGGGTTGGATTTATTGTCCTGACCTCGAAATGGTTGTTGCCCAACAGAGGCCCTGCGCCCGGCACCACAAGCCGCTCGGGGCGGCAATATATTGCGCCCATACGCATCACTGCGGCCCATCCTTTAATTGGAGCAAAACCGGTTGCCGGYTTGTTTCGGGATTTACGCATGATGACCGTGCGTTCAATCCAGCGCGGCGACCAAAAATTATTGCCACCATTTGAAACCCCCTTGCAAGAAAACGACATACTCACCGTCGCCGCGACCCGCAAAGCCTTGACCGGCCTGCTCTCGGCCTATCCGGAATATCTCAAAGGCATGTTGGCAACGCCCGGCTTTAGCAAAGGTGAAGGCACGGCCCGCATCGTCATCAGCGAAGCGGTGATTTCGCCCGGATCGCAAATGATCGGCCAAACCATTGAAGAAGCCGGGTTTCAACGCCAAACTGGCTGTTTGGTGCTGGGTATTCAAAGGCGCTCACGCATGATGCGCGAACGTATGATGCACATCCGCCTGGAAGCCGGAGATGATTTACTGTTATTTGGCTATGTACCGCAAATTGAGGCCATGCGGAACAATCACGATATTATGTTGCTTGACTGGGCCACCCAGGATTTACCCGACATCCGCAAAGCCAATATTGCSCGCATAATWTTTGCCGSYGTTATCCTSATGGCCTCATTAGGTATATTGCCCATAGTCCACGCCGCTTTTAGTGGTGCTGCGCTGATGATTGCCACCCATTGTTTGAACATTCGCCAAGCCATACGGGCGCTGGACACCAAAATTTTCATGCTGATCGGCGCCGCCTTTGCTATGGGCATTGCCCTTGAAGCAACTGGAGGTGCGAATTATGTAGCGGCGCAAGTGGTCAATTCCCTACAAGACTACGGGCCGCAAGTTTTGCTGGGCGGGTTGTTTTTACTGGTGGCCGTAATGACCAATTTATTGTCCAACAATGCCACGGCTTTGCTATTTGCGCCCATTGCCATTAGCGTTTCAAACCAGACGGGCATTGACCCCAAAATCCTGATCCTGACCGTATTGTTCGCCGCCAATTGCTCATTCGCCACCCCTATTGCTTATCAGACAAATTTATTGGTCATGGGGCCGGGACATTATAAATTCATAGATTATATCCGTTTCGGGGTGCCGCTTATTTTAGTGATTTGGGTCAGTTATATTCTCATGCTTCCCTTTGTGTTTGATCTGGGTTAAGCAGATAATATGTCGCGCCATTTTGACCCAAATGATTTGCAGTTTTACATTACCCTGCCCGCACCCTGCCCCTATCTGGACGGAGAAATGGAGCGCAAGATATTTACGCCCCTTGAGCCGATCAACGGCCCCCATGTCAATGACTATCTGACCCATTCAGGATTTCGCCGCTCGCAAAATGTGATTTATCGTCCGGCTTGTGAAACCTGCCATGCTTGTCATTCTTTGCGCGTTAAAGCACCGGCCTTTAAGCCTGGACCTAGTTTCAAACGCACGCTAAAAATCAATTCCGACATCACCTGCACCGTAAATGAAGCTTACGCAACCCGCGAGCAATATGATTTGTTGCAAAACTATCTTGAAAGCCGTCACCCCGACGGCGGTATGGCCGAAATGGATTTCGAGCGCTACGAAATGATGGTCGAGGATTGTGCCGCCCGCACTGAAATTTTCGAATATCGCGATCAAAGCGGGCGTTTGCTCGCTTGCTGTATCACAGACACATTGCGCGACGGGCTGTCTATGGTGTATAGCTTTTTTGACATCAACCAGGCCAAACGCAGTCTTGGAAATTATATGATTTTGGACCATATTGAGGCCTGTAGCAAAGCCGGGTTGTCATTTTTATATTTGGGATATTGGGTAAAAAACAGCCCGAAAATGTCCTACAAAGCAAGGTTCAAACCGCATCAAGTCTTGCGRAAAATTGGCTGGTGTAATGTAGATTAAAGGTTCGAAAAACAAGAACCACTAGACACGGGGAAATGGGGACTTATGAAACGACGACATTTACTGGTGGGCGCAGCAGCACTGGCAACAGGAGCGACGACCGCCGCCGTGTTGGGCGGCAAACCTGAAAACAAGAACAGGCAAATAACTCGCACAGAGGGCACAACCAATCCCGGCCCCAATATCAGCCCCAATATCGGCAAAAACCGGCGACAATTTAGGCTGGTAACTTCATGGCCAAAGGATTTCCCCGGCCTGGGTATTATGGCCAACCGGCTCGCCGATTTTGTTGGCACAATGACCGAGGGCCGTATCGAGATCAAAGTCTATGCGGCGGGAGAATTGGTCGGAGCTACAGAGGTTTTCGATGCCGTCTCCACTGGCGCGGCGGATATGTATCATTCTGCCGAGTATTACTGGCAAGGTAAGGCCAAGGGCTTTTCGTTTTTCACCGCCGTACCCATGGGCATGACCGCGACAGAAATTGTCGGATGGGTTAATTTTGGCGGCGGGCGGGCTTTGTGGGATGACCTCTCGGCCAAATTTAACATCAAGGCTTTCCATGCGGGCAATACCGGGCACCAGATGGGCGGCTGGTTTAAGAAAGAAATTAACTCATTGGAGGATTTCAAAGGCCTTAAAATGCGTATGCCCGGTATTGGCGGCGAGGTTATTCGCAGGCTCGGCGGCGCAGCGGTGCGCCTGTCGGGCGGTGAAATATACCAGGCCTTACAATCCGGTGCCATTGATGCCACGGAATGGGTCGGACCGTGGAATGATTATGCATTCGGGTTTTACCGCGAAGCCCCCTATTATTACGGCCCCGGTTTCCACGAACCCGGCGCGGCGCTTAGCCTTGGCGTAAATCTTGATGTTTGGAACAGTTTATCCTCGAGCGACCAAGCCATTTTCAAAGCCGCCTGCCACGCCGCCAATGATCTCAGTGTCGGCGAATATACCCATGAAAACGCCAAAGCTCTGAAAATATTAAAAGATAACCATAATATTTCACCGCGAGTGTTTTCCGAACAAATATGGGATAAAATCGGTCGTATCAGCGAGGAGGTTGTCGCCGAAATCGGCAATTCCGACAAACAAACCCGCGCCATTTATGATAGCTATATCAAGGCCAGAAACAGCTACCGCACCTGGACGGAAATTAGCGACGGTGCGTATATCCGGGCCAGAGCGGCGGCGCTTAGGTGATTACATTGACGCATAAAATATATACCCACACTTTCCTTCCCCCATTTTTCATGGGGAAAGTACCCCGAAGGGGGGATGGGGGGCGCACTCTCGCCTTGCACCCGACTAAAACTGTTTCCCCCCATCGAGCGCGACCTCTTGGGAATGCCTCTTGTGCAAAAGGCGCCCACTTCCCCCATGAAAAATGGAGGAAGAAAACAACATGACCCCCGAACTCTTGGGCATAATTGGGCGTAGCTTGCAAGCCATTGGCTGGGTGTTTATGCCGTTTTTACTGGTGCCTTTGCTGTCGCTATTTTCGCCGAAGTCCAAATTTATCCGCAGTTTTCTCACCAATCTCGTCCAAATCATAGACGGGTTTAACATGGGAGTTGGCGAGGCCGTGAAATGGCTTCTGCCTCTCTTGGTGGTCAGTATCGCATTTGGGGTTATCGCCCTGTCCATATTTGGCCAAGCCTGGACGAAATTTGACGAAAGCGCCATTTATTTTCATGCCACCCTTATCCTGCTTGGCTCCGCTGCCACATTGCTGGCCGGAAAACATGTAAGGGTGGATATATTTCACGCAAATATGCCGCCTAAATCCAAAGCATTTGTTGATTTTCTCGGTTTTTATGGGCTCATGCTGCCCTTTTGTCTGGTTCTGTTATGGAATTCTCAAAGCTTTGTCGCTCTCTCCTGGGCTTCATTTGAAGGCTCTGCCGAATCGGACGGTATCAAAGGTTTGTTTATTCTCAAAACTTTTGTCTCCATATTTGCGCTAATGATGTTGGCCCAGGGCTTGTCGCTAGCTGCACGGGCGGCTTTGTTGATAAATGGTCATGCACTGCCGTCATTACCCCAAAACATAGATGATCCATTCGCGGTAAAACATGGGGGAGACGGACTGTGAGCCCCAATGAATATCTAGCCCTGTTGATGTTCGCTGTCGCCTGCGCCGCGCTTATGGCCGGCTACGGCGTCGCCTTTACCCTGGGCGGTGTGTCGTTGATATTTGCGGCGATCGGTGTGTTGACCGGACAGTTTGAAGCCAGTTTTTTGCTAGCTCTGCCCGGTCGAGTTTTCCCGCTGATCACCCGAGATATTCTCATGGCCGTGCCATTGTTTGTCTTTATGGGTGTGATGTTGGAGAAATCCCGTATCGCCGAAGACTTGCTGGAAGCCATGGGCGATTTGTTCGCAGGTTTGCGCGGTGGTTTGGGGATATCGGTTGTGCTGGTCGGAGCTTTATTGGCCGCGTCCACAGGCATTGTCGGAGCCACCGTCGTCACGATGGGCTTACTGTCTCTCCCGACCATGCTCAAACGCGGCTATGCCCCGTCTTTGGCTTCGGGTGCTATTGCTGCTTCAGGGACGCTTGGGCAAATTATCCCGCCGTCTATCGTGTTGGTCATTTTAGGCGACCAACTTTCCAACGCATTCCAAGAAGCCCAGCGTAGCCACGGACTACAAATCGACGGAGGCGGTGGCACTATATCCGTGGGTGATTTGTTCGCAGGTGCGCTTCTGCCGGGCTTGATACTGGTTGGACTTTACGCGCTTTATATTGCGATTATCGCCGCACTGAAACCCCATATGGCCCCGGCAAGCGGCTGGGACAAAGACGTGCATATAGGCAAATTTATCCGCCGTACCTTACAGGCAATGCTGCCGCCTTTATTGCTGATCTTGGCAGTTCTGGGTTCCATATTGTCGGGCTATGCCACACCTACACGCGGCGCGGCGCTTGGGGCTTTGGGGGCTATATTTCTGGCAGGTTACAAGCTAGCTGACGACAAACCGGGTGTGCAGCGATTGATTATATTGGCCACACTGAGCCTGATCGCCTTAATCGCCGTAGACCTTAGCGGCATTGACATGCGGTTTAACCAAGAGGCGTGGGTGATTAGCGAACGCATTGCCGTCACCTTGGCACTGGCATTCTGCGGGTTGGCAATTCTCGGCACGGGAGCCGCCCTTGCTTACTTGCGCAACAAAGGCCAATTGGCGGAAGTTTCCCGCTCAACCATGTATATCACCAGCATGGTGTTTGTCATCCTGATTGGGGCCACCATGTTCAGTCTGGTATTTCGCGGTTTTGGCGGCGATGAACTGGTCGCCCATATGTTGGCCAGCGCACCGGGCGGGCCAGCGGGCGCTTTAATACTCGTGATGATCGTAATGTTTTTCTTGGGGTTTTTCCTAGATTTTATCGAGATTACCTTCGTCATTGTGCCTCTAGTTGCCCCGCCCCTGATGGCTATGGGCATGGATCCGATCTGGCTTGGTATATTGATGGCGCTTAACCTGCAAACCAGTTTCCTGACCCCGCCTTTTGGCTTTGCCTTGTTTTACTTGCGCGGTGTCGCCCCGCCGGAAGTGACAACCACCGCCCTGTATAAGGGCGTACTTCCGTTCATCGGCATCCAGATTTTCGTGATTTTTCTGGTCGCGTTTTTCCCGCAGATTGCGACGATGCTGCCTAAATTGATGGCAGGGTGAAATGCACTTAAATTCACCGCAGTCGTTTAGCAATTCCTTTCAGTGTTTCGGCGAGGCCGTCGATCTGATTATTTGTAGCTTCGTCCTTGCTGCTAATATTCTTGCTTAGATCTTTAGCAGCGGACTTAAATCGTTTCCCTAAACTTCGGTCGGATTGCCCGCTTTCCAGTTTTGTTGACGCGCTGTTTAAAAGATCGGTTAGGTTGGAAACAGTTTCTGGCATCAATGCATCACTGCGCTGCAATTGATCCATATAGGCCAGAGCGACTACGGGTTCAGCTGGCCAGCTTACCGGAAATTGCTGTTGAGGGTTAAACGCCTTTCCTTGATCAGCAAGCAGTGCGGCAGCAATTTCGTTTTCGCTTAAATACTCACTCGGCTCGAGTGCAAATACATCCAGCCCGCGTACAATCTCGGTGCCGTAGATTTTACCATTATACCAATATGTCGACCAATATCCACCCACGACAATCTCGTCCTTATGAATGGGGCCACGGTCAAAATAGGCAATTTCGACCGGGTTGGCTGAGTCCGTGAAATCCATCACTGAAAGTCCGCCTTGATACCAGGCTTGGGCAAAAATATCGCGACCAGGAACCGGAACAATTGACCCGTTATGGGCCACGCAGTTTTCCGATGCGGTTTGCGGTGCAGGTAATTTGTAAAGTCCTTTAAACTCCAATTGACCATCGTTAATGTCGTAAATGGCGTTCGCACCCCATTCTTTCGGGTCATGGGCCTGGCAACGGGCTCGACCACCCCCGCCCCATTCATCAGTGAAGATGACCTTTGTTCCGTCATTGTTAAAGGTGGCTGAATGCCAATAGGCAAAGCCCTTGTCGACAACTTCATCTATACGCTTTGGTTTGAGCGGATTTGAAATGTCGAAGAGAATGCCGTTGCCCGAGCAGGCACCGGCGGCAATTTTGGCGGCTGGAAACACCGTGATGTCATGGCACTGATTGGTTATATTTGTTTTTTGGGTATCGTCGCCGTGATCGCCGCCTGTCCAAAGACCGCCCAACCGTCCGGTTTTGGGATCAGCGAAAACTGCGGGGCTGTCGACAATGCGCGCCGCCGCCGGATTTGCAACCGGGATTTCTATAACGTCAATGCGAAACAAAGCCGTGCGGTTATCGCCTGGTGTGCCGTCAAAACACCCCGCCATCTCTTCTTCTTTACGCACGGACGAGGTGCCGGAGTTATAGACGATGATTTTCCCATTTTTGTTAGAAACCACGGAATGTGTATGGGAACCGCGACAGGTCTGAACCTGACCGACTTGTATGGGTTTTTCCAAATTGCTGATGTTAAAAATGCGCAGACCGCGAAACCGATCTTCGCTAATATCTTCGTCAATACCTTGAAGCCCGCAATCAACGCGTCCACGGGTTTGCTCTACGGACATAATCAAAAGATCCTCAACGATTGAAACATCGCCCTGACCGCCCGGACAAACGACTGAACTTAGCAGCTTCGGCGCGCCGTCTTCTTGTAATTTATATATGTTGAAGCCGTGGTAACTCCCTGTCACCAATGTGTCGCCGGAAAAGGCCATGTCGGTATTAGAAAAACTCAACAGCGACGAACGTTTACTGCGCTTGGGTTTATCTTCTTCTTTATCTTTATCTCCTTCTGCCGCACTACCTTTGGGTTCAACATCTTTAGGCTCAACCGGGGCTTGTTGGTCTTTCTCTTTCTTGTCTTTCTCTTTTTCCGGCATGAGCGGCTGCAATTCCGATGGGTTTTTTGGATCGAAGAACCCCGGCGGCTTGGCAAGGGATGTTATGAGTTTCAAATTCATGATGGCCTGACCAGCATCACGAAACCCGGGTTTCAAATTGGCGCGCGGGTCGGTGGAGAAACTGACCAAAACGGCACTCATTCGTTCAATTTCGGCCGTTTGGTCATTGGTAACCTCGTCTATAAATTCAAACAAAACCGGATCATAGGCAGAGCCGGGCTGATCAAGCAGTGTCTCGACCATCTCCACCGCACCTTCATGATGAGTAATCATGAGCTGCAGAAATAATTTGTCGAAATCCGCGCTTTTCAGACTTTTCAATTCCGCCATTTGTTCCGGGGTCGCCATGCCGGACATCTTGTCCATCTTATGCTTAGTACCATTTTTGTGAGACATTGGCACTTCACCACGTTCGTTCAGCCATGTTTGCATAAACTTGATCTCGTCCGCTTGCGAGACGTCAATCCGCCCTGCCACATCGAGCAATTCTTTTCGGTTTGTACGTTCCGCGACAAGAGCCGCCATTACTACGGCCTGCGCGTGGTGCGGGATCATGTTCTTCATGAATGAAATATCGTCATGGGAGTAGCTCATTTTGGCAATTTTTGAAGCTTCTTCAGCGCTGAGTATACGGACAGATTCGCCAGGCGCCCCCGGCTGAAAGATTGGTGCCGTTTGGGCAAAACTGGCGCTGGCGAGACTTGTCAACATCACGGCAATTGAAGCGGTCGTCAAAAATCGTATAGCGGAATTGGGAAGTAAGGTCATTGGGGCACCTGTCTAATTTATAATTTACTGATGATTAACATCTTTTATATTGCCGCTTGTTTAGCAGGCTAAAACGACTATGAAAAGTTTAATCTAAGTTTTCCGGGATCGCGGGGATGGCAAATATAAGTGAGAAGAATGGTACCGCCTTTCGGGTTTGAACCGAAGACCTCTGGTTCCACAAACCAGCGCTCTAACCAACTGAGCTAAGGCGGCATCTTTCATGGTCAGGCGGATTGCATATAGCAAGCATTCCACAGCATCAAGTCTCGATTTACCACAAAAACAAATTTATGACGTCAATTTATGCCTTACAGGCCTGTAATGCGGCTTTGAGGGTATTGTCACCCCAACCTTGAGAGCCAAGACGTTCCTGACAGCTAATATAATTGTGCAAATCACGGGCGCGACGGGCTGGATCGGGATGGGTAGATAGAAATTCCGGTTGCTTACGCTGATTCCCGTCCGCCATTTTTTCCCATAATTTCACCGCTTCATAGGGCTTATAGCCTGAGCGTTGCATATAGCGCACACCCAGCAGATCACTTTGGCTCTCATGTTTGCGCGAAAACGGCAAAGCAATCCCGACCATAAAACCTATGCCCAAAGCCTGATTAAGCAATTGGGTGTTGCGGCTGGCGCCGCGTGTGCATTGACTACGCTGGCGGGCATCCGGGTATTGATTGCATCTCTTTTGCATTTGCGAGCCGGCCAAAATCGTCCCGCCAACCACAGCCAATTGTCCGGCCATATTGGTACTAACCCGCTCGGCTGCATGTTTCCCGGCAACATGGCCAACCTCATGGCCCATAATGGCCGCAATCTGATCGTCATTGCCAGCAAAATCCATCATACCCGTATAAAATCCAACCCGGTTGCCCGGCAATACGAAAGCATTTTTCTGCGGCGAATCAAATACGGCATAATCCCAAGGCTGGTGATCGCGTCTGGCACCACGGGCAATCCGCCCGCCAATRTTTCTWAGCCKGGTKGTRTARCGCGGGTCTGTTGATAATTTTTGCTTTCGTTTCGCCTCGGCCCAACTTTGGGCGGCGGCTTGGCTTAACGCATTCTCGCCAATCAGCAGCATTTGACTGGCCCCGGTCTCGGCATTGGTGGCACAACCCGCAAGTCCGCCAGCCACTGCAACCGTGCCCCCTGCCGCTAAAGCCTGGATCATTTTGCGTCGGTTCAGCATTTCGCGGGTGCCTTTATCGACGCTTACCGAAGTCTCGTGTTCATCATGGTTACACATAATTTGTCCTCACATTGGTGTTAAATTCTCCCCATGGGCCAAGTATAGCGGTATAATGCAAAAAATATAGGGCAAAAGTCAGCCCGTTTCGCGAGCAAAGCCTTTCATCTGGTGTTCATGGACGTTTTGTCAGATTGAATTGGTGATCACGTGTGCTATCATTTATAGTCTGGAGAAATATATGCGTAAACTATTTATCGGTCTTGGTGTTTTAATTATTCTGCTTGTCGCAGCCCTGTTCATCTTGCCGGGTCTGATACCAGCCTCCGTATATAAAGATAAAATCACCGAGCAGGTCAGCAATACGCTTGGCCGTGAAGTCACTATTGCGGGCGAGGTAAAGCTTTCCATATTACCCACGATAATGGCCAAGGCCGACAGGGTGACAATTGCCAATGAAGACGGTTTTAGCGACCAGCCCTTTGCGACAATGGACAGTTTGCAAGCCCGGGTTAAACTTTGGCCCTTGTTTAGAAAACAGGTGGAAATATCCGAGTTTAAGCTGGTTAACCCGACCATATCACTGGAGAAAACCAAAGACGGGTGGGTCAATTGGGATTTCGGGGTTGAGCAAGCCGAAACCGCAAATAGCACCCACACCGGTTTTGCCCGTGATGGACGCTATACTGACTTGCAAATCGCCCTGGGCACATTTTCTCTGGAAAATGGGACGGTAAATTATAGGGACGCGTTCAAAGGCACAAAATACGATTTAAATAGCGTCAATATGAAATTGACCATGCCGGGCCTGGACAAGCCGGTCATGGCCAAGGGAGATTTGGTCGTCAACGACATGCCCGTGGATATAGAGTTCAACCTTGACACCCCAAAATCTTTTTTGAACGGTAAAACCACCCCCGTCGTGTTTAAGCTAAAATCCAGCCTAGGCAATCTAACTGCCAAGGGGGTTTTTACCCCTTCAAAACTGGTAACATTTGATGTGGATATTGATGCGGACATCCCCTCCACCTCCAAACTTGATGCTTTCCTCAATCAAAACAACCCTTATGGCGCGCTAACGGAAACCGCCAGCCTGAAAGGGAATTTGGTGTTTGACGGTCAAAACATGATAGGCACAGACACACAAATTTCCTTAAAAAGCGACATTGTCAGCACAAAGTTTAGCGGTGATTTTACCGCTGGCATGGTGCCGTCTGCTACGGGAGATTTAACCGTCAATATTGCAAATTTACCCGATTTGCAAACGGCGCTCGGCATGGCCATCCCGCAACTCGCGGCCTTTAGTTCAGCCAATTTGACCACCAGTTTGAGCGCGGACGGGAAAGTTACGACCGCGAAAAACCTGACTATAGATGTCAAAGGTGACAACATCACCGCCAATTACACAGGCACGGCGGTTTTTGACACTGCCTTGAGTCTGGAAGGACGTTTTAAAGCCAATAGCCCGTCACTCCCGGCCCTGTTGCCGCAACTTAGTATTGACACTATGCAAGGCGCGCAAATTTTGGGCGATATGTCTCTCAGCAGTGAAGTTAAAGGCGCGGTCGATGCTCTCATATTTGAAAATTTTAACTTCAAAACCAAAGGCGATTATCTAACCGCCAGCTATGTCGGCAATATCAAAACGGGCCAAACCACAAGCCTGAACGGCATATTTGATGTAAGCGCTCCGTCTGTAAAATCCTTGGTTAACATTGGTGGTTTCGCCCTGCCTTACGCTGATGCGCTTGGGACACTAAACGCCAGCGGCTCCCTTGATGGTCAACTTGATGCTTTGAACATTACCGGGCTAAAAGCTGCATTAACGGACGGCCTGCTCAATCTAAATCTCGACGGCAATATCACCACTGGCAAGGCGGGTGGATATTCGGGTCTGGTCAACCTTGACATTGCTTCCGTACGTCAGCTCGCCCAAATAACCGGGTTAAAATTGCCGCCCAATACGGACGCCGGAAACGTCTTTGGTCGGTTTAGCGTCTCTGGGCAGGCGGCTGCCAGCACAAGCCAGATTAGCTTTACCAATGCCGACATAGGATTTGACGCATTACAGGCAAATGGAAATTTCAGTGCCAATTTGACGGGAAAACCATATCTCAAAGGTGTTATGGAGATGCCGGGTCTGGATATTCGTCCCTATCAGGCGGCGATTTATGCCAACCGCCCCAAAGGTATTCAGCCCTGGAGCGAGGCACCGTTAAATCTGACATTCTTAAACTTGTTTGATGCGGATATCACCCTGACCACACCCGATATTATCACGAGCGCCGTGGCCATGGGTCAAAGCACCATCAAAACCAGCGTGAAGAACGGGCGGCTCAAAACCAGTATCCCCGATGTCAATCTATATGGCGGCACTGGCAAATTGAATATGGAATTAAATGCCGCAAATGCCGTGCCGCAAGTGGCCCTTGATTTCACATTTAACAATGTGGACGGTCAAGGCCTGCTGGGCGCGATTGCCGGGTTTACCAAATTAACCGGTAATACTGGCACGACAATGCGCATCAAAGGAGCAGGCAATTCCCAAGCCGAAATCATGCGGTCATTAAGCGGGGACGGTAATTTTGAGCTGGCAGAAGGTGTTATCTCTGGTGTCGATCTTGAGCAATTTATCAGCAATTTAAATAGCCTAAACACCCTGCTTCAAAGCCGCACTTTACCCGCTGGTATCGGCAATCAATACACGACGCCATTTAATAAACTAACCGGGTTGTTTAGCATAAAAAACGGGGTGGTTACGGTTGGAGATTTCACCCTGACCGCCAATGCCGTGCTAGCCGAAGGTGCCGGAACTTTGGATATTGGCCGGCAAAAAGTCGATTTTAGCCTGCGGCCACGCCTAAAAGACGACAAAGGCCAATACAGAAAAGGTCTGGCCGGGTTTGGTATCCCGATAAAATTGAGCGGAGATTTTGGCGGTATTCGCGCCGGGCTTGACACCAAACTGGTCGGAAAAATCATCGCGGCCCGCGCACAGGCAGAATTACAAAACCGCCTCACCAACCAATTGGGCGGTGAACTGGGCGGCGTTATTGGCGGCATATTAGGTGGCCCGAAAACAAATGACCCGCAGACCACTGACGGTCAGGCAAATGACCCTTTGCAAGGCTTGCTTGAGGATATTTTAGGGGGCAACAAAAAGCCTGAGAAACCAGAAACTGATCCACAAAACACAGATGATCCTAAAAAAAAGGACGAAGAAAAGAAAGAAGTCGACCCTCTGGAAAAAGCCTTACAAGATTTATTCGGCGGTAATTAGGGGCTGTTGATGTTCCAGTATATTCTGGGCCATCTATTTTTTCGAATTCCTTAGTGCTTCGTCCAACATGTTTTGCAAGGCGCCCGTATCTCCGCTCGCCATAAATTTAGTATTGATGACAAAAAACGGTGTGCCCGTAAGACCGGGAATACGTGAAGCCAGAAACATGGTGTCTTCGATTTGTTCCTCAACGGCGTCGTCTTTCATGTCGGCGTGGAATTTTTTCATATCCAGACCCAATTTTATCGCCGTCGAGTTGATGAATTTCTCGTTGAGATTAGTCCCGTCCATGAGCGCAAAATGCATTTCACTATATTTGCCCTGTCGCTGGGCGGCCAAAGCTGCTCGGGCCGCATTTCGGGAAGTTTTGGTACGGCGCTCCAATATTGGCAGCTCCTTGAAAATCACCCGAACATCGTTCGGATGTTCACGCATAACATCTTGCACCCAGCTCGTAGTACGCTTGCAATATGTGCAATTATAGTCGAAAAACTCCACCAAAGTCACCTTGGCATTTTTAGCACCATAGGAAAAATCCCGTTTGTCAAACCACAATTCCTGGCCAACGGCGGTAATAGATTGTTGGTCACGTTTTTCCCCAAGCAAAGTGAGTGCTTCTTCAATAATTTCGGGGTTGTCCAAAATATAAGATCTGACAACTTGCTCTATTTCCGCCTTATCGGCAGGTGCAGAATTCTGGCTGGCTTGCGCACATCCGGCGAAGGACGAGAACATCAAACTAGCTGATATTAGGCTCGCAGTTCTAAAGGCAGTGTACATAAAATTTCCTGTATTTTCGGTGAAAGAGGGTTATAATAAAATCAATGCCGCCGGTTTTTCTTCCTGGCAAGTTGGGTGTCGGCAATGACGATAATATCGCTGGCTCTGCGTTGATGCGTTGGGTAATACATCAAGCCTTCTTGTGCACGCGCAGCAAATGATCTGGCACGTTGGTAATCATGAACGGCAAAAGCTTGCTCGGCTATGGCGTAACGAGCCAAGGCCGGTTCTTTCTTACGGTCATAGCCTTGCGACAATTGATACCAGGCAAAACCATTGGTATTTTCTTTGCGCAGGGCCGATTTTAAATGTTTGATAGCTTCGTCAATACTTTCGGGCGTATCTTGTTCGATGAGAGCCTGACCCAAGGCGATCTCCAACAAGGGGGCCGATGGTTTTAAGACTACCGCTTGGCGCAAAGGTGCTATAGCTCGCCCGCCCTTACCGCTTTCATACAGCATTTGACCCTTAAGTTCATAAAAATACGCATTGTCAGGTTCCTCGGCAATCAAGGAATTGATCTCTTTCAAGGCATTGTGTAAATCTGCCGCCCGGTAATTGGCAACCGCACGGGCATAGCGGGCCGGCTTGCTCTGGTCGCTGGCTGGAAATTTTGAAAACACGGTCTGGGGCGCATCTATAAAGCCGATCAATTTGGCTTTGGCCATGGCAAGCGCATGAATTTCCGCGTCCGTATCCTTAACATCACTATACTCGCTATTTCCGGTAATCTCGCGCAATTTATCAATCCGGTCACTGGACAGAGGGTGACCACGAAAATAAGGGTTGCGCCGCGCATTGGAGAGGACTTCTTGATAGCGAAATTTTTCAAAAAATTGTACGAGCCCTTTGCCGGACTGCCCTGTGGCTTCAAGATATTTAGCCGCCGCCTGATCGGTAGACGCCTCGGTTATGCGTGAATAAGCCAAGACCTCAATCATGCCAAATTGTTGGGCCCCTCCCAATATAGCCGCGCCAGCTTGGCCCTCGCCGGCCAGAATGGCGGCAATACCAATCCCGGCGGCAATCAGCATCGCCCCGTAAGCACTGCGGTTACTGCGGTCACGGCGCACCAAATGCCCGCCTGCTATATGGCCAACCTCATGGGCAATAACTCCCTTGAGCTGGTTAGGGGTTTTGGCTTCCAGAATAATGCCCGTATGAATAAATATATTTTGCCCGCGTGTAACAAATGCATTCAAGCTACGATCATTGACCAAATACAAATCGACACTGGCAGTATTGAGGCCTGCGGCTCGGATGAACGGGTTCGTGTAAGCCCGCAGGGTTTCTTCAATTTCCGTATCGCGAATCAAAGATTGCGCACTGGCTTGGCCCGGCAATGCAAATACGGCCAAAACACTGGCCATAACCACGGCAAACAATTTGGTGAAAAAGAGGGTCAAGCGCGTCACATTTACTTTCAATTTACTGTAATAGATCAATAATATACCCAATATTCAGGATAATGCCAGCAAATACCACATCACGAAAATGTCAATCCGGCAAGTTACAGTGCGGTAAGAAAACAGGTGGCGATTATTACCGCAACTCTCTAACGGCGTGCGTTTTCAGCGCTTTCGTGCATTTCCTGGGCTTCCAGGCTTAGTGTGGCTATAGGGCGGGCTTCCAACCGTCCGAGACGGATAGGATCGCCGGTTTCCTCACAATACCCGTAAGTACCGTTTTCAATACGTATAATGGCTTTGTCGATTTTGGCGATTAACTTGCGCTGGCGGTCACGAGCCCGTAATTCCAACTGCCTGTCGGCATTGGCGGCGGCGGTATCAACCGCATCCGGATGGGAGACATTTTCCCCTTGCAAATATTCAATGGTGTTTTTGGTCTGGTTAAAAATATCGCGTTTCCAGGCTTCCAGTTTTTGGCGAAAAAATTCCTGCTGGCGAACACCCATGAATTTTTCGTCTTCTTTGGGTGTGTAGTTTTTCGGTAATTTAGTCCGTTTTTTTGCAGTTTTTACCATGGTTACATCCCTTGTTATTTAATAGTGCGCAGCCTACCCTTGCGGTACAAATCGGATTTTTCAGTCGCGCATATATACGAGAGAGTTTAAGACGACAACTAAATTCTTCACTAGGTTGATAAAGGCTTGAAATTATACGAGAATTAGGCACATAGTATTTGCTAAACATCTGCAATTTTGCGGCCAAAAAGAGAGAATCACCTGATGAAATTTTCCAGTACCGATAAATATGTCGCCACCCATGATTTACGCATGGCGGTTAATGCCTCTATTGCCCTTGAACGACCATTGCTGATCAAAGGCGAGCCGGGTACGGGCAAGACGGTTTTGGCCGAAGAAATCGCCAATTCCCTCGGCGCACCTTTGTTGCAATGGAACATAAAATCCACCACCAAAGCCCAGCAAGGCCTGTATGAGTATGACGCGGTAGCCAGATTACGTGATAGCCAGCTCGGCGACGAAAAAGTCCACGACATTTCCAACTATATCAAGCGCGGCAAATTATGGGATGCATTTACCAGCGCCGAGCGCCCGGTATTACTTATCGACGAAATCGACAAAGCCGACATCGAATTTCCCAATGATCTTTTGCACGAGCTCGACCAAATGCAATTTCATGTTTACGAAACCGGAGAAACCATCAAGGCAGCCCAGCGTCCGATCATTCTGATCACATCCAATAATGAAAAAGACTTGCCGGACGCATTTCTGCGCCGCTGTTTCTTCCATTACATCCAGTTCCCCGACCAAGACACCATGAAGAAAATCATCGACGTACATTTCCCGGACATCAAATCCAGATTGGTCGCGGCGGCGCTGAAACGTTTTTACGCCGTGCGCGACGTTCCGGGTCTGAAGAAAAAACCGTCCACATCGGAACTGTTGGACTGGCTAAAACTGTTGATGGTCGAAGACATAGACCCGGAAACCCTGCGCCAGACCGATACCACAAAACTAATCCCACCCCTGCACGGGGCCTTGCTCAAGAACGAGCAAGACGTGCATTTGTTCGAAAGATTGGCGTTTTTATCCCGGCGCCAAGGGTAGAAACTTTCGAAAAAACCGTAGGATGGATTAGCCTCCTCGCCGCACAAGCACTGGCGCAGCTGGTTGGCGTAATTCACCGGCTGTGAATATAAAAGTTGGATTACGGCTAAGAAACCTAGAGCACTCCCTTCAGCTCGCTATCCCGCCAACTCCGCCGCAAAAGAAATAGTTTCGGTTACTGTACCGTAACTACTACCATTACCGTAATTTGTTATTTAAATTTAAATAATCACTCAGTAATCATGCTGCGTTTTTCTCAAGATGCTTTTGTAGGTGTAGAACTGTCCGTCGTCATATAAAATGGCACAGATTTAGGTCTGTGCTAAGAGAGAGTTTGCTCACCTATTGTTGATTGTTATTAAGCTATGGCTTTGCGGTATTGCAAGCGCCGATGTTCGATAGTCTGTTTTTTAATCCTTTCCCTTTTGTTTAAAATTGATTGCGCGCGGCCGAAGTAGGCGTCAGCAGGCGTGACATTTTTCAGGCTCTCGTGGTAACGCTTGTGGTTGTAGTGCTCCACGAAGTTTTCGATCTGCCGCTCTAGGTCGCCGGGCAAGAAGTAGTGCTCTAGCAATATCCTATTTTTCAAGGTTTGATGCCAACGTTCGATCTTACCTTGTGTTTGCGGATGATAGGGCGCTCCGCGCACATGACTCATGCCTTGGTCTTCGATATAATCAGCGAGTTCGCCAGAGATGTAACTGGAGCCGTTGTCGGACAGCAAACGCGGCTTGTGAACCACATGCACTTGGTCGCAGCCAGATGCTTGCAATGCCATATCCAGAGTTTCTGTCACGTCAGAAGTCTTCATGGTCGTGCACAGTCTCCAGGCAATAATGTAGCGCGAGTAATCATCCAAGATGGTGGATAAGTACATCCAACCCCAACCGATAATCTTCAGATAGGTAAAGTCGGTCTGCCACATCTGATTGATGGCCGTCGTCTTATCTTTGAACTCACTGGCTGCTTTTATAACGATGAAGGCGGGGCTAGAAATCAGGTCGTGAGCCTTTAACAAGCGGTATACTGAGCTTTCTGACACAAAATAGCCTTTGGTGTCGGTAAATGTCACGGCCAGCTCACGCGGGCTTAGCTCTGGCTCGTCGAGTGCAAGCTTCACCAATTTATCACGGATTTTATCCGGAATGCGGTTCCACACCAGTCGTGGTCGTGGTGCCCGATCCGCAAGTCCATCTTCGCCATGTTCCAGATACCGATCATACCAACGATAAAAAGTTCGCCGCGCTATGCCCAGCATATCCAAAGTTTGCTTGGCGGGAAGGTGTGAGCGTTCAACGATGCGGATAATCTCTAGCTTCTCTGATGCTGGATATCTCATTCTTCGCACTCCCCATCCCCGATCATGCTTTTTTTAAGCAAGCGTAGTTCGAGTGTCTGTTCTGCTACAACCTCCTTCAGCACGCGGGCTTCTTTGCGCAGATGCGTGACTTCGCTGCTATTGGCTTGGCGGACAATGTCGCCTGCTAGACGCTTCTTGCCAGCCTCCATAAAGTCCTTCGACCACTTATAGTATATTCCCTGCGAGATACCTTCACGGCGGCACAGCTCTGCAATGCTATCCTCGCCGCGCAAACCGTCCAGCACGATGCGGATCTTCTCCTCGGCGCTATATTGGCGGCGGGTCTTACGTTTAATGTCTTTAATGATGCGCTCCGATGAACGCCCTGTATGTTTCTGTCTCATCATTTACTCCTAAGATGATGATGAACAAAAACTCTCTCTTAGCACAGACCTAAATCTGTGCCATAGGCGCTGACGTCAGACATCGACCACATCCTCGCCGCCGCCCCGGAGTTCGATTTACGCATTTTCCAAAACCCCACCGGCGGAGATTTTGCGCGGCTAGGGGGGTAGAAGTTGCCAACCCGTATCGGTGAGGAGCGCGGGATTAAGGTTATTTCTCGGTGGCAGAAGGTTGGGGGCGCAAAGGCGACGGTAGACGGCATGTGCCGATTGAACCATAACCGACCGCCTGTCTGACGTCAGCGCTTATGGGGTATTACCCTGCAAAGAAGAAAA
>NVVO01000001.1 GCA_002733385.1 Robiginitomaculum sp.
CCCCGATTGTGGCCAATAAGGCCACTGCACGTGGCTCGCCTAGCCAGCGAACGGGAAAAACCAGTCAAATGGATATGATTTAACACGGAGCGCTCTAGAACCTTTTCAGGCAACTTGTCTCCCTTCACCCACATTACCTCTCACCTTGTTCCTCTTCCCCCAAAGCAAAATGCGGAGAGGAGACGGTGTCTTGAGCATCTTGTTTGTGGTGAGTTTAGAAATCGCCAATTCTTCCTTTTCAGGTGCTTCAGTATTTCCAAATATTTTTCACGAACACAAAACAAACGAAAATGGTCTCCTCTCCTTTTGGGAGAGGAACAAGGTGAGGGGATATGGGGGTGAAGGGGTAAATAGAATTCCCTGCAAGAGCAAAGTTATGAAAGACAGTTGCTCTCTAACTATCCACAACCGCGTCGGCAATTCCGGACAGAGCCGCAGCAAATACTGGGGCGGAGAAATTTTCCAAATCCTGGATGCGTTCGCCGATACCAATGGCGTGGATGGGGAGTTTGAATTTATCGGCCAGGGCGACCAGCACCCCGCCTTTGGCAGTACCGTCAAGTTTGGTCATAATTAGACCGGTAATACCGGCGGTCTTTTGGAAGGCCTCGGTCTGCAACAAAGCGTTTTGCCCAACCGTAGCGTCTAATACCAATATGGAATGATGGGGCGCAGTGTCGTCTTGCTTTTTGATCACCCGGACGATTTTGGCCAACTCGTCCATCAATTCGGTGCGGTTTTGTAAGCGTCCGGCAGTGTCGATCATTAAAATGTCATAGTTTTCCGCCTTAGCACGACTGATAGCATCATAGACCAGCCCAGAAGCGTCGGCACCCAGTGCGGCGGAAACCACAGGCGCACCGGAGCGTTCACCCCATATATTGAGCTGCTCCACGGCGGCGGCGCGAAATGTATCTCCGGCCGCCAGCAGGACTTTTTTGCCCTCGTCAGTATAGCGCTTGGCGATTTTTCCCAAAGTGGTGGTTTTACCTGAGCCGTTGACGCCGACGAACAACATGATTTCAGGCTTGGCACCTGTGAGGGTTAGCGGTTTTTCCAGCGGCGTCAAAACTTCGGATATGACATCTGCCAGGGCGATTTTTATTTCGGTGTCGGTGACTTGTTTGTCAAACCGGTCTTTGGCTAAAAGTTCCGCCGTGCGGGTGGCCGGGCCGACCCCGAAATCTGCGGCGATCAACAAATCTTCCAAGTCTTCCAAAGCTTCCGCGTCGAGCTTGCGCATAGTGAATATGGCGGAAATATTATCCGACATGGCCGAAGTGGATTTGCTAAGTCCGCTAGAGATCCGACCCAAAAACCCTTGCTCACCTTTTTCTGCCCGCAAAGCCGCTTGCTCGGCGCGCCAAACTTCTCGCATCAGTCGGGCTTTTTCCTCGCGCTCGGCCTGTTCTTCGATTAGTTGCGTTTCCAGTTGTTTGCGTTTGGCGGCTTGTTCGGCTTCGGCCTTGGCTGCAAGGCGCTCGGCCTCCAGACGCTCGGCCGCAATTTTTTCAGCCTCCAGACGTTCTGCCTCAGCCCGGGCAGCAATCTCGGCTTCCGCGTGTTCCCGTTCAGCTTTGAGCTTTGCTGCTTCCTCTTGTTTCGCTTGGGCTTCGGCCTGCTTGAGGCGTGCAATTTTTTCGGTCTCGGATTTTTCCCGGGCTAGTTTTTCAGCCGCCAAGCGTTCGGACTCGATGGCTTCGGCTTTTAGGCGGGTAGCGTCCTGTGCGGCTTTGCGTTTTAACTCGTCCTCGCGTTCGCGCTTTTCCTCAACCAGTTTTTTGGCAATTTTTGCATCTTCGAGCGCCTGTATTTCGGCCTGTTTGCGGTCTTGCGCTTCCAGTCTGGCTTTTTCGGTTTCGCTGAGATGGGCTTCGTCTTGCTGGCGGGCGGCTTTCAGGGCGGCGGCGTTAATGATCGCCATACGCTCGGCCATGCCGGCATCGACCTTGGCTTGCCTCTCGGCTTTTAGGGCGGCGGCTTCGGCCAGTTTTTCCTCTTTGGATTTAAAGCCAAAGGCACGTTTGAAAAACCCGGGTTTTTTGTTTTTCGTGTTGTCTTGTTCTTCGGTGCTCACACAAATTCCCCCAATAGTTTGCCCGCACCATAACCCGTAATGCGCACAGCACGCAACTGCCCGACCATGCTTTTGGCCAGGACATTATCTGCGGGGAGCTTTACGGGATGTGCGGGGAGTTTTACGGGTGAAAAATCCGCCAAACGAGCAAGCCCCCCTTTTTCAATCAACGCCAAATCATTGCCAAAAGCGCGGGACTTTAAAAAGCGTTCTTGGGTTCGTTTTCCTACTTCGCGTAACAATTTGGCACGAGCTTTTATGATTTTTCCGTCCACCAACGGCATACGCGCCGCCGGGGTGCCTGAGCGGGCCGAGAACGGAAATACATGTAGCCAGGCCAAGCCGCATTCCTCGACCAGTTTCAGCGAGTTTTCAAACATCGCTTCTGTTTCCGTGGGAAAACCCGCAATGATATCTGCGCCAAAACTGATGTCAGGCCGTACCCGGCGCAAATCATTGCATAGCTGGATAGCTTGCTCTCGCGTGTGGCGGCGCTTCATGCGCTTGAGGATCATGTTGTCGCCGTGCTGGAGGGACAGATGCAGATAAGGGGTCAGGCGCGGCTCGGTGGCCATCAGCTCAAACAGTTTCTCATCAATTTCTGCCGGGTCAATGGAGGATAGACGCAAGCGCGGCAGGGCGGGCGCGGTGTTCAGAATCTCACTGACCAATTGGCCGAGTTTTGGCGCGCCCGGCAAATCATCACCCCATGAGGAAATATCCACGCCCGACAACACCACTTCGTTAAAGCCGTTTTGGTTCAGTGTGCGGATTTGGGCCGCGACTTTGGCCGCAGGGACGGAACGAGAATTGCCGCGACCATAAGGGATAATGCAAAATGTGCAGCGGTGGTCACACCCGGTTTGCACCTGCACAATAGCCCGCGAACGCTGGCTCGCTTCTCCCACGGGGCCTAATGGCGGGCCAAGTGATATTTCGCGGCTTTGCATGATATCGCCGATGCGGGATTTGGCGCTAGGGGCAAAACTTTCCGTGCGCATTTTTTCGCTATTGCCCAATACCCGCTCAACTCCGTCTATGGCCTTGAAAACTTCCGGCTCAATCTGGGCGGCGCAACCTGTGACAATGATTTTGGCTCGCGGATTTTYGCGCACGGCCCGGCGCACGCTCTGGCGGCTTTGACGCGCAGCTTCATTGGTCACGGCGCAGGTGTTGATGATCACGGCTTGGCCCAGGTTTTGCACCCGCGCATGGGCGGCCATAACCTCGCTCTCGCGCAGGTTCAGGCGACAGCCCAGGGTGATAGATTTTACATCAGTTGCCATGATGGGCTAGATGGGCTTTAATAGGGCGAACGTCAAGGAAACCATCATGCAAATACCAATTCTGTTTGTTCTCGCGCCCGGCTTTGAAGACAATGAACGCCGGGAATATTGTCCTGAATGTGCGGAAGTTTGGGGCGTGCTGTCGTATTTCCCGGCCATTAGGGAAGCGGTGAAAATACGCTATGAGACATTGGCGCACCCGCGAAAAGGACTGGCGACTTTGCTCGGCCCTGGAAATCACAATTGCCCGACACTTGTCCTGCCCAAAGGCACCGATATCCCGGACGGGCTAAGGGTGGAAACTGCGAACGGGTATCACTACCTCCCGAGCGCACGCAGCATAGGCATGTATTTTGCCGAGCTCTACGGCACACCTGTTCCGAGAGGAAGTTAAGGTCATATTCCGTCAAATGCGTCTGCCATAGATTTATCGGCCAATGAACTTTGCGACTTTCGCGCCTAGTTTCATCAGGCGGAGTAATTTCTCTTTGGGGACGGTGCGGATATCGTCATACCAATTGGTCATGGTTTCCATAAACCCGACCAGCTCGTCTATTTGCGCTCGCTGCTCCGGAGTGACTTCATGGTCATATTGGGTGTTGTTGGCGACGAGGCGCAACATATGCAAGGTCGGATCTATTTCGCGTTTCTTGCGACCTTCGGATATGCGCATGACGATTTCCCAATTGTCTTTGATGGCTTCAAAATGGTCGCGTCGGTCGCCGAGAATTTGCGTGCGGACGATCAGCCGCCAGTTGAGCAATTCCTTGAGAGAGGTAGAGACGTTGGAGCGGGCCAGGTCGAGAATGACGCTAATCTGTTCGGCGTGTAAGGGGCGTTCGGACAAATACAACAAAGCTTGTATCTGGGCCACGGAGCGGCTCACCCCCCATTGCGTTCCCATTTCGCCCCAATGGACAATAAATTTCTCGGTTGTCGGGGTCAGTTTCATAACTATCTCCATACGGTATATTCTGTAACAACAGAAATAACAGAAACCATGGCAATGTCAAATCCTTAAACACTTGTTTGCATCTTGTGCGCAAGGCTCTATTCTACCAAATTAGGGAGAACACTATGGCGAATTATTTGGTTTTAGGCGCGGGTCTGGTGGTGGCACCATTGGTTGAGTATTTGTGCCGCCGACCTGAGAACACAATCGTGATTGCAAATAATATTTTATCTGATGCGCAGGATCTGGCTGCACCATACAAGGGTGCAAGCGCCGAGCTTATAGATGTGTCAGACGCGAAAGCCTTGCACGCCTGCGCCGCAGATTTTGATGTGGTGCTGTCCATGGTGCCGCCGCCTTTTCACCCTTTGGTGGCGCAAGCTTGTATCGCTGCGAAAACCCATAWGGTCAGTGCCAGCTATCAATCTGCTGAAATGTTGGCATTATCAGGGGAAGCCAAGGCGGCGGGCATAACCATCTTGAACGAGATCGGTCTTGATCCGGGCATAGATCATCTGGCTGCTATGCAAATTATTGATGCCGCCCATGCCAAAGGTGAACAGATCGAAGCTTTCGTTTCGTGGTGCGGCGGTATTCCAGCGCCGGATGATAATGATAACCCGTTCGGTTATAAATTTTCGTGGAACCCCAAAGGCGCAATATTGGTTTTGCTCAACGAGGCGCAATATATGCAAACAAGTGCAACAACAACCATTGCGCCAGAAGATTTGATGGCGTGGGCCAAGCCTGTTTCTATTGGCGGTCTTGATCTGGAATGTTACCCCAACCGCAATTCGCTCGTCTATAAAGACATCTACAATATTCCTGAAGTAAAAACGCTGATACGCGGTACATTACGTTATCCAGGGTTTTGCCAGATCATGCAATTGGCCAAAACTCTGGGCCTGTTTGGACAAAAAAATGTTGAAATTACGCCCGGCATATTATGGCGGGATTTTACGGCGCAACTCAACCCAGATATAGATTTCCGCACCTTGCAAGCAAGCACCCCGCAACCTGCGTATCAGGCTCTGGACTGGCTTGGTRTGTTTTCGRATRCAAGCGTTAATCCCGCGAACACGCCATTGGATGCGTTTTGCGATTTGCTGTTGCAAAAAYYSKCMKAKSKTRACGRNCRWRMAWGNAYMKGRWYGYCMTRYWRNCMSRMMTKMATKATCAMGNCRSWRKSMMKGYANTWWRWATTNCNRMKCGGMSMWRMYKAAMWSKWKAKGMCNGCYAGACGGCCCAAGCGCTATGGCGGCGACGGTTGGTCTGCCGGCGGCAATGGCGGCGCAAATGATTGCGGATGCTCACATCACACAAACCGGCATGGTCTTACCAGTTAGCCCCAATATCTACGGGCCGTTATTAAGCTTGCTCAAGCAAGAAAATATTGAATTTGTCGAAGAAAAATGGGAACAGGGCCAGATGAGCGCGGAAAAGTTTATCCCCGAATTGCATTGCAAATAATGGCTATCATAGCTATTGCACTTGTTTTGGTTTTCGGCGGATAAGTAAATGAGCAAACATTTTTTAAGCCTTGCGGACATAAGTGCAGGGGATTTGCGCGAAATTTTAGACGAAGCTCACCGCCGCAAAAAGGCGCGAAGCGGCCAGCCCAAAGGTACGCTGGACACAGACGCGCCCTTGGCCGGACATGTATTGGCTATGTTGTTCGAAAAAAGCTCGACCCGCACCAGGTTCTCATTCGAGGTCGGCATGACCCAGCTCGGCGGCACGTCCATTTTCACCAGCGCCGGTGACATGCAACTGGGGCGCGGGGAAAGCATCGAGGACACGGCGCAGGTTTTATCGCGCTTTGTCGATGTGATTATGTTGCGGGCCAATGACCACGGCGCATTGGTAGCTTTGGCGCAAAACGCCAGTGTTCCGGTAATTAACGGCCTGACCGACTATAACCATCCGTGCCAGATCATGGCGGATTTGATGACATTGGAAGAACAGGGCCGGGACTTGAAAGGTTTGCGTCTGGCCTGGGTCGGGGACGGCAATAATGTCGCCGTAAGCTTTATCAACGGGGCGGCGAAATTTGGCTATCAATTGGTCATCTCCACACCAACCGGCTACGGCCCATCCGGGCAAATGGTCGAGCGCGCGCGTGCCGATGGGGCACATATTGAACTGGTTAGGGACCCGCTAAATGCCTGCACCGGAGTTGATGTTGTTATCGCGGATACATGGGTGTCTATGGGGGACAAGGATATTGACAAGCGCATGCACGACCTTGCGGACTGGCAAGTCAATGAAGATTTGATGGAAGTAGCGCAAAGGGATGCTTTGTTCCTGCACTGCTTGCCTGCGCATAGGGGCGAGGAAGTCACGGCGTCGGTTATCGACGGGCCAAGTTCAGTTGTGTTCCTTGAGGCCGAAAACCGCTTGCATGCGCAAAAAGCGATATTATTGTGGTGTCTCGAGAAATAGTATGATTTGGAGTAAGTATGAAATATTTTCTAACAAAATTAGCCATGGCACTTGGCGTTTTCTTACTCGTGTCCAGCGCCCCTGAACCTGCGAATTCCTCACCAGACAACGGCAAAGGAACGCAGGCACCAGACTTTATCGAGCCTAAAAACGAGAGCATTCGCGTAGGCTTGGCCGGTGAGTACCCGGCTGATATTGCCCGCTATCTTATGGTGCACGGCGCGGCGCAAGCAAGCCTGTCTAGCGACGGTCAGCATATTGCCTATACCAGTTCTATTACGGGTAAACCACAGCTATATATTATGCCAAAAACCGGGGGCGCGGGACGGCAACTCACCTTTGGCAATGGCATAACTTTTTATCGTTGGGCTCCCGGCGGAAATTCATTGATTTACGGTGCGGACAATAACGGCAATGAGCAGGAAAGTTATTTTATTATTTCCGCAAGCGGCGCACAGGAAAGCGAAATTTTACCAGCAACCAAAGGCGGATTTCGTGTGTTTGGCGGGTTTTCCGGGGATGGCAGCCATATTGCCTATGCGTCTACGCAGCGAAATGGTTTGGATTTTGACATTTATTTGGCAGACCTAAAAACAGGAAAGTCCAATAGAATTTATGAAGGCAAATACGGGTTTTTCGTCAATGCCGTTTCCCCGGATGCTCGCCGTTTAATCATATCAGAAACTGTTGGCGAGGATGCGGATAATCTGTTTTTATTGGACACAATTAGTGGCAAAACCACCATTATTTCAAAACCAACCTCCCGGGCCAATCACACCAACCAAGGAGTTGTCTGGCATAGCAATGGTCAAGACGTTTATTTTGCCACCAACCGGGACAGAGAATTTACGGCTTTGTCAAACTACAGCCTTGGTTCGGGAAAAATCACGACCCTTTATAAAAGTGATACCAATATAGAAAATGTCACACTGTGCGGCGCGCGGTCAGGTTTATTGGCTTTCACACATAATGAAGACGGCTTTGATGCTTTGCATTTATATACACTTTCGGACAGCACCGCCGCACCTGTCAACGGTTTGCCGGGCGGTGTTTATCGCCTAAGCTGCGCACCTGGCACAAATGACCTCATTATCCAAATCAATGCTTGGGATAGACCCGGCGATATTTTTCATATGAACCTTTCCTCGCGTAAAATCACTCAGGTTTTCACCTCGAACCTGGCCGGACTATCCGCCGATAAATTCATTAAGCCCGAAGTCGTCCATATGAAAGCGCAAGACGGCGTACAATTACAGGGCTTGCTTTATATGCCTCATATGATCAAGTCTGACGCCAAAAAACCGCCAGTGGTCTTTGAGGTTCACGGCGGGCCATCGGCGCAAGCCCGGCCTTCCTATAATGGATCGATACAGTATTTACTCGGCAAAGGCATCGCGGTGTTTCAACCAAATGTGCGCGGCTCTACAGGCTTTGGCAGAACCTATAGCGCTTTGGACGATAAAGAAAAGCGCCTTGATAGCGTCAGGGATATTATCGATATGCTGGCTTATCTGAAGCAAGATGGCCGCGTTGACACAACCCGCGCCGCAGTGTCTGGCGGTTCCTACGGCGGCTATGTTGTCAACGCGGTTCTGGCAGCCTACCCGGATGCGTTTGCAGTCGGCGTTTCGCGCTATAGCGTGGCAGACTGGGTCACGGCATTGGAAATTGCGTCCCCGGCTCTTAAAGCATCTGATATCATTGAATACGGGGATATCACCGATCCAAAATGGCAAGCATTTTATAGGGAAAATTCTCCAATCCGCCAAGCCGACCGTATCAAAGTCCCTGTCCTGTTTTCTCACGGCGCCATGGATCCGCGTATCGATATTGCCGAAACAGAAACCATGGTGCGCGCCGTGCGCGGTAACGGTATTGAAGTCACCTATATCCGTATTCCTGATGAAGGGCATGGTTGGCGAAAATTTAAAAACCGGCTGTTCTACTTCCGCAGANAAGCCGAATTTCTAGAAAAACACCTTGGCATGACACCCCAATCAAATGCCAGCACCGGCCTGAAGCAATAAATCCATTTGCCCCTACTGCATTACGGTGCCTGATCGTTACCAAGGGGCATGATCTGCGCGTATGGTTGCCGTCACTACCAATGCAGCCCGATACATGGGTGTTTATGGGCGATAAGGATACTGACCAGTGGACGTATGACCTTGCATGCGCAAAAAGCGATTTTAATGTAGTGCCACTTGCGAAACAGTCGGGCAATGCTCCGTGAATTGTTAACGAGCTCGCGGATTGTGGGGTTCAAATAAAAAAGAAGGCAAGGTTTGCAACCCTGACTCCTCTCTCGGAACTGCTAGTGCCTTAAAGCTATTCCTCTTTCTCTTCGGCCTTTGGCGGCAAATGCATATGCGCCACATCTGAACTTGWGTTATCAATRTGTGAYACCCAYTCTKTCATCACTTTTYCCGCCGCTTCCTTGCTGCCTTCTTGCTTGGCTAAGGATGCCATAAACGCDGCACTTYSBGGCGAARYTGCATATTCTAAWSWCCCGTAACCGTCTTCCAATTTAATATAGACGGTGGTATCCCATGCACCAGAATCCCAATCTAACGCAACAAAATCTTTGTCCATAGCGCGGACAGCTGGCCCAATTTTTTGATACAATATCTCCCAAGCCGCATCATTATGACCAGGCTTGAAGTTGAAATTTACCACGTTGTAATAGCTGACGTTTTCACGTTTTTCTAAAGCTTCTTGTGCCGTTGCGGCAACAGGCAATAAAAGACTGCATGCTATGATCGCAGAAGATGCGATGAGTGATATACGTTTTGACATAATTTGTCCCCTAATTTTAAATTGGCTACGTCCCAAGAACTGAGAGTAGATCCGTAAAAATGGGGAAAAATATCAAATATTTTAAAAACATCCCGCCCCAAGATTAACAAATATTAACAGTTGGCAGCTTTTTTGTCAAGTGACTGACAGTGCCAGAGGGGCGCGGCTTGACCTTAGGAAGTCGATAATGCTCTAGCTTAAACTACAAATTTTCTCCACTCACGTTCGTTAAATCAAATTTTGTAAACTGCTAACTTTCTTATGACAACTCCGCGCTTGCATTCAGGGTCATTATCGTTAGCGTCCAACCTAGTAATCTCGGGGGGGGATAAATTGGATATTGTTGAAAACAGAACAGCGTTTCTACCTAGTATTTCGGAGAACAGAAATCTCCGTTTCTTTTGTATTTTTATTATGTATGTGGCCCAGGGCGTGCCGATTGGTTTGTTCTTTTTTGCCATTCCTGCCTGGTTGGCGGCCAGCGGGGCATCGGCCCTTGAGATTGGCGGCTTTGTCAGCGCCACTGCACTGCCTTGGTCCTTAAAATTTATCAACGGGTTTTTGATGGACCGGTTTGCCTTTCTGGCCATGGGAAGACGGCGAGCTTGGTTGATCGGGGCGCAAATTATTATGGTGCTCGGCCTGCTTGGCTTGGCGTTTGCAAATCCGTCCGTATCAGATATCGCCCTGTTGTCTGCCTTTTCTTTCGCCATCAACACGGCGACTACATTTCAGGACGTGGCGATTGACGGGTTGGCGGTTGATTTGGTGCCGGACACGGAGCGGGCCCGCGCCAATGGTTTGATGTTCGGCGGCCAATCGGTCGGCATTGCCGCTGGCACTGCGGTCACAGGTTATGCGATCCCGGTTTACGGCTTTCCCATTGCCGTGACAGGTACGGCGATTTTAGTCGGACTTGTACTGGCTGTCATTCTTGTTGTCCGCGAACGCCCCAATGAGCGCCTACTGCCTTGGTCAGAAGGTCAAGCATCCCAAACCAGCCTGTCGCGCCATGTGGGAAAATGGATACCATTATTCAAGAACGCTTGGTCTGCCATGCTGACGAGAGAAAGCATTTTGGTGGCGCTGGCCATGTCGATGAACGGTTTAGCTTACGGCATTTATATTGGCGCTATGCCCATGATCGCAACAGATATCGGCGGCTGGAGCGACGCCGAGTTTTCGGCCCTTTCAGCAAGCGCGGCCTTGATCACCGGGTTTTTGTGTATTTTCGTCTTCGGCATTTTCACCGATAAAGTCGGGACACGCCGGGCCGCACTGCTCGGCTTTACCGCTATGATGCTTTTGTGTTTGGGGATGGTCGTAGCGCAGGCAAATTGGACATCGCCAGTTTTCATTCGTGGTTTTGCCATCGGCTTCTTGTCTTTGAATTATTTTATAACGGTCGCCCTTGTAGCCGCAGCCATGCGCTTGTGTTCGGTCAAGGTTGCCGCGACCCAATTTACCTTGTATATGGCGATCTCCAATTTAGGCATTTCATTTGGCGGCGGTATTCTTGGTCTGTTGGAAGGCTTAGGCGGCTATCCGGCGATGTTACTCGCCATAGCAGGTGCAGCCATTATCGGTTTTGTTCTGGTCTCTTTTACGAGCCGTGTGAGCCAGCAAATTGAGACGACAATCTTAACATAATTGCCCCACCGGGGATATTGCAATTGTGCTTTTATGCGAGAGCATGACGGTATTGGTGCTGTATCGGCTGGTTGAATTGGGTGAGGGTGATTTTGTAAAATAGACTATCGTTTTTGATATTTTTCGCTAAACAGGCCCCATGAAAGAAATATCATGACTATTCTCGTAACAGGTGCGGCCGGATTTATCGGCCATAATCTCTGCCTGGCGCTGCTGGCGCGCGGTGAGCAGGTGGTCGGTGTGGACAGCCTCAATGATTATTATGACCCGGCTATCAAACGCGCCCGGCTGGAACGGCTGGCCGGGTTTGAGAAATTCCGATTTGCTCAGGTCGATCTAGCCGAAGACGGAGCGTTGGAGCGGGCCGTATCGCCGGAAATTGTCACCCATATTGTCAATCTGGCCGCCCAGGCCGGGGTGCGTTATTCCATTGATAACCCGCGTGCCTATGTGCGTTCCAATCTTAGTGGTTATGTTAATGTGCTGGAATTTGCCCGCGCCGCGACCAATCTCAAACATCTGGTCTATGCGTCGAGCTCGTCGGTTTACGGGGATCGAGCCGACGGGCCGTTTCGCGAAAATGATGCTGTGACCAAGCCCGTCTCATTATATTCAGCTACGAAGATTAGCGGCGAAGTCTTGTCTGAAAGCTATGCCCATCTTTACGGTATTGCCATGACCGGCTTGCGGTTTTTTACGGTCTATGGGGCTTGGGGGCGGCCAGATATGGCCTATTGGATTTTCACCCAAAAAATTCTAGCAGGCGAGACAATCGATCTTTATGCCGCCGGGGAAATGTCGCGGGATTTTACCTATATTGACGATATTACTGCGGCACTGGGTAGGATTGTGGATAGACCGCCCGTTGGTGAAGTGTTGCACGAAATCTATAATCTTGGCAATTCAACCCCGACACCTTTGATGGGTTTGGTCGAGGCAGTCGAAAAAGCCTGTGGCCGCGTTGCTAAAAAGAATTTCATGCCCAAGCAAATGGGTGATGTATCCAAAACATTTGCCGACATTTCCAAAGCGCGAGCCGCATTTGACTACAACCCCAAAACCACCATCGAACACGGCATTCCGGTGTTTGTGACATGGTACAAAGATTTTTATAACATTTAGGAGCAAAACATGAAACGCGTCATTAACAATAAAACCAAAATTGGCAATCACCAACTCCATCCAGAAACCCTGATGATGGGATATGGCTATGACCCGATGCTGTCGGAAGGCTCGGTGAAACAGCCTGTGTTTTTGACCTCGACATTTGTCTTTCCCGATGCGGAAGCCGGAGAAGAGTTTTTTGATGTCATGGCCGGGCGCAAACCCTTGCCGGGCGGAGACAGTGCCGGGCTGATTTACTCGCGCTTTAACCACCCCAATGCCGAGATCACCGAAGATCGTCTGGCAGTATTGGAAGGCGCGGAAGAAGGGGTGGTGTGCGCATCCGGCATGGGCGCGATTACCAGTACATTTTTGTCGGTGCTTCGCCCTGGTGATGTCCTTATACACGGGTCGCCGCTTTACGGGGGTACCGAGACTTTAATTCGTAATCTGCTATCACAATTCGGGATATTGTCAGTGGAGTTCCAAGACGGCATGTGTGCAGACAGCATTGAAGCTGCCGTCAAAAAGGGTAAAAAGCTCGGCCCGATCAAGATGATTTATATGGAAACGCCGGGCAATCCGACCAATGCCATATATGATTTCGAATTGATCAAAAAAGCCCAAGAAAAATGTGAAGCTGATACTGGCGTGCGGCCATTAACCGTATGTGACAACACATTGCAAGGGCCGGTGTTCCAGCAAGCGATTGCCCACGGCATTGATCTGTCGGTCTATTCACTGACCAAATATGTTGGCGGCCATTCGGATTTGATCGCTGGCGCTGTGCTCGGCGGCGGTGAAGCTATCAAAGCCGTGCGCGGCATTCGTAATGCTATGGGCATGAACCTTGATCCGCACACATGCTGGTTGTTGTCGCGCTCTTTGGAAACCTTGACCATTCGTATGACAAGGGCAGCAGAAAGCGGCACAAAAGTGGCCGCCTGGTTGGCCGACAACCCATATGTCGAGACCAAAGTCTTACACCCTGAATTTATCATGGACGCTGCCTATCAGGAAATTTATAAACGCCAATGCTCCGGCCCCGGCTCGACATTCTCATTTGTGATCGAGGGGACGCGCCAAGATGCATTTAAGATCATCAACGGGCTAAGCTTGTTTAAATCTGCCGTCAGCCTTGGCGGCACCGAAAGCCTGGTCAGCCACCCCGCCTCTACCACTCATTCCGGCATTCCGGCAGATGTGCGGGCCCAGGGCGGATTGACGGAAGGCCTGATCAGAATYTCCATCGGCCTGGAACACCCGGATGATTTGATAGCCGATTTGGACGCCGCCTTTCGCGGGGTTTACCGCTAGATTATACCCCGACTTTGGCCCGTTGGTAATGTCTSCGGTTTGGACGGGCTTTTTGGGCCAGCTCCAGCCCTTTTTCATTGGCTTTTTCGGCTTCTCGGAACAGTTGGAATTGACCTGAATGCAGTTGAGATGGCCAATTTTGGTTCTGTGTTCCGTAATGACCCGCCGCCTGGCKGGTGAAAAACGGGGTGTTGAGATGGGGACGAGCCAGGGCGCAGAGATCAGCACGACCCGCCGCAATGATGGTGTTGATCTGCTCGGGCAGTGTGATAGCGCCCACCGCTATGGTTGGCACGTCGGCTTCGCGGCGCACCAGTTCTGATAGGGGTGTTTGCCACATGCGGCCAAATGCCGGCTTTTGCCATTTCACGGTTTCGCCGCTTGAGACATGCACAATATCAACGCCCGCGTCTTTGAACGCTTTGGCGATTGCGACCACATCCGTCTCGGTAATGCCGCCCTCGGCCCAATCGCAGGCGGAAATACGCACGCTCATGGGTTTTGCGTCCGGCCACGCGGCCCGCATGGCCTTGAACACATCCAGCGGGAATTTGAGGCGGTTTTCGACCGCGCCGCCAAATTCGTCCATGCGGGTGTTGGTCAGGGGCGACAAGAAACTGGCGAACAAATATCCGTGGGCGGCATGAAATTCGATCATGTCAAACCCGGCGGTGTCGGCGCGTTTCACGGCTGCGACAAAACTGTCTTTCACCGCGTCCATTTGCGCTTTGCTGATCTCGTTCGGTGTGTCCGAAATGTCGTCCATATAAGGAATGGGCGAAGCACTATAGAGCGGCCAGTTACCTTCGTCCTTGGGCAAATCCATGCCGTCTGCGGGGGTTTTGGTGGAGCCTTTGCGTCCCGCATGACCAAGCTGCATACAGATTTTACTGTCCGTGGTTTCGTGGATATAGCCGACAATATGTTGCCATTTTTGTGTCTGCTCATCATTCCAAATCCCCGTGCACCCATCGGTGATGCGGGCGTCCGGAGTGGGGCAGGTCATTTCGGTGAAGATCAAACCCGTACCGCCCACGGCGCGAGCCGTATAATGGGTGAAATGCCAATCGTTAGGCAGGCCATTGTCGGCGCAATATTGCGCCATAGGGGCCATAACCACCCGGTTGACCAGGGTCATGCCGCGCAGCTTATAGGGGGTGAACATCGGCGTGGGTTTGGTCGCGGCCACATCAATTCCGGTTTGGTTTTTATACAGATCGTAATAATCCGCTTCTACTTTTTGCATGAAACCCGCATCGCGCATTTGCAGATTATCCCAGGTGACCGACTTGGCTCTGGTCATAACCGAGAAGGCAAATTYGTAAGGCGATTTGCGCCAATGGCTCGCCATATTTTCAAACCAAACCAACGAGMCTTGCGCATTGTGCTGAACGATTTCTACGGGGGTGCGGCGCACGTCCTCATATTGTGCGAACACTGCCTTGGTATCAGATGGATTCTCCACTACAGCATCGGACAAACCAATGGCGCAATCCATGGCCAACTTAGTGCCAGAACCAATGGACCAATGGGCCGTGGCTTTGTTGTCGCCAATCATGACAATATTATCCACGTCCCATTTATCGCAGGTGATTTTCGGAAAATTACGCCATAAAGACCGGTTGGTGATAAAAGGATGGCCTTTGAGATCGTCCTTGAATATGGCTTCAAGAGTGTCCGCACATTCTTGTTCGCCCATGTCCGCAAATCCGGACGCCTCCCAGCATTCCGCAGTGGTCTCCACCACCCAGGTCGACATCACTTCGCCGTTTTGGCCGTTCTCATATTGATAGGTATGCGCACAGAAATGTCCGTGCTCGGTTTCGCGAAAGAAAAACGTAAACGCATCCAAAGGACATTTTGAACCAAGCCAGACGAAATGATTGGGGCGCAGATCGGTTTTCATGCCAAATGCTTGCTTGTTGGCATCACGGATCGGGCTGTTAATACCGTCCGCTGCCACGATAATATCGCTGTCTTTGAACCGTTCTCGAACCTTACTTGCGTCAATCATCTCGCCGAAATGCAAATTAACCCCAAGCTCGGCGCATCGTTCGTGCATTTGTTGCAACAAAGTCACCCGCGAACATCCGGCAAACCCGTTGCCGCCTATGACGATGCGCTCATCTTTATGCTCGATGACAATATCCGACCAATGGGCAAAGCCGGCCCGGATCATGTCATAGGATTTTTCGTCCGCGTCCCGATAGCCGTCCAGGGTCTCGTCTGAAAACACCACGCCAAACCCGAATGTGTCGCCCGGCTGGTTTTGCTCATAGACATCAATTTCAATGTCCGGGCAGCGTTTCTTGGTTAGGAGCGAAAAATATAACCCCCCAGGCCCGCCGCCAATCACCGAGATTTTCTTTATGTTACCATCCGACATTTACGCCTCCATTATGTTTATGGCGACATTACAGATAAATATATTACATGTAAAGCAAATATATTACATGTAAGTAATTATTGTGTAAAATACACCTTGGTCAATTGAAAAACATATCTATAATCAAGACATGACAAAACGCGAGCCCACACCTTTGCGCATCTGGTTGCAGATCGCCAAATCTTCGGCCAATCTGGAACATAGCATCAATGGCAAGCTGCGGGAAAACTATGGCCAGTCCTTATCGCGCTTTGATGTTTTGTCCCAATTTATCAGAACGGGAGAGGACGAGCTAAGCGTTGGTGCGCTCTCGAAAGAGCTTATTGCGTCATCGGGTAATATCAGCCGTCTGCTAGACCGGATGCAAAAAGACGGTCTTATAGTGCGCAAGCATTCCGACAAAGATCGCCGCAGTGTGTATATCCGCATCACTAAATCCGGCCATAAATTATTCGCGGCAATGGCCAGTGACCACCATGATTGGATTACAAAAATGCTCGCAGGTCTGCCGCATAATAAACAAGCAAAACTCAGCGAACTTCTCAAAGACTTGCAAACGGTTTTAGAGGATCGGCCCTGAGACATTTTTTCCTTCCTCCGTTTACGGGGGAAGTACCCCAAAGGGGGGATGGGGGCCGACGTCTTGCGTCGGTACGATGTTAATATTTTCGCTGAAGTCCGTAGCGCACAAGATGTGCGCCCCCCATCGCCTCCGCAAGAGCTCCGGCACTTCCCTCACGTGTGGGGGAAGGAAAAGAGTGTGAAGTCCCTAATAAAAGGCCTGTAACCCGGTAATCGCCCGGCCAAGTATCAGCGCATGGACGTCGTGGGTGCCTTCATAGGTGTTGACGGCCTCCAAATTCATGGCGTGGCGGATGACGTGAAACTCGTCCGAGACGCCGTTGCCGCCGTGCATGTCGCGGGCTTGGCGGGCGATGTCCAGCGCCTTGCCGCAATTATTGCGCTTGATTAGGGAGATGGCTTCGATGCCCAATTTGCCCGCGTCCATCAGGCGTCCGGCCTGCAAGGCGACGTGTAATCCAAGCGTGATTTCGGTTTGCATATCGGCCAGTTTTTTCTGGATAAGTTGGGTTTGAGCCAGAGGCTTACCGAACTGGTGGCGGTCAAGGGTATATTGCCGCGCCGCGTGCCAGCAAAATTCCGCCGACCCCATACTGCCCCAGGCAATGCCGTAGCGGGCTTTATTCAGACATGAAAACGGGCCTTTCAGGCCTTTGATATCCGTGAATTTGTTAGCTTCCGGGACGAATACATCTTCCATGACAATCTCGCCCGTGATGCTGGCCCGCAAAGAAAACTTGCCTTCGATTTTCGGCGCAGACAGGCCCTTCATGCCTTTTTCCAAAACAAAGCCGCGAATATCACCATTATCATCTTTGCCCCAGACCACGAACACATCGGCGATTGGCGAATTGGTAATCCACATTTTGGCGCCGTTTAGGATATAGCCGCCGTCCACGGCTTTGGCGCGGGTTTTCATGGCGCCGGGATCAGAGCCAGCGTCCGGCTCGGTCAGACCGAAACAGCCAATATATTCGCCGCTGGCCAATTTAGGCAGGAATTTTTGTTTAGCTTCTTCGGTGGCAAATTCGTTGATTGGATGCATAACGAGGGAAGACTGCACCGACATCATGGAACGGTAACCGCTATCCACCCGCTCGACCTCGCGGGCCACCAGACCATAACTGACATAATTCATGCCCGCACAGCCATAGCCGTCAATGGTCATGCCCAGCAAACCAAGCGCGCCCATTTCCGTGAAAATATCCACGTCGCAAATCTCGTTTCTATTTGCCTCTAAAATACGCGGCATCAGCTTGTCGGCGCAATAGGCACGGGCAGAGTCCATCACCAAAATTTCTTCTTCGGACAGGCTGTCGGTGAGGTTTAACGGGTCTTCCCAGTTAAAGGGGGCATATGAATTGCTCATGGTATTGTTCTCTCAGGTGTTATTGGCATTTGACAAAACTGCCGTGGTTTCTATTTCGATGACCGCACGGGGTTCTACTAAAGCGGTGACGGCGACGCAAGCCATACAGGGAAAGACTTTGCCGATTTCCTCGCGCCATACGGCCCCGATTTCTTTCAAACTTTCGCGGTAAATTTCCATGTCGGTGACATACCAAGTCATGCGCACAATGTCGGACGGTTTGGCATCCGCCTTGGCCAATATGGCTACGGTATTTTTCAGGGTTTGGCGGAGCTGGTCAATCAAATCACCACTTTCCAGCTTCTCTTGGGCGTTCCAACCGATTACCCCGGCGGTGAACACCATTTTGCCTTCGCATAAAATTCCGTTGGCATAACCTTTCGGTTTTGGCCAGCCATCCGGGAGTAAAATCTGTTTCATATGAACCTCTATTGTTGTAAATGCTGTCATGATTTTAGGAGCTCTCTGGCGATGACGATTTTTTGCACTTCGGATGCGCCTTCGTAAATCCGCAAAGCCCGGTTGTCGCGGTAAAGTTCCTCGACCTTGGAGCCAACCGTCACCCCGAGCCCGCCGAACATTTGCACGGCTTTATCAATCACGCTCTGGGCGCTATCGGTAGCGTATAATTTAGCCATAGCTGCTTCGCGGGTTACGCGGCCTTTTTTGACGTCTTTCGTCCAGGCCGAGCGGTAAATCAACAAGGCGGAAGCGTCTATATCCAAAGCCATTTCGGCCAGTTGCATTTGCGCAATGGGCATATCTGCCAGCGTTTGCCCAAACATAATACGTTCCTTGGCGCGGCGTGTCGCTTCGTCCAGGGCGCGTCGGGCAAACCCGAGCGAGGCCGCGCCGACTGTGGTACGGAAGATGTCCAGCGTGCCCAGTGCAGCCCGAAACCCGCCGCCAACGCCACCGAGCAAATTTTCTGCGGGCATTGCGCAATCCTTAAAGGTGATACGGGCCAAAGGGTGTGGAGCCATGACCTCTATGCGTTCGGCTATTTCAAGGCCTTGGGTATCCGCGTCTACTATAATGGCGCTCACCCCTTTGGAGCCAGTATCCGTGCGGGCAAAAACACAATAAAAATCTGCAATGCCGCCGTTTGAAATATAGGTTTTTTCGCCGTTCAAAATATAGTGGCCGCCGCGTTTTTCCAAGCTCGACGTCATGGCACTGACGTCCGAGCCTGCATCTTTTTCCGTGAGCGCGAAAGCCGCGATTTTGTCGCCGCTGGCCACGAAGGGCAGGTAGGCGGATTTTTGCGCAGCATTGCCGTAAGTAGAAATCGCGCCCGAGCCAAGCCCTTGCATGGCAAAGGCGAAATCGGCCAGCCCGCTATGATAGGCCAGGGTTTCGCGGATGATGGCTAGGGAGCGCACGTCAAGGTTTTCCAAAGCACCCCCGTAAGCCGCCGGCACACAATAGCGCAACCAGCCACCCGCGCCTAGTGCTTTCACCAATTTACGGCATGTAGCGTCCGTGTCCTTGTGGGCACCCGGTGCATCAGTGATTGCGGGTAGGTTGGCAGCAGCCCATTTTGAGACATCGCCCGCCAACTTGCGGTGATGGTCTTCCAAAAATGGCCAGTCGAGATAGGTTGTGTCCGCCATTTAATTACCCTCAAATACTGGTTTTTGCTTAGCGACAAATGCGTCGTAAGCGCGCTTGAAATCCTGGGTTTGCATGCAAATGGCTTGGGCTTGGGCTTCGGCTTCTATGGCGGTGTCCAAACTCATATCCCATTCCATATTAAGCTGGTTCTTGGTGATGGAATTGGCGAATGTCGGGCCGGACGCGATACGTTCCGCCAGTTTCAAACTTTCCGCCTGTAAATCTTCCGGCGCAACAATTTTATTGAAATAACCCCAGCGTTCCCCTTCTTCRGCGCTCATGGARCGRCCYAAAAAYAGMARYTCTGAWGCSCGGCTTTGWCCRATRATRCGYGGCAACATRGCGCAYGCMCCCATATCGCAMCCAGCMARGCCRACSCGGTTAAACAAGAACGCGGTTTTGGCGTCCGGCGTCGCCAAGCGCAAATCCGATGCCATGGAAATGATCGCACCCGCCCCGACGCTAATGCCGTCAACGGCGGCAATGATTGGCTGCGGGCAGGCCCGCATGGCCTTGATTAAATCTCCGGTCATGCGGGTGAAAGCCAGCAGTTCCGGCATATCCATTTTGGTCAGCGGCCCGATAATATCGTGGACATTACCGCCAGAGCAAAAATTGCCCTCGTTGGAACYAAACACCACGACTTTGACTGTATTTTCGTAACAAAGATGACGAAATACATCTCGAAGCTCTGCGTAAGACGCAAATGTTAGCGGGTTTTTTTGCGCCGGATTGTTCAGGCTGATAGTGGCAATCCCGTCTTTAAATGTCCAAAGAAAATGCTCCGGTTTAAAATTTTCCGGGGTAAAATTATTTGGATTAAAGTTTGAAGCTTTCATAGGGCGTTCCTTGTTTCTTTTATAACATTGCGTGTTTGATTTGTTTGTATAGATGTTTTTCCGCATCTTTCCTTCCYCCGCWWGCGGRGGAAGKAMMSMKRMGGGGGGATGGGGGGAACAACGTTAGTCCTGATGCAAGACGAGAGATTGTCCCCCCATCGAGCGCCAAGAGGCGCCCACTTCCCCCGCAAGCGGAGGAAGGAAAGATGCGGGAAAACATTTAAATCCCAAATTAAATCAACAATCCTATTGCGCATAATTTCGTAAAAAGGGGATGTACTTGTCACTGAATGCTCTCCCCGCCGTCAATCATAATTGCTTGCCCGTTGACGGAGCCTGCGCCCACGCCGCACAACCAGGCGATACTGTCTGCGACCTCGTACGGTGTTATCAAGCGGCCCGTGGGGTTGTCTTTGGTGAAAGCGGCCATGGCTTCGTCTTCACTGCGCCCGGTTTTAGCCGCAATGTTTTGCACGGCGGTGCGGACAATATCCGTGTCGGTAAATCCTGGGCAGACCGCATTGCAGGTAACCCCGGTTTTGGCCAGCTCCAGAGCCAGAGATCGCACCAGGCCAAGCGTTCCGTGCTTGGCCGCCGTATAGGCCATAGTATAGGGATAGGTTTTTAAGGCCGCGGTCGATGCAACCACGATAAAGCGGCCAAACCCGCGCTCGACCATGCCCGGCAAACCCGCTTGCGCACATAAAAACGCACCCGTTAAGTTCACCGCAATCATAGCGTCCCACATTTCAAGGGATGTTTTTAGGGCAGGCGCGGTTTGGGCGGAACCGGCATTGCTGATGACAATATCGACGGGGCCGTGGTGTTTGGTTGCGGCGGCGAAACCGTCGGCGATACTTTGAGCGTTTGTGACATCCATAAGCGCGTAGGCAAACCCGGAATTTTTCAGCGAGGTCTCGCCGCGTCCGCACACGGTCACGCTGTAACCGTCTGCATCCAAACGTTGCGCGGTGGCCAAGCCTATGCCGGAGCCACCCCCTGTTATTAAAACATGCCGCTTCAAGCTATCTCCAATCGTGCTTGCGATTTACCCTAAATTTAGCTCTATAACGAAATCAATACAATTGTCAATTATGATAGAAAAATCAATTGATTTATCAAATAAAATAGGTATGATAACTAAACTGGAATTTTGGATTGATGGAAACAAATAAAGTGATTTCATTAAAACCGATACCCTAACACTCCGCTCATACCCGGCCCCGACCGGGTATCCAGCACATAAATAGCGAGCCTTTTTCTCGCACATATTGATTAAGAGACTGGATACCCAGTCAAGCTGGGTATGAGCGGAGTGTTGGGGGGTTGGTTGGTACTGTTAGGGAACAATCACATGGCTGAACGATCATTTCACAAGGAAGTTCAGGACTTGAAAATCGGTGCGGGCGAGGTGTTTCGCGGCGAGGGGATTTTGGCTGTGACTAAAGCTTTGTTGCAATCTGGTATTTCCTATGTGGGCGGATATCAGGGCGCACCGATTTCTCATTTGATGGATGTGTTGGCGGATGCAGGAGACATATTATCTGATTTAGGTATTCATTTTGAAGCCAGCGCGTCGGAGGCGTCTGCGGCGGCTATGCTGGCGGCGTCGGTGAATTATCCTTTGCGCGGGGCGGTAACCTGGAAATCCACCGTTGGCACCAATGTAGCATCCGATGCTCTGGCCAGTGTGGCGTCGAGCGGCGTCATGGGCGGGTGTTTAATCGTTATCGGCGAGGATTACGGCGAAGGCTCGTCCATTATGCAAGAACGCAGTCATGCCTTCGCCATGAAATCACAAATCTGGCTGCTCGACCCGCGCCCGAATTTGACCTCCATTGTTGATATGGTCGAGAAAGGGTTTGAGCTGTCGGAGGCTTCCAACACCCCGGTCATGCTGGAGCTGCGCATTCGCGCTTGCCATGTACACGGGCAATTTACCGCCAAGGACAATAAACGCCCGGACTTTACTTTACGTGAGGCTATGGAAAATCCGGTGCGGGATTATGACAGAGTTGTCCTGCCGCCGTCTAATTTTAAACACGAGATTGAAAAAGTCGAGCAGCGTTGGCCAGCGGCTGTGAAATTTATCAAGGACAATAAGCTCAATGAATTTCTCGGCGGGCATAAAGGCACCCACGGTATTGTTGTGCAAGGCGGACTTTATAATACGCTGATGCGGGCCTTGAAAATTGTTGGTCTGGCCGATGTCTACGGCAATACGGACATCCCGATTTACTGTATGAATGTGACCTATCCGATGATTGATGATGAGGTGGCTGGGTTTTGCGTCGATAAAAAATCCGTGCTGATCGTCGAAGAAGGCCAACCGGAATATCTGGAGCAAAATATCAATACGATTTTGCGCCGCCGGGATATTGGCGCTCGCATTTACGGCAAGGACGTATTGCCCATGGCGGGTGAATATACCGGGCAGGTATTGGTCGAGGGGTTGCGGAAATTTTTCAAGAAACCCGCCGTTAAAACGCCCGCGCCCGCACTTAGCAAAACCRACCAGATTTCATTGCAAGACACCGTAACCGCCCGCCCGGTCGGGTTTTGCACGGGCTGTCCGGAGCGGCCTATATTTACCGCTATGAAATTGGTGCAACGCAAATTGGGCGATATCCATGTGAGCTGCGATATTGGCTGTCATTTGTTTTCGATCCTGCCGCCGTTTAATATCGGCAATACCACCATGGGTTACGGGCTTGGTTGGTCGGGGGCCAGTGCCTTTAATACCGAATCTGACAAGCGCACCATTTCGATTATGGGCGATGGCGGCTTTTGGCATAACGGCTTGACCAGCGGGGTTGGCAATGCGGTGTTTAACAAAAACGACAATGTATTGGTCATCGTCGATAACGGTTATAGCGCCGCGACAGGCGGACAGGATATTTTGTCGTCCCGCGCTTTTAACAAAACCAAGACAACCAATAACCCGATTAGCAAAGCCATTGCCGGCCTGGGGATTAAATGGCAACGCTCGGTCAATACCTATGATTTGGGGGCTATGACGCGAACGCTGACCGAAGCCCTGACAACGCCCGAAAAAGGCCCGAAAGTCATTCTGGCCCAAAGCGAATGCATGCTGAACCGGGAGCGCCGGGAGAAACCAATTCGAAACAATATGATAGCGGACGGCAAGCGCATTGTTCGCTCGCGCTTCGGCGTTGATCCGGATACCTGCACGGGCGACCATGCGTGTATTCGGCTTTCAGGCTGTCCTTCCTTGAGCATTATCGACAATCCGGATCCCTTGCGCGAAGACCCTGTGGCCCATGTTAATAATGATTGTGTTGGCTGCGGTGTGTGCGGAGAAGTGACCCATGCAGCCATATTGTGTCCGTCTTTTTATCGGGCCGATTTGATTTACAATCCTAACATTTGGGATAAATTTCGGGCCGGGTTTAGAGGGAAAACTATCGGGTTTTTACAAGCCCGTGCCGATAAAAAACGCGCCAAATATAGTTTTGGCGGGGCTTGATTGTGGCCAAGCTATCAAAACACAAGTCCATCAATATCGCCATTATTGCCATGGGCGGTCAAGGCGGTGGGGTGCTGTCCAAATGGATTTTGGATTTGGCGCAGGCCCAGGGATATTTAGCCCAATATACATCGGTGCCGGGCGTAGCCCAGCGCACCGGGGCGACCATATATTATATCGAGCTGTTCCCGGCGCATTTGGCCGCCAAACAAAAGCAAAAACCTGTGCTGGCACTGACCCCTATACCGGGCGATGTGGACATTGTCATTGCGTCCGAAATGATGGAATCCGGGCGGGCTTTGATGCGCGGTTTTGTTAGTGCGGACACGGTTTTGATTGCGTCCGATCACCGGGATTATGCCATTACCGAGAAACAGGAAATGGGCGACGGGCGGCGGGATTTGTCAAATGTGCGTGCGCTGTCCCAAAAAACGGCGGCGCAATATATTTGCTTTGATATGGACAAAGCGGCSCGMGCAGCGGGYTCGGTGATTAGCTCGGTTTTATTTGGCGCDCTGGCKGGYTCYGGVGCTTTGCCGTTTGAGAGGGGTGTTTTTGAAAAAACCATCACGGAGTCTGGCCGGGCCGTAGACGCAAATTTACGCGGATTTGCATTGGGGTATGAAAAGGCCAAATCAAAAACTAGGGAGGATAATACTCCAAAGCCGAATAAATTAAATGTCCCGTCCGCAAGTGTTGCGCCTTTGCTGGCGCGTATGAAAAAAGATTTTCCGCCCCATGCCCATTATATGATTACGGAGGGGCTAAAAAAATTGGTGGATTATCAAGACCCGGATTACGCGGGGCTTTATCTTGACCGGCTCGGCGAATTTGCAGCTCTGGACAGCGTCAAAAAAGACTGGCGGTTGACCAAAGATATGGCCAGATATTTGGCTCTGGCCATGAGCTATGAAGATACGGTTCGGGTGGCGGATTTGAAAATCAGGGCCGCCCGGTTTGAGCGGTTTCGGAGCGAGGTCAAAGCGGCAGATAAGCAAATCGTCAATGTGTCCGAATACATGCATCCGCGCTTACAAGAGCTGTGTGATGTTTTACCTGCGCCCATTGGCCGGGCCGTCCTCAAGACGGGTTTTCTAAATATATTTTTTAAAAAAGGTCGCCGTATCACAACAACCAACCTGCGCGGGTTTTTGCTGCTGTCATGTGTGGCGAAACTTAAATTTATGCGCCGCAAAAGCCTGCGTTATAAAGCTGAAACGGCCCGTATTGAAACGTGGACTGCGGACGTAAAAAATGCGGCGGCGAGCAATTACGAGCTGGCCTGCGAATTGGCTGGACTACAAAGACTGGTCAAAGGCTACGGCGACACCCATGAACGCGGCCTGGAAAACGCGGCGAAGATTATGGCGGTATATCCGAATTTCGAGGCACAGGTGGAGGCGGCGGGTAAATTGAAAGCTTTAAAAGAGGCTGCACTTAAAGATGAGGAAGGTGCGGAGTTAATGAAAGCATTGGCGGGGTCATAAGTTCTTTCCTTCCCCTGCCTCTTGCGGGGGAAGTACCCTCTTCTTAGAGGGGGATGGGGGGAACAACTCTCGTCTTGTGCAAGGCGAGAGTTGTTCCCCCCATCGACCGCCAAGAGGCGCCCACTTCCCCCGTGAAAAACGGAGGAAGGAAAAAATTAAGGCACCAGCGCCAACACCCGCAAGGGAGACCCTGAACCGCGCACAATTTTTAGGGGGGCGGCGATAATGATGGAACCTGTGGGCGGGAGTTGATCAAGATTTGTCAGGCTGGCTAGGCCGAATTTGTTGGCCCCGTGCATCAAGAAATGACAGGGAAAGGCCGGTTCAAAGCCAAAAGCTTGGCCGGCGTCCGTACCGACCGTTTCCACGCCTGCGCCCAGCACGTCGCGCTTTTCCGCTAAAAACGGAATGACATCCGGGTGCCAGCCCGGCGTATGGGCGCCGTCTTCGTGGAAATTTAGAAATTCGTCCGGATCAAGCCGTTTTGACCAGCCTGAGCGAAACAAAACCCAAGAAGCGGCCGGAATGCGGCCATGCTTAGCTTCCCATTTTTCTACAAATTCTATGGTGATGAGAAAGTCCGGGTCTTTTTCAACCTCGGCCACCGCGTCCAATACACAGGCCGGGCCGATAAATTTTTCTACCGGAATGGTGTCCGTAGCATTGTTTTCGTAATCCTTGCCAGTGACAAAATGGATGGGGGCATCAAAATGCGTGCCCGTGTGCTCGCCGCATTTAAACCAGTTCCAATACCAGGCCGGGCCGCGCTCGTCATATTCAGACAAATTATGTAATTCAAACGGCGGGTTTTGCACAAATTCCGGCGGCAATTGTAATACCGGAGTTTTAGGCTCCAAAGGTTGGGTTAAATCCACGACCTTTACGGATCCGCTTGCCATAGCCGCGACCAAATCGTTTAATATCGTTGCACTCATACTATCCTCCCGTTTATTTTCAATCTTGTCCAAGACTTACTTGAATTTATTTCCGTTTTCAATTAAATATTCACGGGAAAGCTAAAATTTTGTATTGGAGACCGCTTTGAGCACCATATTACCATCACTGCCTTTACCTTCCCCGCTTTTACTTTCCCTGCCCGGGCAAGATAATTTCGTCCTTGACGATTATCCTTTGTATAATCTCAACCGTACCTCCGCGACTTATATTGACGAAATGGCAAAGGCACTTAAACAAATAGGTATGGACCAGACCGGGTGGCGCATCCTTGGCATTTTAGGCGATCATAACCCCAGCACCGTGACCGACATTGCCAGGCGCAGTGTCATTAAAATGCCGACACTAACGCGTATGTTAGACCGGATGGAGAAGGGCGGCTTGGTAAAACGAAAATTGTGGGCCAAGGACAAACGTATTGTGCATATTCATATCACGGCCAAGGGACGTAAAGGTTTGAGCGAAGCTGTGCTAGTTGGCGGCAATATTTATGAGCGGGCTTTTGACGGTATTTCCCAAGCGCAAGTTAAGCAGCTTATGAAAACCTTGATCAAGGTGCGTGAAAACCTAAGCCGCTCTCCCTACGCGCCAAAAGCAAAATAAGCATGTGGAAGCCTCCAGAGCGCATACGTCACCAGACCAAGCCAGGGACGTGGCCAAGCGCAGAAGGCGCGGCAAAATCGCAATTGTTTGCCCCCTTAACCGTTGGTAATTTACGCCTTGAACAGCGCACATGGATACCGGCTATGGTGCCGTGGCGGGCCACACAGGACGGTGAGGTCACGGACGCCGTGGTGGACTGGTATGAACGCTTTGCGCGAGGTAAGCCCGGCGCCATTGTGGTTGAAGCGACCGGGATTAGAGATATACCGTCTGGGCCGCTTCTGCGCATAGGCCACGATAAATATATTGACGGGTTGGCGCGGATTGTGGATGCAGTTCGCCGGGCTAGCGGTGGTCAGACCAAGCTATATATTCAACTGATCGATTTTTTATCCATGCGCCGCCGCCCGGCCAAGGACAAATTTTTCGGGCGGTTTTTAAAAATTACTGAAGCCCATAGAACGGCGGTTGGCCATAAGGATGATAATGTTGTTCGCGAAGTTTTATGTACATTTGAAGACGCGAAGCTTGAAGAAACTTTGACGCCGCGCGAATTTGAAACCTACCAAAGAGGTTACCGCGAACGGGTCACCGACAGCCATTTGCCGCATATTCAAGACCTACCGGAAATTTTGCCCGGCTTGTTTGCAGACGCGGCCAAGCGGGCCAAAGCCGCCGGGTTCGACGGCATAGAGCTTCATTATGCCCATGCCTATACCATGGCGTCATTTTTGTCGAAGCTGAATACGCGACAAGACGGCTATGGTGGTTCGCTGGCAGATCGGGTTCGCTTGCCTTTGGAGGTTTACCGGGCCGTGCGCGGCGCCGTAGGTGATGATTATGTCCTTGGGTGCAGAATGCTTTCGGACGAATGTATTGAGGGCGGTAGTGGTCTTGAGGACGCACTTTATTTTGCAGAACAATTCGCACACGCGGGCATGGATTTTCTGTCATTTTCCAGGGGCGGCAAGTTTGAAGACGCGGCGAGGCCCGGCGTTGGACAGGCGGTTTACCCCTATACGGGCCGCAGCGGATATGAGTGTATGCCGCATTTTATTTCGGACGAACAAGGCCCGTTTGGCCGCAATATTGAACCGACCGCCAAGCTTCGCGCCCATATCCGCGCACAAGGTTTTGAAACCCCGATTGTTATCGCAGGCGGTATTCACGGATTTGAACAGGCGGAAGGTTTGTTGCAAAATGGTATGGCCGACATCATCGGCATGGCACGCCAAACTTTGGCTGATCCAGACTGGTTTTTGAAAGTAAAAACCGGAAACGGCCAAGAAGTCCGCACCTGCAAATACACAAATTATTGCGAAGGGCTTGACCAAAAACATAAAATCGTTACTTGCCAACTTTGGGACCGCGAGGATATGAACGATGATAACCTTAACAAAACACCGGACGGCAAGCGGCGCATGACAGCCCCGCTTTGGCGTAAATAAAGGGAAAACCAATGGGGAAAGTAATTGACGAATGCGTAGCTGCCGAGCCAGTTTTGGCCGCCAGCCGCGACGAAATCGAAGCACTGCAGCTGAAAAAATTGAAATGGGCCGTGCGCTATGCCTATGACAATGTGCCTATGTATAAAAACAAATACGATGGGGCGGGGGTTCATCCGGATGATTTAAAACATCTGGACGATTTGGCAAAATTCCCGTTTACCACCAAGGAGGATTTACGTAAATCCTACCCATTTGATATGTTCGCCGTTCCCATGAAAGATGTGGTGCGTATCCATGCCTCATCAGGCACAACCGGAAAACCGACCGTAGTTGGCTATACCAAAGGCGATATTGATATTTGGGCCAATCTTGTGGCCCGCTGTATTCGCGTCTCGGGCGGCAAGGCGGAGCATAAATTACATGTGGCCTACGGCTACGGTCTGTTTACCGGCGGGCTTGGGGCTCATTACGGCGCGGAAAAACTCGGCTGTTCGGTGATCCCCATGTCAGGCGGGCAAACGGAAAAACAAGTCCAGATGATTTTGGATTTTAAACCCGAAATCATCATGGTGACGCCTTCTTATATGTTGGCGCTGGCCGACGCATTTACCCAGCGCGGTCTTGATGCCCGCGATACGTCTTTGCAAGTGGCTATTCACGGGGCCGAGCCGTGGAGCGAGGAAATGCGCCAGGAAATCGAGCGGCGGTTTGATATTGACGCCGTAGATATTTACGGGCTTTCCGAACTTATGGGGCCGGGCGTGGCCAATGAATGCGTCGAAACCAAAGACGGCGCTCATATTTGGGAAGATGCTTTTTTACCGGAAATCGTTGACCCGGATACATTTGCTCCGCTTGCGGACGGGTTGAGCGGCGAATTTGTTCTGACCGCCTTGTTCAAGCAAGCCATGCCGATCATTCGCTACCGCACCAAAGATTTGACCCGTCTATTGCCCGGCACTGCATTTACCCACAGACGGTTTGAGCGGATAAATGCCCGTACAGACGATATGATGATCATTCGCGGCGTTAATGTTTTCCCGTCGCAGATCGAAGAAATCATTTTGCAAGAGCCGGCATTGTCGCCCCACTACCAGATTACACTTTTCAAAAAAGGCCGTATGGACGCGATTTCTGTTGCCGTCGAAGGGCGTAAGCAAAGCTCAGATGTAGCAGTTAGTCAGGCGGTAAAAGACGTTGGCGGTCACATAAAAGCCAGAATAGGTATCTCGGCATTGGTAGAAGCGCAGGCACCGGGCAGTATACCACGCTCGCAAGGTAAGGCGGTGCGGGTGATAGATAAGCGGGTTTGAGTGTGACTTTCGCGCAACGAAATAATTATATCGGAACTTGAAAAGTTAATTGTATTTGCAATTGTTTTGTTTTTTTAATATACTCAAGCATATAAAACAGCGGAGAAGTGACGCGCAATGGGAATGAATGCCGCAATAGGTGAATTTGACGAATGGCAGAACATGCTGACGGCTGTCTGTGGTTTTTTCACCATGTCAGCACCCACGGCACCTTTCAATGGACATATGGAACTTGGTAGGTTCGGCGCATTCGACATTGCGGGTATTGCCGCCAATGTTAGTAAAATCGAGAAAACCAACCGGGATGTGTCGCGCTCGGACGATGCAAATTTATTTTTAATTCTGGGCGTTGAGGGTGAGGCAGTGCTTGAGCAGGACGGCGCAAATGCCCGGCTTGGTGTGGGCGATATGTGTTTAATTGACAGCCGCCGTCCGTCCGAGTTTCGCTATAAATCCGGATTTAAGCAAATTTCCGTGCATTTGCCGGAAATGCGCACCCGCGAGCTGTTTAGTAACCGCGAATTGCCTTTAGCAAAAATCCTGAGATATCAAGACAATGCTTTGTTGCGCGAATGTGTCGTCAATATGTATGAGCGGGCCCAAACGGGTGGTGCCCAAACAGGTGTTGTATTGGCCAATTCGCCAGTTGAAAGGGCTGCCAGGGAAGAAATAGACAGGCTTGCCCAAAATGAAGACTGTTTGCACTTGTTGCGGCATTTGGTTTTTGGAGACAGGTATAACGCTGACGGTAACGACCTTAGCGTCAACCAGTATAAACGGGTCAACCAGTATATTGAAGACAATCTTGACGATCCGGATTTGAACCTTGATAAAATCGCCGCTGCTTGTTTCATTACCCGGCGTTCCTTGTGCCGCTTGTTTGAGCGGGCCGGGCTGTCACCATTTACGTGGATCCGCATGCGCAGGCTGGAGCGGGCGCGGACCGATATTATGAACTGCAAAGATGGGGAGACCTGTACGGATATTGCCTTTGCCTACGGGTTTAATTCTTCGCCGCATTTTTCGCGCGTGTTTAAAAACAAATTCGGCCTGCCGCCAAAAAAACTACAAATGCAAAGCCGGGTTTTGTCGTAAACCGCAATATCCGCATGCGACATTTTGGCCCGCTAAGGCAAGAAATACATTCCAAACCACTATAGCTTAATTTTATGGCTAGGATTCTAGTCACTAAAAATACAGCGGTTTCGCACCAATTATATAATCCTAAAGATCACAAAAAAAAGTGGTTTTTACAGAAGGGGAATACAAATGAACACATTTAGAAAATCAACTTTGTGGACTAAATCTTTAGCTACAGCCAGTATTGGCGCACTATTAGCGGCTGGGTTGGCAATGCCTGCTGTGGCGCAAATCGATGAAATTATTGTCACGGCAACAAAGAAAGATGAAAGTTTACAAGAGGTCGGCATGGCGGTTACCGCAGTGCAAGCCCAAACTTTAGAGCGCATGGGCGCGGTGAGTTTTGCCGATTTTGCAGTGCGTGTACCAAATCTCGGTTTTGGTAACGAGTCTGATGGTCGGTTTAATGCAAATTCACCATCTATTCGCGGTGTATTTGGCGATAATACAACGGGTTTTTATATTGATGATACACCGATGCCGGCATCTATCCAGCCAAGGGTGATCGATGTGGAAAGAGTTGAAGTGTTGCGCGGGCCGCAAGGGTCTTTATACGGCGCACGTTCAATGGGTGGCACCATACGTCTTATTACCAAGCAACCAGATTTGAACGCAGAATCAGTAAGTGGGGATTTGCATGCAACGCTTTCAACAGTAAAAGAAGGCGATATGAATTGGTCGGTCGACGGATCCATTGATGTTCCTATGGTGAAAGATAAGTTGGCGGCAAGGGTTACGGCTTATTACGGTCAAAATTCAGGCATATTCGACCGCGAATACATTCCCACCTATGTTAACCCGGTAACAAATGCTGTTGTCAACAATCCTGGCCCGGCATTTCCTCTCAATGAAAATGTTGACGACGAAAGGTATTTCGGATTTCAGGTCGTTGCCAAGGCACGTCTGAATGAAAATTTAACATTTACCCCTAAGCTTATGTACCAAAAAACGGAAGCTGATGGTCTACCATTTGCCGATATTTCGCCTGGTAATTTTACAGAGCGGCGGTTCTTTGATTCGGAGGAGCCCGGTTCAGATCGCTGGTGGCTCGGGAGTGGTACCTTTAATTGGGATGTTGCTGGTGGTAGCGTTGTGTCGACCACATCCTATTTTGATCGGTTTATTGCGGAAAAAGAAGAGGAGACACACTTTTTGCATTTCTTGTACGGTGTTGTAATCGGCTTGCCAATTGATCCGCTTGAATCCGTACTTGATGAAAACGAACGGTTTAAATCATTTGTGCACGAAACCAGATATTCTTCAAATTTTGACGGAAAATTTAATTTCACCGCCGGTATTTATTATCAAAGAAATAAAAACCGATTGCGCTATGATCCTCCAGCCTTGCAAGTTGGGGTGAATGCCGCTTTGAATGTTGCGGCAGGTGGCCCGGCCAACATTGTTCCTGGTGATTTAATATTCGAAACTGACAACCGTTTTGATACAACAGAATATGCCGTATTTGGCGAGTTCACCTATGATTTTTCTGATATGATTTCAGTCACTGCCGGCGGACGTTTTTATGATACGACGACAGACTTTGCAGTAACTTCAGACGGTTTTGCCAATGGAGGCCCATCTCAATTTTCTGGTGTTCAAAAAGAAAACGGTTTCAACCCAAAAATCCTAGTGCAAGCGAGGCCCAGTGAAGATCTTAATCTATATGCATCTGCATCTCAAGGGTTTAGAATTGGCGGTGTGAACGGCAATGTTCCAGCCGGTCCTGGCGAGCTTTGCGAGGCTGATGTAAATGCTTTGGGGGTAACACCACCCGCGGGATTTGATTCTGATACGCTATGGAGTTATGAAGCAGGCTTTAAATCCAAAATGGCTAACAATCGCTTTAGTATAAACGGCGCGGCATATTTCATTGACTGGAGCAATATTATTCAGAGAAACAGACTTGCTTGCGGTTTCCAATTTGATGCCAATGCAGGCTCTGCCGAGATCAAGGGTTTCGAGATAGAGGTGGTTTTTGCGCCATTTGACGGCCTTACGCTTAATGGCTCTGTTGGACACGCCGATACTGAAATCACGGATGCTGGAGCGTTTCCAGGTATTGTGACGGGCGCGAGAATTCAAGGTGTGCCTGATTGGACTTTTACAGCTTCGGGTGAGTACATATTCCCCTTGGGCGGTTTGGGCGACGGCATGGACGGGCTACTTCGGGCAGATTTCAACCATTACGGAGATAGCTTTAGCTCCAACAATGAGCCGACAACGCCGCGTCTTCGCCCCAAATGGCGAGAGTTAAATATGCGCGCTGGTGTCATTCGTGATAATTGGGAGATTGCCTTGTTCATAGACAACGTGTTCAATGAAAGCATAAATCTTGCGGATAGCCGTTCCATTGCGGCTGAAACACCGGGGCGTCAACGCATCGTTACCAACCGGCCACGGACGATCGGTTTGGATGTGCGTACACGTTTTTAATGAAATAAAATACTTGGCGGGTGAATGTCCGCCGAGTATTTATATGCTCCTGTGCTAAGTGCCATTTTTCTATTAAGATGTATTCAATTAAGGATTGTTTGAGATGAAGTTATCGAGAAAATTTGGTATTGTTGGTGTTTTATTCACTGGGTTGGGCATGGTTGCGTGTTCACCACAGCCTGATGGTGAGCAAGTGCCCATTAGTGAGCAAGTGGCTGGTAGCCAGCCCGGCCAGCAAGCAATTTCTTATCCTGCGCCGCTCGGCGAAGAAGAAATGGGCAATAGCAATGTGTTGGCGGTGCCCTATGCCAAGTCTTGGGCGATTATCCATGATGCCAATTTCCACTCCATGATTGATGGCCGTTTTATTGTTTTCGATAGCACGGCTAAATCTCATGCCTATAAGGGTAGTATGCACGGCGGTACGGTCGGCGGCATAGATGTTGCTAGCGACGGTACAATCTATATTGCCACCATGTATCATTCGCGGGGTATTTCCGGGGAGCGGACTGACATAATTGCCATCCACGACCCGGTAAACTTGGAAAAAACCGGCGAAATTATTGTGCCGGCCAAACGCGGATCCAACATGCCGTTTAAAAACGGTTTTCGGCTTAGCGGTGATGATAGCCTGGCCTTTAATTATAATTTCACCCCCGCCGCCTCCATCAGTGTTGTCGATATGGCAGCGAAAAAATTCCTAAAAGAAATCCCCATTCCGGGTTGTACTCTGGCCTATCCCATGGGGGCTAAGGGCTTTGCTTCAATGTGCGGCGACGGCACCATGATGGCGGTGGGCCTRGACGCAAGCGGCAATGTGACCCAAGTGACCCGCTCGGAAAAATTTAACAATATTGACGATGATAGCCTGTTTATGAAACCGGTGCGTTTCGGGGACATGTTRTATTTCCCGACTTTCACCGGCAATATTCAGCCCATTGATCTATCGGGAGATACACCTAAGCCTCTGGCTAAATGGTCATTGGTCAGCGACGATGAGCGGGGGGGCAATTGGCGTCCCGGTGGCTGGCAATTGATTGCGGGCGGTGGTGAAAGTGACGACAAAGGTGTTTTTTATATCCTGATGCACGCGGACGGCGCAGAGGGAAGTCACAAAAACGGCGGACCGGAAGTTTGGGTGTTTGATGTGAAGCAGAAAAAACGTATCGACAAAATCGAACTTAAAACCTGGGGCGTATCTGTAGCGGTTGTCGGGGACAGTTTGATTGTCACCAACGCCGAAATGCAGCTTGATATTTACGACCTGACAAAAAGCCGCGCATACTCCCATACTTTTGGCGACGGTATATTCACGCCGTTTGTTGTCTATACGGGCCAAGGGCAGTAGGGCGGCATGATGGTGTTTGACCCATTTATTTCAATATTTATTCGCGCAGGTTTCGCCTTGTTATTTGCCCTGACGGCCTTGCATAAATTGCGGGATTTAGCGGCGTTTAAAACCGTAATATCAGGGTATAATATCGCGCCGCAAAAATTGGTGCCTTTGCTGGGGTTAGGTCTGCCAACCATAGAGTTATCCATAGCAATTTTGTTGATTGCCTATCCTTTATTGGGTGTTTTAGGGGCAGGGGCATTGCTCGGTTTTTATGCTTTGCTCATGGCATTTAATATCGCACGCGGGCATGTGCATATTGATTGCGGCTGTTTTTGGGGCAGCGCCAAAGCGGAATTTGCGTCTTTGACATGGGGGCAAGCCGTGCGCAATGTTTTACTTGTGGCGATTTTGTTGCTGGCTTTGATGCCGTCAAGTGACCGGGCTTTTACAGGAGTGGACGGCGTTAACATAGTGCTGGGTCTAGGCTTTGCCTATATCGCTATAAAAGCCGGGTCAACTTTAATGGCAGTGCGTAGGCGGATGCAGGAGTTTGGACATGCCTGAAATATTTATGGTTTCACAAGTGTTGTTATGGATCGCCGTCATTGTACTGACGACTTTGGTGTTGGCTTTGGCGCGACAAGTCGGCGTCTTGCATGAGCGCATTGCCCCGGCGGGCGCATTGGCCATGAATGCGGTTTTGAAAGTCGGTGAGAAAGCTCCCCACTTGATCGAACAATCTTTGGATGGTCGCCGGGTTGAAATTGGCAAGGAAAAATCTGTTTCGACCCTGGTGTTTTTCCTGTCCCCGGATTGTCCGGTTTGCAAAACATTATTGCCCGCCTTGAAATCCGCACTTAAAGCGGAAAAATCCTGGCTTGAATGTGTGCTGGCCTCCGATGGTTCCGTTCCCGAAATCCATAAGGATTTCATCAAAAAATATGACCTTGAAGCCTGGCCCTATGTGGTCTCGGAAAATCTGGGTAAGCAATTCGGTGTCTCCAAGCTTCCCTATGCCGCATTGGTGGACGAGGCGGGCATTGTACGCTCGCTCGGCATGGTCAATAGCCGGGAGCATTTGGAGAGCTTATTTGTGGCCAAAGAAACCGGTATAGCGTCTATCCAGGACTATATGGCAAAACGAAAACGCGATTAGAAAAGAGGTGAAGGCATGTCTGCTTTTGATAAATTAGTTGAAAAATCGGCCCGAAAACTGGCCCACACGACATCAAGGCGCTCCTTGCTGACCAAGCTTGGYACATTGTTGGCCGGGGTTGCGGCGGTACCGCTTTTGCCAGTTGCGCGGGCGGTCGCCCAAGAAGGCGGTTATTCCGGTGTTGGCGCGCAAAGCACGGGCAATCCCCAAGACCCCGGCGACCCGACCTCGTGTGATTATTGGCGCTATTGTGCCATTGACGGGTTTTTATGCACATGTTGCGGTGGCAGCGCCAATACCTGTCCGGCGGGTACAGAAATGTCGCCAATAACCTGGATTGGTACCTGTCAAAACCCGGCGGATGGGCGGGCTTATATTATTTCCTATAATGATTGTTGCGGTGCGCCGGAATGTTCGCGCTGTATGTGTAACCGCAATGAAAGCGACCGTCCCATGGTGCGCCCGCAAGCCTCCAATGATATCAATTGGTGTCTGGGGACGACCAATATTTCTTACACATGTTCGACGGCAATTATTATCGGCACGGCATTAGAAAAATAATGGGAAGCCCGGCTATGCGCGTATTATTTCTATCCGTATTTTTGGGTCTGGCGGCTTGTGGTTCGCAAGATAGTGACGTTGCGCCTGCCGCTAAAAACCTTGAGCGGGTCGAAGTCATTGTTAACGCCACTGTGCCCGTAAAAAAACCAAGTCTAAGCCCAGAAGCAAATGGCAAGAAATTTTACAAGAAATGTATCGCTTGCCATCTGGCCGATGGGGCAGGTGTTCCGGGGGCATTTCCGCCGCTAAATTCTGGTGTGGATATATTGGCCAGTACAGAGGCTGGGCGCACATATCTTGTTCTGGTTATCTATAACGGTCTGCGCGGTACATTGGAAACCGAGAGCGGGATATATAACAGTGTTATGGTCAGGCAAGCAGGGGGTAAATCACCCGCCGATATTGCGGATGTTTTAAACCATATGCTTGGCAGTTTTTACCCAGAGAATAAGTTGAAAGTTTTTAGCGCAGATGAAGTAAGCAATATCAATGAGACATATGGCCGTATAGGTGGTGACAAGGTTTTAGTCTTGAGACCAAAGGTCAGTGAATGAAATTTGCTGCTTTGACATTCCTTGTGCTTTTTGCGGCCCTCGGACTGGTTGCGGCAAGTGCGCACGCACAAGAGACAATTCAGGCAACAGGCAATGGGGGATATTTCCAAACCGACAAAGCTAAACAGGCAAGACAGGACTGGATTTTAAATTGTCAGGGTTGCCATAAAGTCGATGGTACTGGACGACCAGACAAAGGCTTGCCGGACTTAACCGGGGAAGTTTCCAAATTTTTGGCTGTAGAAGGCGGCCGGGAATATCTGTCCCGGGTGCCGGGCATCACCAATGCCAGTGTCAATGATGCGGATTTAACCGAGCTTATCAATTGGCTTTTGCTTCGTTTTGATCCGGACAATATTCCTGCAGACCATGTGCCGTACACGACCGAAGAAGTGTCGCAGTGGCGCAAACACCCTTTGTCAATTGACGCGGCCAAGACCCGCGAAAGTTTACTGGCTAAAATTTCAAACAAACATTCACAAAAATAAGGAGAGAATAATGGGATATCATTTATTTATAAACGGCGAAGCGGTTGCATGCGCGCAGCATGTGGATATTTTAAATCCGGCCACCGGCGAGCTTGTGGGGCAATGTCCGCTGGCNACAGGCGCACAACTGGATGCTGCCGTTGACGCCGCCGCCGCCGCCTTTAAGACCTGGAGCCAGACCAGCGATGCTGAGCGCAAAAATGCCTGTCACGGGCTCGGCCAGATTTTGGAAGACAATGCAGAAGAATTAAGCAAGCTTTTGACCCTGGAGCAAGGCAAGCCTCTGGGCGGTCTCGGCTCGCGCTTTGAGCTGGGCGGTTGTGCCGGTTGGGCGCATTTCACGGCTGATCTTGAATTACCCGTTGAAGTTATTCAGGACAATGAAGAAGGGCGGGTTGAATTACACCGCCATCCTATCGGCGTGGTCGGTTCCATAACGCCGTGGAATTTCCCGCTGATGATTGCTATCTGGCACATTATTCCGGCCATTCGTACCGGCAACACTGTGGTGATTAAACCGTCGCCCTATACACCCCTTTCAAGCCTGCGCATGATAGAACTACTTGCGGGCGCTTTGCCCAAAGGTGTTCTGAATATCGTCAGCGGTACGGACGAACTTGGTAAAATGATGAGCGAGCATAAGGGTATTCAAAAAATTGTCTTTACCGGTTCTTGCGCAACTGGCGGGAAAATCATGGCCAGCGCCGCGCCGACATTGAAGCGCCTAACCTTGGAACTTGGCGGCAATGATGCGGGTATTGTCCTGCCGGATGTAGACGCCAAGGCGATTGCGGAAGGTTTGTTCTGGGGCGCATTTATCAATAATGGCCAGACATGTGCGGCCTTAAAAAGGCTCTATGTTCACGAAGACGTTTATGATGCGGTCTGTGAACATCTGACGGAATTTGCCAAAAACATACCTATGGGCAATGGAATGGACGAAAATATTGCCCTAGGCCCGGTGCAAAATGCCATGCAGTATAACAAGGTCAATGATCTGGTGAACGATGCTGTGGCCAATGGGGCGCGGGTCTTGCTCGGTGCCAACCCCAAGGGTGGGCCGGGGTATTTTTATCCCGTCACTTTGCTGGCCGATTGCACGGACGATATGCGCATTGTCGCCGAAGAACAGTTCGGCCCGGCTCTGCCGATTTTAAAGTATTCTGATATTGATGATGCCGTCGCCCGTGCCAATGCCCTTAATGTCGGGCTTGGCGGTTCGGTCTGGTCAACGGATATCGACAAAGCCAAGGCGATTGCAACGCGCATGGAATGCGGCAGTGTCTGGATCAACAAACACGGCATGATCCAGCCCAATGTCCCGTTTGGCGGCGTCAAAGGATCCGGTATCGGTGTCGAGTTCGGCGTCGAAGGCCTGAAAGAATACACGACAATACAGGCGGTATTTAGTTAGGGACAGACCCTAGATTATAAGCTTATAACCTGCATATTTTGAATGGCGCGCCCTATTCCGGCAAACCGGCAATAAGACGTGACAAGGTTTTGCGGAATTTGGCTTGGTCGGTTTTGCTCAGCACGGACAAGATTTGAGTTTCGTGTTTTGCAGATTTTTGTATCAGTGGATAGATTATATTTTGGCCTTTGGTGGTCAGGCGAAGATATACATTACGTCGATCGTCCGGCTTCACGGTTTTTGTGATAAGGCCGTCCATCTCCAGCTGGGCGATTTGTTTGGTGACCCGTGGTTGTTTATATAGAACATGGCGGGCCAGTTCGGTCAGGCGCATATCCGGTTTACTCCACAAACAATACAGAATGCGCCATGCTACAGGTTTTATGCCGGATTTTTCTAATTCTGCGTGGAATTGCGACGAAACTACATGGCTGGCCATGGCCAGTTGATACAGCAAATAATTGTCAAAATGTTCGTCGGTCATACTTGCCCTTGCGATTATTATTGCATGTTTAAAGAATTTAGTTGAAAAATCAATTATAATATATTAAAAAGAATGTAATTTGAAAACAGGACGATGATGCAGTCTTCAAAACATATTCCAACCAAGGTTAAGGCTTCGGGGTTTGTCACGCAAGAAATCAAGATGATTTCTCTTGTTAGTGCTGATGGCCAGCCATTGCCGGATTATACACCCGGCTCCCATATCGATGTGGATATTGGCAAAGGCAAAACCCGGTCATATTCGCTTATGTCAATGCCAATGCCTAAACAAATAGGCGCGGTGGACGATAATGTTTACACGCTTGGGGTTTTGTTGGAAGCAGAAAGTACGGGTGGTTCCAAATTCATGCACGGGCTAAAAATTGGTGATGAAATATCCATAAGCTCGCCAAAAAATGATTTTGCCTTGCACCCAGACGCGCAGTTCAGCTTGTTATTAGCAGGCGGGATCGGCATCACGCCGATCATGGCTATGGTCGCGCATTTACAAAACACGGGCACGGGTTTTGCCCTGCATTATGCCGGGCGCACCTGTACATCCTTGGCATTTGTCGAGGCTTTACAAACATATATAGGCTTTAATTTACACATACATTATGATGATGAAGAAAACGCTTTGGACATTGAGGCCGTGTTAAACACCGTGCCAAATCATGCCCATATTTATGTTTGCGGGCCGAAAGGTATGATTGAAGCTGTGCAAAAACAGGCCTTGGCCTGCGGCTATCCCAAGGAGCAAATTCATTTCGAATTATTTGCAACGCCGAGCCCGCAAGCGGGTGACACGGAATTTGAAATAGAGTTGTCTTCGTCAGGCAAGATTTACACCGTGCCAGTTGGCAAGACCATAATTGAAGTCCTGGAGGCGGCGGGTGAAGACCCCATATATGATTGCTCCAGAGGTGATTGTGGTATTTGCCAGACCGGGGTGATTTCAGGTGAAATTGACCACAGGGACGTGGTGCTGAGCGAGGCGGAAAAAGCCGCCGGGGACGTGATGCAAATCTGTGTTTCCCGCGCTAGGGGCGCCAAAATAGTACTGGATTTATAAGGAGGATGTATGAGCGAGGTTGATATAAAAGCTTTGGTAAAGCCGGGGGCCAGCGAGGTTCACCGCGATGTTTTTTTGAGCCAAAGCGTATTTGAGCAAGAAATGAAAACCGTGTTTCGGCGCACATGGGTTTATGTGGGCCATGATAGTCAGGTGCCAAAAAAGGGTGATTTTACCACCACTACCATCGGCACCCAGCCGGTGATTATGGTGCGCCACAGCGACAACACAATCCAGGTTTTGCTGAACCGCTGCCCCCATAAAGGCGTGCAATTGGTCAATGACCCCAGCGGCAGTACGGGTCGGTTTTTCCGCTGCCCCTATCATGCCTGGTCATTTAAAACCGATGGTAGCCCGCTCGGTATCCCGTTCAAGAAAGGTTATGAAGATACGGGTTTTGACAAATCCTGCGCCAAAAAAGGCATGTGTAATCTTAAAAATGTCAAGAACTATCGCGGCTTTGTTTTCGTTCGCTTGAGTGAGGAAGGCGAAAGTTTCGAAGAATTCTTTAGTGGCTCCTTGTCCAGTATTGACAATATGATCGACCGCTCGCCCGAGGGCAGACTGGAGATTGTCGGCGCACCCTTGCGTTATCTGCACCACTGTAACTGGAAAATGCTGGTGGATAACCAGACCGACACCTGCCACCCGATGATCGCCCATGAAAGTTCTGCCGGAACGGTCAAGAAGATCTGGGAAGCAGCGGCGGGTGAGGACACGTCCAAGCCTATGTCCAAACCTATGCCCAAGCCTATGGTAGTCGAACTGGTTCTGCCATTTATGTCGTCCTACGAGACCTTTGAAAAAATGGGCATTCGCACCTGGGATCACGGCCATGGTCATACGGGCGTAAGCTGGTCAATCCATTCAGAATATAGTGATGTGGAGGGCTATTTCATCTCCATGGTTGAGGCCTACGGCGGCGAGCGGGCCGAAGAAATAATCGCAGAGACCCGCCACAACACCTGTTATTTTCCCAATATGATGGTCAAAGGTGCCATCCAGACCTTGCGCTTGTTCAAGCCGATTGCCGCCGATAAAACCATTGTCGAGAGCTGGATTTTCAAATTGGTCGGGGCGCCCGATACATTTTTGAAACGCACCGCTATGTATAACCGGATCATCAATGCGCCGACCTCAATTGTCGGGCACGACGATCTTGAAATGTATGAGCGGGCGCAAGAAGGACTAAAGGTAGATGCAAATCCGTGGGTCAATATGCAGCGCCATTACCGGGCAGACGAGCTGGGCGGGGAGCGTGTGCATCCGGGAACTTCCGAGGTGCAAATGCGCAACCATTATGTCAGTTGGGCCAAATATATGAGTGCAGGAGACGAGGTATGAGTATCAGCGAGCAAGACGTCATAGACTTTATATATGCAGAAGCCAATTTGCTTGACGAACATAAATTTGAAGACTGGCTGGAATTATTTGCTGACGACGGCGTCTATTGGATGCCGCTTGAATTTGGCCAGACCGAAGAGCATCTCACCACATCTTTGATGTATGAGGATAAATTATTGCTGACGGTTCGGGTTGAACGGTTGAAGGGCGAACGTACATTTTCCCAGCGTCCCAAAAGCCGCTGTCATCATATTTTGCAAAGACCGCAAATATTGAACCCACAAATATTGAAAAAGGGTAAGGAAATAAAAACCAAAACTGCATTTCATTATACGGAAAGTCGTCTCGACGAGCAATTTTTTCTGGTCGGCTGGGCCGAACATATTTTGCGGCCAACGGGAGACGGTCTTCAAATTGTGCGTAAGCAGGTTAATTTGATCAATCCGGAATCGGCCCACCGTAATATCCAACTTTTCGTGTAGAGAACATTATGACAGCTCTAAACCCACCTTTGGACTATGCCAGTGTGGCGCAACTATTTGCGGCGACGGCGCAGGCATTTCCGGTGCGGCCTTTTTTAAATGTGCTGTTGGAAACCGCGCACATATACGATATTGATGCTGGCGAAATAAGTTACGAGATTTTGCAATCCGCAGCGAATGCCAAACAGACGGCTTACACCAAGGCCGGATATGGGCCGGGGCACCGGGTTGGCATATTGCTGGAAAACCGGCCAAAATTTTTCGTACATTGGCTGGCGCTCAATGCTTTGGGGGTTTCCATTGTCCCGATAAATCCGGAGCTTCGCGCCGCAGAGCTTGAATATATGGTGTCCCATTCCGAGATGGTTTTGGCGGTCGCATTGCCGTCCCGCCAAGATGATTTACGCTGTGCGGGGCCGGATAATTTCATGGTTATTGGTGCGGATGATCCCATTCCTGCCCCGCCTGATACGGCTGTTAAATCTCTCATAACCCAAGACAGCGAGTGCGCTTTGCTCTATACATCCGGTACAACCGGCCTGCCAAAGGGTTGCGTTCTGTCCAATGCCTATTTCCTCAATTGCGGCCAATGGTACAAAGATGTCGGCGGGCATTGCGCTCTTGACGAGGACGGCGAGCGCATGATTACGCCTCTGCCGCTGTTCCATATGAACGCGCTGGCCTGTTCCAGTATCGGCATGATGGCGGTCGGCGGCTGTATCAGTTTTCTTGACCGTTTCCACCCGCGTAGCTGGTGGGATAGTGTGCGCGAAGCCCGTGCCAGTATCATTCATTACCTAGGCGTGATGCCTGCCATGCTTATGGGGGCCGAGCCAAGCGAGCAAGACACAGATAATACCGTGCGTTTTGGTTACGGAGCCGGGGTTGACCGGAATTTGCACGAGTGGTTCGAAACCCGCTACGGCTTCCCGCTCATCGAAGCTTGGGCCATGACTGAGACAGGCAATGGTGCCGTCATCGCAGCCTCCAAAGACCCGCGCCGTGTGGGGACAAATTGCTTTGGCGCACCAGAACCGGAGATTGAAGTCAAGCTCCTTGCTGATGATGGCAGTACCGCCCCATCAGGAACGCCGGGCGAATTTCTGGTGCGCCGGGCCGGGGATAATCCAAAATTCGGCTTTTTTGACCGCTATCTCAAAAATCCCCAAGCTACCAGCGAAGCCTGGAAAGATGGCTGGTTTCATACGGGCGATATTGTACGCGAAAATCCGGACGGTACATTTGTATTCGTTGACCGCAAGAAAAATGTCATCCGGCGTAGCGGCGAGAATATCGCCGCTATAGAAGTGGAAAACGCACTTGCCGGGCACGAAAATATCGAGGCCATTGCGGTCGCCGCCACACCAGACAAGGTGCGCGGCGATGAGGTTTTTGCTCTTGTCGTCACCAATGATACCTCCACCCCAAAAACGGATTTGGCCGAAGATATTGTCAAATTCAGTCTGTCGCGACTGGCCTATTATAAAGCGCCGGGCTATATTGCTTTTGTTGATAGTTTGCCGCTAACATCCACCAACAAAATCAAACGGGGAGATTTGAAAGCCTTGGTGAAAGATTTACGACAACACGCCGCGACCATTGATGTGCGCAGTTTAAAGAAACGCAGCAAATGAGCAAATCTTATGAAGATGTAGTGATCACTACGCCCATCAGTGTTCCCTATGTGCGGTACAGTGACAGGCCCGCCAATTATTGGCTAGGCCGGGCCTTGGGTATGTTGTCAGAGGCCAGCGGGTTGGGCGCGCAAGATATTGACGGCCTGTCCGTAAGTTCCTTTACGCTGGCTCCCGACAGCGCCGCCACATTGACCCAACATTTTGGCATGACACCCCGTTGGTTATCCCAAGAAGTCACCGGCGGGGCCAGCGGCATTACTGCTTTGCGTAAAGCGGCGCGGGCCGTGCAAATGGGTGATGCCGATATTGTGGCCTGCATAGGAGGGGACACAAACCCGAAACACGGCTTTGAAACATTGCTGGATGATTTTTCGTCTGATATGTCCGCCGCCGTTTTGCCTTACGGGGCAGGGGGGCCGAATGTCAGTTTTGCTCTGATCACCCGGGCTTATATGCAACGCTACGGGGCGAAGCGCGAGGATTTCGGGCGGCTCGCCGTATCGCAAAGGCAAAATGCGCTGGGCTACCCCCAAGCCTTGATGAAAAAGCCGCTTACGCTAAATGAGTATCTGGAAGTAAAACCCATTTCCAGCCCGCTGCATTTGTTTGATTGCGTCATGCCGTGCGCGGGTGCGGAAGGCTATCTGGTGATGAGCGCGAGCCGGGCGCGAACGCTCGGACTTCCTTATGTGCATATTCGCGCCACATGTGAGCGCCACAATGCTTATAGCCGTGATGATGTGCAATTGCGCACGGGGCTGGCTATGGACGCGCAGGATTTGTGGACGCGAGCGGGGGTCTGTTCGCAAGATATGGATGTGGTGCAGAGTTATGATGATTATCCGGTGATTTCGTTCATGCAGCTTGAGGATTTGGGGTTTTGCCCAAAAGGTACGGCCAAAGATTTTGTGCAAAAGCACGATTTTACGGTGGCTGGCAGTTTCCCGCACAATACATCCGGCGGGCAATTGTCGTGCGGACAGGCGGGTGCGGCGGGCGGCTTTCTCGGCCTTGTCGAACTTGTCCGCCAACTGACGGGAAGCGCATTGGGCGAGCAAGTGCAAGATGCGCGGCTCGGATTGGTATCGGGTTTTGGCATCATAAATTACGACAAGGGCTTGTCCTGCGCCGCCGCTATATTGGAGCGTGGTCATGATTAAGCTTCAGGTTTGTAGCCATTGCCAATCCGTGCATTACCCGGTGCGCGATATTTGTCCGGCCTGTTGGCGCGATAAATTGGCGTGGAAATCCGTGTCTGCCAAGGGGCGGGTGAGCAGTTTCACCGATTTACATATAAGCGTGAAACCCGAATGGGCGGATAAGCTCCCCTTGCGTATCGGCCTGATAAAACTGGAAGCGGGGCCGAATGTTTTGGCTTTTATGGACGCAAAATTGACCAGTAATGATCCGGTAATTTTGGCCCAAAAAGACGGTGTTTTTACAGCGAAGGAAAAGCTATGAAAAATTTATGCGCGCTGATTACAGGTGCCAGTAGTGGCATTGGCAAAGATTTGGCCTTGCGAATGCTGGACATGGGATACACGGTTATCAATGTCTCGCGCCGGGACGCGGACTATGCCCACGACAATCTTTACAACGTCAATTGCGACCTTACGGACGCGAAAGCCACCCAGGCGGCGGCCCGCGATATTGCCGCCAAACACACCGTCACCCATTTCGTCCACAATGCCGGTATGATATTGCCGAACCTGCTGGAAGATGCCAGCCACGCGGATATTCTTACGCTGTCACAACTGCACGCAGGCGCGGCCTTGATATTTGTGCAGGCTCTTGTGCCCGCCATGAAAGCCAGCGGTTTTGGCCGCATCGTATTTAACTCGTCGCGGGCCGCCATGGGGGTGCCGACCCGCACCGCCTATTCGTTCACCAAAGCTGGTCTACACGGCATGGCAAGAACTTGGGCTTTGGAGTTAGGGCCATCGGGCATTACGGTCAATGTCGTCGCGCCCGGCCCCGTGCTAACGGATAATTTTTGGGATATTGTGGACAAGGGCAGTGAACGCGAGCAAAAATTGGCCGCCAGCTTGCCCGTGCGCCGCCTCGGAACACCCAAAGATGTCAGCAATGCGCTTCTATATTTTTGCGACCCCGCAAACGGGTTTGTCACTGGACAAACCCTCTATGTTTGCGGCGGTGCCAGCATAGGCGGTGTGACGATTTAGCTGCCTTAATAATTAGCCCCTATGGTGAACCATAATTTGCTGGTGTCGGTGCTAAACCCGTCAGCTTTGTAATTGGCGTATTTCAAGGATCCGTAAAAGTTTTTGCCGAAATTCTTTTTGACTAATAGATTTATTTCACTGCCGTAGCTCGTCCCGACATCTGCGGAGAAATCATGATAGATCGCGCCAAATGTCAAACCTTTCAGCGCACTATCGCCGCCGACCTTGTAAAATACAGATCCGTAGAAATCTTCTAACCCGCCAGCTGGTGTGGCGAGAAATTTATCGGCCCAACCGTTAAACTTGTGCAAGGTAGCGAGTGGTGTCTGGAAGCTGGCAAAACCATTGTCTGAACCCAAGACTTCGTAACCGATTTTTCCGGTAAAGCCGCCGGTGCTTAATCCGCCCATAACATGATAATATTGGGCGCTATAATTCAGCGGGCTGTCTTTATAATCGCTTTGCGTGGCAAATTCCAGTTCATAGAGCGCCTTCAGATCACCACCGCCCAGCTTATGCGTGCCGTCAAAGCGAACCCCCAAGGTCTGGCTGGATAGGGCGAGAACGGCGGCGTCATTGAGATCAATAAACAAGCCGTAGGCGGTCAAATTGCCAAATCCGAACCCGGTGTATTTGCCGTTTAAAATAAATGTATCGGTATCCAAATCACCAAATGGGTGGTCATCACCAAAAATCCGGTTGACATTCCACACATAGCCGCCCGTTAAAGTCAGGTTTTCCGTTGGCTTGCTGATAATACCGGCCATGTCCCAAGTCTGGTCGTTCTGGCGAAACCCGACCGTACCGACAAAACGTTGATTGTCTAAATTCAAGGCCGTGCGCCCGGCCAGCAAGGTGGTGTTCTTAAACCCGGTATAGGCGATATAGGCTTGATTGACGGCGGTGATTTTTGGGTCTGCAATCACCGGAAACTGACCTTTGCCATTGACGGTGCTGTTATAATTACCGCTCCCTATTTGCGTGACATTATCAAATTCCAAAACACCGGAGAAACCTTTAAACACCTTGGTTGAATATTTCAGTTTCGTGCGCAAGGTGGAAGCCGTTGCATCATCGGCAAACCCGTCCTGGGAGACGTTTTCAAGCCGGTAACGAAAATTGATATTGGCTTTGCCCTCGGTGATAGCTTCCACAAGTGTTTCGGCTTCATCCGCTGCGAAAGCCGGGCCGGCAGCTAAGATTGACAATGTTGCGATAGAGGCGAGAAGTAAGGCGCGCATGGTGATTTTCCTGTTTGAGTTAAAGTTATAAATGGGTTTTACCACGACGGAACTACTGGTATTTGACCCAAGTCAAAAGAGTGTATGAGCCAGGTGCGCATAATGTCGCACCTAACCAATCTCACAAAAAAACCTCCCAAACAGGGAGGTTTTCTCATGCTTTATTTGGCTGTTATCGCCGCCGTACGATCTGGTAACCTGTGCGGAATAAATATTTAATCGGGGCTGAAAAGATATGCACCAGACGTGTAAAGGGCAGGACAAGAAATATAGTCAGCCCCAGAACGATGTGCAACTTGAAGATGATATTTTGGGCTAAAATATGTTCAGCGGCGCCGCCTCTAAAGGTGACGATTTTTTGCGCCCATGCGGCGAGCTCGATCATGGAGGAACCGTCCATATGCTTGGCCGATTGCGGAATGGTCAGAAGCCCCAAAATAAGTTGCGCGAACAACAGGAGCAAAATAGCCTTGTCCCAAAAACTGGACGTGGCACTGACGCGGGGATTGCCGAAACGGCGCACGATTAAAATGACCGTGCCGACAAACATCATGCTGCCAAAAAAACCACCCGCAACCATAGCAATCAATTGTTTTTGCCCAGATGTCATGAACGGTTCATAAGCCCAGTGCGGGGTGAGCAGGCCAACCAGATGCCCGAAGAATAGCAATATGATACCCACGTGAAACAGATTGCTGCCGAGGCGCAAACCTTTACGGCTCATGAGTTGGCTCGAATCCGCCTTCCAAGAATAGGGGTCACGGTCATAGCGCAATATACTGCCGATGATCATGGTGCCAATAGCGAGATAAGGGAAAATGCCAAAGAAAAATGTGTTGAGAAATTCGCTCACTGGTTTGCTCCTTGGTTGGCAGATTGACTTGGGGGTTGACTTGGGGATTGGCTGGCGGGCCCCAGCGGCATGGCACTTGACGGGCCGCACGGGGCGCAATCATCGCCGAACGCTTCCGGTTCTTGCCATTCTTCGTCCAACTCGTCCAAGGTTTGGATGTTGGGTAGGGCCGCGTCTGCAGCTTTTTTGATATCGGCTTGATTTAATTTCGCACCCGATAGCTCGACAATTGCCGTAAACACATTGGCATAGCCGCTCTTTTGCCGCTTTAATTTCTCGCCAATAGTCGCGATGACGGGTGCGGCCTGGGCCAGGGTTTCCAAACCTTCTTTGGGGTCGCAAATGGAGATAAACTCTAGAAATACCGGCAGATAATCCGGCAGTTCACCAACCCCGATCACCAGACCTTTTTCGGCGTAGCGATCTGACAGATCCAGCATGGCTTGCCCGCGAAACCGCGATTCGCYGTGCACATGTTCAAACAAATGCAAACAATGGGCCCGGCCCCGGTCAAACAACTCTACATAAACCTCTTGGGCCGCCATCAATTCTTTGTTTGAAAGTTCGTCTATAAAGGCGTTGAGTTTTTTGAGGGATGCCGCTTTCAAAAAACCGTCTTCGCGCAAAACGTCTTTTAGCGCATTCATTTGCTCAAAGCTCTCGGCGCTTGGATAAACCAAAAGCCTAGATAATACACGTAAACTTCTCATGATTTATCTCCCATATTTTCTGGCTTCAGGGTTTTGACGCCGCCGTCGCCGGGCGTTTTAGCCCCGCGAAATGATCCGTCCATTGTGTTGGCGTGGCTCTGGGTGCCGAACAAATTGGAGCGTTTAGGCTCGCCGCCGCCCCCACTATCATGACAACCATTGCCAAAGCTAAAGCCGCATTCGGAGCGGGTGGCGAAAGCGATTTCCTGATCGAACGGGCCGTCGCCGGCATATTCCTTATGACTGGTCGGAATGACGAACCGGTCTTCATAATTGGCAATGGCCATCATCTGGTACATGTCGTCCATCTCATGCTCGGACATGCCGACGTCTTCAAGTATGTCAAGATTGGTCACACCGTCTACGGTTTTGCCGCGCATATAGGCGCGCATGGCAAGCATGCGTTCAAGCGCAATTATCACTGGTTTTTCGTCACCAGCCGTAAGCAAATTAGCCAGGTATTTAACGGGGATGCGTAAGCTTTCCACGTCAGGGATCATGCCGTTCGTGCCTTCTTTGCTGTTCATAAGACCATTTTCATGAGCCGCAGAAATAGGCGACAGAGGCGGCACATACCAGACCATGGGCAGGGTGCGGTATTCAGGATGTAAGGGAAATGCGATTTTCCAGTCCATGGCCATTTTGTAAACCGGAGACGCTTTCGCGGCCTTCAGCCAACTTTCGGGGATACCGTCGGCCTTGGCGCGGGCGATCACGTCCGGATCATTGGGGTCTAGGAATAAATCGCACTGGGCTTGGTATAAATCTTTCTCGTCCGGCACAGATGCCGCGTCTTTAATCTGCTCGCTATCATAGAGCAGCACACCCAAATAACGGATACGGCCAACGCAGGTTTCGGAGCATACGGTTGGCTCGCCCGCTTCGATACGCGGATAACAGAACGTACATTTTTCCGACTTGCCCGACTGCCAGTTGAAATAAATTTTCTTGTAGGGACAACCCGAAACGCACATGCGCCAACCCCGGCATTTATCTTGGTCGATCAGGACAATGCCGTCTTCCTCGCGCTTATAAATCGCGCCGGACGGGCACGAGGCCACGCAAGTCGGGTTGAGGCAATGCTCGCACARGCGCGGCARATACATCATRAATGTATTTTCAAAYTCGCCGTACATTTTCTCYTGAATGCCTTTGAAATTRTAATCACTGCGRCGYTTTTCAAAYTCGCCGCCSAGCARTTCTTCCCARTTRACACCCCARTCSGGCTTRTCCATRGTCTTGCCGGTAATGACGGATTTCATCCGGGCCGTGGGTACGGTTTTGCTTTCAGGGGCGGACTTTAAACGGTCATATTCGTAAGTGTAGGGGTCGTAATAATCGTCGATTTCCGGCAGGTTAGGATTGGCGAAAATTTGCGTCAACAGCCCGACCTTGCCGCCAGCTTTAGGTTTCAGTTTGCCGGATTTCGTCCGCTCCCAGCCACCTTTCCACTGTTCCTGGTCTTCCCAATTGCGCGGATAGCCAAGCCCGGGCTTGGTTTCGACATTGTTAAACCATGCATATTCAACCCCGCCTCTGGACGTCCAGACGTTTTTACAAGTGATTGAACATGTGTGACACCCGATACATTTATCCAGGTTCAGCACCATACCTATTTGCGCGCGAATAGTCATTGAGCTGCTCCTTTACCAAGATCGATATTGATAGGCTGGCCTTCTTCGTAAGGCTCTTCCATCCAGTCGAGTTTTTTCACTTTGCGGACAATAACAAATTCGTCGCGGTTGGAACCAACCGTGCCGTAATAATTAAAGCCCCAGCTAAGTTGCGCATAGCCGCCGATCATATGGGTTGGCTTGACCACGGCTTTGGTGACGGAATTATGGATGCCGCCGCGTTTGCCCGTGACTTCATTGCCCGGCGTATTCATGGTTTTTTCCTGAGCGTGATACATCATGCTCATGCCTTCAGGCACACGCTGGGAGACCACGGCGCGAGCCGAGATGGCGCCGTTGACATTATAGGCTTCGATCCAGTCATTATCGACCACATCGATTTTCGCGGCGTCGATTTCGGATATCCAAATGATTGGCCCGCCCCGGCTCATGGTCAGCATCAGCAAATTATCGGAATAGGTCGAATGGATGCCCCATTTTTGGTGCGGGGTAATCCAGTTGAGCGCAATTTGTTTGGTACTATCACCACGGGTTTTTATGGCGTCATTGATGGTACGGGTCGAAATCGGTGGTTTGTAAACACACAGAGTTTCGCCGAAATCGCGCATCCATTCATGGTCTTGRTAAAATTGCTGRCGGCCCGTCAAGGTGCGCCACGGGATCAGTTCGTGCACATTGGTATAGCCGGCATTATAGGAAACATGTTCGTCCTCAAGCCCTGACCAGGTCGGGGAAGAAATGATCTTGCGCGGCTGGGCCTGCACGTCCCGGAAGCGGATTTTCTCGTCCTGTTTAGGCAGAGCCAAATGGGTGTGTTCGCGCCCGGTAAATTCGCCCAGCGCTTTCCAGGCCTTAACCGCGACCTGACCATTGGTTTCGGGGGCAAGACTTAAAATTACCTCGCAAGCATCAATAGCCGTTTCCAGCTTGGGTTGGCCTTTGGAGATACCTTCTTCGCGCACCACTTTGTTAAGCCCGCGCAGAAGATCGACTTCGTCGCCAGTCTTCCAACCAATGCCCTTGCCGCCATTGCCAAGTTTTTCCAGCAATGGCCCGACCGAGGTGAACATTTTATGCAGGTTCGGGTAATCGCGTTTGACCGCCACCAAATTTGGCATGGTTTTGCCCGGTACGGGCTCGCATTCGCCTTTTTTCCAGTCCTTGACGCCAAACGCCTGACCGATTTCGCCGGGTGTGTCGTGCAAGATCGGCACGGAGACCAGATCATCTTCCACGCCCAAATGTCCGGGGCAAATCTCGGAGAATTTTTTGGACAGGCCTTTGAAAATATCCCAGTCCGAACGGCTTTCCCAAGCCGGGTCTACGGCACGGGACAATGGATGAATGAACGGGTGCATGTCGGAAGTGTTCAGGTCGTTTTTCTCATACCATGTGGCGGCTGGCAGAACGATGTCTGAATAAACCGCCGTGGTTGACATGCGAAAGTCCAGTGTGATGACCAGATCCAATTTACCCTCGACCGCGTCGTCGTGCCATTTGACCTCGGACGGTTTAGCCCCGCCCGTAACGCCAATATCCTCACTCATCAGGGAGTTGGACGCTCCGAGCAAATGTTTGAGGATATATTCATGACCCTTGCCGCTTGAGCCGAGAATATTGGAGCGCCAGACAAACATATTGCGCGGATAATTATTTGCGTGGTCCGGGTCTTCGCAGGCAAATTCCAGATCTCCGGATTTAATCCGGTCAACCACATATTGCGTGATGTCCTTATCGCCTGCCTCGGCCTTGAAACCAAGCGGGTTATCTTTGAACTGCGGCGAGGACGGCAGCCAGCCCATGCGCTCGGAGCGCACATTGCAATCAATCAGTGAATAATCGGCCCATTTGTCTTTGTCGGCCAGAGGTGACAGAATTTCGGCGACACCCAGTTTTTCATAACGCCACTGGCTTGAGTGGTTATAGAAATACGAGGTTGAATTCATCTGGCGTGGTGGACGCGCCCAGTCGGTTGCAAAGGCCAATGGTATCCAACCGGTTTGCGGACGCAGTTTTTCCTGGCCGACATAATGAGCCCAACCGCCGCCGGATTTACCGATACAGCCGCACATCATCAGCAAATTGATAATGCCCCGGTAAATCATATCCATATGATACCAGTGATTGATGGCAGCACCCAAAATCACCATAGAACGACCACGGGTCTTGTCGGCGTTTTCGGCGAACTCTCTGGCCACTTGTATAACTTTGGCCCGGTCTACCCCGGTAATGGCTTCTTGCCAGGCGGGAGTGTAGGGCACATTGTCATCGTATGAGCTGGCGACATTATCGCCGCCCAAACCACGGTCGATGGCGTAATTGGCGGCCATGAGGTCATAGATCGTGGCCACATAGGCGGTCTTTTTGCCTTTAAGCGTCACCTTGCGCACCGGTACATTGCGCACTTGAATGTCTTCGTGGTCGGTATGGTTGAACAGTTTCTGGTCATGGGGCTGGTTGGCGAAATAGGGGAAAGCCACGCCCAGAACCTCGTCGCGCTCATCAATACACGAAAGTTGCGCCCAGATGTCCTTGCCGGTAGCCCGGTCTTTGGCTTCCAAATTCCAATTGCCCTTATTGCCCCAGCGCGACCCAACCGTGCCGTTAGGCGAGACCACGGATTTGGATTGTTCATCATAAACTGTCGGGCACCAATCAGGGTTGTCGCTTTTTTTAATTTTCAAATTACCGGTGAAGTCAGAGGCGCGCAGCGTACGCCCTGGCTGGTAATATCCGTCCTTTTTTTCCATCAACACCAGCATGGGCATGTCGGAATAGGTGCGAATATAGTCTTCGAAATATTCGGATTTCTTTTCCAAATGAAATTCCTTGAACACCACATGACCCATGGCCATGGCCATGGCTGCATCTGTGCCTTGGCGCGGGTTGAGCCAGATATCGGTCAGTTTGGCAACCTCGGAATAATCCGGCGTCACCGAAACCGTCTTGGTGCCTTTATAGCGAACTTCGGTGAAGAAATGCGCATCGGGCGTGCGGGTTTGGGGTACATTGGAGCCCCAGGCTATAATATAGCCAGAGTTAAACCAGTCCGCACTTTCAGGCACGTCGGTTTGCTCACCCCAAACCTGGGGGGAAGCGGGCGGCAAATCACAATACCAGTCATAAAACGAAAGACATGTCGCGCCCATCAAGGACAAATAGCGCGTGCCTGCTGCATAGGATACCATGGACATGGCCGGAATGGGCGAGAAACCGACAACCCGATCAGGGCCGTAGGTTTTGACCGTATAAATATTGGCGGCGGCAATCAGCTCGTTCATTTCGTCCCAGTCGCCGCGCACGAACCCGCCAAGCCCGCGCATTTTTTTGTAATCATTGGCGCGGATAGGATCGTCCATAATGCTGGCCCAAGCGTCTACCGGATCGGGGTGGTTCTGCTTGGCGGCCCGGTAAGCTTTTAGAAGCCTTGCGCGCACTAGCGGAAATTTAAGCCGTGCGGCAGAATACAGATACCAGGAATAAGACGCGCCGCGAGAACAGCCGCGCGGCTCATGGTTTGGCATATCAGGGCGGGTGCGTGGATAATCCGTCTGCTGGGTTTCCCATGTCACCAGGCCGTTTTTAACATAAATTTTCCACGAACACGAGCCGGTACAATTGACCCCGTGGGTCGAGCGGACAATTTTATCATGGGCCCAACGATTTCGGTAAGAGCGTTCCCAGCCTCGATGTTCGGTTGTGGTTATGCCGTGCCCGCCCGCAAATTTCCCGTCGATTTTGGAAAAATAGGTTAGTCTGTCGATAAAATGACCCATTTTGGTCTCCTGAAAAATAAGTTAGAGTTTTGCCCATCCCGCCATGATGAAGTGGGCGGGATGGGCTGCATGCATTAAGGGTTTTTCACATAGGCGTTTGGCCGCAAATAGAACCACCAGTTGATGATGATGCACAGCACATAGAACGCCGCGAAACCGTAAAGCGCATATTCCGGTGTTGTGGCTTTGATCTGCTCGCCGAACACTTTTGGAATGATAAATGCGCCGTAGGCTGCAATCGCCGCAGTCCAACCCAGAACCGGCCCGGCTTGTTCCTTGTCAAACACTACGGCTATTGTCTTAAAGGTAGAACCATTGCCGATACCAGTGGCGGCAAACAGGATCAGGAACAGGATAAGGAAGGGTACGAAATACTCCTGCGGTGTTTCTGAGACATAAGCCTGCTTCATGAAATAGGCTACGCCCAAAGCAGATATAACCATGATGAAGGATATAATTTGCGTAACTTTGGCACCGCCGATTTTATCGGAAACCATACCGCCGAGGGGCCGAATGAGCGCGCCGATAAATGGCCCCGTCCAGGCAAACATCAAAGCCGACGGCCCGTCTGGGTTGAGCGTATCATGGGTCATAACCCCGTCCACCATAATATGCTGGAAGCCGAAGATAACTTTAATTGCTAGCCCGAAAGCCACCGCATACCCAATGAACGAGCCAAAGGTCATGGTGTAGATAATGGTCATGGCCCAAGTGTGCTTGTTGTTGAATATTTGGTATTGATGCTTCAGGCTTTGTCCGATTGCACCGGGGATCATGCGTAAGGCCACAACCGTCAATACAATGACGATTGGCAGAACAATCCATTTGGAAACCATCCAGCCCGAGCCGCCCACGTCCGCAGGCAACATCAACCACAAGCCAAATGTTGCGGTGACAAAACCGATAAGCAACATGCCCAGAATTTTGGCAAACGCACCAATTGGTGATTTGATATTGGGCGAAACATGGGCCGCTTTGATATTGTTCATTCCAATCCATACCGCGATGACGATGGGGATAAGAACCGCCGCCCAGATAAACCCGGCATTGTGCAGATAAGTATCTGTGCCGGCCGCAATTTTACCGATCAAAGTACCAGAGGTGGCTTTCAAGGTCAGAGCCGTGCCGCCGAACATGCCAACCGTCATCACAAGCGGGATAACAATTTGCATGGTGGTGACACCGAAATTACCAAGCCCGGCATTCATGCCCAGTGAATATCCTTGAACTTTCTTGGGATAAAAGAACGAAATATTGGACATGGAAGCCGAGAAATTACCGCCGCCAATACCGGACAATAGTGCCATTAACTGGAACTGCCAGAGGGGGGTATCAGGGTTTTGCAATAAAAACCCAGTGCCAAGCGCCGGAATAATTAACAAAGCCGTAGTCAAGAATATTGTGTTTCGACCACCCGCCAGCCTGATGAAAAAGGTCGAAGGGATGCGCAAGGTCGCGCCCGTCAGCCCGGCGATCGCCGCCAATGTAAACAATTGGGATTTCTCGAACGGGTAACCCAGATTGATCATCTGTACCGTGATAATGCCCCAATACAGCCAGACCGCAAAACCGCACAATAGCGCCGGGATTGAAATCCATAAATTACGCGTGGCGATTTTCTTGCCGGTTGCGTTCCATTGGGCCTCGTTTTCCGGGTCCCAGTCATATAAGTCTTTAGCCATCTCCAGCTCTCCCTTTTCAAAATGATAGGCAGGTGCGAATGTGTACCTACTAAGCCGTGACCTTTATGCCTGTTATTGAAGAGCGCGTGTTTGACCTATATCAAAACCCATCATATATTTTCCAAATAGGCATAAAAAAACGGGGGCAGAACCCCCGTTTGCAGCATGGTTTAGAAAAACCTAGTCGTGTTTTAATTTCAGGTTTGTCATATCGACCCCCAGTGTTTCGAGGCGTTTATAGGCATAGGCTTGGCGGCTGCCAAAGATTTTTACATCGTCGATGTCTTCATCGCTCATCCCTAAAACCTCAAGATGTTTGCGGGCAGCTTCTTTTCTGTGCTGGGTATAACCTTTGTCAAAGCGTTGCTCCGCATCAATTTCGTCTTGTTTAGTGAAACGAATAAGCAGGGCCGAGAAAGACGCGATGGTGACAAAAACACCCAAGATGAGATAGGCAGTATCCCAGCTGATATCACCCTTGAACAAGAACCCGAATGTGACGGCGCCGACATTGCCGCCCGCTCCAACTACACCGGCGACCGCGCCCAAAGATTTTTTGGAAATAAACGGAACCACTGAAAAAGTTGCGCCTTCTGACATTTGTACAAATAATGAAAACAGTAACAAAGTCGGAATGGCGAGGAACAACACATTCATTTGTGAGAACAACATCAAGGCCAAGCCTTCGATAAACAAGACGATAAATAGCCATGTAGCACGGCCTTTCAACCCCCAAAGCGAGGCACAGTTATCGCCGAAAATACCGCCCAAGGTTCTGGCAAACAAGTTCATTAAACCAAAACTTGCCGCAACCAAGCCCGCTGTTACTAGGCTCAGGCCAAAATAATCAAACATATACATTGCCAGCGTGCCCAAAATCGTCAGCTCAATACCAAAACATGCGGCATAGATGAAGAATAATAGCCATACCCGGTAATCTTTGAGGGCATCGGCAAAATTGCCTTTGGCTTGACCCGCAGGCGGCATTTTACCTTGGGCGCGGAGTTCCTTATAACTGCCATCCGGCGCGTCTTGTGTAAAGAAATAATACACAAACCCCATGACGAAAATCGCCATGCCGGCAACTACCATGGATGCGCGCCAGCCAAAGGCTTCATTGACGCCAAAGCCAACCACAAATACCGAGAAAATCATGGGCATGATAAATTGGGTGACACCACCACCAAGATTACCCCAGCCAGCACTGGTCGCTTGGGCCTGCCCGACCACATTTGGTGCGAACATATTGATTGTATGGTATTGGGTAATAACAAATGAAGCGCCGATAACACCAATCAAAATTCTAAAGATCAAAAATGTGGTGAAATCATAGGCAAAGCCAATGCCCATAACCGGGAAAGATGAGAAAATCAGCAACCAAGTATAAGTTAATCTCGGCCCGTAGCGGTCACAGAAATAACCGATCAATATCCGGGCAAAAACCGTAGCAGAGACTGCGCCAATAATTGTCCAACCGATTTGATCTTTGGTCAGGCTTAACTCTTCGCGTACAACCACCATCAAAGGTGCAATACCGAACCAGGCAAAGAAACATAAAAAGAACGTCAACCATGTGACGTGGAAAGTTCTGATTTGGACTTTGTCTACACGTAAAAAATCGCCCCAAAGTCTTGTGGCCTTGTTTTGAAGTTCCATATCGCTACCCTCCGGTTTAATGCCGACTCCCAGCGAGCCACGCTCCTTATGCCAAAGTTTTAGAGCAATAAGTTTGACCTATATCAAATTTGACTAATTTGATTTTTCTTTGAAAAACTATAGCCCCGTGCCGAGTTTGCCCGTAAACATAAATCATGAAAGCTGACATCCCACACCACGCGTCACCCATATCGCTAATTCATGCATTAGGTGACCTTACGCATCAGTTGCAAATTGAACGTGGGTATACGGCGCTCTATCTGGATAGCGGAGGCGAAATTTTTCCTGATGAGTTGCGCACTCAATATTGCGCTACAAATGACAAGATCGTCGCACTTGAACAGGTGTTGAAGACAAGCCCTGAACCGATGTCAATTAAATGGCAAAAAAAGCTGGATGTCGTGAGCAATAATAAAGAGGGCCTCGGCGTATTGCGCGCAGGCATCCAGGCAGGCAAAATCGAATTTGCCAAAGCCGTCAATGCCTATACTTATTCATTCATATATCCAACTATTGAATATAATATCGAAACCGCCCTTGGGATCGAAAATGTCAGCCCAATAAAAGTCACCGCTTATTCCAGTTTTCTGCAGTGGAAAGAACGGGTTGGGCGCGAACGGGCTTGGGGTGCGCACGGATTTTGCTCGAAAGTCTTTAAAAACCGGGAATTTACCGAGCGCATGTTGTCATTGATCGAAGAGCAATCCGCTTACCGACGGGCTTTTATGTCATTGGCAACAAAACGCCAAAGGCGCAATGTAGAGAAAAACCTAGACGGCTATGTGATGGAAGTATTGGAGTCTATCCACACTTTGCTTCGTGATGACAAGCGAACCAAAGACTTGGAAGCCTTATCCCCCGTCACCTGGTTTGAACTTCTGACTGGTAAAATTGACAGGCTACGAAGCGCAGAAACCGATCTTGTCAAAAGTTTGAAACCCAAAGCTAACAAAGCCTCTACAAAGGTCAAAACATATAATGTGCCAAGCAAATTGGAACAACATATGGCGGTTATCCAAACATTGCCCATTTTTTCAAAGTTGAATGAAACCGACCTTGCCGAACTGTTGAGCCATGCAGGTATTCGCCAATACGAAAAGGGCAAATTATTATTCATGCAAGGCGAAATGCTTTCGCGTTATTACCTGATTTTGGGGGGGTGGGTCAAACTTTATAAAAGCACCGAAGCTGGTGATGAAGCGGTGTTGCAAATGCTTTCGGCGGGAGACAGCCTCATGGAAGCCTCGGTGTTTTTAAACACGCCCTCATTGGTCAGTGCGCAAGTGGTACAGGACACAACAATACTGTCTTTGCCTGCGCCCGTCATTCGCCAAAGCCTTATAGATAAYMRRAAYYTRGCYYTGRRTATGATYGGYGGYYTGTCAMTGCGSTCMCAKGSWTTGATMCAGCAAATYGARCATTCMAGGYTKAARACSGCYACMGARCGGGTYGGSTGGTTTTTGYTSAARCTKGGTATGGAGCAAAGTGGTGGCAAGGGCAGTGCGATCACCCTGCCATACGACAAATCAACCATAGCTTCTTATCTTGACATGACCCCGGAGACTTTTTCGCGTACCTTGAAGCGGTTTAAGAATAAAGGTTTTCACATCCAAAATGATAAAATTACCAAACCAGATCCGAAAGCCCTCTGTGCGTTTTGTGATGAAACTCTTGCGGAAGCCTGTATTTTCAAAGATCAAAAACTTTGCCCGCAAACCTATTTGACATAATACAGGCACAACATAATTTAGGCGCTGCTCGGGGGGAGCTGCGCCTAAATATTTCAGTTTTTTTATTAAAACCGTCGTCTAATCATCATCGGGGTCTTCAAATGATATTTCTCTGGCTACAAGCGAAGATGCACCTGTCTTACTACCTTCAGCATCGACTATATCGCCTACAATAAGCTGGTTGAAAAACGCCGTCTTGGAGATGTTGTTATCATTAGCATCTTCATAGCGTGTGTTGGCATCCGTTGTTACTGTTATGCCTAATATGACGAGGCTGTCCGTGGTGAAGCTGTCAACAGGGGCTTCGATTTCACTTTCATTTCCAGTCTTTGGGTCATCGCGTTCAACTTTAGAGGCGTAAAGTATACTGCCGCCCCGGTCATAACCTTTGACTTCAAGATAATCACCTGCGGCAAGATTGGATAAACCGAATGTGCGAAGATTTGCGCGACTATCATCTTCATAGCGCGTTGATGCATCAACTTCAAAATCGACACCAAAAATGGTAATTGTATTGTTAGCTGTGCTGACCGCATCTAGGGTCGTCTCAATTTTGAGGTCATTGCTATTGCTTGAACTTCCACCGCCACTGCTATTACTGTTTTTAAATTCAATTTCTTCAGCAACCAGTGCCTGAGCTGCATCATAGCGCCCTTCGACTTCTAACCTGACATTGAGTGCAATGTCCGCAGCTGTGCCGTATTTGTAACGCGTACTGCCACTAGTGATGATCGATACGCCCGCCAATTTAAAATCACTACTGGATATAAATTCGGTGACAATACCTTCAATTTCAGCCTCATCATTTTCATTGCCGACGCTGTCATCATCACGGCCATCTGCACCTTCATATTCAACCTTGGTTGCGATAAGGGCGTCCGCATTGTTCAAATTTCTACCCTCGGCGTCCACTAAAATTCCGTTGACCAAAGAATTGGTGCCGAAATCTTCCAGCACGGCTTGGGAATAATCTATGGTAAGTTGATTGATTGTAAAGGTCAGGGAATTTGTATCTAAATTGGCAACAACTCCGCGAATTTCATATCCGGAACCTGCTGGTTCGCGTTCAACACGGCTGGCAATGATGTTTCCGTCTGCATCACTTGTGCCGCTAATTTCAACAATATCACCAACGGCAAGACCCAGAAGTGACCTTGGCGTGATGAGGCTGTCAAATGAGGTGTTGCCATCAATGATGACGGTTTGACCTAAAACCACCATGCGGTTGTTTACGGTGTCAATGGAACTGATCGGCCCTTGAACCTCGTCATTATATTTCACTGATTGTGCCGTGGCGTTGCCGCTGGAATCGACGCTGGCCTCCACTGTGATATAAGAGCCAACACCCAAATCGGCCTGGCTACCGGTTTTGCCGTTGATAAGAAATTCCGCATTGTCCGTGTTGTAGCGAACACCATTGACGATGACGCTACCAAACGCGGAGATCGGCCCTACGGCTGTTGTCGGGGTGGGTGCCTGGGCGACCGGGGGTGGTGGGGGCGGCGCGACAATAGGTTCAGGCGTAACGCTATTACTNCCACAAGCGGCAAGTGAAATACCGGCACCGATTAGCGCCGTAATAGTAATTGTTTTCATAGTAATCTCCATAATGTCAGGCCCCCCAATTTGGGCTGTTAAAAGTTGAGTTAGTGATTGTCATTATCTTCATGTGAAGAGTCGTCATTACCATCACTGTTAGCCAAGGCCACTGCGGCGCCGGCGGCTAGAGCGCCGCCTGCAATAATCAGTATGGTGTTTTTTGAAATGCCTATGCCTGCGACACGAGGTTCATGTTTTTCATGGGCGGATATAGTCGTAAACAGCGGCGTATAGATATCATGGCCGCCTAATATCATTGTTGGCTGGCCGTTAAATTGCCAGCCCAGATCCAGTAAATTTGTATTGAAGTGATTTGGTGTCACAAAGTTTTGGCTATTAGACTGACGTGATAAATCCAGCATGAGACCAAACCTCGCCCGGTTTTGTACGTGCCTAGCGGGTTCATTGCCAAGGGGGACAACTATATGAAACCCGGCAGTTGTGCTGATACTTTGGTGGCGGTCAAGTACGCTATAGGAAGCGTCTTGTGCGTTTGCAAGGTTTGATAAACCAAACCCGGCACTTAAAACCGCTGTATAGAAAAACAACTTCATGGCTATATTCTCTTGGTTAATTCAATAACATTGTTTCGTTATTGAGTTGACGATACCAAATTTATGTGACTGCCATAAAAGACTGTGTTTTTATTTTTATTGCGTTTGCTCAGAACTGTTTTCTAATGCGCATACCAACAGTTCGCGGGCGCTGGGGGGTCAAATGTTCTTGCAAGCGAAATGTAAATGGGTTGCCAAAGGCAAATGTATTGCTCTTGTCGTCAAGAATATTATTGATATATCCTTCAACTTGCCAATCATCAGTGTACAGATTGACGCGCCCATTAAGCGAATGGTTATTGCCCATATCAAAGTCGTCAGTAGTGGCGAAACTAAGTTGTGATGCACCGGTAAAGGCATAATCTAGGGACCAGGTCGAGCGCAAACCCGAATGTCCAATTGGTCTGCGGTAGCTCAATAAAACACTTGCGGATAGATCAGGTATACGCGGCAGGTGTTTTTCGTCAATATTCGGTCCCAAAACCGGATTAAAATTGCTGACGTCAGGGTTGTTCACGCTCATATGTGCTTGAATGTCGAAACGCTTGGTCGGGCGGTAGGCAACTTCAAACTCATAGCCTAAATTGGTGGCATCGCCTGCATTTAAAACACTGGAAAACCCGTCCATCAATATTTGCTCCGATTGAATGCTTTTCCAGTTCACATAAAAAACGCTAGCATTGATGGTCAGTTTGTCGTCAAGCCATCTGGTTTTTCCGCCAAATTCATACATGGTAACAACATCAGATTCGAAAATTGAAATATCATCATCATCGTTACCTTCTTCGTCCGTACTTAAGGGTAAGTCCCCGAAAACCAGCTTTCGTGTTGGTTTGGTCACTGCAAAAGAGTTAACTGCATTGCCAGTATTAAGGCCACCGACACGGTAGCCTACACTAGCGAGTGCGTACAAGAATGCATCTGGGGTAAATTGATAACCAATGTTCAGGCGCGGTAAGAAATCACTGTCACTTATATTGCCCTCAATTTCTTTCTCAGGTTCATTAAAGTCGTCGATGGTTGTTTCAGTTGTTAAAGATTCGTCGAACCATCTCAAGCCGGCACTGATGTTCAAATTTTCAGAAACCTTGAAATCCACTTCGCCAAACCCGCCATATTGGATAGAGGTATCATCTCTAACCTCGCTATAAAAGATACCCGAATTTTGGGTGGCTACTGTACCCAAGACCCTGTATTCAGATTTGTAATTGCTATTGGCACTGGTAACAAAACCGCCAACCAGAATATCCATCCAGTCATTCACATCTATATTGAGTGTGGTTTCGTGGGATAGAAAATCTATTTTCCTATCTTCGGTAAAGCTGGCTGGCTCAACTGGTCGGCCCAGGTTTTCTGGCAGTGAAAGGGAGGCGTCAAATAGATGGGAAATGTTTCGTATGATGCGTGATGAGGAAGATTTTAATCTCCCCCATTGAAAATCACCAGTAATATTAAAATGGGTGTGCAACAGATTATCGGTATGGGGCTCGGCTATATAGTTATCTCTTTGCAAGTGTGGCAGATTTACAAGCGCATATTGGGTGTCGTCTGCCTGCACATCCTGATAGGTAATGCCGGCTTCCAGGCTCCAATCCGGAGTGGTTTGCCATTTTGTGTTAAGCCGTCCGCCCATGTTTTGGGTGTTGTTGATATTATTTATTCCTAGGCGAATATCATCAATATAGCCACTATTCTCGATAATATAACCAACGGCACGCAAGCCGAAACGGTCTTTGGCAATTGGCACATTCACCATAGCCATAAGCTCTGTATTGGTGCCGCCGTCATGTGTTACAGACAGCCCGCCTTGCATCCATGCTTCGGCATTTCCGAGGTCAACTGGATTGGTGGTGATTTTAAATATTCCGCCAATAGAGCCTGTGCCGTATAGAGAGCCTTGGGGCCCGCGTAAAATTTCAATGCTTTCGATATCGAGCAAGGGGATTTCCGGGTAAGGTGTGTTATAATTGATGGGTGTGTCGTTGAAATACACGCCAACTGTGGACTGAACCCGGCCATTAAAAGCGCCGTCGGAAATGCCGCGAATGGACATTTTATTGCGGTTTAAACCAAGATTGGTCATTTCCACACCCGCAATATGAAGGGACAGGGAAGGGGTATTGCTGACACCGAGTGCTTTGAGCTGTTTGCTAGAGACCACACTGGCGCTGTAGGGGGCGGATTGCAAAATATCAAATCTGTTGCGTTTATTGGCCGTAACAATGATCTCGTCTTTCTCGGTGACGCGGTCAGGTGTTGCGGGGGGAGTTTCTCCAAATATTGTCGGCGAGATTGGCGTTTTAGGAAATTTATCATCAATAGACGAAGGTGTTTGGCTTTTAGGCTTTCGTTTGAAAATACGCACTGTGTTGCTATTGACAAATTCATAGTCGTAATTTGTGTCTTTTAGTAAAACGGTCAAAATTTCACGTGTGGTGAAATATCCCGAAAGTGCCGGGCCGTCATATTTTTTCAAGGCACGGCGAGAAAAGCTAATGGTAATATCCGCCTGCCGGGCCAAATCACGAATGTCGCGGTCAAGGGATTGGGCGCGCAAATCTATAGGGATAGCTTGCGAAGCATAGACTGGCATAGAGCAGGCAAATAAAATACCTGTCAAAATGCCTGCCCTAAAACCTGTTGGGGCAAGTGACGTTTTCCATTGGTATCCAGATTTAGATTTTGCAGGTTTAAGTCGCGTCATGGACGTTTATTTTTTGCCAGAAAGAAAAACTTGTTTGCCGTCATTCTCAGCATGCACTGGCAACAAGGCCTCAATCGAATTTATCATATTATCCTGATTGCTTATGTTCAAAACACCCGAAAAAGTCAAGGCGGCAGTTTCCTCGTCGCCGAGTATAATTGGTGTTTTGAAATAGCGGTTCAGCTCAGGGACAATAGCGGACAATGGCGCGTTTTCAAACACCAAGACCCCGTCTCGCCAAGTCGATATACTTGCAATATCCACAGTGGCAATTGTGATCGTTTCTGTTTCATTAGATTGTACGGCTTTTTGTCCTTTGGTTAGGCGCATTTTTTGCACAGGCGATTGCATGTCTACAATGCCTTCGGCAACCGAGACAGATAAAGATGTATCAGAAAAATGTACGGAAAAGGCCGTGCCAATATCTGTGATGCTTGTATCCCCGGCATTGATAATAAAGCTGCGCTTTTGGTCGACGGCAATATCGAAATAAGCTTCTCCGCTGTGCAAGGTTACGGCCCGGGTTTTCTTACCCATGCTGACACTAAGCCTTGTGTTGGTATTGAGGTTGATACGGGTACCGTCCGATAAAACAATGTCCTCATGCTCGCCAATATTGGTTGCATATTGTTGGGCTTGTACGGGTGCGGCGTTAAAAATATTTGTGCTATTGAACAAGACCAGAGCGGCGATAAGTGTCGCGGCAATGCCAGCCAGATATGTAAATGGTACCGATTTTACAATCCGCCGTTTTTTCTGTATTGACACAATATTGCCTGAGACCTGATTGTCTGAGGCGTGTACGGGCGTGATATTATTGGCGGCCTGGCTCGGGATATCGGCTAGAGCAAGCTCGACGCGGTCATAGGCATCTATGTGTACGGGGTCTGCTTCCAGCCAGCTTGTAAATGCCAGCCAGTCATCAGTGCCTGCCTGTTCAGAACCCAGCCGTACATACCATGTGCGTGCCTGTTCAAGAATGTGCCCGGGGATTGCCATATTGTCCGTTATCTCTCCATTATCTGCCATTTCTATAGCCAGATCATTTCTCTAGCCAGCATGTGCATATTTGTACGCGGGTCAACAAAACGCACAATTGCTCTCATCTGTTTAGACGCCGCCAAACCGTGCGCACCCCCATAAATTCGTTTATTTTTCATGTTCGCTCTCCATATCTGTTTGCATGATATGTTTAATGGCCTTGCCGAGATGTTTGCCGACAGTGCCGATGGACACACCCATTTCTTGCGCCACCTGTTTATAGGATTGCCCGCGAAATTTATGCCTCTCAAAGGCTTCGCGGGCTTTTGGGGACAAAGATTGAAGTCGCACCTTCAAGGCGGCCAGCCGCTCCTTGGCAATCAGCGCATCATCAGCGTGGGGCGCCTCTGCCAGATATTCATTTCCGACTTTTTCCCGGTTAAGGTCGCTCCAAGCCCGATCCCGAATGCGTACCCGTTCATTTTTACGAATATGGTCAAGGGCTAAATTGGCAGCCATGCGGAACAAAAATCCTGACGGATTGTCAATCCGCTCAGGCAGGTTTGCTTTGGCCAGCTTGATGTATAAATCCTGCATGACATCTTCGGCAATATCCGGATTGCGCATGCGCACGACCAAAAACCGCAACAACGCACGCCGCTGCTCAAAATAGTGCGCCGTCAAATTGTCACGCGGGCAGTCGAGCATTCCTATACCTTTGTTAGTGTGATTGGTGTTGTGAATTATATCATTGATGTTGTTATACCCATAAATTGTGATTTGGCTAGGGCCTGTCCCTGATTTGTGTGCGGCGGCACTAGAAATTCTGGCAGTGTTGATAAAGAGGTGATCGGGTGCATCGTTGGTATTGGTTTGATAGCCATAATATTGAGTTTTCCTTAGCAATTTTTTAAATTTTCCCACCTAGTATAACCTATTGTGGATAGGAAATAAAATGTTGTCTTCGCCTAGGACTTTTAATTCGGAAAATTTACCAGATGAAATGTGGACGTCCTTTCGGGAACTTCGTCGTGGGCAAAAACCCTATGCCAGTCCCTTTTTGGATCCTGATTTTGCGCGTCTGATCGGCAAGGTTCGAAATGATGTGTCCGTATTTGTCGAACAAGACCAAGACGGGCTTCTGGCTTATTGGCCCATGCATATTGGTATGGGCGGATGGGCGCGGGCTGTTGGTGGGTCGTTTTCAGATCGTAATGGCCCTGTGGTGCGCGCTGATGCAAATATTGATATTTCCCGATTTTTATGCGACCATAATATTTCAGGCTTTAGAACTACCGGGCTGGTTTTATGCGACCAAATAGAGGCCAGCCCGGTTGAAACCGTTTATGCCAATATTTCCGATCTGGCTCAGGGTTGGACGCAATTTGCCGCGACACAAAAACAGGTCCACACAAAGTTTTTCAAAAAGATTGCCCGTTTGCACCGCAAATTGGCAAAAGAGCATAGCGAAGTTGTTTTTACATTTGATGATAAATGCCCAAAAATGTTTGAGCGTTTAATCACGATAAAAAGACAGAATTTTGCCCACACTCGCCGTCATGATGTCCTCAGGCCAATATGGGTCAAACAAATGCTTGACCAATTGCGCCAAGGTGCTTGTCCTGATCTGAAAACAATTTTGTCAACTTTGCGCGTTGACGGACAATTGGCGGCGGCGGAATTTAATATACAAAGCGGCGATCTGCTACATGGTTGGCTCGTCGCATTTGCGCCTGAGTTTGGCAAATATTCGCCCGGCATGTTGCTGACCCATAAAATTTTACAAGCCCTGCCCGAACACGGGCTTAGATATTATGATGCCGGTGCAGGCCATGGGCATTACAAGAAATATTTCGCCAATTCACAAAGCCCTATCGCTTACGGGCCGTTCCGTCCACAAGACAGAGTGAGCAATCTTGTCAGCATGTTGGGTGAGACCTGGGCATTTATGGAAGACAATACACCTGAGAATATGTCAAAAAATCTGGAGCGTGTGCGCAGGCGCACGGACCAGATTTTGGCGACAGAAATCACGATGAAACAGCGGGTTTTAGGTTTTTCCAAGGCCGCTTTACCGTTCATGTCCAAAGCATCATGACCCGCCACACCATATTGCTGATCGGGGATGCCCGTATGGCGTTTCCGGTGGCCCGGGCCTTGTCACGAGCTGGCCACACCGTCCATGCAGGCGTTTCAATTTACAGCAATTATCTGGAATGGTCGCGTTATATAGACAAATCTTTCTGGCATGAACCTTTGGAGCCAGGTACGGACGCGCCCTTTGCACCGATACGCGACTGGTTGTTGGTCCACCCGGAAATTGACAGTATCCAGCCGGTCAACGAGGCCGGTATTCGCTTTGTCACCCGCCACCGGAATTTTCTTGAAACCCGGGCAAAATTGATTTTACCGAGCCGGGAAATCATTGCGGCGGCTAGTGATAAAACCAATATGTTCGATTTATGTAAACGTATCAAAGGCCCCATAGCGCCCTATACAAAAATCACCAATATGGCAGATACATATGCCGCAATCGCGAAAATTGGCTTTCCATTTATCATCAAGCCGTCGATTGTGGACGCCTATATTTTTGGCCGCAAAGCCCTGATTTTGAAGGACAAAACTGCATTTCAAGCGCAATTCCCCCATTGGCCGAAACAGCATCCAGAATTGGTTTTGCAAAAATATCTGTCCGGGCCACGCCATAGTGTGATCTATTCGGCCAGAGAGGGCAAATTGCTGGGTTGCGTGGAAATATGCGCTGGCCGCACCCATGAAAATGACGGCACGGGCTATACGACCTACGGCATTACGGTCACACCAAACCCGGTCATCAAAGCTTCGGTCGAGGTTTTCGTCAAAGAGATGAATTACTCGTTTACGGGATGCTTGCAATATATCGTCGAGCCTGAAACCGGCGAGGTAACATTTATGGAGTTAAACCCGCGCGTCAGTCTGGCCCGGATTGCAGAATGCGCCGGGCTAACCCACAGTGTATGGGGGCTGCAAATCGCCCACGGCGAAGCTGTCACGGCTCTTGATGACCCGTGGGATTTAAACATCGGCGTTGAATATACTTGGACGAAAGGCGAGCTGACCATGTTGGCCAGCCTGCTGAAAAACCGCAAGATCAATGGCTGGGAATTCACGCGCCGGCTAGCGCGGGCCTTTTGGGACGCGGCCCGTTGTCATCACGCTATTTTTGACCCCCTAGACCCTTTGCCGACCTTAGGCGTTTACGGCAATAAAATCATTGGGCCATTTCGAGAAAAATGCCGCCAAGCTACACGCGATATTGCGCGCGGCAGTGCTCCGGTCAAATAAAAACTAAAAGAAATCTCACACCTATCTGAACTTATAAATGCAATAATAATAATATTGATATTACCAAGAACAATATAATGACTAAACTAATTTAATCATTAAGTTCTTTCTATAATTTACCGCACCAATTGGCGTATATTTGCTACATTGAGCATATAGATCATAGCGGCATAAACCACACCTCCCGCCGCCGTTTTGATAAGCAATTCCGTCCAGCTGCCATAAGCGGGGACAAGAGCAATTACGGGCCACATAGCGGCGCAGGCTATCATGATCCGCACTGTATTTTTGACGGGAATGCCGAGGCTGATATATTTTCGACCGACCAGGCCGAGCAAAATTACGGCGGCAATATAACAAACCAATGTAGAAATCACCGCGCCCATCACCCCGTAAATGGGGATTAGGATTATATTGAGGACGATATTCATCACCAAAGGCACAAGCATCAACAAAGCCCGAATACGGGTTTTGTGGGCCAGGTTAAAGCTCTCGGAGAAATAGTGGATGAGCAGGCCGTTGAACAGCCCGGCAAAGGCAATCCACGGAATAATCCGTCTGGCTTGTTCGCGTACATTTTCCCCGATCATGGCCTCCGCTAATGGATCCGCCACCAGAGCCAACCCTGTGGCGGCGGGCAGGCCGACCAATAATAACATTGTGACGAAATTTTTCGACTGTTCTTGCGCTGCCCGCCGCCCGCCTTTTTCGTAGGCTGCCATCATCAAGGGCGAACTTGCCAGTGCCACCCAGGCGCACAGGACAAGTACGGTTTTATCGGCCACACCATAACCGGCCGCATAGCTGCCGACCGCCGCTTCGTCGATGAAATAGGCAATGAAAAACCTGTCCCCGGAAGACAGTAACATATCCAGCATCAAGGCCAGCGCCGTCGGGATACCGTAGGATAGCCAGGCCCGGCGCGTGGTTCCGTCCGAATAGCCGCCGAGCGCTTGTTTGAATAGCCAGCGGCCTTCCACCCAGACCAGACAGGCGGCAGCAAACACCAGACCGGCAAAGGGAGCCACAGCACCCAGCCCGGTTTTCCAAGCCAATAGCGCCCCGACGACAAACCCCAACAACATTTTGGTCATGGCGACCAGTGCATAATGTCGAACCTGCTGGCTGGCTTTGTGGGCTTCCAGAGCGATTTTTATCAAGGCGTTACAGGGGATCAACAGGGCAATATAGGGCACAAAAACCCGGTAGTCCGGCATATCCCAGGTGACGACCAGCAAAACCAGCACCAGAAACAATCCAACCGCCAAAGCCCGCAACAGTAGCACCAGTGCGGTGCGGAAATGATCCGGGAGCATATTGTCCTTTTGGGCCTTTGCGGTAAACCGGTAGGCCGCCGCCTCGACCCAGGTCAGGCTTAAGGTGTGCATCAGCGCCATGACCGAAAACATCAAAGCATAGCGGCCATATTGGTCGGCGCTAAGCAGTCGGGTAAATACATAAATGCCGCCAAAGGCACAAAGAGCCCCGACAAGTTTAACCGGCGCATAACTGAGTAAGTGCCGGGCCAGTTTCACTTTGCGGGCCCGTGGTTTTGTACCGCCACGAGCAGTGTCGTGGCATGAAATGCGAACCAAAGGAACAGGCCGAAAAACTTGGCGCTGTCTTCAATGATAATGATATTTGAAGCGGTACTGTGCAAAATCACATCCACGCCCAGGCTGATGCTGACCCCAAGCACGGCCAGAGCCAATATCCAGAACTCGGACGACAAAATCACCCGCCAAGATGCCAAAATATAACTGAGGGCCAAAACCACATACAGAGCCAGCACAATGTTTTGTCCAATGCCGAGCTTGGGCAGGACGATTTCGTGTAACAAAAAACCGTCGTCCAAGGCGAGCCAGCCGGAAAATAGCCCGGAGGTGAGGGCAAATCTAAACAGGGCCTTGTCGGCTTTGTTTTGGAAAAAAATCAAAGCGGAAAACAGGCTGATGGCCGCCGTCGCCACCCATAAAAATATCCCTAAATTGGACATAAAGCCGTAATATACATGGCAGCAATCATCGGAGAACTCTGCCGCCGTCAACATATCCCAAAACATCCACTTTGGGTCAACCCAAGGCTGGGCCAGGACGGCCAGCAATAAGAGGCCAGGCACAAGCAGCACACCCACCGCCAATACCAGGCGCGTTTTGGCCAATACAAGCAGGTTAAACCCGCCGATTTTATTCAATTTTGTTATCAATCCAAATGCCGACATAGCCTATAACCCCCGAGTGTAAATACGCTAAAACGCGTACACTATGAGGGTTAATTTACGACTAATGTTAGGGACGTGGACATGTAGGCACATCTACCATTTTTACTGATAGGCCCAGCAGCGCTTAAAGAAAATGCTTGAATTAGCCGAGCTATGGTCAATCTATTTTGGACTTTTGAACCGCCCCTGGTTTGCCGGAGGCCCCTAATTTATAGTTAAAGGAGCCATTATGAGCAATACGAAACATTCATTTTCACTTAAAATCCGCATAATTTAAACTAAACAGCCTCCGGCAAACCCGGTGGCGGTTTATAAGGATTAAATTAATTTAGTCATTATCTTAAACGACAAATCGCAGACGCCAGTGACGTGTCCTAAATATCCACAAGTCTTGGGGATAAAGGCCCTATGCGGGGGTCATGAAGATCACGGCGGCGGTGCCAAATAACAAAACCCCCATAAGTATATTGAGCGCCACAGCCGAGTGGCCCTGGGACATTGCGCGGTTAAGCGTGCTCCCTGCCAGCGTCCAGACGCTTGTTGCCAAAAATGCAAAGATGATGAATGTGGAGGTAATGAGCAAGGCCCGCATATGTATGCTTGGAGACAAGGTTACAAAGCCGCTCGATGTAGCCAAGGCCATCAGAACGGCTTTTGGATTGGCCCACTGAAACAAGGCGGCTTCGACGAACCGAAACGGGCGGGCGCGGTTGGCAGGTTTGTTGTTTGTGCTCCCATTATTTTCCCCGTCATTTTTCCCATCATTGTTTGGTATGGCTAAATAATAGGCCGCTATCAAAAATTTGACCGCCATCCAGCCAAGCCAGGCCGCGCCGATGGTTTTGACAATGGTCACTAACCAAGGCAGACGTTCCAGTAGTGCGCCTAGACCGTAGACCACGGCAATCAGCAAGGCAGGAAATCCAAATGTGACGCCCAATATATGGGGCAAGGAGCGTTTAAACCCAAATAAAGCCCCCGAAGACATCAGCATAAAATTGTTAGGCCCAGGGGTAATGCTGGCAATAAACACAAGCCCGATCAGCGTGCCAAAGAGCGGCCAGTCAATCATACCGGATTATTTCCGACCTGTGACTTGAAAGGGCGGGCGTTCATACCCCCACAGGCTGGCGGCGGATTTGACCAGATCGGACTCGTGCTCATGATATTCTTTATCGGAAATAGAAATGGCCAACATGGCATCATACATGGCCTCAACGGCCATATCATCATCTTTAAAGCGGGTTAATGCGGTCAGGACATAGGTGTTCTTGCGGGCGTCTTTAATGCGGGCAACCAATTCCGTTTCGTGTTCATAATACCAGGCTAAAATACTCTGCCTTGTCATAACGTCGCCGTACCCAAGCAATTCCAAAACACCATCCGCCTGGACAACGAATTCCGACAATTCCGGGTCACGGATTTTGTTGTCAATAATCACCGTCAAAGCCAGCGGCTTCAGCAGGTCAATAATGCTATATCTATTGGTCATAAACTATACTTTTGATCGGCAAATCCGAATAGCGGATAGTCAATTATAAATTGGGTTGTTGGGGGAAATCAAGCTATAGTCTTGTTCAAATCAACTTAAACGGAGAATATTATGATTGGCTATCAAATGGTCGGAACCAATAATTTCGAGAAATCCGCGGCGTTTTATGATGCGCTCATGGGCGAAATGGGCGCGTCGCGTATGATGCAGGACGATAAATTTATTGCCTGGACCGGCTCGCCGACCGAGACGGCATTTTGCATATGCAAGCCCCATGACGGCGAGACAGCGACGACCGGTAATGGTGTAATGACCGCCTTTATGGTTGAAAGTCCGGCCATGGTTGACAAGATTTACGCCAAGGCGCTTGAGCTTGGCGCGACCGATGAAGGCGCAGCAGGCCCGCGCGGTGAGGACAGTTTCTACGCCGGATATTTCCGCGATCTGGACGGCAATAAATGCAATGTGTTCCATATGGAAATGCCATCAGCCTAGGGGTTAAATGATGACAGGCCCTAACTGTATTGTGGTTTTTACTTTTGGATGCTTTGGTGTATAGTCCGTGTGAACCAAACGCTTCAAAAGGGGCTAAACCATGAATAACCTACTTTTATCCGGGATTGCAATCACGCTTTTGACCGCCTGCGCCACAGGGCCGACTGCTTACGGCCCGGCGCAGAATACCGGGCTTGGTTTTGCCAGCCAGAAGATCGAAAGCGACCGTTTTCAGGTCAGCTTCACGGCTCGAAGTGCCGACGAAGCCCGCAATTTGGCTCTACTGCGGGCCGCCGAATTGACCAAAGGCGAAGGCTTTAGCCATTTTCGGGTGATCGGCAGTGACACCAGTTCTCATGACCTTGGCGGCTCACCAATTTCGACCAGTGTTGGTGTTGGCATCGGCAGTGGTGGTTATAGCTATGGGCGCGGTTCTCGCACAAATGTTGGCGTCGGTATTGGTATCAACGATATTGCCCGCGCCCTGCAAGGCAAAAAAGTTACGGCCAGTATGGAAATCATCCTGATGAACGCGACGGATAATTTGCCCGATAATGTTTACGAGGCCGACAGTATTATAAATTCCATCAGGCCGGGCGTTTATACGGAGTAACTTGCCTGAGTTCATATCACAAGGATAGGTCGTGCCTTAGGTCCTGACCCAGATTAATGCTTGCCCAATTTGGGTAAGGGGGGAAGCTTTGTAAGGGTCACTGTCGGGGGTAGGTTGGCAATGTCTATATTGCAGGTCACTGGTGCAGTCATTCCGCCGCCCAAAAGGCCGAATTGTAGTTCTCCGCGCTTGTTACAAATGTTTTGCACATATTCAAATGCAACTATGGGATCAGTGATAAAATTATAGGGGCCTATGGTCACAACTTCCGGGTCATTTGCCAATGCCGTCCCGCACCGTTCTTGCGTATCGAGCGTGTATAGGTCTTGGTTCGAATAATAACCATAACTGCCCGTACAAAGAGAACCTAATAGGGGCGAAAGCCATCGTTTTGCGACCAATTTATGGCCCATAGATTTTGCTGAACCGAGTTCCACTGAAACCCCTAATGCTGAAAAACTTTCTGCCAGGTTTTCCCAACCTTGCCGCTCGGAAGTTTTCAGAAATTGTGAAGAAAATTGAGTAAATATAGTTCCGCCTGCAATTTCTGCGACGTTTAAAAACTGTTGGGGCGTATACTCCGAATCCTCGTCGTCAAGAGCAAAAACGCTTCGCCAAAGTTTCAAAATATCACCGTTTCCGTTTTGCAAAGATGCCAATTCTGCGGCCAAGCTTAAAGTAAAACCGCAGTCATAGGCTGCTCTTCCCTGCACATAACCTTGCGAGCCGTCAAGTGGACGATTAGCAAGGAAGTTAAGACAGCGGTTTACGGTTTGCTGTGCTTCCGTTCGAAATGCATCCCCATTGAAGCGCAAACGATCTGAAATATATTCGGTTGTACCCTCATGGGCCCAGCTTTCTTCTTCGTTGCGGGTGTTTTTATAGAGCCCACCTATCCAAAGATGGATAGATTCATGTGTTACAGCTTCTTCAATTGTTGTGGTTAGCCATGGGTCGTCCATACGCAAAGGGATGCCGCGAAACCTAAGCGCGATAACACCGTCTTCCATTTGACCGCCTTTCCAGCCTTTGGATGAAAATTTTAAGGCGTGTGTGATATATATTGTCGGTGTTGTAACTGGTGGTTTTCTAAAGCCCGCAGTCAAACTAGTGACAACAATGTCGAGATCGGTTTTAACCTTTTCTCGTATGGCAGAGTCGATTTCAGGTCCCGCAATCACAACGCCGTTGTTTATAAATACATTACGTCCAGAACCGACATAGGCCAGTAAATTGCCGTTGCCATCAATGCTTAGGTGGGCATTCGCAATATCAACAGACTTTGAGCCGACACGCAACACGGCGTCTGCGCCAAAAGCCTTAAATTGCGCACCCGTATCTCCTTGGGCTGCCGCGAAAACCGGTAGATACAGAGACCAGCCATTTGCACCGATGCGGTCTATTGCAAAGTATTTACGATTGTAGAACTTTTTTTCCGGGGTTAGCGTGATCGTAAATGTGTCAAAGGCTTCCTCGTCTTTGCGGGTTAAGGTCTCTCCATCAAATAACCAATCGTCACTGACATGCCAGCTATCAGCGCGTTGTAGCTTGTTTTGTGGTGCGAATTTAAACGCACTAACCGATGATTGCAGGCGATAATTTGTCAATAGACTATTTTGGCCCGGGGTGATTATCACTTCTGTGATATGGTTCTTTTCATCGTTGTGTTGGCGTATTTCGGAAGTGCAGCTTACCAAGACAGTGGTCATAGCCAGCGCACATATAAGTTGCCTAAGTAGCTTAAAATACAATCTCATAAACATCTCCATCAGTTCCCAATTTTGAAATCTAATCCAAACAAAAATGCTGCCCGGCCTTTGACACATTAAACCCGGATTTTTCTATGTTCTGAAATGCATTGGTTATTTCGTCGTGGGCCGGGTTTGAATGGTTTAGGTGGGTGAAGTGGATTTTGGCGCGCGCATTTGGGGAAAGTGGTTGCAGTCGCTCTATTGTATGGGTGATGGTCGGGTGCGGGATTTTGGACATATCGCGGCCCGGCAATTCATCGCCGCTGTAAAATGTCGCGTCTAAAAACAAATAATCATTGGCGGTGATGATGTCTTCAAGGCGTGTGCCTGCTTCGTCCCCCCCTTCTCTTGTGTCCCATTGTTCCCAGCTATCAATATCGGGCAGATAAATCGCTGATTTACCAGCACCTTGAATGCGAAAACCGACGGTTTCGGTGTATTCGCCCCGGTGCGGTACCGCAAAGGGTGTGACCACAATATTGTCGCCGAATTTGACCTGCATCTGGTCAGAAATAGGTTTTATGTCGATATTACCGAGTTTGACCAGCAGATCCCATGGGCCGTTATTTTCCAGAAAATTTTGCATTTTAGGCATGGCGTAAACGGGTATATTGTTCGCCTCCATAGCTTCACGACCGAGCTGGGCCAGACCTAAATAATGGCCCATATGACCGTGGGTTAGGAAAACCCCAGCCAATTCAGCGTCTGACTGGCCGCTATATTGCGCCAAAGCATAAAGCTGAAACTTAATGTCGGGGGTAGCATCAAACAGGTAAAATTTGTTGCTGTCACTCTTCAGCAAAGCCAATGAGCTAGCCGTGCGGATTAACGCGCCGTTGCGCCAGGCCGGGTCTGTGTGTTGGCCTATTTGCGGCTTGCCCGCGTCCTGAGCTGTACCGAGAACAAACAGATTAGCCGTGCAATTATCTAGCCCTACCGTTTGTTTATCAGTGCAGGCCGCTAAACTCAATACAAGCCCGTATCCTGTGATTTTCACAAATTTTAATATCATGCTGAAGATACACCCAATTTTTTATTGCTTCTGCCGCGTAAACCACACCAGCAAAAGTGCTAAAATAGCCGGTGCTGCCTGAATATACAGGATTGATGTACTGGCCGTAAGCCCGCCGAAAATACCAGCCGCAACGACACAGGCGAGGAAGAAAACCTTGAGATCCGTGCGTTTGCTCATCAGCCCCCATAGCAACCCGGCGGCCAAAAACCCGTTATAAAGCCCTTGGTTAGCGGCAAGAACGGCGGATTGTTCCGCAAATTCCGGTGTCAAATCAAACACTTTATGCCCCGTCGGGGTTGTCCACAAAAACATTTCCAAAACCAAAAACCCAATATGGCTAAGGGCGACGAAAGCGGTCAAAAGAGTTGCAAGTATTTTCATGATGGTTCCCCGGTTTTATCTATTGTTAACAGTGATGGCGATTTTGTAGTGTAGTGACTATACCTCGTTATAGCTTCTGGGACAAACCATTCCGTAGCTATTTTTGAGCGTTTTGCTGAAGTGTCAAATCATCCCTCCACTGGCACACCATAAATAACAATCATAATTGCCAGCACGGTCATAGTTGTAAACAGCAAGGCGCGTATATGTTTGGCACTGCGCCGTGCCGACAGTGCGGCGATAGCTGATTGCAAAGCATAATAGAGCGCGAACGCCCGCGAGGCGTAGCTGATGATTTCAAACACATTGGCGCTCCAGGTCAGGACGATGCCGATGGTGGCGAGCAGGGCGTAGGCATGGGCGGGTTTAAGTTTGTTTTTGGTCACCTCTTCGAACAATCCGCCCGCGCCACTGGTATCGGCGACGGCGGCGCTGAACTGGGCGCTAAGCGCCGCGACGACGAGCAATACTGGCAATATGGGTGCGACAATGGCTAGCATATCGATGATTGCCGTCTCATTAAGTGTCACCGTGTTTTGCTGGAACACATAGGCCAGCAGCAGGATATAGACCATATAAATTGCCGCCGAAATATATTGAGCGCGGCGCATGGAGGATATTCGGGTTTTGGCGTCGTATTCGTCACCAAGATAGCGTGATGTTTCAAAACCCTGCACCGTGACAATTAACCCGAAGGCAAGGGCAATACCCGCCCAGCCAGTTTGGGTCGCAGCATTAAACACCAACTCGCTGCCGTGCGCCTTTTTGGCGAGAAAAATAGCCAAACCCACCAGTAGCCCGGCAATAACTGCCAGCTTGATGCCAACAAACACTTGCTCCATGCGTTCAAGTGCACCGTAACCTCGCGTCCAGCCCACCATTAAAATCAGCAAAAACATGGCCGTGGTCAAAAGGTTGGCATGGTGGGCATCGCTGACACTGGTCAAGCTAACCCCAAAGGCCCCAAACAGATTGAGATAATATGCCACGGAAATAATATAAGCAAAGGCCAGCGTCCATGATGCCAAAGTTTCAAACTTTAACTCCAGCGTGCTTCGAGCTTTCGGGTTTGCGTCAATATCCGCAATATTAAAACGAATGGCCGCCCCGAATAAAAACGCCACCGCGCACAAGCCCGCCATGACCAAGGGCGCATATTTCCCGTAAGATGCGTTTAAAATCGGCCCCAGTACCAAAAACCCGCTGCCGATAATCGAGGCCAATGGGGTAATCGTCGCACGCCAGCCCCTCGTCTTGACCAGACGCGGCAGCATCAAAATAAAGGCGGCCAATAAAACTGCCGTCAGTATCAAAACATTTTCAAACAAAACCGTATTCCATTTGCCCGACTACCATATGGGAACCTATTTGAACACGCCCTAATCAATCGTTGCAATTTTTAACGTATCCGTAGTCCCTGGCCGGCCAAATGGTATACCTGCCGCAATGATGATTTTATCGCCGGGCAACGCATCGGCCTGGGTTTTGGCGATGATTTGCGTGATTTTCAGCATCTCGTCGAAGCTTTTCGGGTCGGGCATAACCACCGGGCGCACGCCCCATGTTAAGGCCATGCGTGATGCCACCGCCTTGTCCGGTGTCATGCCGAGTATGGGGCAGGGTGGGCGTTCGCGGGCAATACGTCTGACCGTGGATCCTGATTTCGTATAGCCAAGCACGGCCTTAACCCCCAGCACTTCAGCTATTCCGCGTATGGATTGGCTGATAGCGTCGTTGATGGTGGCTTGGGGCCGTAAATTTGCCCTTGTGTAAAAATCCGGGTAACTAGGATCGGCCTCGGCGGCTTTGATAATCCTGTCCATAATGGCCACGGCGGTGGCCGGGTGGCGTCCAACGGCGGTCTCGGCGGATAGCATCACCGCGTCCGCGCCCTGGTAAATGGCGGTGGCTACGTCCGAAGCTTCGGCGCGGGTTGGGGTCGGGGCATCGATCATACTCTCCAACATATGGGTGGCAACAATCACAGGCTTGCCGAGCGCCCGGGCCACGGTGATGATTTTGCGCTGGACAACCGGCACTTGCTCCAATGGCAATTCAACCCCCAGATCACCCCGCGCCACCATAGCTGCGTCGGCCAATTTTAATATAGCTTCTATATCGTCGACGGCAGAAGGTTTTTCGATCTTGACAATCAACCCGGCTTTGTCGCCAATGATTGCCCGTGCATCACGCACGTCCTGAGCGGTTTGCACAAAGGAAAGCGCGATAAAATCTACCTTTTGCGCTAGGGCAAAATCCATATCTATTTTGTCTTTATCGGTCATTGCCGACATGGGCAGGACGGTGCCAATGACATTGACACCTTTTTTGTTCTTGAGGCCGCCCGGCACATCAACCCTTGCCTTTAGGCGCGTTGCTGATTTTTCGGTTATGGTCACCATCAGCTTGCCGTCGTCAAATTTCAGGGCATCGCCAACCGATAAAGCAGAAATGAGTTCTGGATGAGGCAAGCGGATAAGACCCTCCTTGTCTGAATGCTCACCGGTTTCCAAATTGACAATTTCGCCGTAGCGCAAAATTATTTCTCCGCCTTCAAATGTCCCGACCCGGATTTTTGGCCCCTGCATATCTGCGACTACGGCGATGCTATTACCGCTGGATTTTTCTACGGCGCGGATATGCTTGATGGCGCGGGCGTGGTCTTCGTGGTTGCCGTGGGAAAAATTGAGCCGAAAGGCATCAACCCCGACCTCGTGCAGAAGTTTAAGCGTGTCAGGAGCGGCACTGGCCGGGCCGACAGTTGCAAGTATTTTGGCAAAACGTTTACGCATGGAATTTCTCTCCAACATACCAGCAAAATTTTCTGGTCTTAGACTTGCGCATTATATCAACTTGCGCAACAATGGAATATGTAATTCTTGGCTATAATGATAACCTGTCATTGGCAGGAAAATATTTACTGATAGGACATGAAATATTATGAAATTTATATTCCCCATATTTGCCGCTTTATTGCTGATGCCTTCCCAAGCATGGGCTTGGGGCAAAACCGGCCACCGGGTTATCGGCACTATAGCCCAGCAACACCTGGAAACCGACGCACAGGCTGCTATTCTCGGTATTTTAGGGGTTGAGGATTTGGCGGAAGCCTCGACCTGGCCAGATTTCATGCGCGCCAGCCAGGATGAATTTTGGCGGCGCGAGGCCGGGCCGTACCATTATGTCACCATTCCCGAAGGCAAAACCTATGCCCAGGCCGGCGCACCCGAAAGGGGAGACGCAATTACGGCGCTTAAAAAATTCAGGGCAATTTTGAAAGACCCGCAATCAAGCCGGGAAGAAAAACAATTGGCCCTGCGGTTTATCATTCATATTATCGGGGATTTGCACCAGCCACTACACGCTGGTAACGGCAATGATCGCGGCGGTAATGATTTCAAGCTGACATTTTTCGGCAAATTAACCAACCTGCACAGAATATGGGACGCGAGCTTAATCGGACAAGAGGAACTGTCCTATAGCGAGCTGGCCAATTGGTTGTCGCGGCGCATTACACCGGCGCTTGCCTTGAGCTGGGCCGAGACCGATCCGGCGGTGTGGGCGGAAGAAAGTGCGGCGATCAGAGAAACAATTTACCCAAAACAGGATGCTGATGTAAAATGGGATTATGTGTTTGAACACCGAGGCACCATGCGCACCCGTCTCAGCCAATCCGGTATCCGTCTGGCCGCCTATTTAAACGAAACCTTTGCGCAATAGGCTCAAGATTTATTTATCCACACATCTTCCGCTCGGCACAAAAATATCATCGTCGGCGCGGATGTAGAAGTCCTGATTGATCGAGTTCAGCCTTTGTATTTCTGCGACACTGCTACATGTGGTGCGGGCTAGGGAATACAGAGTGTCGCCGGGGGCGACGCGGTGGCGGCTTATGCCCTGGGGCAGGATTTGCGTGGGGGTGCTATAGGTCGTCTGGGTTGAGACCGGAGCAGAGTTTGGCGCTTGCGGTCGGCTTGGCTGGATTTGCGCATATTGAGGACGCGGGGCATCTGATGTGGGCGCACCGCCATTAACCGCATAATATCCCGGCGTGCCAGCATTGCCCGGACTTTGGGTGGTTTCCTGAATAGCTTGAGCGGGCGGGGGTGCTTCGTAGGACACGGCTTGCGGGTCAGGTTGATAGACGGGCTGGTATACGGGCTGGTATATGGGCTGATTTATTTGTGCGGGTTGGGTGATGGCAGTTTGCGTACTGACCCGATCACAATGGATGGTTTTGTCGGCAATGCCGTACCCTGCCGCGCCGCCGAGCGCTGCGCCAGCCACCGTACCAAGCGTCTTGTTGTCACCACCGATTTTACGGCCAAGCAAGCCACCGACAACACCACCAGCCGCCGTGCCGGCCAGTTTGCGGTTGCTCTGTTTCGAGATGCAGTCCCGGTAGGCTTGTTGGTTATTTGCCGCATAGGTAACCGGGGCTGGAGCCTGGGTGTCAATTTGCTGGTTTTGATATCCGGCCTGTTGCACCACGGCTTCATCCGCGTATGGATTGCTGCCCTTATATTTGGTGGTTTGCTGGTAATACGGGTTTACGGCAGTGGTGGAACAAGCACCAATTGCCAAAATTGTTGTGGCCATTAAAGCACCAGAAATAATACGCATCATAGTCTCCGTAGATAAAAACTTACATTTAAGGACTATTGTGCGGAAATATGGCTAATTTTGTCTTAATAAATCTGCATGTTTTACGGCAGACCCGGCGTATCCTTTTGCTCGGGGTGTTTTTTTATAAATTCCGCCTTGATCTCGGCCACGGTTTGGCGGGAATTATCGTGGGAATAGCCCGGTGGGGCGAATAGATATTTGAATCTTTGCCCCAGTGTCAAACCGCGGCTAAACACATCCTTGCCGACGGCGTAAAATTCATGAAATGCCACCACAAATGGGTTGTAGGAATTTAGCGGTTTGACTATGCCGTAATCGACCTTCTCGCTGTCCAGCTCCGGGACAAATGTACCGAACATCCTGTCCCAAATTATGAGAATTCCGGCGTAATTGCAATCCAGATACCTTGGATTGCGTCCGTGGTGAACCCGGTGGTGCGACGGTGTGTTGAAAATAAATTCGAACCATTTCGGCATTTTATTGACGGTTTCCGTATGGAACCAGAACTGATAAATCAGGTTTATGGCCATGACGAACACAATAATACCGGGGTGAAGACCTAGCAAAACCAGTGGGACTTTGAAAAATACCGTGCCCGATATCCCGTTGGTCCATTGTTGCCTGAGCGCCGTGGTCAAATTGAAATGCTCAGACGAATGATGCACCACATGGGTAGCCCAAAACCAGCGGGATTTGTGATAGGTGAAATGGATCCAGTAATAGACAAAATCTGTCGCCACCAAAGCCAGCAGGATAATCCAGATCGAAGCCCCGAGATCAAAAAACCGAAACTGCCAGACCCAAAACAATGTCCCGACCATCAGCACTTTCAGCAATATATCACTAATGCTCGACCCAATGCCCATAATCAAAGATGTGCGTGCGTCTTTGAACGTATAGGCATTTTTGATTGGGTGATATTTAAGCCACCAAATTTCCAGCCCGATACAAATAATAAAAAACGGGATGGCCCACAGCAGCAGATCAGGAAATTGAGGGTTGCTAATATTGTTCATGATGTGCTCCCGCATTATTACTATTGTAACAAATCGTAATCGTAACGCCATGCGACATTTTGTAAAATATTATCCCATTTGTAATTTGCCATATCTGTACCATCATTTAAACATATCGCAATACGCAAGCAGGGGAATTTCTATGCAAGTCACACACGTAAATCTCAAACCTTTCACGCGCACATATGCCGTTTTGGCCATTTTACTCTTACTGTTTATGGCTACAATAGCGCAAGGGGAAGAAGTTAAAAGTGCCGCCTTTCTTAAGGCACAAAGCCTGATGAAAGTCGAAAATTATAAGGCGGCGGCCAAAACCATCACAAAAGCCCAAAAAAACGGCGAAGACACCATAGATATGAGCCTGATGCTGACCAATACCTATGCGGCGCGGATTGGTCAGGTCGGGGCGCTCAAAAAACTGGGTCTGGCCAAAAAGATAAAAGCCTCCACCGAGCATTCCCTAAAGCTGGACCCCAATCATATTGGCGCACTGGAAGGTTTGATCCAGTTTCATTTACAAGCGCCGGGCATTGCGGGCGGTGACAAAGATGAAGCCCGCAAACTGGCCGCACGAATGATCGTGCTTAAACCAGTGCGCGGACATGTATTGCTGGCGACTTTGTCCGCCAAGCAAGAAAAATTCGCCGAGGCGGAACAGCATATCAACAAGGCACTTGCGATTGATCCAACAAACACCCAAACATTATTGGCCAAAGCGAGCGGTTTGGGCCAGCAAGAGAGATATATTGAATCTATTACTGTTTTCGAGACTTGCCTAGAGCATGAGCCAGAAAACCAGGACTGCCGCTACCTAATCGGTAAAACCGCGCAAGTGGCAAAAATTGAATACGAAAAAGGCAAGGCGGCCTTCGCAAAATTTATCGAAATCGGGCATGATAACAAAGAATATATTGCCTATGCCCATTACCGACTGGGAAAAATCTATGCACAGACAGATGATGAAACCACCGCAAAAACCCATTACCAACTGGCCGTAAACATAGCCGATTTAAAACCAGCCAAGAAAGCATTGGCGGCTATGGAATAAGTGGTTTTCACAATATGATGATTTTTCATATAACCCTCTAGCATATTTTCCCGTTCCGGTTAAAACTCGATTTGTAAATTGAACACGGGTGGAAATATGGGAAAAGTTTATAATAATGCCGCCGAGGCACTTGCGGGTCTGACTTTTGACGGCATGACCGTTATGTCCGGCGGTTTTGGGCTGTGCGGTATTCCGGAGAATTTAATTGCGGCACTTCGTGACAGCGGGGCGCAGAACATTACCGCCATTTCCAATAATGCTGGGGTCGATGGTTTCGGGCTGGGACTGTTGCTGGAAACCCGCCAGATCAAGAAAATGATCTCAAGCTATGTGGGCGAGAACAAGGAATTTGAACGGCAATTTTTGGCGGGCGAGCTGGAGCTGGAATTTAACCCCCAAGGCACTTTAGCCGAACGCATCCGCGCGGGCGGGGCCGGGATACCAGGGTTTTACACCAAGACCGGGTACGGCACGGTGATCGCCGACGGTAAGCCAACCCGCGAATTTGACGGCGAARCCTATATCATGGAGACGGGTCTCAAGGCGGATCTGTCCCTGATCAAAGCTTGGCGCGGCGACACCCAGGGCAATTTGCAATTTGCCAAGACGGCGCGCAATTTCAACCCGATGATGGCGACAGCGGGCAAGGTCACGGTGGTTGAAGTTGACGAGCTGGTCGAGGTCGGGGAGTTGGACGCCAACGCGATCCACACGCCGGGAATTTTCGTGCAAAGAATCATCCAGGCCAAATGCGAAAAACGGATTGAAAACATGACGGTTAGGGAGAGGAGCACATAATGGCCCAGAGAACAGGATGGAGTAGAGACGATATGGCGCGCCGAGCCGCCCGCGAACTCAAAGACGGGTTTTATGTTAATCTCGGCATTGGCATCCCGACACTGGTGGCCAACCATATTCCGGACGGGGTTGATGTCACCTTGCAAAGCGAAAACGGTATGCTCGGCATGGGGCCATTTCCCTACGAAGACGAAGTTGATCCCGATCTGATCAATGCGGGCAAACAAACCATAACCGAACTGCGCCGCTCAAGTTATTTCAACTCCGCCGACAGCTTCGCCATGATCCGGGGCGGCCATATTGATATTTCAATCCTGGGCGCTATGGAGATTTCCGAAGGCGGCGACATAGCCAATTGGATGATCCCCGGCAAAATGGTCAAAGGCATGGGCGGTGCTATGGATTTGGTGGCCGGCGTAAAACGCTGCGTAGCGGTCATGGACCACACCAATAAAGCGGGCGCGAGCAAGTTTTTGCCGCAGTGCACATTGCCGCTGACCGGGCGCGATTGCATAGACATGGTGATCACGGATTTAGGTGTATTTTCACGCGGAGAAGGTGAGCGGCGGTTCAGGGTCACGGAACTGGCTCCGGGTGTTGAGATGGACGAGGTTAAGGCTAAGACTGAGGCTGATTTGGTTTGGGGTTTTCGCTAATTTGCCTCTACATCAAGATTGTTCGATCGGGCGTTTTTTGCCTGCGCGCTTGTATTTCTCTTGATAGGCGCGTCTTTGTTTGGTGATTTCATACAGCACAATGCCAGTGGTCGTGCCTAGATTGAGGCTTTCAATCATGCCGTACATCGGGATATTGATGCACATTTCGCTTTGTTCAACCGCCAGATCACTGATGCCGCGACCTTCCGTTCCAAACCAAACTGCAAGTTTGGCATGGGTGTAATCGCCCTCATGTAAAACCACATTCGTCCTGCCTTTGATATGAGGCGAGGTGACAGCATTGACAAAACCCTTTTTATGCAAATGGGCGAGACAACTTTGCGTGCTTTCAAAACGCTTGACGAAACTCCATTTGATTGCTGATGCGGACAGCTTGAGAAGGCTCTTTGTTTTTCTCATTTCCTCCCAGTCATCTTTAAGAAGGTTGTGGCTGTCAACGATATAAGTTTTCTCCGCGCCAAGAGCATCGATATTGCGAATGGTTGTCCCGATATTTTTTAGATTTCTAGGGTTTTCCAAAACCACTATCAAATTTTTACACCGAAATGGTTTTATAGCATTTGCTTTCGCCCGAACATTTTTTCTTGTCTTTGCGGGTTTGTTTTCTGTTTCGTCCATTTCTGTTTCATTCATGGCAAATACCTTATGATTTAGGTGTCTCATTGATCTTGTGAGTAATCCCGTAGGCTATGTTGCATTTTTTATTTTGTCCAGTGATGTTACAAAACATCCCCACACCCCGCTCACCCCTGCGGATGCAGGGGTCTATATTCCAAGTTTTAGGGGATGCAAGAACGCTAAATAAATCCACTTGCGGACAGCATGAAAATTCCGTATGTTCATATAATGTTCTATACCTATATTTGGGCGTATATACCCTACAAATACGTATAGACTCATGAGTAAGTATCGTGATAAGACGCAATATGGGTGTGAAGCAATTAAAATATCTAGGCACTGCCCCTCTAGTGCTAAAATTTCTTCAGTTTCTCTTAGTAGAAGCCGGAATGTCACATCCGTGGTGGGATAAGATGCCTTGGGATATTTTAGTTCCGGCGAGCATAGGCGCAACGCTTATGATTTTAATACAAGATTTTTCAGACCCAAACACATGGATTAGGCGTTTATGGCGGCATTTATTTTCAAAATTTGAAATAGAACAGGTTTTTGCCGACCCGCGACATGTAAACGGAGATGGTGACCCTGACCGCATAGTTTTAGTTGCTAATATCCGGTATAAGAGGCGCATAAAAAACAGTGAAATTCTTATTTACGCAACAAATAATTCAGTAAAGAAGATTAAACGAGAGCTTGTCGCAAGGGTTCCTAATGGAAATAGGGAAAAAGACGAAATTCAACGTAAATTTCCTATTTTAGTAAGGCATATACCGCGTCCAAACTGGACACCAAGACATGATGCTTTTGGTATTGATGATGGATATGTAGGTAACAAAGAAAAGCCTGAAAACTGTTGGATCAGTCCTTGCTTTAAGGGGCGTGTTGAAATTGTTATTGAGGGGCAATCCAAATCTATATATTTAAATACTCACCCTATGCGTAATACAGCAAATACCGGCATTCACATCTATGATTTGCAAGATGCTACCTTTGCATATGGAAGCCCGATGGTAAAACTCAAACAAAGCAAATCCCCTATAAAGGCAATAGAAAATTATGATCACACTTAGAAAAGCACAAATGAGCGGTAAGCTTGATGATTTTATCAAAGAGCATGAACCTATGGAATCTGATAAGTTGGCTGTACGGTGCTATATAGACGCCAGTGCTACCCCTTTGGAAAACAAGTCAAAAGGTCAGTTAAAATCGCGCCCTGATTTTTCCGCCGATTATAAATAAATTCAGCTTCTTTTGCGTACTTGGCAAGGTGCTTAGGTGATACCCAAATATGCGTACCCTCGATAGCGCGTTTAAGGTGCATGAAAAAGCCCTCGATGCCGTTTGTGGTTTGGCCCTCACTGCCAACGTATTCCTCTTTTGAGTGAACTACTGTCTTATGAGTGTAGGTAATTTCATGTTTAAGGTTTTTGTAGGCCGCTAATTCATCTGTGTGGATTTCAGAGCCGGGCAAAATATTTCCTGCAATGTGGGGAAACAAAGTAAACTCTTGACGATTAGGAACGACCTTAGTCATTATATCGCCGCCCTTTTCTAGCATACCAAGCACGATAGCTTTGCCTTTACCGCCAGTCGCGCCCTTTTCGTAACCGCCAATAAAGGCTTCATCAATTTCAACGGCCTTGCCTGCACCGCCTAGAGGTTTGTCACCATCAACACGCGCCATATGTTCGCGGATTTTGTGACCGATACGCCAAGCGGTTTTGTAGGTAACGCCTAATTGACGCTCTAATTCTTTGGCAGATACGCCGTTGCGGGATTTAGTGAACAAGAACATGGCATAAAACCATAATTGCAAGGGCGTTGTAGACCCTTGGTAGATGGTTCCGGCCATAGGATGTATGTGGTGACCACACCACTGGCAAGAAAACGCCTTGTGACCCTTTAGGCGGGGCCAATTGCCCGCTTTGTTGCACTTAGGGCATTCATGGTTATCGCCATAACGGACATTAAACAGATGTTGCAAGCAAGTATCATCATCCGAGAATTGAGTAAAAAACTGGCGAATTGTTTGCTTAGACATTGGTATCTCCTATGCCTAATTATATAGCATAGGCCGATACGTATGTCTAGGGGATATATACCTATATTTGCACCAATAAACCTCGCGGGATTTTGTATACGGGTCATACGGATGATCTGTCTGCGCGTATGGAACAGCACAAGCAGAAAATATTCGACGGGTTCACGGCAAAATATGGGTGNNACAAATTGGTTTGGTTTAAAGAGTTTTCCAGCCGTGACGCCGCGTTTAAAAAGGAACGTCAAATCAAGAAATGGAAACGTGCCTACAAATTGAATGTCATAGAGTTAGAAAACCCGTTTTGGCTGGATATCCATGAGCAACCCATTTGGCCACCCGTGAAGGGCCATTTGCCTGTTCCGCCTGCGCCCACTCGAAAATTCTGCGATAGACCCCTGCATCCGCAGGGGTGAGCGGGGTGTGGGGGTATGGCGTGCGGAAACACTAGGGCGGCAATGACCATTGTACTTTAGTAACCCGCGCCCTATAATCCCGTAAAACCCACAACCCATAAGGAAACCCATGAAAATACTTGTTCGAAATTTGGCGCGGGCCACGACCGAGGAAAACCTTGGCGCATTATTTGCACCGTTCGGGGTTGTGCAGTCTTGTAACCTGGTTTTGGACAAGGCCAGCGGTGTGTCCAAGGGTTTCGGGTTTGTAGAAATGCCCAAAGTCGGTGCGGCAAAGGCTGCTATAAAGGCGTTGAACAATACTATGGCGGACGGCGAAAAAATCCGAGTGAAATTGGCGCAAAATAAAGCGGCAGTCGCTACCGAATCTACCTCTCAAGCCCCGAAGGAAACCTCATGAACATCACCACTAAACCCTTTGAATATAAAGACGGCACACAGACTTGTGTTGGCTATCTGGCTTGGGACGAGAGTTATGCCGATCCTAAACCTTGTGTTTTAGTCGGTCATGCCTGGGCCGGGTGCGACGGGTTTGCTCAAAGCAAAGCCGTGCAAATGGCGGCCCAAGGCTATGTCGGTTTTGCCATTGATGTTTACGGCGACGGCAAGACGGGCGAAAACCCGACCGAAAACGAAGCCCTGATGATGCCGTTTATAAACGACCGCAAGATGCTGCTCAAACGCTTGCAAGCCGCCGTGAAAGCTGCGCAAGCTTTGGAGCAAGTGGACGAAAAGGCGCTGGCCATGATGGGCTTTTGCTTTGGCGGGCTATGTGCGCTGGATCTGGCGCGGTCAGGGGCGGATATCAAGGCCGCTATCAGCTTTCACGGGCTTTTTAATGCAAGCGGCTTGCTTGCCAAAAAAATCAAGGCCAGTGTCTTGGCCCTACACGGCTGGGACGATCCAATGGTTGCCCCCGACATGGTCACGGCCCTGAGTGTTGAGCTCACCAAAGCCAAATGCGATTGGCAAGTCCATGCTTACGGCGGCACGTCCCACGCTTTCATGGTGCCGGACGCCAATGACCCCAAAAACGGCGTTCAGTACAACGAAACCGCCGAAAAACGCGCCTGGGCAAGCGCCCTCGACTTGCTGGCCGAGAAGTTTGGGACGCACGGGGTTGGGTAGAATGTTTTGCGATTAATATTTAGGGCTGTCCTAGATAACTAGTTCAAATACTTCTTAACCCATTGAGTTAACAGTCTTTTTTGTGTCAGTGGGTCTGGGTTATTAAAACGCCACTCACATTCCTTTAAAAATAGACCGAAATGGGCCTTGGGTACACCGTTAAATTTCCTCATATGACGCTTAGCCTGGTTCCAGAAGTTTTCGATACCATTGATGTGATTATGCCCGTTGGCAAACAGTTTTGAATGGTTGATCCGGTAGTGCTTGAACTCGGACGTATCRAGCACATTATAACCGCGCCAACAGTCCGTATAGACGATGCTATCTGGCACTACTTTACGCTGGATAATCGGATATAAAGTCTTGGAAGAGGCATTCGGGATAATCTTGGTGTAGACCTTGCCACCTCGCTTTAACAGCCCAAATACGGGGACTTTACCGCCTGCACCGCGTCCGCGCTTACCTTTGCGTTTGCCGCCGAAATAGCTTTCATCCACTTCGATCTCGCCCGCGAAAACCTCTTGCTCTGCCTGCTCCAGCTCGTAGGCAATAATCTCTCGCAGACAATGGAAATAATACGCACCTGTACTCTTGTTCACACCGAGCAGACGCGAAGCACATCTGGCCGTGCTGCCAGACACAAAATGCTCTATCAAACGAACCTGCTTAACCCAACTAATTCTACTCTTCCTCATATGCCCCATGTACAACACCTAATCAGCGTTATCTAGGACAGCCACTTATCAATTTCATGTGTCAGGGGAAGAGTAAGTGAAAAAGTGGTGCCGCAAGGGAGAATTGAACTCCCGACCTCATCATTACCAATTTGAAACGAGTGGTTTTCTCGTGTTGTTTCAAGTGGTCTAAACTTAGATAACCCATTGAAAAAACACAACTTTTCTTATCTCTTGTTTCCTTGAGTGAGTTGTGAGTTTATGCCGCCGTGCTTACTATTTGCTTACTGGCGGCGGATAACAATCAAGAGGAATAGCCATGAGAATCACAAAACGAATAGTAGAGGCGCAACAGCCTTCTGACAAGGTTTCATACATTTGGGATAAAGAATTGTCAGGGTTCGGTGTCAAAGTGCTACCATCAGGTCGAAAGACATATTTGGTACAATATAGAACTTGTGGGAACATTGGTAATACCCCCAATATTTAAGGGTACTCATAAGTAGAATTTTCTCGTACTTTAGCGAAGGAGATTTTATTATGAAGAAATCGAGATATTCAGACAGCCAAATCATTGGCATATTAAAACAAGCTGAGGCTGGGACGCCCGTGTCGGAGCTTTGCCGCGAACACGGCATGAGCAGCGCCTCGTTCTATAAATGGCGCACCAAATATGGCGGCATGGATGCGTCTTTGATGGGGCGGATGAAGCAGCTTGAAGCCGAGAATGCGCGTCTCAAGAAGATGTATGCGGACGTGCAATTGCAAAACGACATTATCAAGGACGCCATGGCAGTGCGTAGCCTCCTTTAGGGAAAAAGTGGTGAGGCCGTCCCGCCGGCGCGCAATCGCCAAAGCTTATGTGTCCGAGCGGCGCATAAACATACGGGCGGCCTGTCACATATTTACGATCAGCGAGACCTGCTATCGCTACGTTCCCAAGCTTAGCGATGAGAATGCGGTGATAGCCGATTGGCTCTTGCGRTTGACCAAGSSCAARCGMAGTTGGGGTTTTAWGYTKTGCTTYTTRTATCTGCGCAATGTCAAAGGCTTYGGTTGGAACCACAARCGSGTGTAYCGRATTTACCGYGAGCTWGAGCTTAATYTGCGCATYAAACCYAAGAAACGGCTCTACCGCGAAACGCCAGAGCCGCTGGCCGTTCCAGAGASSRTYAACGASACTTGGTCGATGGAYTTYATGCACGATCAGCTCTCGGACGGNSSGNAGTTTTAGRACKTTYAAYGTSATTGAYGATTTTAACCGWGAAGGCTTAGCGATWGARGTGGACTTCTCWCTGCCYGCYGAGCGYGTCATTCGSGCSCTTGAYCAAATCATYGARTGGCGCGGMAAACCSAARGCYATMMGSTGYGATAACGGCCCSGAATATATCAGTCATTTRCTGGCCGCRTGGGCMAAGAAACAYARCATCACGYTGATGTTYATCCAGCCWGGCAACCCGCAACAAAATGCCTATGTGGAGCGTTACAACCGCACRGTMAGRTATGAATGGCTCGCSCAATACATATTTACAACGATAGAGGAGGTGCAAAACTCGGCCACCAAGTGGCTCTGGACTTACAATAATGACAGGCCTAACATGGCCATAGGCGGTATAACGCCCAAACAAAAGCTGGCCATAATGGCCAGTTAAATCGCTCTACTTATGAGCACCCCTAAATATGGGGGTATTATCCACCCATATTAAGTGCCATATTACGGGGTAACAAACGAACGAACATATGGGGTAACAATTTCAAATGTTCTACTTCGTAAGTCATTGATATTACTACAATTTAAATAAAAAGTTGACTCCTGCTTGCGTATCCGCGCGCAGTAATGGGTGTAGTCGCCATCATTAAAACAGTAATGGCGAAAACGGATGTGCTATTTTCAATAATTCGTCCCGTCTATACTCCATAGACCCGCCATCGCCATAGGCAGGTCTGTTGTTTTTATATCCCATTAAAGTACATCTCAACCCGTAATCTATACCAGCCTCAAGCATGCGCTTTTCAAAAGAATGCCTTAGTGAATATATGACATGATTAGGCGTTGGGAGTAACTTTCGTGTTCGGAATGCTTTCATCAAATTTGCCGACACAAGCTCGCCCTTGTCACGGTATCGTTCAAAACCATTTGGACATAATTTCATGGCTTCTAAAGCGCACCCGACAAGCGGGATATCCCGTTCTGAGTCTGGCGTTTTAAGCTCACGATTTTGGCGGGGTTTAATTGAAATATGCGGAACATCATGCCCAAGCATGATATCTTCTGGCACTAGGTTGCAGATTTCGCTCATTCGCGCCCCTGTCTCAATGAGAATGTAAATGAAAACCTTAAGTTCCACACAAAGATCGTCAAAAAGTCCAGGTGAAAGGATTTCTTGACGCACCCATTTATTGTCAAACGGCTCGATACTAGACCTTGTCTCACCCTTGAAAAACATATTGCGAAATGGGTTGGGTCGGTCTTCCTCACCTATGTGTAGAAAATACGCTTTATACAGATTTCGCATATTTCCAATATGTCGGTTTGCCGTATTTGGTTTTGCTGGTGCAATGGTTTTCCCTTGGGCCTCGCTAGGCAACATGCGTTTCATCCACCAGTTTCGATAAGTTACAGCCTGGTCACGGGTGATGTCTTCCATGTGAAGATCACCCATGATTTTAATGAAATAATTTATGGATGTTCGTTTGGTTTTTTCCCAATAGTATTTTTGCTTTGGGGATTTATTGTATTGTTCATCAAAGCCTATTTCATCAAGATACAATTTGAAAGCCGCTGAAACTTTCTTTTGGGGCCGGGTAGGTTTGGGGGTTCCGCCAAGTAAAGCATCGATTTCAATTTTCTTTGGCAGGCTTTGATTACRCGACTGCCCTTTGAGGGCGTCGAGGCGCTCCAAAATACGTTCGGGGCTTTCCTCCTTCGCTATTTGATGTACAGGCTTATAGATGAAGCCGTAAACCAAAGCACGAGTTGTAGCGGCCCTGTACCGCTCCTCTTCAACAATTTTTGTCGTGTGACTTACACCACCATTATCGGAGGTCTCCAAAGCCAAAACCCGCCAGTAAGCATCGTCGGCCTCCATCATTGCATCTCTACGCAAGCGAGCGACTTCCAGGGACGTTGTCCCCAGTGATTTTCTCACAAGACGCCGCGTATCTACATGTCGGTATTTAACAGGTACACGCCGCTGATAATGCCAGTGACCTGATCTAAAAATAAGAAGCTCTTCATCTATTTCGGTTTTCATCATGCCCGAATTGTATCACAAAAAGTATACAAATAGAATCAGTGAGTAGCCTGCCTCTTGTGCAAATTTCATAGTAGGGGTCAAATCAAGGTAAAAAATATAATTTTATCTAATTATTTCAATAACTTATCTTGGAAATAAAAATATGAAATGGCGCGAGTGACGGGACTCGAACCCGCGGCCTCTGGCGTGACAGGCCAGCGCTCTAACCAACTGAGCTACACCCGCTTGCTATGACAAGCGCGCGTTTAGTAGCCCGCTCTCTTGCCAGCGTCAACGGCTTTTACGCCAAAAAATACGTTTTATTTTAGAAAGTCTGGTATTTTGATTTTGGAATATACAGGCGAATATGCGCACGAGATGAATGTCTCGGAAACGACTTTATGCTTTTATCAAAACACAATCCATTTCTACCAGGGTCAGGTTGGCATTTCGCACCACAGGAAATAGTCCGGTGGTTTTATAGCCCGCTTGCTCATAGGCGTTCAGGACTTGGCTATAGGTGGGCATGTCGGTGTAAATTGGTTGAAAAGACAGCTCGGACAACATGCCGACAATGAAATCTAGGGATTTTTGCGCGCCCTTGAAAACATTCAAATCAAAGCCCTGGGTATCCATCTTAAGAAATATTTTCTGGCCGGGCTGGTTCAAATCATTGCCGGTAAGGAAATCGTCCAGGGTAGATACCTGCACGCTTTCCTTGTGGGTTTGCTCCATACCGTCCAGCCGCTTGGCACCAAATTCATTTGCCGCTAGAAATGATGACAACTCGCTGGCCCCAAATACATGTATGTCTTTGCTGGCGTTYGTATCGCCCAGYGCCAGTTTGTGRACATGCCARCSTGGRTCATTTTTGCTGARTTGCTTTATTATTTCAAARCTGCCGGTAACTGGCTCAAAAGAATGAATTTCACCCCTATATCCGGCTTTACGCAAATCTCTGGCAAATTGCCCGTGATTGGCCCCGACATCTAAAACTACATTAACGCTACATTGCTTGAGTATCCGCAATAAATGCGGAAACAGCGCAGGCTGCTTTTTACTGTTGATCAGTTCATAACCAAACAAACGTGCCAACCGTTTTATCATACACCGCGCCTTTTTCCATATATAATCAGGATAAATGATACAGGCAAGATGACCTGGCAACAAGGGATAGTCCCGAGCCTATCTCCAGTACTCTCTTCCCCTGTATTCTCTATCCCCTGTATTCTGGCAACAAACATAGYYYYTTRATTAAMKCCYKKGCSTCTTCGCCKATCTCSTCRTGRTCRACSGCRTAGGCGCARACMGCYTTGAAATASCCAAGCTTKGAGCCGCARTCRTGGGCGTCGCCTTCAAATTCCACCGCGTGGAATGGGGAGGTTTTCATAAGTCTGGCCATAGCGTCGGTGAGCTGGATTTCGTTGCCTGCGCCGGGTTCTTGTTCCTCTAGGAATGCGAAAATTTCCGGCTGTAATATGTAACGTCCGGTAATGGACAGATTTGACGGGGCATCCGCCGGGGCCGGTTTTTCGACCATGGCCGACATTTTATAGATATTGCCATCTTGGGAAACGGGTGCGATGACACCGTATTTATCGGTCTGGTCTTTAGGCACCGGATTAACGGCGATAATATTGCCGCCTTTTTTGTTATAGGCCCCCATCATTTGTTTTAAACATCCGGGCTCAGATTTAACTAATACGTCGGGGAGAAGCACGGCAAAGGGTTCGTCGCCAATCACATCTCTTGCACACCAGACCGCATGTCCGAGGCCTTGGGGGGATTGCTGGCGCACGAAACTTGTGGTGCCGGGGCCGGGCAGGCCTTTTTGTAACTGCTCCAAAATCCCGCGTTTGTTTTTTTGGTGCAGGGTCGCTTCCAGCTCATAGGCCCGGTCGAAATAATCTTCTATGGCCCCTTTATTGCGTCCTGTAACAAACACAATATGCTCTATACCAGCTTCAAATGCCTCGTCGACCACATATTGCAAAGCCGGGCGATCAACCACGGGTAACATTTCCTTTGGGATAGATTTGGTGGCGGGCAAAACCCGCGTTCCAAAGCCTGCGACGGGCAGGACGGCTTTTCTAATTTTTTTCATAGGTCGCTAATAGCAAAAAACCTTTACTCAACCGTTACGGATTTGGCCAAATTGCGCGGCTGGTCCACGTCAGTACCCAAATGCACAGCCGTATGATAGGCGAGCAACTGGATAGTGATGGCATAAATGATCGGTGCTGTGACATGGCTGACATCAGGACACGTGATGATATTGGGAGCCATATCACGGGCATGTTTGGCACCTTTTGCGTCGGTGATGAGAAGCACATTGGCGCCGCGTGTGGCAACTTCTTGCAAGTTCGAGATAGTTTTTTCAAACAATTCATCACTGGGCGCGATGACAATCACCGGGGTTCCGTCTTCAATCAAAGCAATGGGGCCGTGTTTAAGCTCGCCCGCTGCATAGCCTTCGGCGTGGATATAGGATATTTCCTTGAGCTTGAGCGCCCCTTCAAGTGCGAGAGGGAAATGTACCCCGCGCCCCAGGTAAAACGCGCTTTTTGCAGAGGATAATTTTTGCGCCAACACTTCTATATCGCCGTCCAATGCCAAGGTTTCGTTAATCAAACGCGGGATGTGGGTCAGGTTTTCGACTAGGGATTTTTCGCGCTCAGAATCTATAAAACCGCGCTGGACTCCGGCGGTAATGGCCATGCAGAGCAGGGCCGTTAGCTGGGATGTGAAAGCTTTGGTCGAAGCCACACCGATTTCCGGGCCGGCATTGATCGGCAAGGCATAATCGGCCTCGCGGGCCATGGTTGAACCCAACACATTGACCAATACGGCGGTTTTCAGGCCTTGTTCCCCGCAATAGCGTAGCGCCGCCAAAGTATCGGCGGTTTCGCCGGACTGGGACACGGCCATAGCCAATGTATTGCCGGTCAGGGCCGGGCGGCGATACCTGAACTCGGAAGCTACATCCACATCAGTGGGCAGACCAGCAAGTTGCTCGAACCAATATTTGGCCACATAAGCGGCGTAGGCGGCGGTTCCGCAGGCGATTAGAGACACCCGCTCAACCGTGGCAAAATCCAGGCCTTTTAATTTAAGCTCTTCCTCAGTTTTCACTTTGTGATTAAAGGCATCGATATAATGGGTCAGGGTATGGGCGGTGGTTTCGGGTTGCTCATAGATTTCCTTGAGCATGAAATGGCGGTAATTGCCTTTTTCCGCCGCCGCCATTGAACCCGTAATATGAGTAATTTCCCTTGTGACAGCATTATCATCTGCATCGTAAACTTGTACGTTGTCCGCCGTGAGAACCGCCCAATCGCCCTCTTCAAGATAGATGATTTTTTTAGAAAGTGTAGAAAGCGCAATAGCGTCAGAACCGATATAGTTCTCGCCGTCGCCAATCCCGATAGCCAAAGGCGGGCCTTTACGAGCCGCAAACATTTGTCCTTCAACGCCGTCGATCACAACCCCAATGGCAAAGGCCCCCCGGAGCCTTTTTAACGTGCTGGTAAAGGCATCTTGTCCCGATAATCCGGCCCGCATGGCTTCATCAATCATATGGGCCACGACCTCGGTGTCGGTCTGGGTGTTGAAAGTGCGTGTGTCTTGCAGTATTTCGCGCAGTTCAGTGAAATTTTCGATGATACCGTTATGCACTATACCGACACGTCCGGCGAAATGCGGATGGGCATTGGTTTCGGTAACGGCACCGTGTGTGGCCCAGCGTGTGTGGGCAATGCCGAGCACGCCGTCAACTSGCTCTAATTTTACCCGTTGTTCCAGATTGACGATTTTGCCTTTAGCCCGCCTGCGTACCAGTGCAGACACACCATTTTCTTTTTCAATCACAGCAATACCAGCAGAATCATAGCCCCGGTATTCCAGACGCTTCAATCCGTCAATCAGCCGGTTTGCCACAGGTCTACTACCAACAATTCCAATAATTCCGCACATAACAAAAGCCCCTCTATAGCCAACACATCAACTTTGGCCCCCATACAGCAAATTATTTGCTATTTCTATAGGTAAATCAAATTGTCGCACATCAATATTTTGACTTTTGTTACAAAGATATGTAAAAGATCACGCAAGACACTGCGGGACTGTGCCAAAACCTCGCCCCAAGGCGGCATAGTCCTGAGTGATATGTGGACATACCTTTGAGGGGGTGCAAATGRGCAAGAAATTTTTTGGAACCGACGGCAYTCGCGGATTGGCTAATCATGGCAGTATGGCGCCCCATAATGTTCTTAAGCTTGGCATGGCAGCGGGGCGGTATTTCTTGCGCGAAAATGGACGGCGGCATTCCGTTGTCATTGGCAAAGATACCCGGCTGTCAGGATATATGATCGAGCCTGCTTTGGTGGCCGGGTTTACTTCGGTCGGGATGGATGTAAAATTATTTGGCCCCATGCCCACGCCGGCAGTTGCCGCTATGACCAGTTCCTTGCGGGCTGATTTGGGGGTGATGATCACTGCGTCCCATAATAAATTTTATGATAACGGCCTTAAACTGTTTGGCCCGGACGGTAGAAAACTGAGCGACGAGGCCGAGGCCGAGATCGAAAAAATGATGCATGAGGACTTTAGYGARGGCTTGACACGCGGGGAAAACCTCGGACGGGNCAAACGCTATGATCAAGGGCTGTCGCGCTATACAGAAATTGTTAAATCGACATTCCCCCGCCGTATCACATTGGCAGGGCTAAAAATCGTCGTCGATTGCGCCAATGGGGCCGCCTATAAGGTCGCGCCGCAGACCTTGTGGGAACTTGGAGCTAATGATGTCATTGCCATCGGGGTTGACCCGGACGGAACTAATATCAATGCAGATTGCGGCTCTACCTGCACCCAAGCTTTGTCCCAAGCGGTTTTGGACAATAAGGCAGATGTCGGTATAGCCTTGGACGGGGATGCTGACAGGCTAATTATGTGCGACGAGAAGGGTAAAATCATAGACGGAGATCAGTTATTGGCCTTGATCGCCCATGGTTGGAAACAAACCATGCGTTTGTCCAAACCGGGCATTGTCGCTACAGTGATGTCAAATCTTGGCCTAGAGCGATATTTGCAAAGCCAGGACCTGGAGCTTATTCGCACATCGGTCGGGGATCGCCATGTGGCCGCACGCATGCGCAATGATGGTTATAATGTCGGCGGGGAGCAATCGGGGCATTTATTGATGACGGATTTTGCCACCACGGGCGACGGGCTGATTGCCGCCTTGCAAGTGCTGGCCGAAATCATCCGTAAAGACAAACCGGCCAGTGAAGTGCTTGATCTGTTTGAGGCCGTACCCCAGCTTTTGAAAAATGTTCGCCACACGGGCCAAAGCCCGCTGGAATTTACCAGTGTGCAATCCGCCATCAAAGACGCCCAAAGTCAGATGGGTGCAGGTGGGCGGATATTGGTACGAGCTTCAGGCACGGAACCCTTAATCCGGGTTATGGCAGAAGGCGACGACCTTGCCCTCGTACAAAAAGTGACAGACGATTTAGCCAGCTTTATTGAAAATAGTATTTAAGGCCCGCCGCCCGTGCGCTTCGGGTATTGGGTTTAAACGGCACGATATATCTGTGCCTCGATGATTTCGCCATTATCCATTACGGCCTTTATTGGTACACGTTGGTAATTTTCACCTTCGAATTTATCCAGTCTGGTCCAGTGGGCCGGGAGGTCGTTGGAAATGAACACCAGACCTTTTATCGGGGCAGCATTTTCGTCGGGCATGAAACCTGGATGTTTTTTATGTGTGCCCCAACCTGTATCATATCTGGTTCCGCGTACAAAAGCGCAGTGCCACTCGCCGACCATGCCGTCCATGATATGGGCGTTTTCCTCACCCGGCGCTAAAGTGCCGTAGACAAATAAAACCGTGTTCATTGCCGTCATTATTGCGGTCGCCCGACGCTGATATAGGTAAAGCCGTGTTTTTTCATAGTCTCCGGGTTATAGATATTGCGCAGATCAATCAAAACGGGGGATTTCAGTAGGGTTTTAACCCGGTCAAAATCCAACGCCCGAAACTGGTTCCACTCGGTAACAATGACCATGGCATCTGCCCCGTCGATACAATCATATGTATTTTCGCAATACCGAATATCCGGCAATATTTGTTTGGCCTCCTCTACGGCTTCAGGATCATAGGCCCGGATATTGGCCCCGCCGTCCAGTAAAGTTTTGATAATGGCAATGGCCGGGCTTTCGCGTATATCGTCGGTATTTGGTTTAAAGGCCAGACCCAATACGGCTATGGTTTTACCGCCTACATCACCGCCGACCGCTTTGATAATTTTATCCGCCATCTTGGCCTTGCGAGCTTGATTTACGGCGACGACAGCCTCGATGATTTTTAACGGCGACCCTGCTTCTTGGGCAGTGCGGACTACCGCCAATGTATCTTTGGGAAAGCACGACCCGCCATATCCGGGGCCAGCGTGCAGGAATTTACTACCAATGCGTCCGTCCAGTCCGATACCGCGTGAGACTTCTTGGACATTGGCCCCGACCTTCTCACATAAATCCGCCATTTCGTTGATAAATGTGATTTTGGTGGCCAAAAAGGCATTGCCCGCATATTTGATTAACTCCGAAGTGCGGCGGCTGGTAAATACAATCGGGGTCTCGTTGATGAATAATGGCCGGTACAGGCTGCGCATGACGGCGCGGGCTCGCTCACTGTCGGTGCCAACCACGACCCTGTCTGGACGTTTGAAGTCCTCGATTGCCGCCCCTTCGCGCAGAAACTCCGGGTTGGATACCACGTCAAAATCCTGGCCGGAAACCAGATCAGGTCTGGCTTTTCGTACAATAGCCTCAACTTCGTCGCCAGTACCTACAGGGACGGTTGATTTTGTCACAATCACAGTATAGCCATCCAGATAACCTGCAATTTCTTCCGCAGCAGCGTGAACATAAGACAAATCGGCATGACCATCGCCGCGCCTCGACGGTGTACCGACGGCAATAAACACCGCGTCGGCATTTTTGACGGCGTCTTGTATTTGGGTTGTGAATGTAAGATGCCCGGCTTGACCATTTTTTTTCAATAAATCAGCCAGGCCAGGCTCGTAAATCGGGATGCCGCCATTGTTCAGCACTTCGATTTTTTTTGGATCTTTGTCAACGCAAACAACATCATGGCCAAAGTCGGCAAAGCAGACCCCGGACACCAGCCCCACATACCCAGTTCCTATCATGGCAACGCGCATTTAAATTCCTTTTTTCTTTCTGAGTGACAGATAACATCTGCGCCGGGTTTTTAAAAGACACAAATCACATGACGAGCAGTTAAAAAATCGCTATGAAGCGTCCATGCAACATTTGAGAAAACGAATATTGGTGACAGGCGGGGCAGGGTTTCTTGGCTCGCATTTGTGTGCGGCCTTGTTGGAGAGCGGCGCGGACGTTATATGTCTGGATAATCTGTTTTGCGGCCAAAAGGATAATATTGTGCCGTTACTGGCCAATCCGCATTTCGAATTTATCCGCCATGATGTCACCTTCCCCATATATCTTGAGGTGGACGAAATTTATAATCTGGCCTGTCCAGCCAGTCCGTTTCATTATCAACATGACCCGGTGCAGACGTTGAAAACTTCGGTTCACGGGGCTATCAATATGCTCGGTCTGGCCAAGCGGCTTGGTGCCAAAATCTTGCAAACTTCAACGTCCGAAGTTTACGGCGACCCAAGCGTCCATCCACAACCCGAAAGCTATCACGGCAATGTCAATCCGATCGGCCCACGCGCCTGTTATGATGAGGGCAAGCGGGCGGCGGAGACATTATTCTTTGATTATCACCGCCAGCACGGGCTGGATATCCGCGTGGCCCGCCTGTTCAACACCTACGGCCCCAATATGCATCCCAATGACGGCCGGGTGGTTTCCAATTTTATTGTGCAAGCACTTAAGGGCGAGGACATCACCATATTTGGCGATGGTAGCCAGACAAGATCATTTTGTTATGTGGATGATTTAATCACCGCGCTTTTGGCGTTCATGGAGCAAGACGAGATAATCGGCCCGATGAATATGGGTAACCCGAATGAATTTACCATTCGCGAACTGGCCGAAACGGTGATTGAACTGACGGATACCAAATCCAAACTGGTCTTTAAAGACCTACCCGCTRACGATCCCAAACAACGCCAGCCGGATATTAGTCTGGCGAAAAAGCACCTGAACTGGCAGCCGAAGATAGATTTACGAACGGGCCTTGGTCAAACGATTAGCTATTTTGACGAACTGCTTAACCGGACGGATGCAAGCCGGGTTGTGACACCGGGATAAAGTTTCCTCTCCTTCCTTCCTCCGTTTTTTACGGGGGAAGTGCCGTAGCTCTTGCGTAGGCGATGGGGGCGCGCACCTCTTGTGCGCTACGGTCTCTCAACATCCACTATTTCTCAACGACGCAAGAGCGTCGGCCCCCATCCCCCCTTCGGGGTACTTCCCCCATGAAAAATGGAGGAAGGAAAGAGAGTGTGACTTGGTAAATGTAGCTCCAATAGAGCAAGAAAGCGCTAAATCTTCTGGTCATACTCTCCTATTTCTTCGTATTTGGCCAGCCTTGCTTCTATTTCCCTGAACATTGCGGTTTTATTTTCTTCGGACGTAGGGCTTTCGACCACGACCACCAAATTGGGTGTATTGGAGCTAGCCCGCACCAGACCCCATGTACCGTCTTCTAGGGTGACGCGCACACCATTGACCGTGTTGATATCGCGGATGCTTTGACCAAGCAATTTGTCGCCGTTTTTGAAAGCGAGCTGGTATTCGGCGATCACCCTCTCAACCACGCCGTATTTTTTTTCGTCATCGCAATAGGGGGACATGGTTGGGCTGCCCCAAGTTTTCGGCAGGGCGCGGCGCAAATCGGCCATGGATTTATCCGGGTTTCGGTCTAGCATTTGCAAGATGGCGATGGCCGATAAAATACCGTCATCATAGCCGCGCCCGATCGGCGCATTGAAAAAATAATGCCCGGATTTCTCAAACCCGACCAGTGCGCCAATTTCCTTGCTCCGGCGTTTGATATAACTATGTCCGGTTTTCCAGTAATCGGTCTTGGCACCATTTGCGATTAAAACTGGATCGGTGGCGTAAAGCCCGGTGGATTTCACATCTGCCACGAATTGTGCGTTTTCAAATTTGGCCGAAAGATCACGGGCCAGCATCACCCCGACTTTATCGGCGAAAATTTCCTCGCCTTCATTGTCCACGACCCCGCAGCGATCACCATCGCCATCAAAACCTACGGCCAAATCTGCGCCGTGTTCTCGCACCGCATCGCGCATGGCRTGCARCATTTTCATGTCTTCCGGGTTGGGATTGTAATGGGGRAAATTGTGGTCAAGRCTRCAYTGAACCGGAATAACTTCGACCCCGATTGCGTCCAAAACATGGGGCGCGAAATGCCCCGCCGTACCGTTACCACAGGCGGCAACAATGCGTAATTTACGTTTGATTTTGATGCCGCCCGCCAAGTCTCGCATATAAATTTCTGCAAAATCATCAACAAATTTATAGTCGCCGCCGCTTCGTGTCACTGCCTTGCCTTGGAGGGCAATATCCTTGAGGCGACCCATTTCGTCTGGGCCAAAGGTCAGCGGACGCTCAACCCCCATTTTAACCCCGGTCCAGCCATTGACGTTATGACTAGCCGTGACCATGGCCACGCAAGGCACATCCAGGGCAAATTGCGCGAAATAAGCAGTGGGCGACAGAGCCAGACCAATGTCCTTCACTTCGATACCAGCACCCATCAGTCCGACAATAAGCGCTTGCTTGATGGAAAGAGAATAAGATCGGTAATCATGTCCAACCACGATTTGTGGGCGCACACCCAATTCGTGGATTAAAGTGCCCAAAGAAGCGCCGAGCATCTGAATGCCGTACAGGTTTATTTCGGGCGGTTTGTCACTGCCGTGATGGCCAAACCACCAACGGGCATCATATTCGCGAAACCCGGTTGGCTTGATTAAGGCGCGGTTTTCAAACAAGGCAGAATTGGGCCGAATAGCGTCCAGAGGTTTTTTCATCATGGGATCCTTAATTTTACGCCTTTTACGAGATTAACCTTAACCAAGGGTAACATTTTGACAACGCACCAAATAAGCAAAACACAGCTATACATTCTGGTTGCAATTTATTATGAGACGCCATGATACCGATACCCAAACCCGTACCCGGACGCCGCTGTCCGCGTCCCAAACTGGCTTCCACCATTGTGCTTGTGCGCGAGATGGACGGCGAGCAGCAAATATTGATGGGCAAGAGGTCTGCGCGGCACGACTTTATGCCCAGCGTCTATGTGTTTCCGGGTGGGCGGGTTGACCCGTCCGACAGTTATGCTCCCGCCCTGGATAAACCAAATTCCCGCACCCGCGAAATACTTGAGGAAGCAATGACCCCGGCCCGGGCGCAGGCTTGTGTACTGGCATCGGTGCGCGAAACTTTCGAGGAAACATCGCTCATATTGGGGGAAAAATACGACAGCGCCCCGCGCACCATCAATGATAAATCGTGGAAAGATTTCCACGCCAAAGGCTATTTGCCGCGCCTGTCAAATATCGAGTTGTTTGGCCGTGCCATCACGCCGCCACACCGCAATAAACGGTTTGATACCTGGTTTTTCTTGGCCCGGCTGGCAGGCGAAGCGGCGACGCGGCCTATTAAAAACAGCCCTGAGCTGGTCGATACGGGTTGGTTTAATTTCGAGCAATTATCCGAACTTAAAACCCACAGGGCGACCGATATGATGATCGAGCAATTGAAAATATATCTCGGTTATGACATCCCGCCGCCAGATGTGTTTTTCTCGCAAGCACCACGCGGACGCTTTGAATTTACCCGTTTCCCGAAATAAGCCATCAATTATGACCATGACTGAAACCTATCTGCCCCAAAAAATCGGTTTGCCCCAAAAACAGGGTATTGCCACGGCGATTGCCTGTACCGGGCTGATTGCCCTGGCCTGGGGTCTGTCGTCGCCGATCATTAGTCAAAACATGGAACGCATGACAAGCTCCGGTAGCCTGCTCGGCTGGCTGATCTCGTTGGCGGCGGTGGCGACAATTTTGTCCACACCATTTGTGCCAAAACTGATGAATTTGTTTAAGCCCCGCTCGGTGATGATAGCCTGTCTGGTGATCGGCGCGGCGACAATCCCTGCTCTTAAAATTTTCATGAACCCGGCAGCTTGGTTTTTGATAAAATTTATAGCTTCGTGTGCCTTTACCATTGTGTTTGTTATTGCCGAAATATGGATAAACCAGCTTGCGCCCGAACATTTGCGTGGTCGGATCATGGGCATGTACGGGGCCGCTTTGGCAGGCGGCATGGGTATTGGCAGCGGGCTGGCCGTCAAAACTGGCATAGAAGGCTGGACACCATTTTTGATCACCGCAGCCATAAATTTGGCAGCGATCTTGCCGTTCATATTGATGCGTAAGGCCGTACAGGTGAAGGCAACTTCAAAGGAAGACGCTAGGTTTCAGGTTATATTCAAAATCATGCGGGCCGCACCTGCCATTATGATGTGCGGCGTTGTATTTGGCGCCATTGAGCAAAGCCTGATATATTTTCTGCCCGTCTATGACACCCGGCTCGGTCACAGCGAGGAAGCGGGCCGGATATTGTTGTTGATCGCCGCGCTCGGCATTGTCTTGTTTCAATATCCAATGGGCCTCTTGGCCGATAAAATGAACCGCAAACGCCTGACGGTTATTTTGATGGTGGTGGCCGTCCTTGGCCCGATTGCCATTGTATTTGCCGGAACGAATTTTGCCTTGATCGCAACACTGGCGTTCTTTTACGCGGGGCTGACTACGGCGCTATATACGGTCGGGTTGGTGCGACTGGGCGAACGTTTTAAGGGCTCACAATTGGCCGCCGCCAATGCCGGGTTTATTATCGCTTACGGCATCGGCTCGCTGATCGTCCCGCCGCTTGCCGGCAAAATGATGGATATTTACAGCCCCTACGGCTTTATGTGGACAATGGCGGGGCTGGGTCTAGCCGGATTTATGGTCGCTAGCCTGCGTTTTAGGCGTTGACATGGGGGATTTCGCGACTATGTTCCGCGCTTGAATTTCAGACTTAAGGACACAATCATGGCGAAGCCAACCACCGTTAAAATCCGCCTTAACTCCACTGCCGGAACCGGGTATTTCTATGTCACCAAAAAGAACGCCCGTACCATGACCGATAAAATGGTCAAAAAGAAATATGACCCGGTTGTTCGCAAGCATGTGGACTTCAAAGAAGGCAAAATCAAATAGGTCATGCCTGTTTGTCGCCTAAACCGTGCCGTCATTTCCCTCAAGGGCGATGATGTACAGGGGTTTTTGAGCGGCCTGATTACCAATTCTTTAAATGACGACTTGACCTTTGCGGCTCTGTTGACGCCCCAAGGCAAGATCATTGCCGACTTTTTTGTGCACCGGCTGGGCGAAGATTTTTTCGTGCTGGAGACGGCTGAAAAGTTCGGTCAAATTTTGGCGCTCCGCCTGAAAATGTATAAACTCCGGGCGAAAATCGACATAGAAGATGTCAGCAATGACTATGATGTTTATGGGCTTTGGGACGGTACGGGCGATGTGGGTATCCATGACCCGCGCCATAGCAAACTTGGCCAACGCTTTCTGGCAACATCCGGGAGCCTGACCCCTGAACACAGTCCTGAAGATTACGACCTGCACCGTATGTCACTGAGCATTCCCGACAGCACATGGGATTTCGGCACAGAACAAATGTTCCCCGCCGATGCCAACATGGATTTGCTAAACGGCGTTGATTACAAAAAGGGCTGTTTTATCGGCCAGGAAGTGGTCTCGCGCATGCACCGCAAAACCGAGGTGCGCAAGCGGATGCGGGCCGTAGAGTTATCTGGCCCAGTGCAATCCGGCGACCCGCTCAAGGCTGGCGGGCGCACTGTCGGTACGCTCCTTCATGTCAGAGGTGATATGGCTACGGCTCTGGTAAGGCTTGACCGCCTGGCCAAAGCGGGCGACATTGTCGCGGTGAACGATAACCCTGTGACGATTATGGATAGCTAATATGGCCAGTGAAATAATCGAGATAAAGCGTAATGATGCTTTGGCTTTGGCTGATTTTGCTGCGCTTAATCTATATTGGATTGGGCGCTTACACGCGGTTGAAGCGCCTGACCAAGAGATGGCGGACAACCCTGAAATCTATACCCATGGACGCAACAGTGTATTTAGTCTGCACATTAACGGAAAAACTGCTGGTGTATGCGCTCTCAAACAAGATGATGACGGTCAATTTGAATTGACCAAAATGGCTGTCAGCCCAGATTTCCAAGGGCGCGGGCTTGGCAAAAAACTAATGGAGATTGTCGAGACCTATGCTCGTGATGAAATGGGCCTTGCGAAAATCTACCTGCTCAGTAACACTAAAAACGCGGCGGCAATCCGCCTTTACAAACGGGGCGGCTGGTCAGTATTATTCGAAGGGCCGCACCCGACTTATGAACGGTGCAATATTGGTATGGAGAAAATATTATGAGCCACAATACTGATCTCCCCAGATGCGGATGGGTATCACCAACCGATGAATTGTATTGCGACTACCACGACACGGAATGGGGTGTACCAATCCGTGACAGCAAATCCTTGTTCTCAAAACTCATACAAGACGGTATGCAGGCGGGGCTGGCCTGGATCACCATATTGCGCAAACGCGAAAGTATTTTGAAGGCTTTTGAAGGTCTCGACCCCGACATCATCGCCCATTATACCGACAAGGACCGCGAACGGCTGCTGGCCGACGCCGGTATAATCCGCTCGAAACTGAAAATAAATGCCGCCATTTCCAACGCACAGATTTACATCAAAATGCGCGACGAAGAGGGTATTGATTTTAGCGAATATCTATGGAGTTTCGTGGACGGCAAAACCTTACAAAACACTTGGGCAGAATTCAAAGACGCGCCAGTCGAAAGTCCCGAATCCGAGGCCATGACCAAGGATTTAAAAAAACGCGGATTTAAATTCGTCGGCCCGGTCATTATTTACGCCTTCATGCAAGCCGTAGGCATGGTCAATGATCATGAGGTTTCTTGCCATGTTTATGGGAGTAGTAAATTATGACAAATGCACACAAATTTTTCTTTATATTGTCTGTTGTTTTCATAAGCGTGAGTTCCTCGGCATGCCAATCCATATACGACGAAGAAGCAGACAAATTTTGCGACCGGATTGAAAACCGCAATCAGCAACAGTGCACAGGCAATCATATACCGGAGCTACCTAACGGCTAATCATTACAAAATAAAGTGATTGGTAAATACTCATATTGCGCCTAGATTGCCAAAAAACGCAAGAAAAAAATGCAAGAGGGAGATTTGCATGACAGCCGTAATTAGCGCCACAGGATTGTGGACACCAAAAGACAGTATATCCAACAAAGAATTGGTCACGGCGTTCAACGCCTGGTCGGAGAAATGGAACGCGCAGCATGCGGACGAGATCGCGGCGGGCACGCTTGAGGCCAAGCCTTTGTCCTCCGCCGAATTTGTCTTCAAAGCCTCTGGCATAAAATCCCGTTTTGTGATTTCCAAAGATCCGATTTTAGATCCGGATATTATGGCCCCGCGAATTCCCGAGCGCGGCGACGAAGATATATCCGTATTGGCGGAAATCGCCGTGGCGGCGGCCCGCGATGCACTTGCAAAAACCGGGCGGGACGCCAAAGACGTGGACGCTGTGATTGTCGCTTGTTCTAATCTACAAAGGGCCTATCCAGCCATTGCTATCGAGGTACAAGACGCCCTGGGCATAGACGGTTTTGCCTTTGACATGAATGTAGCTTGCTCGTCCGCCACATTTGGCATTGAAACGGCCCGTGGTTTGATTGCCAGCGGTGCAGCCAAATCGGTTCTGGTCTGCAATCCGGAAATCTGCTCGGCGCATCTGAATTTTAAAGACAGGGACTCGCATTTTATCTTTGGTGATGTGGCCACGGCTATTTTGGTCGAAGACGAAAGCATAGCCCCGACAGGCGCATGGGAGATCCTCGGCACAAAACTCGGCACAAAGTTTTCCAATAATATCCGCAATAATTTCGGCTTTCTCAATACTGCCGCCCCGCAAGGTGTCGGCGCCGACGACAAGCTGTTCATGCAAAACGGGCGGCGCGTGTTCAAAGAAGTCGTGCCGCTGGTCGCGAGCATGATCAGCGAAGAATTGGAAAATATCGGCATTGCCACCAGTCAAATCAAACGCATGTGGCTACATCAGGCCAACCTGTCCATGAACACCCTAATTGCCAAGAAAGTCATGGGAAAAGACGTAGACATGGACATTGCCCCGGTCGTCCTGGACGAATACGCCAACACCAGCTCCGCCGGCTCCATCATAGCCTTCGACAAACACTCAGCCGATTTCACCCCCGGCGACACCGGCCTAATCTGTTCATTTGGCGCAGGCTATAGCGCGGGGGTTGTTGTGGTGCGGAAAACTTAGGGGATATATATGGAAATACATAAAGACGCCCATTCTTTTCGCGCACCTAAAGCTTGGGGCGCTAAGGACATTGCCTTGATTGAGGGCGCAAGTGTTCGCTTGCACTGGACGGATAAACCTTATGTGTGGCACAAAAATGACGGATCAGAAGTTTTTGTGGTATTGGCTGGAATTGTCGATATGCATTACCGCATAAAAGGCAAAACAAAAATTGTACGTCTCGAAGCTAGTGACATTTTCACAGCATCCTGCGGGGATGAACATGTCGCGCACCCGGTCGGGGAAGCCCGCATTCTTGTCATCGAGAAATCTGGATCAATTTAGTGGTTACACCAAAAAGAGCCTGGCAACGCATGCTCTCTGGCAGACGCCTCGACCTGCTTGACCCGTCGCCCTTTGATATCGAGATTGAGGACATTGCCCACGGCTTGGCGCGGGTGGCACGGTGGAATGGGCAGACGTCCGGTGATTATGCGTTTAGCGTGGCCGAGCACTCGGTTGTTGTTGAAAACCTGTTTTCCATTTTGAACCCGAAAGCGAGCCGTGAAGACAAGCTCATGGCACTGCTACACGACGCGGCGGAATATGTAGTGGGAGATATGATCTCGCCGTTCAAAACTGCGCTCGGAATTGATTACAAGGACTTTGAGGAAAAAATAGAAACTGCTATCCATCTGCGCTTTGGCCTGCCCGCCAATCCAAACCCATCCCTCAAGAAGAAAATCAAAACCTGTGACATCTATTGCGCTTATTTCGAGGCCGTGCAAATCTCGGGGTTTAGCGAGGCCGAAGCCGATAAATATTTCACCCGCCCCCCCGGCGATATTCGCCTTATTATTGCCCCACTTTCTGTGGTAAATGCCGAAGAACTTTACCTTAAAAGGTTTTGGCAGTTAACAWATGAAAACAACAAGAATAGTAACTAACCTAGTAGCATGGTGTTTTCTTTGCCTTGCAGGATTTAGCCTAGCCATATCTGTCATTGCATATTTTGGCGTTGAAAGTGAGTTGTTACACTGGGAACCGGCAATTTATTATTTCCGGAGTTTTGTAACGTTCCTAGACATTCAAGGACTAATACTAACAGTTTCTGGGCTGACTTGTATTGTGAAATCACACAGATCAGGAGAACAAATCTCACGCCTATGCAAACTCTGTTTGATTGTTGGAATACCTGCGTTGATATTTGGCGTTTATCAGGGAATTTACTGAATTACGCACAAGCTTAGCTTGGATTAGGCCTCGCTTCCCCTTATATATCAAGCRAGAACGGAGAACTGCATATGACAAAAGTTTTGAACAATTGGGAAAGTGGCGACTGGATTGGCCAAACTTTAGAAGTCGAAAACGGTGTTTGCGCCTTGCCCACCCACATGGAAGCCGGAGAGCTTGCCTATACGGACGAAGTCAAAGCCGCCACCGATCATCTTTACGAGCTGGTCGCCGATTTCATCCCGAAATTTGAATGGCCCGCCTATGCGCCGCTTGTTCATGCTATCAACAAGCTCAAGGTCGAAAAAAACGCGGTTATACTAGCCCATAATTATATGACGCCGGACATCTATGCGCTCGTGGGTGATTACAAGGGCGACAGTCTGGGTCTGGCCATAGAGGCCACCAAAACGGACGCCAAAATTATCGTGCAAGCCGGCGTGCACTTCATGTCCGAGACCTCGAAAATTCTGTGCCCGGACAAAAAAGTCCTGATCCCGTCACTGGACGCGGGCTGTTCTCTAGCCGCTTCGATCACCGGCGACGATATGCGCCTGATCAAGCAAAAATACCCCGGTATTCCCATTGTCACCTATGTCAATGCCACGGCGGACGTCAAAGCCGAGACCGATATTTGCTGCACGTCCTCTAACGCCGTGCAAGTAGTTGAGAGCCTTGGTGTCCCGAAAGTCATCATGGTGCCGGACGAGTTTTTGGCTAAAAATGTCGCTAATATGACCGGGGTCGAGATCATAGCCTGGCACGGCAGATGCGAAGTCCATGCCCGTTTCGACGCGCAGGACGTGCGCGATATGCGCGCCGCCAATCCCGGCGTCATCGTCCTAGCCCATCCAGAATGCCCGCCGGACGTGGTACTGGAATCCGATTTTACCGGCTCCACCAAAGCCATGAGCGATTATGTCAGCGACAATAAACCAAAAAACGTAATCCTGCTCACCGAATGCTCCATGTCCGACAACGTGGCTATGGCTAACCCCACGGTAGATTTCGTAAGACCCTGTAATTTATGCCCGCACATGAAACGCATCACGTTGCAAAACATCTATGATTGCCTAGTCAACGAAGAATTTGAGGTTAAAGTCCCAAAACGCATAGCCAAAAAAGCAAGACGCGCCGTACAAAGAATGCTAAATTTACCCGCACCGGGGGTGAAGGGACATTTCGATCCGCAGGCGGTGCATAAGGATATTAAGGTGATTTGATGTTTAAAATAGATAAAGACAAAAATGAAATTTCTGCCTTAACTAAATGTAGCTTTTCAAGCCTTGGTTTTGAAGAACGGCAACATCTTCAAGAATGGATTGCAAAAAAACCGGAATGTCTTGGTGAAGAGTTGCTTATTATCCAAAAAGAATTCTCAGGGTTTTCTGACACTAATGAACGCCTTGATTTACTGGCACTTGATAAACATGGCGCGCTTGTCATAATCGAAAACAAACTTGATGACACTGGCAAAGATGTCACTTGGCAAGCCTTAAAGTACACATCCTATTGTTCCAGTTTGACCACCAGTCAGATTGTCAAAATATTTCAAGAGTATCTTAGAAATGAGCAAAGTGCAGAAGATACAATATCTGCATTTTTAGAAGAAGACTTTGATAGCATTACGCTTAATAAAGGCTTCTCGCAACGCATATTTTTAATAGCGGCTAATTTCAGAAAAGAAGTTACATCAACCGTATTGTGGCTTTCAAATTTCAAAATACAAGTTAAATGCTTTAAGGTCACTCCATACTCAATGGGCGACGACAATTTGTTTTTAAGCGTGGAACAAATTATTCCAACCAAAGATGCTGAAGAGTATACAATCGGCCTTGCAGATAAAGCACAAGATGAAGTGGCGAGCCTGACGAGCACCAATGCTACTAATGCTTTGAGACATGAATTTTGGGCAAAAGTTTTTGAAGCTGCCCGAAGTAAAACTAGACTCTTTCAAAATAGATCAACAACAAAAGACACTTGGATTGAAGCCCCCTCTGGAACAACTAATATCTCATATTTTTTCTCTGCAATAAAATCTTGTTGCCGTGCAGAATTGTATATTCAAACCAAAAACAGAGAACACAATGAACGAATTTATGATCACCTTTATAACATAAAGTTTGAGATTGAAAAATCGTTCGGAGGCGAACTAATATGGGAAAGAGAAACAGTTAAAGGAACCGGGTGTAGAGTTAAAGCAGAGAGTAAGGGAAATATTTATGACAAAGCTCAATGGCCTGAAATGATAACCTTTTTAGTTGATGCTATGATACGCATGGAAGCAGCTTTTAAAGAGCCATTAAAACAATTAAAAAACAAAATTTGACTTCATATCCCACACCCTGCTTTTAGCCTTTAGGGCATCCCGTGCTACAACACGGGAACCAGCGCATAAAGAGTGGGCGAGCTCACCTATATTTGAAGAAACTTGATGCCGGCTTTCGTCTCTATAAGCGGATTGTTGGGGGATGGTTTCAAGTCCTCTCCTTGGGGAGAGGATTTAGGTGAGGGGAAATAATTTGGGCGCACAGTATTTCCGAAATAAAACTTATCATAATCTCCCCTCACCCTCGCTTCGCTCGACCTCTCCCGCTGTATTGCTCTGGGGAAGAGGTGATGAAAGCAAGCTTTCATTTGCCCCGTCTTCCCTTGCCTGCTAATAACCCCGCTGAATACTGCGAAGGGAATGTGTCTGTATGGCTTTATGTGACTTACAGACGACCCACCTCCCCGCAAGCGCCGCACTCATATTCGGCGCCGGATTGACCGGCCTGTTACCGATTTGTGACCGCTTGCAGCATCGCTTTTGAGCGGCCTGTTAGGGTTGCGTCGCAGGCGCTGATTTGGCTGTAACGGCGGCGGACTTTGCCGGGCAGTTTGCCGGCTCGCCCCAATTTGCTTTCGCCGAAATTCTCCAAGCCACCGTAAAGTTTTGACAAGGCGGCAACCGGCCCACCGAGCGCAATAAACCCTGCACTCACAGCAATATCTTCACTGGCATAATGACGTTTATAGCCGTCCGTGCCCTCACCTAGATCAATACGCTTATAACCAAGAGTGCTTACCTCATCAATCATGGCTTCGAGCAATTGAATACCCGGTGCCAATGTCTGGAAGTTGGCATTATAAGCCACCATCCAGCTGTGGAAAGTCGTGCCATCGCAAAGCCCTAAATCTACCGCCGCCAATTGGTCACCAAAATACAAAGCATGCATGTCGGCGCGTAGTTCCTTCTTGCTACCGCGCCGCCACAAATCTTCCAACATGGCCAATGTCCACCCGGCGGACAGCACATCATATTTTCCGGTCTCGGCAAATTTTTCGCGCTTCCAGCTGATCAATTGGTCAAATACAGCCTTGTCAGACGACATAAATTCTACACGGCGCGGGCCTAGTGTTTCCGCTTTGCGCACCCGGCGACGGTGGCTTTTCAAATGCCGGCAATAACTGCTATCACGCCCCGCCCGCCAAGCCTCCGCACCAAGTGATATATCCATCACCGTACAAGGCGCGGTTTTGCGTCCGTAAGGCGACAATATAGTTTGGGCCTCGACCAAGGCGGAGAAATGATAGGCGCCAAACCCAGCTTGTTTGAGAACGCTATATGCGTCAAATTTGGTGTCGGGTGCGCAGATAAAACCGTGATAATCGGTCATGGGTGTCCCGATTGGGCGGGCAAAACCAATTTTTCCAGATGGGCTAATTTTGGCCTGAAACGGCAAAAATGCTATGGGAGCGCCCGCTTGCTCAACCACCAAAACATGCACATCAGGACATAACCCGGCAAGCAATTGTGTATATCCACTATGAAAATACGGGCTATACAAAGCCGGATTGGCATTGCGAAAATGACCCCACGCCGCCAGCTCACGGTCGCACATCTCGCCAAAAGGCACAATTTTTGTGTGAATATTTTTCACGCAGCTTCACCATTTTTATTGAACGGTTTCATAGCAAAATTTGGTGAAAACGCCGTTAACCCGAAAAAACTATATGGCAGGCACGGCGGAGCTGATCAAATTGAGCGGCAATGCGGTGGTGTCTTTGGCCTGGCGCAAGGCAATGCGCGATTGCACATCCGACACCAATGAGAACGACAACAATTTTTCGCGCAGGAAACGATCATAGGCGTGCATGTCGGATGTGACGATGCGCAACATATAATCAACCGCACCAGTCACCACGGCACATTGCACCACTTCGGGCATGGATTGGATGGCTTTTTCGAACTGTTCCATGTTTTCCTTGTTGGGCATGGCCAACTTGACGGCCACAAACACTTCGAAGTCCAGGCCCAGCTTTTGCCGTGACAAGCGGGTGACACGCTGTTTGATAATACCGACTTCTTCCAAACGCTTGATACGGCGCCAACAGGGCGAGGACGACAAGCCGACTTGCTCCGCGATCTCCGCAACCGATAATGCCGCATCGTTTTGAATGACATGCAGAATTTTCGCATCAATATTATCAAGCTTGTGAGACATATTTTTTCTCTTTTTTTTAGTATTTTGTGATTTTATACCTATATATAGATATTTTCCAGATTATTTGCAAACATAATCACCGGTAACTCAGGTAATAATTGCCAAACCGCCATCAAGGCCACATCAATATCATTGTCCAATCAAGGTATTATTCATGACCAGCCGAAAAAATACATCTAATCTCTCCAATCTATATGTGCCAGAACCGGAATTCCGCCCTGGTGATTTACCGGATTATTCCAATATCAATCTTAACAAAGAAAAATGGCCGGGCAGACCAGACCCGCTGGTCGATGCTTACGAAACCGAACCACATGCAACCGGACTGGTGCGGGCCATGAAGCTTAACGGTGATGTTTACGGGCAATGGGATCCCAAATTAAGCCCGGATATGTTGCGGCAAGCCCTGCGCCATATGTTGTTAACCCGGGTTGTCGACAAGCGCATGTTTGCCATGCAACGACAGGGGAAATTATCATTTTATATGAAAAGTATTGGCGAAGAAGCCATCGCAGTGGCAACCGCCATGGCTTTGCGCGATACGGATATGGTGTTCCCGTCTTACCGCCAACAGGGCATATTGATGACACGCGGCTGGCCGGTCGTGGATTTGATGTGCCAGTGCTTGTCCAACAAAGCTGACAAGCTACAAGGCAAGGCCATCCCCATTTGCTATTCCGTGCGCGACAAAGGATTTTATTCCATTTCAGGCAATCTCGGTACCCAGATGATCCAGGCGGTCGGCTGGGCTATGGCCTGCGCCTATAAGGGCACCAACGAAGTCGCATCCGCCTTTACCGGCGAAGGAGCGACCGCCGAAGGTGATTTTCATTACGCCCTTAATTTCGCCTCCACTTACCGCGCCCCCGTGATCATCAATGTGGTCAATAACCAATGGGCTATCTCCACATTCCAAGGCATTGCGGCGGGCCAGAGCCGCTCCTTTGCCTCGCGGGGCCTGGGTTTTGGCTTGGCGTCTTTACGGGTTGACGGCAATGATTTTCTGGCCGTGTATGCCGCGGTCAAATGGGCGGCAGAGCGGGCGAGAAACGGCGGCGGCGCCACCGTCATAGAGCATTTCACCTACCGCAAGGAAGGGCATTCAACTTCGGATGATCCGTCTGCTTACCGCGCCAAGGGCGAAGCCGAGGCCTGGCCATTTGGCGATCCCATTGACCGATTGAAAGAACATTTGATCAAGATGGGTGAGTGGGACCAAAAACGACAAGATGCTTTGATCGGCGAATTAAAAGTCCATGTGCGCGAAGCCTATAAACAGGCCGAAGCCATGGGGACATTGGCGACCCCAACGCAAATCAACCCGGCGACCATGTTTGAACAAGTGTTCGAAGAAGTGCCAACCCATTTGCGCCGACAGCGCCAAGAATTGGGGATATAATCATGGCCGAGACAATAAAACAGATGAATATGATTGAAGCCATCCGCTCGGCACTGGACGTGAAAATGAGCCAGGACCCGGACGTATTGGTGTTCGGCGAAGATGTAGGCTATTTTGGCGGCGTGTTTCGCTGTACGGCTGGCTTGCAAGAAAAACACGGCCTGCACAGATGTTTTGACACCCCCATTGCCGAGGGCGGCATTATTGGCGTAGCGGTCGGCATGGCGGCTTACGGCCTGCGTCCCGTCGCCGAAATCCAGTTTGCCGATTATATCTATCCCGGCTATGACCAGATTGCGTCCGAAGCGGCCCGCTTGCGCTACCGCTCAAACGGCGAATTTACCGCTCCTCTGACCATCCGCACTCCGGTTGGCGGCGGTATTCACGGCGGTCAAACCCATTCCCAAAGCCCCGAAGCACTGTTTACCCATATTGCTGGCCTTAAAACCATCATCCCGTCCAACCCCTATGATGCCAAAGGCTTGTTGATCAAGGCCATAGAGGACAATGACCCGGTGTTGTTTTTGGAACCCAAGCGGCTGTATAATGGCCCGTTTGACGGCGACCCCCATAGCCCGGCCAAGAACTGGTCAAAACATAAACTGGGCGAAGTGCCGGAAGGCCATTACACCATTGATTTTGAAAAAGCTCGCCTGCATAGAGAAGGTGCTGATTTGACCATTTTATGTTACGGTACTATGGTTTGGGTGGCCGAAGCGGCGGTAAAAGCCACGGGTGTGGATGCGGACATTGTCGATTTGCGTTCCTTAATGCCGCTGGATTTGGATGCCATAGTTAAATCAGTGAACAAAACCGGGCGCTGTCTGGTCTTGCACGAAGCCACCCGCACATCCGGGTTTGGGGCGGAGTTGATCGCAGAAGTGCAACAACATTGTTTTTATGCCTTGGAAGCCCCTATTGTGCGCGTGACGGGTTGGGACACCCCCTACCCCCACGCGCTGGAATGGGAGTATTTTCCGGGACTGGAACGGGTTTCAGATGCGGTTGTACGGATTATGGAGAATTAAGATGAGCAAAATTATCTCAATAGGATCGGTACCGAGCAAAGCGAGGCAAGGGTGACCGCCCGTCGTGCCCCATGGCGCGCCCCCGCGGAGGCGTGCGCTCTTGCGCACTACCGTGAGCGCAATAAAATGGAGGATTAGATGGACAAAATAATCTTATTAGGATCGGTACCGAGCGAAGCGAGGCAAGGGCGACCGCCCGTCGGCGCTAGTGCGCCGCGCCCGCGCAGGCGTGCGCTTTTTGCGCACTGCCGTGAGCGAAATAAAATGGAGAGTTAAGATGGGTCAGTATATTTTTAAAATGCCAGACATTGGCGAGGGTGTCACCGAAGCGGAAATCACCGAGTGGCATGTCAAGGTCGGTGATAAAGTCGAAGAAGATGATCCGGTTTGTGATGCCATGACCGACAAGGCGACGGTCGAGCTGACCGCGCCCGCCACTGGTGTGGTGACATCCATCGGTTGTGCGGCCGGCGAGATTATGGCCATTGGCGGTGATTTGATCATTTTCAAAACCGACGGTAATGTAGAAAGTCCAATCCCGACACCCATTAAAATGGAAGCACCAAAAGCGGAAAAGCCAAAAGCGAAACCGACGGCAAAACCAAAACCTGCGCCGGCACCTGCATTTGTATCTGCGCCGTCTTCGAAACCTCTGGCGTCTCCGGCTGTACGCCGCCGCGCTGAAGAACAAGATATTGATTTGGCCCTGGTACCTGCGTCCGGTAAAGCCGGGCAGATCACCCATAAAGACCTGGACGCCTATGCCAAAGGCGGCGGCTCCGGCTTGCAAAAGTTGACGGGCGGCACCGAAATTAAGGTCACGGGCATGCGCCGGATTATTGCCCAGCGCATGTCTGAGAGTAAACGCCGTATTCCGCATTTCTCCTATGTGGAAGCCATTGATATGACCGACATTGAGCGCACCCGTGTGCATCTCAACTCTATCAGGGCCGCCCATCAACCCAAGCTGACCCTGATGCCGTTTTTCATGCGGGCTATGGTCAAAGCGGTGAAATTATGGCCCCAGTGCAATGCCACATTTGATGATGACGCTAATGATGCCAATGGGGGGGGAGTATCTGGTATAATCACCCAGCACAACCCGGTACATATTGGCATGGCCGCCCAAACCCCAGGTGGTCTGATGGTACCGGTTATACGCCACGCCGAAAGCCTGGATATCTGGCAGTTGGCAAATGAAATCGCCCGCATTGGTGAGGCGGCTAAAACCGGCAGTATTGCGCCGGCGGAATTGTCCGGTTCAACCATTTCCTTGACCTCTCTCGGCAAATTGGCAGGCATCATGGCTACCCCGGTGATCAACCGCCCGGAAGTGGCGATTTTGTGCCCCAATAAAATTGTCGATACGCCTGTGATTGAGAACGGGCAAATGGTGRTGCGCAAAATGATGAATTTCTCGACCAGCTTCGACCACCGTGTCGTCGACGGTTTCCACGCCGCCGAAATGGTGGCCTATATCAAGGGCTTGCTAGAGCATCCCGCGACACTGTTTTTAGATTAAAGGGCAGAGACTATGGCTGAACATTTTTCTTGTGACGTTCTTGTTGTTGGCTCGGGACCCGGCGGTTATGTTGCCGCTATTCGCGCCGGACAATTGGGCTTGGACACGATATTGGTTGAGGATGGGCGGCTTGGCGGTACATGTTTGATACGYGGCTGTATCCCSTCCAAAGCMTTGATYGAAGCGGCKGAAAAATTTGARCARGCYGGRATMAAYGCCAGTGGCAAGTCTGAAATCGGGCTKRYGGCGGAAAARCCAAARCTSGAYTTYRMNCAAAMYMWYNGCGTGGAAAGACGGTATTACYGACAAGCTAAGYTCYGGYGTTGCCGGGCTTTTGAAATCCGCAAATGTGCGGGTGATATCCGGCTGGGCCGTGTTTGAAAACGCCAAAACCTGTAGTATCGGCGACGATAAAATTACGGCGAAAAATGTTATTTTGGCTACAGGTTCCAAAAGCGTTGAGCTAGGTGGGCTTCCATTTGCCAAAAACGGAGATGGCCCAATTATTTCGTCTACCGAAGCCCTTGACCTGACTGAAGTCCCCAAAAAACTCGCTGTGGTCGGGGCCGGATATATCGGCATGGAGCTCGGCATTGCTTACCGCAAGCTTGGCAGTGAGGTTACATTCATCGAAGCGGAAAAAGCCATATTGCCGGGCTTTGATAAACAGTTGTCTGCCCCCGTCTCCAAATGGCTCCGTGACCACAAAGTCGCGGTACAGACGGGGAGTTTCGCTAAATCCGTATCGTCCAAGGACGGTAAACACACATTGGTTTACACCGACAAGACCGGGGCCGAGGTCAAATTGGCCTGCGATAAGACTCTGGTCACGGTTGGACGCAAACCCAATACTGAGGGCTGGGGTTTGGAAAACATGGCCATTGATATGGACGGAATTTTCGTCAAAATTGACGCGGGATGTCGCACATCTATGCGCGGGGTTTACGCCATTGGCGATCTGGTCGGTGAACCCATGCTGGCCCACAAAGCATCGGCGCAAGGCGAGATGGTTGCGGAGATCATTGCTGGCAAACGCCGAAGCTTTGCGCCCGCCGCTATCCCGGCCGTGTGTTTTACCGACCCGGAAATTGTCTCGGTTGGTATGACACCTGCGCAGGCCAAAACCGCCGGGATTGAAACCGCGGAAGGCAAGTTTCGCTGGGCTGCAAATGGCCGGGCTTTGACCAACGGCACGGCGGACGGAGGCGGCTTTGTCCGCATACTTGCTCGCAAGGATACTGGATTGATTTTAGGCATTCAGGCGGTTGGCAAACATGTCTCTGAACTTTCCGGCGAATTTGTTCTGGCCATCGAAATGAATGCTAGTTTGCAAGACATGGCCGGCACCATCCACGCCCACCCGACATTATCAGAAGCCACCATGGAAGCCGCACTTTCAGCCCTTTCTTAGATACTTCATTTGGACATCCGCTACATTCGGTGTAAACAAGCCGAAACAACAGGATAACCATATGTTTGGTGGCAAAGAATTATTACGCTTTCGTATGCTCGGGTTTGACATTAAACTCGACACCAGCTGGATTTTTATTGCCGGTTTTATAGTCTGGTGGCTGGCCAGCGGTTATTTCAGRCATGCSCTGCCCGGCCAATYGGTCATRTTATATTGGGKTTTGGCGRYWRTCGGCGCGRGCGGGTTTTTCTTTTCTATTTTACTCCACGAACTTGGCCATGCTGTGACCGCCAGACGGTTTGGCATTCCCGTCATTAGCGTCACTTTGCTATTGTTTGGCGGTATCACAGAATTTACGCGCGGGCCAAAAACGCCCAAAGAAGCCCTGTTGATTGCGGCGGCAGGCCCATTTGTTAACTTCCTGCTGGGGTTTCTGTTTTTCGCTTTGAAGGGCCTGTCGGTAAATCTTGTGCTAGGGCACCCGATAATTGCCCTATTGGGTTTTCTCTCCTATATGAATTTCCTGCTTGCCGTTATAAATATTATCCCGGCCTTTCCCCTTGACGGCGGTAGAATTTTACAATCCGCTTTGTGGAAAATCTTAAATGACCATAACCGGGCAACAAGAATAGCGGCGCGAATTGGCATGTTTTTTAGCTATGCGCTCATGGCTTACGGAAGTTGGCAATTGATAAAGGGCTATTACTTTGACGGTTTGTGGCTGTTTTTCATCGCTATAATGCTGCACAATGCGGCCAAGGCCGCCGTAAAATTTTACAAGAAATAAGTGGAAAATTTTTCCCCAGAGCACTCTAAAGTGCACTCTAGGCGTATTTTTCGCCCAGATAAACCCGCCGCACATCCTTATTGGCCCGAATTTCGTCGGGTGTACCCTCAAACAAAACATCGCCTTGGAACATGATAGAGGCCCGGTCAACTATATCCAGGGTTTCGCGCACTCTATGGTCGGTGATGAGAATCCCTATCCCGCGTTTTTTGAGATAGCGGATCAGATCTGAAATATCGTTGATGGCGATAGGGTCGATACCGGTAAACGGCTCGTCCAGCAAAATAAATGATGGGCGCGAGGCCAAGGCGCGCGCAATCTCAACCCGTCTGCGCTCGCCGCCAGACAGTGCCAGGGCCGGGCTTTTGCGGATATGGCCAATGTTAAGCTCGTCCAGCAATGCGTCGACATTGTCGTCGCGTTTGGAGCGGTCTTTCTCGGTCAGTTCTACCACGGCGCGGATGTTTTCTTCTACGCTTAGTCCGCGAAAAATACTTTCTTCCTGGGGTAGATAGCCAATACCAAGCCGGGCCCGCTGATACATGGGCAGATCGGTTATATCTTGTCCGTCCAGAACAATACGGCCACGGTCCGCTTCGATCAGACCCATAATCATATAAAAACTGGTGGTCTTGCCAGCACCATTTGGCCCCATAAGTGCGACGATTTCACCGCGCTGTACCGACAATGTAATACCGTTGACCACGGCCCTGCCTTTATAGGATTTGCCAATTTCTATGGCTGCCAGTCCTTCGGTGGGTATGTTTTGCGGGTGGTCTGTCATTGTTTCAAGAATCGCCGCTTGTCTTGTCCTGGGTGTTCTGGCCCTGGTTGTTCTGGCTTTGGGTGTTTTTAATCAAAATATTGACCCGTCCCTTGGAGCCACATTTACGCCCCTTGCAATTGCCAGCAACCACCGCGTTTTTCGTGGTCAAATTATAGATCAATTTTTCCCCGGTAATCACATTACCGTCCGCTTGCTTCATAATCACATTGCCTGTGACAACAAATGTGTCATTGGTGCGGGTGTAGACCCCTTTATTGCCGCGCACATCTTGCTCAGGGGTCAGGTAATAGAAATTGCCTTGCGCAACAATCCGCGATATATCACTTTGGTCAAGCGCACCTGCCGCCGCGCTATAGACGGTCATTTTATCGGCCAACACCCTCACATTACCCTGGCGAACATCTACACCGCCAGTCAAAACCGTTATAGCGCCTTGATAATTCGCATTATCTGCGGAAATGGTAATCGGCGCTGAACTGCCCGAGGCAAATTGCGCATGGGCCAGAGGTGCCAACATCATCGGGCCCATTATAGCTATTGCAATTGCGGCTAATTTTGCCTTTGGTTTTGAAGTTTTCATACCCCGTCCTTCTATTAGTCTACACCTATATTTATGACGACCCGTTCGTCACTGTTACAATCTCGTCCACTACAATTTCCGTCTACTCTGGCCCGGCTGGTGGTTAGATCATAAATCATCTTGTTACCGGTAACCGTATTACCATTGTCTTGGGTAAATTTAACATTTCCCGTTACTGTGATAATATTTTTATCCCGTTCGTAAACCCCTTTATCGCCAGTTACGTTGTTTTGCGTGGTGATATATTTGAAATTTCCAACTGCGACTATACGGCTGATATTACCCAATTGAACAAAACTGCCCGCAGCCTGGCTGCCCTCTCCCTGAATATTTTGGGCGCGAATAATGTCCATCCTGTCAGCCAAAATAGTTGACCCAGCTTGCCTTATGATGACATCGCCACTTAAAACGGTTTTAGCGCCCTTATAGGTGGCCCGTTCCGCTTTAACGTCAATTGGCTCGTCGCCGCCAAATGAGATTTGCGCAGACGCTGGCAGAGGCCGCCCGAAAAACAGGCCAAACACCAATATGGCAGCCCCTATATTTAGGATAAATTTCATTCTTGCGCTCCTCGCAATTCAGGCGTTTTCTTCGGTATAATGTGGGCGGTCATCCCTTGTTTGAACACTAGGACAGTATAGTTTTCATTGATCTCGTAGGCATTGCCCCCTGCCCGGCCAAACCCCCCCGTGCAATCGATCAGCTCATCCCCTTCAATCCGTTTGACTTTGACAAAAATTCGCGCATGGGTGGTTTTACAATCCGTACCATCATCGGTTTGTAAATTCACATCATTGTGCAATTCAAGCACCTGGGTTTCAGCGTTATACAGTCCATTTGCGGCCAAAACAATGCTTTCTTCTGCGCCGTTGGTGCGTAGAAAATTCAGCACCGGATTTACCAATTTGGTTTCGTCGGGGCTTTGTATGAAACGAACGGCCACGTCCGCTGTGATCCGGTAAGGCAGGTTATCGGAAGTCCGCCCCTTATACACCGGGCGTATCATTTTGACTGTCTCGTCAGGGTTATCCTCAGAAACTATGCTCTGGGGCGTTTTGACAAAAAACCACAATAGCAAAAGCATGAGAAATCCGGCAAACCCGATCAACACAAACCGTGCAATGCGAATTATAGATGAATGCCGCCGGGCAGCTTCCAAGGTTAAGACCCGGCGCGGCTCCCAGTAGGCAAGCGCCGGGCGAGCTGCTATATCTGCGCTGGCTGATGTCATATTGCTCACAATTGCTAAAATCCCGGCCTTATAGCTTAAATACAATGTTTAAGCGATACCAGATTGCACAAATAAGATTACAGTTTCGTTAGTGATTTTACCTGAAACTATGGGAGAAAATGTCAATTTCGTTCCATCCTGCCAAGTCCAGTGCGGCGCGAGTTGGCATAAATTCAAAACATGATTTGGCCAAATCATAGCGGTTTTCGCGCATAAGTCGGGCGCTCAAAATCCGCTGTAGCTGGTGCAAATACAAAACATCGGACGCCGCATATTCCAATTGCGCTTTGGTCAAGCCTTCCGTGGCCCAATCAGAGGATTGCTGCTGCTTGGACAAATCAACGTTAAGCAACTCCTTGCACAGGTTTTTCAGCCCGTGAGCATCTGTATATGTCCGCACCAAAGCCGAAGCAATTTTCGTGCAATATATGGGCGTCACATCAATGTCCAAATTTTGCTTGAGCATGGCCACGTCGAAACGAGCGAAGTGAAATATTTTTTCTATTTTGGTGTCTGCCAGTAATGTCTTTAGATTAGGGCAGTCATAACTATTCCTGTCTAACTGCACAATATGGGCATCGCCGTCACCTGCGGACAACTGCACGAGACATAATTTATCGCGCACCAAAGATAGTCCCTGGGTTTCCGTGTCCACTGCCACAGACGCGCCAAAATCAAGCCCTGCGGCTAAATCACCTTTGTGTAAATGTATAGTCATATCATCCTCATTTTTCTCGATCAATTTGCTTTGTCCAGCTTGTACGCAAGCTCTTGGTATTTAACAAGGGTTTGCATTGGCTTTCTATTGATTTACGCATGATCTGTTTTGCACCTGCTAGAGCCTTCCCTGATAAATCATATTCAATTTGATGGGCCGCCGGAGGCTGGCATTTCCCGCACTCTGGACGTCGTTGAGCCCCGCCAGAAATACCAAAAATGGGGGCCAATAAGGACACCGCACGTGGCTCGCCTAGCCAGCGAACGGGAAATGCCAGTCAAATGGATATGATTTATCAGGGAACGCTCTAAGTTTGGCGATATAAAGTGAACAACGCTTGCACATAGCCCGTAAGTCTATAGAAAATCGCACAACAGATATTTTCATGTGATAACATTATGACGACAAAGCTTTCCCATATTCGCAACTTYTCYATTRTTGCCCAYATYGACCACGGWAAATCKACNCTTGSSNGATCGKYTGATCCAKYWMACMGGCRSKSTKRSYGASCGSGAWATGRRMGMSCARRTRCTKGAYASWATGGATATYGAGCGYGARCGCGGYATYACCATDAARGCYMAMWCSGTGCGRWTSGAATACACWGCCAAYGACGGTGAARMYTATRTKYTGAAYYTGATGGACACGCCGGGGCATGTGGATTTTGCCTATGAGGTTTCGCGTTCTTTGGCGGCCTGTGAGGGCTCCATATTGGTGGTGGACGCGTCCCAGGGGGTCGAAGCGCAAACTCTGGCCAATGTTTACCAAGCCATAGAACATGACCACGAAATCATCACCGTTCTCAATAAAATCGATTTGCCAGCCGCCGATGTTGAACGGGTTCGCGACCAGGTTGAAAATGTAATCGGGCTAGATGCTTCGGATGCTATCGAGGCATCCGCCAAGTCCGGCATAGGTATTAAAGAAACYCTGGAAGCCATTGTCACCCGCCTGCCCGCGCCTGCGCACGGCGATATTGATGCACCGCTTAAAGCGCTATTGGTCGACGCATGGTACGACACTTATATGGGGGTCATTGTTCTGTTTCGGGTGGTTGATGGCCAGATCAAAAAAGGCCAACGCATCCGCATGGTGAATTTCGGCGCCACGTATACCGTGGATAAAGTCGGCGTATTTCGCCCCAAATCCGAAGATAAAACCGTACTTGGGCCCGGCGAGGTCGGTTTTTTTACCGCCAGCATCAAAGAGGTGGCAGACGCCGCCGTCGGCGATACCATCACCGATGACAAACGGCCCTGCGAAGACAGCCTGCCCGGATTTAAGCCGGTACAGCCAGTTGTATTTTGCGGTATGTTCCCGGTCGACGCGGCGGACTTTGAAGACCTGCGCGCCGCCGTAGGCCGTCTGCGGCTTAATGATGCCAGCTTTAGCTTCGAGATGGAAACCAGCGCGGCGCTCGGCTTTGGATTTCGCTGCGGCTTCCTCGGCTTGTTGCATTTGGAGATTATCCAGGAACGGCTGGAGCGGGAATTTGATCTGGATTTGATCACCACAGCACCTTCAGTCGTCTATACGCTTAAACTGAACGACGGGTCTGAGGAATTATTACACAATCCTGCTGATATGCCGGACGTGATGAAGATTGAGGAAATTCATGAGCCCTGGATTACGGCAACGATTATGTCACCGGACGAATATCTCGGCGGCATTATCAAATTATGCCAAGACAGGCGCGGGGTGCAAAAAGAGCTAAGCTATGTTGGTTCACGCGCCATGATTGTCTATGAATTGCCGCTCAATGAAGTGGTGTTTGATTTTTATGATCGTCTCAAATCTATCTCCAAAGGTTATGCCAGTTTCGACTATCAACCTATTGGCGTTAAGCTCGGTGATCTGGTCAAGATGAGCATTCTGGTCAACGGCGACCCCGTAGATGCCTTGTCCATGCTGGTACACAGAAGCCGCAGTGAGGCACGTGGCCGGATGATGTGCGAGCGCCTCAAGGATTTGATCCCGCGCCATATGTTTAAAATTCCGATCCAAGCAGCCATTGGCGGCAAGATTATTGCTCGCGAAACCATCGCTGCCATGCGCAAGGATGTGACCGCAAAATGTTACGGCGGCGACGCCTCGCGCAAACGCAAGTTACTCGACAAACAAAAGAAGGGTAAAAAGAAAATGCGCCAGTTTGGCCGCGTACAAATCCCCCAGGAAGCCTTTATTGCGGCGCTCAAGATGGACGACGGTTAGGTGGGAGCTAAAAACCTCAATCACCGAAAGGCTCTAGCTTTTAATTATATCTGCGTGTATTAAATCTAAGCGCTAGGTGTTGGGATGACACATTTTATTCGCGCGAAGGGTAAGTGTTAGGGATGACACATTATGGATGGCGCATTGGGGTGATCTATGGGGTTGGAGGATATTTCGAAACAGGTTTGTAGGCCTGAGCCATATCAAGCTTGGATGTGGACAAATATCCAAAAGCGGCAATTAAATCTGACCAAATGGACAATATTGTTCGTTGCATCCTGCGTCATCTTGCTGGTTTTCCCACGGACGATTTTAGGCATTATTTTGCTGTTTTCCAGTACATTTGTCATTCTTATGGCGGTCATGCGCTTGTTGGCAATCTTGATAACGGCCAGGGACCAGCGTAAAAGAGGCCAAAGCCCAGAAGGTTTGCAAAATGACGGTTTGTATAATGGCGACTTACTACATAGCGGTGATCCATTTGATAATCCGGTGCAATGGCCGCGTTTTACTGTGCTTGTACCCCTGTACCGCGAAGCCCATATGGTCACCAATTTGATGAAAAGTTTGTCCAAAATCGATTACCCGCTAACCCGCTTGGACATTGTACTGGTAACTGAAGCCGATGATTTACCCACTTGTCTGGCTGTACGGCGCAATTTACGCGCTCCCTTTCGGTTATTTGAAGTCCCGCCGAGCCAGCCGCGCACCAAACCAAAAGCCCTCAACGCCGCCCTTGCCGCCATACCCGAAAGCCTAAACGGCGATATTATCACGGTTTATGACGCCGAAGACCGGCCCCACCCCGGACAACTGAAACAAGCCGCCCTTGCCCTGATGGCCGACCCAAGACTTGCCGCTGTGCAAGCCCCTCTGGGGTATTACAATAGTCGCGAGAACCTGCTCACCAGGTTGTTCGACCTGGAATATGCGGCCTTGTTTCATGTCTGGAACCCGGCATTGGCCAAGCTCGGCCTGCCATTTACCCTGGGCGGCACCAGTAATCATATTCGCGCAAATGTACTGGCGGCGGCGGGGGGTTGGGATGCCAGTAATGTAACGGAGGACGCGGATTTAAGTTTTCGCATCACGGCCATGCACAATGCAAACCATCCCCGTAGAATAGGCACTATAACATTGCCAACTGCCGAAGAAGCCGTCAGTTCATACACTAACTGGACGGCCCAACGCTCACGCTGGCTGAAAGGCTTCATGCAGACCTGGCGCGTCCATATGCGCTATTACAAAACCGCCCCGGACGGTGGGCATTTCCACTTCGCTAGCCGCATAAAAAACCTGTTCTCCCTGCAAATTACCGTGGGTGCCACATTATTGGCGGCCTATTTGCATGTCCCTAGCCTCATGGTCATGACCATATTATATCTCGCCAGCCTCACAGATGCATATACATTACAGCACCCAATGATCATCATGTCGGTGCTGTTGGGTGGATATGCCGCTGCCATCCTGACCGCTATGTTTGGTGCCCACCGAGCTGGAAAACTGCATTTGATAAAGTTTTCCCTGTTGATGCCTTTTTATTGGTTGTTAAATTTTATACCCGTGCTGATGGCCAGCCGGGAAATTTTGGTCGCCCCGGATTATTGGCGTAAGACGGCCCATAAAGGTGAACAAACGACACCTACGCCAACGGGGAAACCAGCCCTTGATCCCGCAAATGCACCGCTTATATAAAAGCTTATGACACCTGAAATCATTAGGGCACTTGTCGCACTTGTCGTCTGTATTTGCATTGGCGTATTGAGCTATCATCTACATGCCCGCGAACACAACAAGCTAAACCCGCGCATGATACCGTGGATCATTATTGCAATGGCCTGTTTGGCAACCGGTTTCATGCTGGTCGTGCATCTGGTCAATTTACTGGGCGTGGAAACAGGCGGCAGGCGCTAGAGGACATTGCCATGTCTGTTCCGAACTGTCGTGTTGAGGAGACCGGGCTATAGTGCAAGAGGCGTGGAGGGAGCGAAGCGACTGACCGGGAATGTGTAATGCGGCGGGCATGGGTGGAGTTTAAGCTGGTTTTCAGTTTGTCGCCAGCACAAAATTTGTCACATCCTTGCGGATTGACGGTTGATGTCTACTGGTCTGGTCGCCAAATTGGACGGCCCGTGTGGTTTTGCCCGCACCGGAAGTACCGATTAGAGCGCTTAGTTTATGTTTCGTGAGGGCAAAGCCACACGGCGGTGTTTATGCGGTACGGCCGATTTTATCGAAGCAGTTTTGATAATCAAAGACCATCGCAGCAACGTCCAGCTCACGCACAGGGACCCGGGCCACCTAGCGTGTTATGCGCCAAGCCTCAGTCCAACACCGTCTCACAAGCCCTTATATGGGTGTCCCAACAAACTAACGCGTTTTGTCTGTCCATGAACAAGAGAACAATTTGAATATAGCGCGGTTTGGGAGACCGTGGATTGGGATATGTGGTTATTCCGGGAACTTGATAATATTCAATAACTTACACATCTTTACCAATATCAAGAAACAAGGACAAGGTACAGACCGCCCCAAAACCCGGCGCCAGTCGTGATGCTTTTTATTAATGGTTAAGTTGATAGCGCAGGCCATTATAGCACACTCACATGCTGAAACGGAGGCGTCCATACCATTGCCGTAACCCTGAATTTTGACAGAACGCAATAGTTTCGTTTACTGTCACCGCAATCCAATCTAACCCTGAAAATCTAGTAGTCATTGAAAGAGATGAAAATGAGGTAGAGCAAATTAAACCTTTTCCTGTGGAAGAACCAGAACAATAAATTGCGTTGGAGTCAATACGATGACACTAGATAAGTCGAAAATATTCATATATCCGATAGTGTTGATGGCCCTTTGTGGTTGTTCAGATTTATATAGACAACAAGAGAAAACTTGTCTCGATACCAAGGCATATGACTTTACTAAAATTAAGATAACATCTTGCGGAAAATCCGATGCACTTACAAAAGTGTCTGAAAATATTTGGTCAACAGATGGCTTAATAGCTATTGGTAATTGTGACGCCTTTGAAATTATAGGTATTAATGACGCGGGAGAGAATGTCGAAATATCAAAAATGTATCACGTATCACAAGTTGGTAAAGGCGTGGTTACAAAACGATATGACATTGTAGATTTAAGTGCTAAAAATCCTTGGGACAGAGTAAAAATCACAGGGTATGCTGAGGGGGACAATTTGCAGTGTGATGCAGATATACCGCTCCCAGAGTTCTTAAAATAATGCAATTTTAAGCAATTAAATTATGATGACAGTAATCGTAATTCCAACCACTTTTATTCACGAACGACATCTAAATCACAGAGGTGTCTTTAAGAAACACCGAGATGAAGTGCTTGCTGAGTGGAGACAAATTGCAACTTAAATTATGGCGGCACCGGCTTCTAAGATTTAAGTGGTTTTACTCTGAGTGCGAAGCCTGCCTCTTGTACAATGCAGCCTAACTGTACCCTTAGAGCGCTCCCTGTTAAATTATATCCATTTGATGGGTCATATCTGTTCACCGGCAAGGCGCGCTCTAGCGCCGGCCAAATAATCGTTCAATATCTGCCAGTTTCAGCTCCACATAGGTCGGGCGGCCATGATTGCATTGGCCGCTATGGGGTGTGGCTTCCATTTGGCGCAACAGGGCGTTCATTTCCGCCCCGTTTAACCTGCGCCCAGCCCGCACGGAACCGTGGCAGGCCATAGTGCCGCAGACATGCTCGAAACGTTCATCCAAAGACAAGGTGTCGTCCGTATCTCGCAAATCATCGGCCAGGTCACGCAACAATCCCTGCACATCCATTTCGCCCAATAATGCCGGGGTTTCGCGCACACAGATCGCCCCAACGCCGAAGGGTTCAATCACCAGACCCATTTTGGCCAGCTCGTCGCTACGCGACAATACCCGCAAAGCATCCCCCTCCCCCAAATCAACAATATCAGGGATGAGTAAAGCCTGACGCTCGACGCCTTTGTCGGCCATAGCGGTTTTCATGCGTTCATAAACCAGTCGTTCATGGGCCGCATGTTGATCGACAATCACCATGCCGTCCGCCGTTTGGGCGACGATATAGGTTTCGTGCAATTGCGCCCGGGCCGCGCCTAGGGGGCGGTCGGAAAAGTCTTGCGGCGGCGGAATGTCGCCTTGCTGGGCCGATGTGAAATACTCTGGGGCTTCTTCTACTTTGGCGGAAAACCCGTCAATGAGCGGCTGGGTTTGGGCGTCTGCACTGGGTGGAACTTGATAGGAACCAAATGCACGGGAGCGATACGCCCCCCCAATCACACCACCAACTTGCGCTTTACCTAAAGCATAGGCGCTGGTGGTGGTCGAAGCCCGGTGCCCGGCCCCTGCAAGTGCATGGCGCAAAGCTCCGACGATCAGCCCGCGTACTATCGCCGGATCGCGAAACCGCACTTCGGTCTTGGCCGGATGCACATTGACGTCCACATATTTTGTGTCGATATCCACATACAGCGCCACCACTGGATGGCGACCCCGGGCCAAAAAATCCTGATAAGCACCGCGCACCGCTCCATAAAGAAGCTTGTCGCGCACCGGACGGTCATTGATAAACAAATATTGATGGGTGGAGGAACCCCGCGAAAATGTCGGCAATCCGGCAAACCCGGTCAGTTTAATGCCGTCGCGCTCAGCATCAATGGCCAAAGCATTATCGCGAAAATCATGGCCAAGAATATCAGCAAGGCGTTTCAATTTACCTTGGTTATATTTCCCGCTCCCTGCTTCGCTCCTCTTCGCCTCTTTATGTTTCCCGCTCCCTGCTTCGCTCCTCTTCGCCTCTTTATGTTTCCCGCTCCCTGCTTCGCTCCTCTTCGCCTCTTTATGTTTCCCGGTCGTCGCTTCGCTCCTCTTCGCCTCTTGATATTTGTCGGTTTCAACGGGCAGACTTAGCGTTGCCCTAACTCCGTTGTGCAGGCTAAAGCCGACATCAGCCCGCGCCATAGCCAGACGTTTGAGCGTGTCCGATATAGCCATGCTCTCGGAGCGTTCGGTCTTGAGAAATTTAAGTCGCGCCGGGGTGGCATAAAACAAATCGCGCACATCGACACGGGTTCCGGACAAACCAAAACGCGGGGCCGGTTTCGGGCCAGATAATTCGCCCCCTTCAATATTGATTTCCCAGGCCGCATCACTGCCTAAAATTTGCGTGGTGATGGTCATTCGCGACACCGAACCAATGGACGGCAAAGCTTCACCGCGAAATCCCATGCTGGCAATATTGAGCAAGTCCCATTTCCCGTCTGCGCCCGGTGACAGTTTTGATGTGGCGTGGCGCTCAATGGACAATAAAAGCTCGTCCTTGGTCATGCCCTTGCCGTCATCGCTGACAGTAAGGCACCGCCGCCCGCCGGCTTCGAAACGTACATCAATCTGTGTCGCTCCGGCGTCCAGGGCATTTTCCACCAATTCCTTGATAACGCTAGCCGGACGCTCGACAACTTCACCGGCGGCAATGCGGTTAATCGTGTGCTGGGGCAGACGGCGAATCGTTGGGATTGGGTTGGACATGAGCGTAAACTATAGACAAAATAAATACTTGTCATCCCGGACTTGATCCGGGATGACAGTTTGTAAGGTCTACAAACCCGGTAATTTCGCCCCGCCTGGGCGACGTTTAATTTTGACCGGATTACCGCCTGTGGCCGATTGTACGGCCCGTTGGCGCCGCGCTTCCTGGTCTGGATCCAGCGGCTGACCGTCCGGGCCAATGGCTTTGCCGTCGCGCCAGAACAAGATACGGTCCGTAAAGCCGCGGTTTTTGCGCTCGATGGAATTTTGCCCGTCAATAATCACCCGCACGGCTGGATCGGCACGACCACCCCCGGCCTTGGCGATCAGAACCGCTTCGCCTTGGCTTGGTTTGGCTGGGTCAATTTCGCCGAGCAGAGCCTTGCGGGCCGCAACTGTGGCGTATTTTTCCTCGACATTTAGCTCGCCAGTGCGCGGCGGGCGCAGATTATATTCCGGCGGCACCACCAAAGGCGGCTTGGTCAGAATATTAAATTCATTAGGCGTGGTTTTCTCCATACCCAAAGTTCTGGACATGGACGCACAGCCCGTGGTCACCAGCGCGCCGCCAACAAGGGCAACAACAAAAAATTTACGAGATGCCATTTAAGACTCCTATTATTTGGATGCTTCTAACCAATAAATTCCGGCAAGCCAAGTTAACTTATGCTTATTTTAGTTTATTTTCCCGCTCCCTGCTTCGCTCCTCTTCGCCTCTTGTTGCTTTCTTTTCCATCCGCCCTTGCAACAACATGGCCAGCAACAAGCCTGCCACCCCGACACTGATGGCACTGTCGGCAACATTAAACACCCATTTAAAGCCAATATCGGAAAAATCGAGAAAATCCGTCACTGCGCCGTACAGCACCCGGTCAATACCGTTACCAATAGCCCCCGCGATGATTAGCGCCAATGCCAGTGACGTCAGCTTGTCTTTTTCGCGGTTAAGCCAGACCAGCAACACGACCACCATAACCGCTGCAAACACCGAAAACACAATCCGAGATATTTCCGGACTGCCCGAAAACATGCCAAAACTGACACCACGATTGCACACCAGCGACAAATCAAATATCGGGCTAACCTCAATCTTTAATCCCGGATAGGGATTGAGGGCGCAAATATTTTGCGGCACACCAAATTTATTGGTGGCCCACAGCTTGGCCAATTGATCAAACACCACAATAGACGCGGGCAACACCCCACCCCAAAGCCAGAAATTTTTACGCAGTTTGATCATATTATTTACCACTTCTTATGCCTACCCATAGCCAAATATCCTGCCATACCTCTCCTTTTGGTGTTATCACCCATGTTTCGCAACCCATTGCTCTACGGCTATCACATCACGCGGCGTAATCGTCGCGCTGCCTTGCGCCTTGAAATATTTCCATGAGCGTTGGCATTTAGTGAAACCGTCGGATTTCAAATCGTGGATATCAATACTCCGGGCCTGTGAGGACAAATCGCATTCACTGACAATGAGATAGTCCGCCAGTGTATCCACCGGATTTTTTGGGTCAGGGTAAACGTCTTTGCGGGTAATCCCTAAAGCCGTGAGCGCAGATATCAGGCCATTTTCTACCGGCGCAATGACGCGGGCTTCCAGGCTCGATTTGATCACCCCGTCCTTGCGTAAGGGTTCGGTAGTTTCGGCGACACTGCTCCGAAACGTGATAAGCATGTGCATATGTTTGGCCAAAGCCGCATTGTTCCAATCGTCCGGCGTGTCCGGAAATTCGTGTAAATGTACGGAACCATCATTACCGTAGCGGGTTTGCCAGACCTCCTCGGTGGTGAAACTAAGGACGGGAGCCAGCCACAAGGTCAGGCGGTTCCACAGCTTGTCCATTACTGTACGGCACGCTTTGCGCCTTGTGCTGTCCAGCGGGTCGCAATACAGCGCATCTTTGCGCACGTCGAAATAAAACGCCGACAGATCATTGGTGCAAAAATTGAACAAGGCCGCATAGACCTTTTTAAAGTCGTGTTTTTTGTAAGCATCTTTGACCAGTGCGTCCAATTCGGACAGCCTGTGCAGCACCCATTTTTCGAGGGCTGGCATGTCACCATACTCTACCGCGTCGCTTGCGTCATAACCGTCCAGCGCCCCGATCATATAGCGCAAAGTATTGCGCAATTTTCGGTAGGCATCGGCGGCGGTTTTGATGATTTCGTCACCAATGCGAAGGTCATCAGTAAAGTCGCTTGACGCCACCCATAGGCGCAGAATGTCTGCGCCGTATTGGCGAATAATTTGCTCGGGTGCGATTGTGTTGCCGAGGGATTTGGACATTTTGCGGCCATCTTTGGCCATGACAAACCCGTGGGTCAGTACCGCATCGTAAGGAGCCTCGCCGTAATTGGCGCAGCTTTCAAGTAATGAGCTTTGGAACCAGCCTCGGTGTTGGTCGGAACCTTCGAGGTAGAGATCAGCCCGGTCTTTGAGATCGTCGCGCTGTTTAAGACAAAAGGCATGGGTTGAACCGCTGTCAAACCAGACATCAAGAATATCCGTGACTTTCTCCCAACCGGACGCAGACACATCGCCCATTAAATCAGCAATATCTGCATCAAACCAGCCGTCCACGCCTACGGCCTTAACGGCGGCGAGAATGCGTGCGTTTATGGCATCGGCTTCGGGCAGTTCCGTATGCAAGCGCCCGTCCGTGTGTACCATCAAAGTGATCGGCACACCCCAATTGCGCTGGCGCGAAATCAGCCAGTCCGGGCGGTCTTGCACCATAGCCAGCAAGCGGTTCTTGCCGCGCGGCGGAATAAATTCGGTTTTCTCGATTTCGGCTATGGCCTTGTCGCGAAGCCCGCCCTTACTCATGGAAACAAACCATTGCGGCGTAGCCCGGCGGATCACCGGAGCTTTCGAACGCCAAGAATGAGCATCGCGCAGTTTGGTAATACCCCGCGCCAAAAGATTGCCGCACTCCATAAGCGCCTTGAGGACTTCCGGATTAGCCTTACCGTCCTGCCCACGTTTTTTACCGGAGGTTCGGATAACGTCGAGGCCTTGCAAACGGGCTGGCATAACATCGGTATAACAGCCATCATCATCCAGGGTCATTGGGACAATGGGGTCAATACCAAGTGCTTCCAGTTTTGTCTGATTAGAAATCCAGACCACATAATCATCCTCGCCATGACTAGGCGCAGTATGCACAAAACCCGTCCCCGCTTCGGCGGTGACATGGGAGCCTTCAAGAAGCGGCACAGGGAAATCAAACTTACCTTCCGCTCCGTCCATATTTTTGAGAGGATGAGATAAAACTAAATCCTCTAATTCATTTGCTGACAATGACCTTATGAGTTTGGCTGATTTAATTAGCCCCGCTTTAGCAACATTTTTCCACAAACCTTTAGCAACTATTAGCTTGTCACCAGGTTTTGACCACGGCTCAAATTCAGCCTCCTCCATATCGATAATTTCGTAAAGACCATACTCTATTTTAGTAGCATAACTTACGGCTCTGTTAGCGGGAATCGTCCAAGGTGTTGTGGTCCAAATGACAACACTTGCACCAGCATATGTAGGCCAAGATTCTTCTACATTATAGGCATCAGATATTGGAGCAAATGGAAATGGCTCGTTAACAGCTCGAAACCCTCCTCTAAATAATCTATGAGTCACTGGAAACTTAACATAAATCTGCGTAGCGCGCCTATCCGCATACTCCACCTCAGCCTCAGCCAATGCCGTGCGTTCGACCGGCGACCACATGATGGGTTTGGAACCTCGGTATAACTGCCCGGATTTGGCGATTTTTAGAAGCTCGGCACAGATGATTGCTTCGCTCTCGAACTTCATGGTCATATAGGGATTTTCCCAATCACCTATGACGCCGAGGCGCTTGAATTCTTCGCGCTGTATGTCGAGCCAACCCGCCGCGTATTCCCGGCAGCGTTTGCGGAATTCGCCGCCCGGCACATCGTCTTTACTCCGGCCTTTGGAGCGAAATTCTTCTTCGACCTTCCATTCAATCGGCAGACCGTGGCAATCCCAGCCCGGCACATAATTGGCGTTATAGCCCAGCATCTGGTGAGCTTTGACCACCATATCCTTGAGGATTTTGTTCATGGCCGTACCCATATGGATATGACCATTGGCGTAGGGCGGGCCGTCGTGCAGCACATATTGCGGCTTATCGGCACTTTGCTTGCGCAAAGAATTATACAGATCAATTTTATCCCAATGGGCCAGCCATTCCGGTTCCTTTTTGGGCAGGCCTGCCCGCATGGGGAAATCGGTTTTGGGTAAAAACAAAGTGTCGCGGTAGTCGCGCCCACCAGGTGGGTTGGATGTCGAATCAGTCATGAGATTTTCTTTAAATTGGAAGTGTTAATAAGCAACCCCCTTTATAATTCACTTGGGGGAGCACAAAGTTCCCGGCACCTCTTTAGGCAACCGGGCCAGTAATTCGCATAATTCGTATGCCTATGTAATGTCCAAATTTCATGTCCCGCCCATAACACGACCCAGCGCCGCAAACAAGCGGTCAATGTCAGCAGACCTGTTATACAGATGCGGCGTGACGCGCACTGAGTTGCCGCGTACCGAGACGAAAATTTTCTCTGCCGCCAGCCTGTCCGCAAATCCTTCCGGTACACCGCCTGCGAATTCCAACGCAACATAATGGGGCGAGCGAAATTTATCGTCGGTGACATGCAAACCCATTTGGCGGGCGCGTTCGGCTATGTGGATATTCCGTGCGCCCAGCGTGTTAGAAATGTTATCCACGCCCCAGTCCAATATTTGGCTTAGGGCAGCACTGCCCGCCATGAGTTGCGCCGGGTTGGATTTTTCGCCCATATCAAAGCGCCGGGCACCAGACTGAAACTCGTCCTGGTAATCCACCAGGCGCGAGAAATCCTCCGAGCCTTTACGGTTCATCCAGTTATGCTCCAAAGGCACCCCATTTTGCCATTTGGGYGCAATATAGACAAAGCCCAGCGAATACGGCCCAAGCAGCCATTTATAACCCGCCGCAACCATGAAATCCGGACGCACGGTTTCCATATCAAACGGCATGGCCCCCAAAGATTGGGTTAAATCCAGCACCAATTTGGCCCCGTTGGCCCGCGCCGACATGGCGATAGTTTCCAGATCAAGAAAGCCGCCGTCCGCCCAATGGGTCGCGGGCAAGGCCAGTATTTCCGTGCGCGGGCCATTTGCGTGTAGGGCTTGCAATACGGCGGCCGTCCAGTCTGCGTCCTCGGGCCGGGCTACAGTGTTTATAACCCCGCCCTTTGCCTTGACCATTTCGCGCCACGGATAAATATTGGACGGAAATTGGTCGGCCAGCACCAAAATCTCGCCCTCGGGCCGTAAGGGTAAATTATTGGCGGCGATTTGAATGCCGTAACTGGCGGACGGTATGATGGCAATATTATCGGCGGCGCTATTGATCAGGCTAGCCGCCAAGTCTCGGTAGTTTTCCGCATATTTGAAAAAATCAGACCCGGCATATGTCCACGGCTGTACTTTGTATTGAACGCCCTTCGCCGCCGCAGTCACGACGGGTTGCATCAACGGCGACATATAGGCACAATTCAGATAGGCAATATCGTCTGGTATGTCGAATAAATGGCGCTGATTATCTATCATCATACCTCATTCTTAATAGCCCGCCTAAACAGCGGCAAGAGGTTTGAGGGTTTTTATGAGCCAGGGGCAGATATTGGCTTCGTTCTTGCGAGGTGAAGTGTGAAAGTTAAATTCGCCTTAGGAGTGTATCATGTCGGGACAGTATATTGGAGCAGCCATTTTGTTTTTTACCACCATTGGCTTTACCGCCTTGCTTTGCCTGCCCGCCTTGAAAATTCGCCAAAAAAACCAATTGTTGAGATTTTATTGGACCGGGTTTTGGGGGTTTTTAGCAGCAATTATGGCATTTTCAGGAGCGCAAACTATCCTAGATGTATTGGGCCATGATGTTGACCGGGTCGCCTCGGCAATCTTGCAAGGTATCACAGCCGCTTTTATCATGTTTGTCATGTTTGCCTGGGCCCGTCTTGCCCTTAAAGGTGCCACTCATGTTTTGGTCAAAGCAAAATAAACCTAAAGACCACCCGCCATTTGCGACATCTCCGGACTTTCAAGTGGCGCTATCTCCACCAGCTTTGTTGGTACTGACCGGCTGGTAGACAAAGGCGCATCCGTATTGTCAACCCGGTCAGGCGCAGTTTGCGGACGCGGCACCGGGGTCATATTTTGCGTTAAATCACTAAGGTCATCATGGAGTGAACCATAGAGTGAGGGCGGTTGCGGGGCATAAGTCTGTGGCTTTACTTCTGGCTTTGGGGCTTGTTGAATTGGGGCCTGTTGAATTGGGGTTTGGTTTTGCGGGTATGAGTTTTGCGGGTATGAGTTTTGCGGTAAATTGGCCTGCAAATCTGGTGGACGTAGATCAAACCGCGTCGTGCCGCGCTGAGCTAACGGTATAAATGTCTGTCGGGGTGGGCTTATGCCAAAATTTCGGGCATAGGTCTGTTCGGCACCACGTCTTTGTGCCGCCAACATTTTCTGGCGGTAGTATTGTCGCCGCTGGTTTTGCAGGTCATTGTTGGCGCTCGCGCTAGTTTGCGGCGGCGGGCTTGTGCCGGGTAAGCTGGCAAATTCTGGATATGGCTGAGATATCGGTTGGTTGGTGGGCGCTTGAATGTGTCTCGCTTGCGGGTTTTGTTTATTGGTTTGGTGTTGGGTAAATACCGGTTCCCCTTTTGGCGGTTCCAACCCATATTTAAATTTGGGTGTAAATTTGGATGCAAAATTGGATGCGGGGTTTGGCACGGGCCGAGACACAATCGGTGTCCCAACCCTTATGGTGCGGCCTTGTGCCGGAACCCTTTGGCCGAGCCGTGCATCGTCGCTCCTATATAACTGGCTGGTATATAACTGGCTGGATAACTGGCTGTTCTGGCCGCCAAAGCTTCGTGGACTGGCAACACCCAGGGTCTTACGGGCATTAAACTCACAAATTCCAGTTCGATCGTGTCGGGTTGGCGGGACGAAATTCCAGCCACCGCACCTAGCATCCCCACGACATTGTTGCTCGCATTGCACATGGTTAAGTGCCGTAGCTTTCATATAGGGCTGTGCCGCACGATATGTATTTTGCTCTTGCGCGTAACTGTTTGCGGACAGCCCCAAAAACACCAAGACAAATATTGAAACGGAAATAGAAATGCGCAGCATCCAAAAGCCCTTAAACGAATCACCAGTATAAAGAGTGGGGCCGATTGTTTAGTGATGTGTTAACGGTTTCGTCTATTTTCAGTAGGTTATCAGTGGCTGATCAATGGCTAATCAGTGGGTTTTACCGGCACGGGGATGTAGCAACGGCGCAGCGACCACCATAGCCCAATAGGTCTGGTAGGTGGTCTTTGGTTCATAAACCAAGGCAATACCGAAATCCGTCACATCATTTCGCAACAAATTTACGTTGTGGCCGGGGCTATCTTTCCAGGCCTGAAACACTTTCGCCCAGCTTTGTTGACCCGTAGCCACATTTTCGGCGGCAATACTAAAAGCATAACCTTGCCTTTGTATGCGCTCGCCGTGGCCTGATCCGTCCGTACCTGAATGAGATATTGTCCCGTGAACGGCCAAATCTTTGGCGTGGCTCCGTGACGCTGCCGTAAGTTTATCATTAAACATCACCGGGCCAAGTCCGTGCAAGCGGCGGTAAGCGTTCAACTCCGCCGTCGCCAAACGGACATCCAGAGGCGTTGGCGGCGTCGAGGGAAATAAAGGGTTGGCGCCAAACCCGTTATTAAGCCGGCAGATCATTTGTGGCTTGCTAACATCCGGTTGCTCGGCCACGGCACCCCGGCATGTACCGCTATCGGCCCGGCACAAAGCCATACAGTCGTCAAAAGATGTAACAATGCTCTCCCGGTAAGTCCCATCGTCCGGCGAGGACATATTACGCGCAGAGGCCCAAACATAGGAAGAAAAAACAACACATAGCGTCAAAATAATCAGAAAAATTCCGAAAACCCCCTTACGCTGCAACATGCCATTCTCCAAGACCATAACCCAAATTATCTCAAACCCATTTTATCTCAAATCTAGGCTATCTCAGGCCCAGACTATCTTAGGCGCATTAAAGTCTACTAAATTATTGGGACGCTCAGGATTAAATTTTCGAAATTTTTCGTACATGGTTAAAATCCACCTAACCGGGTACGGCAATTTCCCCGCGCATATAGGTTTTGGCGCGGCCTGTTATAAGCACATGCTTGTCTGTAACAGACAATTCCAAAACCCCGCCGCGTTGCGAAGCCTGGTAGGCGGTAAGTTGGGGCTTCCCTAACCGTTTGGCCCAAAACGGGGCCATTGATGCATGGGTGGAGCCTGTTACCGGGTCTTCATCAATGCCGAATGCCGGCACAAAATAGCGGGAAACAAAATCATATTTTTGGTAATTCCCTCCGTCTCCTTGCGCCATGATAACCACACCATCATCTATATTTGGCTCAGATGATAAAGCCTTGATAATGCTAAAATCAGGCTGAAAACCGGCCACAATGTCGGCGGCAGGAAACATCAGAAACACATTTTTGCGTGACCACCACGCCGCAACAGGCAGATGTTCAAAGGCGGCAAGCAAGGCAGGTGTCAACTGCATCTCAGTCATGGGAAAGGCGGGTGTACGCATTGTATACCTTGCTCCATTAGAGGTAACTTCTATTGGCCCAATCTGGGTGTGAAACAACAATGGAGAGTGCTCATTTAATTCCGACAATAATATATGGGCCGTCGCAAGGGTGGCGTGACCACAAAAATCAACTTCGACAACAGGGGTAAACCAACGTAAATCATAACTGCCGTCTGGTCTGCGGACAACGAATGCCGTTTCCGACAAATTGTTTTCAAGGGCAATTTTTTGCAGTGTACCAGATTTTAGAAATGTCTGCAAAGGCACCACAGCCGCAGGGTTTCCGGTAAAAACTGTGTCTGCAAATGCATCAACTTGGTAGATTGGGTATGTGGACATACCGCCAATATAAGGCGAAATATGTTAAGCTGAAAGCTTTTCTTTTGTCCGGCGCATTTTCATTTCCCGCACGAACCGGATAGACGAGAACAGCTCGCTGACAACGACCGGCTTGGTCAGGAATACATCCGCACCAACCGCCAGACATACGGCATTGTTTTCCGCAGATGCATCTGCGGTCAATGCAATAATCGGCACGTTTTGATGAGGGCCTTCATGCTCTCTGATATATTTGGTGGTTTCAATACCGTCCATTATCGGCATGCGAATATCCATCAAGATAACGTCAAAAACCTGGTTTTCCATCAGCTCTATAGCAATCATCCCGTTAGATGCGGCACTCACAGTACAACCAGCAGGCTCTAACAATGAGCGCACGACTTCCTGGTTGGCCAATATGTCTTCAACGATGAGAACATTTAAACCTTCTAATTGATCCGGCGTGATTGTCTTGTCACCGCTGCGGGCGGTGCGACGGGAAAACCCGCCGCGATGATTGGTTATTTCTATGGTTTTGGTTTTCTGTTTCGGGTTTATAAGTTCATAAACAAATGGTGCGGCGGTCATCGGTATAATGTCTTGTTCGCTATCAGCGGTGATTTCGCGCTCACGTTTTTCTTCAAATTTGCGTTCCCGCTCTTCCATCTCTTGTAATGTAACAACCGGTTTAAAGCTAATGCCGTGTTCCATTTCAGGTATGCAGTTGAAGACAGGCAGGTTGGTATCTGGTTCAATTTTGGCCAAGGCTGCATCTACGGTTTTCAAAGATAGCGCAAACTCCGACCCGTGACCTTGCTTGGTTGTGACCACGACATCACCGCCCATCAGGCGGGCAAAACCTCTGGTTACGGTCAGGCCAATACCGGCGCCGCCATAATTGCGCGTCATGGAGCTGTCGGCTTGTACGAACGGCTTAAACAAATTGCTTTTCATTTCGTCGCTAATACCAATGCCTGTGTCCGCAACAATAATCGACAGTTTTTGCACATTCTCGTCATCATCCTCGTGGCGGATGACATCTTGCATGGTGACATGAATATGGATGCGGCCCTTTTTTGTAAATTTCACCGCATTGGAGACCATGTTTTTCAATGACAACTCTACCCGCTTAACATCAAGCATCAATTTTTCGGGCACATCTTTGGCAATTCCGTAAGTGAAAGAAATATTGTCCGGATTGGTTTTTGGTTGCCATTTTTCATAGGTCTGGGCAACAATTTTGCGAATGTCGGCAGGTGTCGTAAAGGCAGTGAGGTCGCCAGCTTCCAAATAGGTCATGTCCAATATCCCCGATAGCAATTCCAGTAAATTTTCACCTGAATCCAGTATTATCTTACTTTGGTCTTTGAGGGTCTTTGTGGCCCCGTGTTGGGATAATATATCAGCAATCCCTATTATCCCGTTAAGAGGGGTACGAAATTCATGGGACATAACCGATAAAAACTGCTTTTTAGCTCGCTCACCGGCTTCGGAAGCAAGTTTCGCCAATTTTAGCGTGTCTGCCACTTTTTTTATGGATTTGGCCAACCTGTCCCTGACCAGCGCCAGCCGCATTAAAACCAGAGCCAATATGAACATGAACAATGCCAATGTGCCAGCAACATAGGCAACACGCTGGTTGGCTGCCGCCTTGGCAAGGGCGAGGTTTGCCTTTTCTTCCAGGGCTTCGCGCCTTTCCTTTTGCCGGGCTTTCTCATTTTCCAAAGAAGCGTGCAGGCCCTGAATGCCTTCATTTTGAAACCGTAACAAACGCTGGACGATGGTTTTGGTGCGGGTGGCATGTAATCTCGCTACCGTGTCCATATCACCCTCTGCCATGGCGATGAGTTTATGTACCCGCATTTTGATTTCGTCATAACCGCCAGTTTTGAGACTATTATCAAGTGCGATTTTATCAAATTTGAGCAAAGCTTGGTTAGCCTCCAGCACCCGCCCCAAACCAGCCAAGGCGACAGCACGTTCGGATAATAGACCTATTTGTCGGTTTGGGGCGTTGCTATGTAGCAAACCCTTATCAATGGTATTTAGAGCATTTTGGTAATACTCAGCATTGTTTTGCGCTTGGGCATAACGGTAATAGACGAGATCGTTGACACCTTGCCCCGATTTATTGCTCATACGGAACATAATTTCAGCCAGTTTTTCTGCAGTCTGATATTCACGCCAATAGTTGAACGAATAGACGAGATTGTTAATCAAGCTAATGCCGTCAATCTGTCGTTTGGTCCTGATGCCCTTTTCGATGACAGTTTCAGTTGTGCCTACTCCATCCTCAAGATTGTTTAAGATCAATTGCAGGTAGGAAATAAAATCATAGGTTTCGTATCTGGCTTCATCATAATCCGACCCCAATTTGTTCGGAATTAAATCCAAGGCTGAAAGAGCGTCTTTCAGGCCAATATCAAATTGCCGAAACATAGCCTGGCCACTGGCGGCCAGTACATACGCCCGATTGGCAACAAACCAGTCCGCATCAGAGGTATAGGATTTTATGGATGCTAGCGCCTGTTTTTTGTCTGCTTGGTTAGTGCTTTGGCTAAAAATCTGTGCCTGCAAATCCATTATCAAGGCAATTTTTATATCCCGTTCACTTTTGGCGTGCGTAGCCGCCTCGGCATATTTATCAAGAATTTCTTGTTTGGGGAGTTTATTTCTGAAAAATACCGCATCCATGGCATATTGCCGTAACAATATCAGTTTGTGTGGTTGGGAAAACCCATCCAATCCCAACGCCTTTATGGTAGATGAGGTGGTAACAGTGAGGCCACTTTGTTCAATTTTCACGGCGAGCCGTAAAGCCTGTTCTGTGGTGTGGGCGGGCACCAAAGAATTGACTGGTCTGCTATCTGAGCCATCAGCCGGTGTCACCGCTTGCGCCAGCAATGTAACGGGCATAGCACTCAAGCCTAGAAACAAAGCCAGCAAGCCAAGCCTAAAAACAGCCTCTAACGACCCATAGGCCCTGTTAAATATTGATAAATTTCGATGATTGTCTAGCACACCAACCCTTACGCCAACCGATTTTGGCCATAAGAGCATAAAAACGTTAGGATTTTCCTACCATTCTACGAAAAGGAACCAATCCTAAAAATATCGAATCTTCAAAAAAAAAACCGTCTATGACACCATAAACGGATTCACCCACACAACGACCCGCCAATTGGCTTAATCTGTAATAACAATCGGAAAGCCGCCTGTTACGATCTCAATTTCTTCCATGGTCAAATCACGCATATGAATATCTCCAGGTTAGAGTTACATGTTTGGGATGCTTACTATAAGTGGTAAACAGCCCCCTAATATTTATAGCTAATAAATTACTAATAGTTGTAATACAAGAATTTTGTATGGTTAACGGGCATTTTTTCGCGTTTTAGGCGAATTTTAACGTAAAAACCGCGTCTGAGCGGTCAATCAGGCGACGCCTGTGAGCAATCACCACGCGGGTAATGTCCATTTTTCCAAGCACTTCAGAAATTTTTGCTTCGGTGGCGGCGTCCAAATTGGCCGTCCCTTCATCCAAAAACAAAACTTTCGGGTCGTGGTAAAGTGCACGGGCCAGCAACACCCGTTGTTTCTGCCCTCCTGACAGCACACTGCCCATATCGCCCACCATAGACAAATAGTGCATGGGAATGGCGGTAATCTCGTCGTGGATTTGCGCGGCCTGAGCGGCCCGGTAAACTTTTTGCATGTCGATTTGCGGATCGAAAAAACTGATATTGTCGGCAATGGTACCGGACAGGAGTTTATCGTCTTGCATGACCACACCGATTTGAGCGCGCCAGGCTGACATAGACATGTCGGCCATTGGCTGCCCGTCTATTTCGATACTGCCGGAGCTGGGCGTATATAACCCTAAAACCAGTTTCAACAATGTGGTCTTGCCGCCGCCGCTAGGCCCGGTGATGGCAGTCATTTTGCCTGCCGGGATTTCAAGGCTTACATCTTTAAGCACAAAGGGGTCATTGTCCGAATAGCGAAAGTTAATGTTTTTGAGAGAAATTCCACCCCGCACGGGCTGTGGCGCTTTGCTCGGCGTTACAATCGTTTCACTTTTTTCATAGACAATGTCGGCCAGACGATCGAGATGCAGGGACAAAAGTGAAACCTTGATGCCTTCGCTCAGTAGTTTTTTGACGCTCTCGGTAAAGTGTAGCTGATAGGCCAAAAATGCAAACAACATACCAACACTGAACAGGTTTGCGTCCGCAATAATAAGTTTCGCGCCGAGATAAACCGTAATGACAATTTGCCCACCGACCAGCAAGGTCTCAAAGAATTTTTGCATCACCAACCATTTACCGTGGGCAGTGGATGCGTTAATCGTGTCGGCGAACAAATTGCGCCAACTGGCTTCACGGGCCGCCTCACGGCCAAATAATTTGACAATGGTAGCGGCGCGGATGCTCTCGATGACATGGGTGTTTTCAATGGCTTTGGTAACGATGGCTTCTTCTTCGGTGCGGCGCAAATGGGGATATATCAACAAAGTGGCCAGGGCCAACAAGCCGGTCATACCCAGCACGACAAAACCCAATACCGGCGCATATAAAAACAAAATCACCAAGGTGAACACCGCCATAAAGCCGTCGAGCAAAATGGCGACCACGCTTTCGGTCAGGGCTTCTTGTATAGGGCGGGCCGAGCCGATCCGCGAGATAATATCCCCTACATGGCGTTTTTCAAACCACGAAGTCGGCAGGCGAATGAGATGGCGAAAGATATTACCCACCATCTGAAAACTCATCTGGTTGCCGTAAACCAATACGGCCCAGCCGCGAATGGCTTCACTGGCGGCACGTATAAGAACCAGCCCGCCAAAACCGAGCATAAGCGCCAACAAAAACTGGCTATCGCCAAATCCACCTTCTGGCCCCACCCCCTTGTCGACCACCAATTGCAAATAAAACGGAGCCGCCAAAGCCGCCATTTGCAAGATAACTGACAGGGTCAAGGTTTGTAATATGGCGCGCTTTAACCCGACCATACGGCCCCACAGATCAGACAGTTTCGGCTTTAGGCGGTTTTGTAACAGATTGAAATCTGCCGCCGGCGACAACTCTAACACCACGCCGGAGAAATGATCCGAAACCTTTTCCAATGCCATGACCCGCAAGCCCCGGCCCGGATCAATATAATGCACCTTGCTGTCGGTTATTTTTTTGAGCACGACAAAATGATTGAGATCCCAGTGCAGGATCGCCGGGGTTTGGATTTTGTGCAATTGATCAAGTTCAACCCGCATGGGCCGCGACGAGAGATGCAGGCCTGCTGCCGTGGCCATAACCTGTTTAAGGCTTGCCCCTTTGAGGGAGACGGACGCGGTTTTACGAAGGGCATTTAGATCAATATCATGACCGTGATAGCGGGCAATCATCACCAAACAGGCCAGGCCGCATTCGGTCGCTTCGGTTTGCAAAACTACGGGCAGTTTATTTCGAGTAAAATAATTCATGAAGACACAATGTGTTTTGGGCCAAAAATCCAGCGCCAAACGGGCATGTTTTCACCGTCAACTTGCACCACCCCCAAAACACCAAATGCAATAACGCCTAAAATAATGGCAAGCAACAACCCGGTAATCAGCCATGTCGCCGGGGGGGCCGCCAACACCACATCCCCAAACAAAGCACGGGTACGGTGGCGAATGGCTTCCTCGCGAAATAACGGCGTCTTTGCAGGTGATTTAGATTCGTCGTTCATAACCCAAGCTTAAAAGTGTTTGCGCCCCATTGCCAACACAAATTTTATCGCCGCCGCGCTTTCGGTTTCTCCTCAAACAATTCCGCCAGCTTTTCCGTCATAGCCCCGCCTAATTCTTCGATGTCTGTGATGGTGACGGCGCGGCTATACCATCTTGTCACATCATGGTTGATGCCAATGGCGATCAATTCAACCTCGGAGCGGTTTTCTATTTTGTCAATGACCGTGTGTAAATGCTGCTCCAATATTCCCGATTTATTGCGCGACTGGGTGGCATCGTCCACGGGAGCGCCGTCCGAAATCACCATCAAAATACGCCGCTGTTCAGGCCGGGCCATCAGACGTCCAGTGGCCCATTCCAATGCCTCGCCGTCGATATTTTCCTTGAGCAATCCTTCGCGCATCATCAAGCCGAGATTGTTCTTGGCCCGTCGCCACGGCATGTCGGCAGATTTATAAATAATATGACGCAGATCATTGAGCCGTCCGGGGTTTGCAGGTTTGTCGGCCCCTAGCCAGTCCTGAAACGACGTTCCGCCTTTCCAGGCGCGTGTGGTAAAGCCGAGAATTTCGCATTTAACTGCACAGCGCTCCAATGTCCGTGCCAAAATATCGGCGCACACGGCGGCCATCATAATCGGGCGGCCACGCATGGAACCGGAATTGTCCAAAAGGATCGAGACCACGGTGTCGCGAAATTCCGTCTGTTTTTCTTGCTTAAAGCTCAAAGGCTGCATGGGGTCGGTGATCACACGGGTCAGGCGGGCCGTATCCAGCAGGCCTTCTTCCAGATCAAAGCTCCATGATCTTTGTTGTTGGGCCATCAAACGGCGTTGCAAACGGTTGGCGAGGCGGGCGATGACCGCGCTTAGGTTTTTCATATGACCGTCAAGATAAGTGCGCAAGCGTTCCAATTCGTCCAACTCGCACAGCTCTTCGGCCTTGATGACCTCGTCGTGGGCGGCGGTGAACACATGATAGGGGGCCAGCATATTGGATAAATTCGCCGGACGCTCGGACGGGTCCGGGATTTGATCGCCCTCACTGCCCTCCCCTTCAAAATCGTCCCCATCAACAAAATCCGTCGCCTCGTCGTCTTGGGCATCGGCTTTGGCCAATTGCGCGGCGCCGGGTTCTTGTTCTTGTCCGTCGTCCTGCGCGTTATTGGGGTTCTCATCTTCACCGTCCCTGGCTTCCTCGTCTTCGTCGGCTTGCGGGTCAGAATTTGACAGCTCATCACCCATATCAAAGGCCCGCAGCAGATCTTGGGACAATTTTGCAAACACGGACTGATCGGCAAGATTATCCGAAAGCGTTTCCAGCTCCCCCCCGCCCATCTCAAAAATATAATCCCGCCACGCCGCCAGCAAGCCTTTGGCCCCCTTGGGAGCAGGACGACCATGAAACACTTCGCGGGCCAGCACACCAATAGCTTCGGCCAAAGGTGCGTCTTTTTGCTCAAGGTCACCTCGGTGATAACCACGCCGCCGGGCCCGTGCATCTTGSGCYGCGTGYAGATTATCCCMGACCCCGGCCAAAACCCGCGCCCCCAAKGCTTCAAYCCGCGCCTGCTCCAAAGCTTCATAAATYGCYTGGGCCGGGCCGGGATTTGGCAGGTTYTYGGCRTAKAYATCCSYGTCGTGSARAGCCAGACGCAAAGCCARMGCATCCGCCTCRCCGCGAGATTTGGCAATAGCTTTCTTGGTAGGCTGGGTCGGCGGCACAGGCAAAACGATTTGCGTTTCTTCCCCGCGCCGAGTCAATACACCAATTTCACCGCCATATTGAACATCCAATTCCCGTTCTCCAGACAAGGCCTTGGTCGCGGCAGATAGTGCACGTTTGTATGTTTCAATAGGGGTGGGGGTATTAGTGGTCATGTGCGCCCCCCACAACCCCGCTCATACCCGCGAAAGCGGGTATCCAGCCAAATAGAAATGTGTGGGCCTCTGGCCCACCCTTTACACGCTGGATTCCCGGTCGGAGCCGGGAATGAGCGGGGTTTGTGGAATATGTTCTAACGCGCCCCACAACTTAAGCCACCAACACCGTGCTTGCGCTTTCCGGTAAATCTTCCCCGAAAGCGCGTTGGTAAAATTCGGCTATGAGCGGGCGTTCGAGCTCGTCGCATTTGTTGAGGAATGTCATGCGAAAGCCGAGGGCTAGATCACCACCGAAAATGCGGGTGTTTTCAGCCCAGTTCATCACCGTGCGCGGCGACATCAGGGTGGAGATATCTCCGGCCATGAAAGCATTTCTGGTCATGTCGGCGACGCGCACCATTTTGGCGATTGTGTCGCGACCTTGCGCATCGTCATAACTCGGCGAGCGGGCCAGCACGATGGCCGCTTCTTCGTCGTGGGCCAAATAATTGAGCGTGGTGACGATTTGCCATCTGTCCATTTGGCCTTGGTTGATCTGTTGAGTGCCGTGATACAGCCCGGTGGTGTCGCCGAGCCCGACCGTATTGGTGGTCGAAAACAGGCGAAACGCAGAGTGCGGCGTGATCACCCGGTTCTGGTCAAGCAATGTCAGGCGGCCATCGGCTTCCAAAATCCTTTGAATAACAAACATAACATCCGGGCGGCCCGCGTCATATTCGTCGAACACTAGGGCGACCGGATTTTGCAAAGCCCAGGGCAATAACCCCTCGCGAAATTTGGTGATCTGCTTGCCGTCTTTCAGGACAATGGCATCCTTGCCGATCAAATCGATACGCGAAATATGGCTGTCAAGATTGATGCGCACCAAAGGCCAGTTGAGATGTGCCGCCACCTGTTCAATATGGGTGGACTTGCCCGTACCGTGATAACCCTGCACCATGACCCGGCGATTATAGACAAAGCCCGCCAATATAGCTCGGGTGGTTTCGGGGTCAAAGCGGTAGGCTTTATCTATGGGCGGGGTGTGTTCGCCGGGCTTGGAAAACGCCGGAATTTTGGCCCCGAAATCGACGCCAAAAAGCTTTTTGGCCGAGACTTCAGTGTCCGGCTTATAAATAGGAAAAATATCGCTCATGAGAATTCGGGCCTTTTGGAAAATAATGTGTGGTTGGGGGCTATGCCAATTTGGTGGTTTTCAAGACCTTATAGGCCTTTACCACCCGTTGGAAAGAGGCTTCTGTGGTGCGGTCGCCGCCGTTGGCATCCGGGTGTAATTGCTTGACCAGTTGTGTATAGCGTTCACGCACCATTTTCGGGCCGGAAAATTCGTCCAGACCCAGATCGTTGAGCGCCTTGATCTGCAATTTGGAAAGACGCCGGCGCGGGGCTTCGGTGGGCGTTTCCGCCCCGTCGCCAAAAATATTGTAATCATCGGCGAAATCAGCCGCGCCAGCCTTGGCTTTGCGCCGCACTTTGGCACGATCAGAAGTGTTCTTGCGCACATCCCATGTGGGACGGTGACCATGACGGGCCCCGATYTGCCATTTGGTGATGTCTTCATCGCTCATATCAGAGAAGAAATTCCAGTTTTTGTTGTATTCACGGGCATGGGGTGCGCAAAAATAATAATATTCGCGCAGGCGGTCAGGGCTTTTGGGAGCTTTACAGCCGCCTTTAGACACGCATCCGGCCCACTCGCACGGCATATCTTCCGGCTTTAATTTCTTGCCGGGCGGCTTGATTCTGATATCAAGACCCTTCAGGCGGTATTTAAATCCGTCGCTCATACAAAAACTCACTGATCAGCCGAACCAAATCGGCGCATTAAAAAAGGCAAATTAAAATGGGACTTATCGCCTCTACAATCAAGGAAAAACTTGAAAAAGCTTTCAACCCAACGCAGTTGGACGTGATCGACGAAAGTCATAAACATGCAGGCCACGGCGGTGCCAAAGCCCATGCGGCTAAATACGGCTCTGAACCTGGAAGTGGCGAAAGCCATTTTCATGTTATTATCGCCGCAGACACACTCACCCCAATGAGCCGCCTGGCCCGCCACCGCGCCGTTATGGACGTGTTGGCAGACTTAATGGTCGAGCGGGTGCATGCCTTAAGGTTAGAGGTGGTGACGGAGTAGCTCAGGTTTGGCGTGTGTCCTGATAAGCCCCGGGCCCGCGCTGTCACCAAAAGTCTGAACGCCGGGATTATCGTTTTGTGATATCAGTCCTCGACGCTTTCTGCTTCTTTGATATTCACCGATGTAATCTGGTTTTTTTGTTTGGCGATAATTTCAAAGCGGTGGCCGTGGAAGGAAAACACCTGGCCCTTGTCGGGGATGGTTTGGCTTTCATGGATGATCAAGCCAGCTATAGTGACAGCGTCGTCGTCGGGCAGATCCCAGTCGCAGGCTCGGTTGAGATCGCGCACCGGAACGTCGCCCGCCACAATCACCGAACCGTCTTTACCGAGTTTGACACCTTCAACATTATCGTCAAACTCGTCTTGGATATCCCCAACGATTTCCTCGACAATGTCCTCCAACGTCACCACCCCCATGAGCGCCCCGTATTCATCAACCACCAGAGCAAAATGGGCGCGGTTTTTTTGGAACATCCGTAGCTGGGTTAACACGGATGTGGTTTCGGGGACAAACCAGGGCTGGCGCAAGAGTTTATCTATTTTCAGCCCGTTCATTTCCCCGCCAGATTTTGACAAGGCGCCGAGCAGATCTTTGGCATGCAACACGCCAATAACATTATCTTTTTCTCCCCGCCACAAAGGCAAACGAGAATGGCCTGATTCCAGCACTCGTTTGACAATGGTGGCAGCGCTTAAATCGGCGTCGATCATCACCAGGTTTTTACGGTGGATCATCACGTCTTCAACACTGAGATCGCCAATATTGAGAACGCCCAAAATCTGGTCGCGCTCGCTTTTGTCGACACGACCTTCATGAGTGTGCAGATTGACCGCACCGCGTATTTCGTCGGCCATTGTCCACGAACCGGTATCGGATTTGACCCCGAACAGGCGCAATATCCCGTTAACCAAAACTTGTATGGCACTAACGACTGGTGCAAACAATAATACTGCGAGACTGACCGGGCGAGCCACCGCTATAGAGGCCTCGTCCGGCCTCGTAATCGCATAGGTTTTGGGCAGAACTTCAGCAAAAATCAGTATCAATGCCGTCATAATGCCAGTCGCAATCATGACACCAATATCCCCAAACATAGACAACATAAGCCCGGTCATTAGCGCGGAAGCCATAATATTGACCAGATTATTGCCAAGTAAAAGAGCCCCGATCAACCGCTCACGGCTTTCCAGCAGTTTCGCAACAATAGATGCACCCGCGCTACCCTCCTTGGCGCGGGCATGAATGCGAGACCGCGACGCGGCGGTCAGAGCAGTTTCAGAGACGGAGAAAAACCCGCCAACTATAASTAAAGCCACTATGGCTAATAAGGTGACAATGGTTTCGAGGGTGAAAATTTCGCTCATCAGGTTTTGCATGCTTTCTGTAAATAATTAAGAAGAGACGTTTTGTCCGCTGCACAGTGGACAAAAGCTTTGCCAATTCCGCGTGTGAGAATAAGGTTTATGTCCGTACCGGTGTTTTTTTTGTCGCGCCCCATAAAGGCCAGCAGAGCACCCGGGTCGGCTTTAAGACTTGTTGGTAAATCCGGCAGCATTGGCAATTTATGTTTTGTCAAATGGCCCCGTAACTGCTCCACATCCTCGTKCGMRCACAGGTCTAWTTTTTGCGAATATTCAAAGGCCATTAACATRCCGGCGCTGACCGCTTCACCGTGGAGCAATGAGCCGCTATATCCTGCCCTGGCTTCCAGAGCATGAGCAAATGTATGACCCAGATTGAGCAAGGCCCGCTCGCCGTTTTCGAATTCATCTCGTTTGACGATCGCGGCCTTGGCGGCGCAAGAACTTGCGATTGCCGTGCGCAGTGCCGTTTCGTCATGGGTCAATATTGCGCCCGCATTTACATCCAGCCAGCCGAAAAATTCCGGATCATTTATCAGCGCGTATTTTAGCACTTCCGCGTACCCGGCCCGCATTTGTCGTGGGTCCAGCGTGCCCAGTACATCCGTATCGATTAGCACGCATTTGGGTTGGTAAAACTGACCGACCAGATTTTTCCCCGCCGGAGTGTTGATAGCGGTTTTGCCGCCGACCGAGCTGTCAACCTGGGCCAGCAAGGTTGTGGGAATTTGCACAAATTGGCAACCGCGCTTTAAAACACTGGCAACAAACCCGGTCAAATCACCAATTACACCACCGCCAAACGCCACCAAAGTATCCTCTCTGGTAAAATTGGCTCGCAGCAATTGGTCCAGTACATTTTGTAAAACCTCAAAACTTTTTGTACCCTCACCGGGCGGCAGTATTATTACCTCAATTTGCTCGTCGCCCAAACTAGACTTCAGAGCGGTTAAATGCAGGTTCGCTACCGTTTCGTCCGTAATGATTGTGGTGCGCCCCGTGCCAATATATTGCGATAATAAATCGCCCGCTTCGGCCAAAAGGTTACGGCCAATATGAATAGGGTAGGAGCGCTGCGCAAGGTCCACGGTTATAGTCTCGTGGTCGGATTTTGTACCTTCACGCATCGCTCGCCTCCAAATATTCTTCGATCGCTTCGACCACCCGCCCGACCGTGGTCGCATGGGAGCAGGCCCCGGCTTTTACGCACAAATGGGCTTTGGCATAAATCGGATAACGTGCATCCGCAAGTGCTCGCATGGCAGCTTCGGGGTCGTCTACATCCAAGAGCGGGCGTTTTTCACGTTTGCGGTTGACCCGCTCCATATTGGTGTCGAAATCGGCTTTCAACCATATGGTAATACTGTTTTCGCTTAAAATTGCACGGGTGGCGTCCGGAATAAAAGCGCCGCCGCCTGTGCCAAGCACAATAGGGCCACCGCCAAGCAGGCGGGTGATAACCCGGCACTCACCAGCGCGAAAAGCCTGCTCGCCGTGGCTTTGGAAATACCCTTTAACCGTGCGACCGCTGGCTTTTTCAATTTCCTCGTCGGAATCAAAAAACCTCATCCCGAGCCGCTTGGCCAACCGCCGACCAATCGTGGTTTTGCCCACGCCCATCAACCCGACCAACGAGATCGACCTGCCGCCAATCGGCGCCCCACAAAGTGCCGCTCTGTCAGCGCACATTTTAACAATCCTTTATCTCTCTGCTCTTAAGTCTAAGCCTAATTCAGAGATTATTACTGTATTTATACATACTATGTCTGGAATTTTGTATATTCTCAATGTAAATCTTTGAGAAGCATTAAAAGGAGCAAGCATGAAAAAATCAGGCTGGGTCGTGATCATATTGTTACTGGTATTGATCGGTGTAAGTTTTTGGCTGTTACGCGCAACGGACGCCGAACAATTGACCCGCCGGGAAGTCGTTGTTGATGTCCCCGATACCTTCGAGAAATAATCCAGTGTGGGCACGAGCTACAGTATTGGCCATAACATGTGTGTGCGTTTTGACCTTCCCCGCTCGGGCGCAAATCAATATAGACGAACTTACGCCAGCAGGCGCATATGACGCCGGGGTTGTGCAACCCGGCCTGCATACATTGGGCGGCAATTTATGGCAGAACACCACAGCCCTACAAGCGACAAAGTTAATCAATGCCGCCGACACAAATGCAGCCGACACAAAGGTAAAAGGGACGGCGCGGCTTCTCATCCAAATGGCGCTTTTATCAAGCGGTGTACCGCCGCGCCCGGTTGATAGTTCTGAACGTGAAATCTATAATAAAGCTCGGTTATCGGCACTATTAAAGCTTAGGGATTTAACCGCGTTCGATCAAATATTCAGCCGCGCCGATATACGAAAAAACAATCCCGTCTTTAACAAAATTGTTGTGGAACGGGCTTTACTCGGCGGCGATATAAATACCGCCTGCACATTGAACGACACCCTAATCATAGACCGTAAAGCCCCGTATTGGGCTAAAGTGCGGGCCTTTTGCCATTTTGTGCGCGGCGAAATCCCGGCAGCGGAACTGACGGCGGATCTCTTGTCGCGCGCTGGTTATGACGATAAAATATTTTTCGCCCTATTGGGCAAATTAACCGGTCGTCGCTTCGATATTAAAATATCCAAAATAACAACCCCGTTGCGGATTGCCATGTTAAGCGAGATACTAAAAAGCAACAAGCTGGATAAAAAATCTTTTCCAGATATCTTATTGGCCAAAATCGCGCTGGATATGAAGACTTCCCCTGATGACAGGCTATTTGCCTTGCTGGGTTCGGCCCATATACTAAGCCTTGAACAAATCCGTACGGTGCTGGGCGGATTGGCGAATGCGCCCGTAAAAAACCGTAAAGCACCAATAAACCATGATAGCCAAGCTGTTTGGAATGCACAAAAATGGGGGGAGGTCTATCAAATGCTCGACAGTAATCATGATCTAAATGGGGTTACAAACGCGGCTGGCGCTTTGCTGACACAAGCACAACAAAAAGGTATATTATTGCCAATTGCCCGTGCGCTTGAAACTAAAATTTCAGCTATTCCCGCTGAATATAAGGCAAAGAACAATGTATATATTTTTGCCCGGATCGCCGTGCATAACCGCGATACAGATACTTTAGGCGCTTTATTTTTGGCACTCAAGGAAGACAATCCCTTGCGCGGGCGCATTGCCTTGGCATCTGATGCGCTGGGCGGCGGTTTTTTGCACGGCGAGCTTGGCATAGACATTGAAACCCGGTTGGCGGACAAAGCTACGCGGGCGCGAGCCGTGCGCGACAGTTATATTGCGGCGGCGCTTGGGGCAAATCTTTCCGATATGGCCACTCAAGTATTGGCGCGGGCCAAGCTTGAAGGCCAAGCTGCCAATCTTGGCGATTCTGGCGATTTATTGGCTTTGCACGCGGCGGCGCGGCGCGGCGCCAAGGCCGAGTTGGCGCTATTAGCCGCAAAAATATTTACTGAAATACCGCCGGGTAAAATGCGGGCGGATAATTTTGCGGCCATTTTAAGCGCTATGATGAGCGCGGGCATGACCGGTACAGCGGGGCATTTGGCGGCCCTGGACATGCTGGGTCATGATTGAGTTATTCCTGGATATGATGAGTGCTGAACGCGGCGCGTCTGACAATACCATATCCGCCTATCGCCGGGATTTGGAAATTTCCGAACGACAACTCAAAAGCTTTGGACAAAACCTGTCCAGCGCCGGGCAAGGCCATTTAGAGGGGGTATTGGCGGCGTGGGCCAATGAAGGTCTGGCCCCATCAACGGCGGCACGGCGGTTGTCGAGCTTAAAGCAATATTATAAATATTTACAAATCGAAGGCTTGCGTGCAGACAGCCCTGCTAAAAACCTGATCGCCCCCAAGCAAGGCAGGCCTCTGCCAAAAATATTAAGTGAGGCCCATGTGGACGCATTGTTTGCCACTGCGCAAGCTAACAGTGCGGACGGGCGCGCCGCGCCGCTGGAATACCGGCTCTATTGCCAGCTGGAAATTCTCTATGCTGCCGGTTTGCGGGTCAGCGAATTGGTGTCTATTCCCTTGGCCGAAACCGGGCGGCGCGACAAATGTCTGTTCATCAAGGGAAAGGGCGGGCGGGAGCGTCTGGTGCCGCTGACCACTAAGGCGGTCACCGCCATCAAGACATGGAAAAAAATGCGCGCGGCGACCTTGCCGGTCAATGCTATTGCCAAAGGGCGCGCCGAAAAATTCCTGTTCCCGTCCAGCTCAAAACTTGGCCATGTCACCCGCGAGCATTTTGCTAAATCTCTCAAAGCCCTGGCCTTTAAAGCCGGGCTTGATCCRGCGAAAATCTCGCCCCATGTTCTGCGCCATGCTTTCGCCACCCATTTGCTGGCGCACGGCGCTGATCTGCGTAGTGTCCAAAAACTTCTGGGCCACGCCGATATATCCACAACCCAAATCTACACCCATGTTCTGGATGAACGGCTCAAACACTTGGTAAATACAGCTCATCCATTGGCAAAGAGTTGAAATTTTGTTTGTTGCGCTTTATGTTCGCGGCAAATCTTGTGGGAGGACATATGAAAACGGTATTTATTTTTGGACTTAGTCTTGGCTTTGCTGCCTGTCTTTCTGTTCTGGCTCATGCCAAATGCATTTCAGGGGATTGCGACAACGGTTACGGCATCTATGTCTATGCAAGCGGTAATAAATATATGGGCCATTACAAAAATGGTCGCCAACACGGCAAAGGCGCATTTTATTGGGTCGACGGCAATATTTACGACGGACAATGGAAATATGATTATGCCAACGGTATTGGCAGCTACACCTACTCTAATGGTGACAAATATCAGGGTGAATGGCGAAACGATTTAAAACACGGCCAGGGAAATATGCAATGGGCCGATGGTAGCCAGTATGAAGGCACGTGGAGCGACGATCAAAAACACGGCTTTGGCACCAATAAATATGTAAGCGGTGACACATATACGGGCCAATGGGAAAACAATCTCAAACACGGATACGGCTTGTATCTGTGGAAAAACGGGCGCAAATTTGAAGGAGAATGGGCCAATGGCGATCAGGTCTATTAATTTCACTTCTATTCTGGTTTCGTAAATATTTTGCCGCTATGAGGGGCCATGATTTTTAAATTTTCCTTTATAGAGCGTTGGTATGAGCGCATCAAACAACTGGCCCGGCATAAACACGCCGAACGTTCTTTGATCGGGGTTTCGTTTTTCGAGAGCTTTATATTCCCTGTACCCACCGCCATAATTTTCCTGCCCATGGTGGTGGCATCCCCAAAAAAAGCTTGGCGTCTAGCCTTTATTTGCTCGACCGCCTCTGTGGCTGGCGGTATTTTCGGGTATTTAATTGGCTTTATTGCTTACGAAGCTATCGCCCAACCAATGCTGGAAAGTCTAGGCAAGGGCGAAAAAATGGCCGGTTTTGAAGACCTGGTGGATGAATACGGTGCTTTGGCAGTTTTTGTCGGCGGGCTGACACCATTTCCGTTCAAAGTTGTCACCGTGTTAAGCGGCGCGCTTGGTCTGAATTTTGTGGTGTTTCTTGTCGCCAGTATTGTGTCGCGGTTTTTGCAATTTTATTTTCTGGCTGCTGTGGTCTGGAAATTCGGGGAACGCGCTGAAGCCTTGATCAAAAAGCATTTTGCCAAATTTACATTCGGCTTTACCGGCTTGGTGATTGTCGGTTGGCTGGTCTGGAAACATTTTTTCCATTCATAATATTACCGTTTTCTCAAAGCCGTATTTTTCAAATATTCTTGCCCGCCCCTTGTTAAGTTTTCCCCCGATCAGCAACGCGGTTTGCGGGGTTGCCATATCTGGTTTTAGCACTAAACCGTTCAGCAATACTTGTGTGCGCTTGGCAATGGCGGCACCGGAATCTATCCAGCTTACCGGGTGAGAAACACCCTCTTTCAACTCGTCGAGCAAGAGCGGGAAATGGGTGCAAGCCAGCACCACCACATCTACCTTCACGCCGTTTAGGCCAGCAAATATGGGCGTGATTTCGGCACGTATTTTTGCCCGTATTTTTGTATTGTCCACATCAAGGCCCGCCAATTTATTCTCTGCCAACCCCACGAGCGCGCTGGAGCCTTGTAGCTTTACGGTACAATCCGCCGCAAAATCATTGATGAGTTGATCAACATATTTGCGTTTGACCGTTCCTGGCGTTCCTAAAACGGCGATATATTTACTGCGGCTCAGTTGCGCACCTGGTTTAATGGCCGGAACCACGCCAATGACAGGTATATCCAGTTCTTCGCGGATTTCTGCCAGTGCCGTTGTCGAAGCCGTATTACAGGCGATCACCACAATGTCGGGGTTTACCGCCAGTACCAAAGTTTGCAAAAGGCCCGGCAGACGAGCCTGCAACTGGTCTTCGGTTTTATCCCCATAGGGCCGAARTTCGTCGTCCGCCACATAAGTTATATACACGCCGGGCATAAGCGCGCGCAACTCTTTCACTACGCTCAAACCGCCAACACCAGAATCAAATACCAAAATATGCGCCATAAACGTCAATAACACCGAATTTAGTTTATTTTTTGCCAACATAGTGGCAAGGGGTGGGCAAATGACGAAAAACTCAAAAATAAATACTGTTACAAGCCCCGACTATCACAGGTGGACACTATATCTGTTGTTGGGCCTAGGCTTGGTGCGCCTGATCGGGCTGTATTTTTCACCGCTCAATCTACACGGCGACGAAGCACAATATTGGGCCTGGTCACGAGATCTGGATTGGGGATATTTTTCCAAACCGCCCATGATTGCCTGGGTCATTGCTGCGACAACCAGTATTTTCGGCAATGCAGAATGGGCAGTGCGCATATCCTCACCGCTCATACACCCGCTCATCGCTTATATTTTGTTTAGAACGGCGCGGTTTCTTTATGATGCGCGCACCGGGTTTTGGACGGCGTGTGCCTATTTCCTCATGCCTGCCGTATCACTCAGCTCAGGCATTGTCAGCACCGACGTAACCTTGTTGCTGTTTTGGGCTTTGGGCCTAAACGCATTTTTTCATCTGCGCCAGACGCCGAGCATGAAATGGGCACTATTGCTTGGCATGGCTATCGGTTTTGGCATGTTGTCAAAATATGCCATGCTGTTCTTTCTGCCTGCACTGGTTTTGGCTATATTCATCGACGAAAAAACCCGCAGGGCATTATTATGCTGGCACGGCATCGCCGTGGCACTTGTCAGCTTAGCCGTATTATCGCCAAATATTTGGTGGAATGTGCGCAATGATTTTTCCACCATTAGCCACACAGCCGCAAATGCCAATCTCAAAGGCATCCCGTTTCATCCGCTTGAACTACTGGAGTTTTGGGGCAGCCAGATCGGAGTGTTTGGCCCTATCATGCTGGGGTTGTTGGTTATGGCTCTCATCACGGGTTTGCGCGGCAGGTTGGAGCGCAAAACATTGCTGTTGTCCTTGTTTGTGCTGACGCCCCTCGCCGTCATATCCTTGGAGGCTTTGTTGTCGCGGGCCAATGCCAATKGGGCGGTTACGGCCTATGCGGGCGGCGCAATATTGGTGGCCCGCACCGGTGTATTGTACTTTAAACGCGCAACCAAAATCGGGGTCTGGGTCAATATTGTCATGGGCAGTGTTCTTGCATTTGGTACACTGGTACCGTCTTTCGCCAATATGGTCGGGCAAGCAAATGCATTTAAACGTTTGCGCGGCTGGCCGCAAACACAAGCCCTGATTGCTCAAGCCGCCAATGCGGGGCATAAAGGACAAGCCTTTAGTACAATCGCGACGGACAACCGTCTGGTATTTTATGATATGATTTATTATGGACTAGAGCAAAACACTGGCTTGCCCATGCGGATGTGGCGACTCAATACCAGCGTCAACAACCACGCCGAGGCCAATGTGCCGCTTGAGACCAGCAAGGTCACGGACCCGCCTGTATTGATGATCAATTATTATATGGGGTATGAAGACAAGTTCCGAGACGATTTTAAACGTCTCGAATTTATAGATACGATTAAGATCGATCTTGGCGGCGCCAAGCAGCGCACATTAAAACTATGGGCCGGCTACGGTTATACACCGACAGACGACGCGGGCCGCAAATAGCCGCCTCGCGCCTAAACCACAGACTTGCTTTTGAACACCTCTTCGTCGAGCGCATCTTCCCACTTGGCAACGGTGCAAGCTACGGCGACATCGCCGCTTACATTGGTCACGGTGCGCATCATATCGAGCAGACGGTCGAACGGGAAGATAAAGGCGACAATTAAAATGGCCTGGCTTTCGTCAATGCCGAAAATGCTTTGCAACATACCGACCGCCAGAAACAAACTCGCGGACGGAATTCCGGCCGCGCCGATAGAGGCCATGGTCGCGGTCAGGGCAACCATCAAATAAACGCCCATATTAAGTTCAAGACCAAAAGCCTGGGCCGCAAAAAGGGCGACAATGCCCAGATAAATTGCCGTGCCGTCCATATTGATCGTCGCGCCCATTGGCAAGACCGAACCGGCAACTGATTTTTCAACACCAAGGTTTTTCGTAGCACACGATATAGTCACAGGCAGAGTGGCGCTGGACGAGGAGGTTGAATAAGCAACCCCGACAGCATCCGCAATCCCGTAGATAAAGCGGACAAATGGTAGTTTCAGGATTAGGCGGACAATTATACCGCCATATACGAAGACAATTTGCAAAATACAGGCGACATATAAAGCGGCGGCCAACTTACCCATATTCACCAATATACCAAGCCCGTTTACACCCATGACCCAAGCCATTAATGCCAATACACCGTAAGGCGCCAACTCCATAATCATCATGGTAACCTTCATCACCACGACTGAGGCGGAATCAAAAAATTCGCCAACCGGTTTGCCTTTGTCGCCAGCCAGTAAAATGCCAACGCCGATTATTATCGAAAAGAAAATAACCGCAAGCACGTCACCCTCCGCCATGGCTTTAATCGGGTTGCGCGGAATTATATCCAATAAATACTGGGACAAGGATCGTTTGGCAGAGCCTGCCGATTGCAATTTGTTTGAAACAGTATCTACGCTGCTATTACCCGCTGATATAACCTCGCTTAGGCCCGCCCCCGGCTGGAAAAGTGTTGCAACCGCCAAGCCAAGCCAAACGGCAAAAAAWGTTGTAAACAGATAAAGCCCAATGGTGCGCGCACCCAAAGACCCCAGACGTTTTGGGTCACCCATGGCAACCATGCCGGAAATCAGAGTGGTTACGATCAAGGGAATGATCAGCATTCTGATCAAATTAACGAAAGCATCTCCGAACGGTTTGAACCATGTTTCAGCAATGTGTTTACCTTTATCCCCGAGGCCGTAATGCAGGCTAAGACCGATTACCACGCCAAGTGCCAACCCGATAAATACCCGCTTCCATAAGGTCATTGCCCGCCAAGATTTCAACATGTTCTTCCCCTTTTAAATTTCAGCCAAAGCTAGCCAATGTAAATTCAATACACAAGCCCGAAAGCAGATAACAGAAGCCTGAAAACAGAAGATGGGGACAGAGGGCATAATGCGGGCTAATCTGTTAGCGAATCATCATAGGAGTATCTATGCCCGCGTCTCCTGCAGGGCCGGAAATTGAGAATTTGATTGCCTTGCTGGCAAAACTGCCAGGCCTAGGGCCGCGCTCAGCCAGACGGGCGGCGCTCGCCTTGGTCAAGAAACGCGATGTTTTGCTCAAGCCCTTGGCAACTGCATTGCAAGATGTCGGCGAAAAAATCAGGCCATGCGGGACATGCGGCAATATTGACGCACATGACCCGTGCCATATTTGCACGGCTCCGGGGCGCGACCCTAGCATCATTTGTGTGGTTGGGGAAGTTGGCGATCTGTGGGCGTTGGAGCGGGCGGCGGCATTTCGCGGGCGTTATCATGTGCTGGGCGGCTGTTTGTCGGCACTTGACGGCATTAGACCCGAAGATCTCAATATCGCGAAATTGATTGAGCGGGCTTCGTCCCCGGAGATTACAGAGGTTATTTTAGCTATGAATGCCACAGTCGATGGCCAAACCACAGCCCATTATATTACCGACCATCTGGCCAACACGAATGTTAAAATTTCGCGCCTCGCCCACGGTGTTCCCGTAGGCGGCGAGCTGGACTATCTCGACGACGGCACTATCGCGGCAGCCATGGCTAGCCGCAGACCCTTTTAAGCGTGATGCTCTAGGGCCTGTGGACAATTAGCGTGAATGCCTCAAACCTGCCATTCACGCTAATTGTCCACAGGCCCTAAACCTTGTGTGAAATTCATTTGCGTTATTACACGTATTCAGCAATCTTGCCACATACCTACTCTCAAGCCTGCTGGAGACATATATGCGCCTTGGACTTTTTATAACTGCCTTATTTATAGGCGTCAATTTTGCGGTGCCCGCTACCAGTCAGGTCATAGCGCAAACACCGCGCCCTGAAATTCCGGCGCAACAGCAAGACGAGATTGTGGAAACCATTAAATCTCGCACCCCCATTGGCCATTCAGGCACAGTTATACAAATACCCCGCGCCGGGGCTTTGTTATTTGCCAGTTTTGACGCAAATGGCGATTATATGATTGACCGCACGGAGGTCAAAAAAGGCATTGCGCGGGCTTTCCAAACAGCTGACCGGGACGCAGATGATTATTTATCACTGGTCGAGTTGGAAATGTGGCGGATAGCTGCACTGGGGTCTGAGCATGCTGCGCCCAGTAATTTTGCCTTCGCGCCCAATTTTGCCAGAGGCGTTACCCACGAGATGTTTACCCAGGTTTTACAAGGGTTGGCAGAGCGGTTGGACAAAGACGACCAAAGCGAGATGGACGGCAAGATAGCTCTGGCAGACTTGCTGAAAGATTACCGCCCCGTGCGCCACCGCAAGCAAGACAATTGTTTCGATAAAATTCGTGAAGAACGCCGCCGCGCCGAACAAAATTGTCGAAATGGGCGCAGGTAAATCTAAATTTTTCCTGACCAAATTTTTCCTGCCCAAATTTTCCCTGCCCAAATTTTCCCTGCTATGACCTGCTATGGTCGGGGGAGGTTCTTCAAACTGCGGCCTGTAATTACGGCGTCTTTGCCAAATTTTTCCCGTGCAATATCGCTGGCACGTTCAGCCCGGCGACGCAAAGACGCCTTGGGATCAAGCAGATCACCGCTGTCACCGGTGGGATCACACAAATCCGACAATCCAGAACCGATCAGGCGGAATTTCTGTCCTTTATGTTTACCGGTTATTTCCGCTTGTAGTAAGGGTAGGCAGGTGTGGAATATTGTGTCTGCCAATTGAGCTGGCTCAGCCAGGGTGCGTCTGCGGGTCAGAGATTTAAAGTYTCGCGTTTTTAACTTCAAGGTCACAACTCTACCTGCCAAATTTTTGGCTTTGGCCCGATCAGCGGTCTTGACACAGACCTGCCAAAGCTTGCTGGCAAGTGCCGCTTCGTCGCCAATATCTACGTCGAATGTTATTTCAGTAGAAATGCTTTTGCGAATATTTGTAGGTTTCACGGGCCGAAAATCTTCGGCGCGGGCCAGGCGGGCCAGACGCAAACCGGCTTCACCAAACAATTTCATCATTTGTCTGTCCGTACGGTTGCGCACATCGGCAATGGTCAATATGCCTGACTTCTTGAGGCTACGCGTAAAGGCCGGACCGACGCCGAAGATAAACCCGACAGGTTTGGGGGCAAGAAAATCCAAAGCCTCGCTGCGCCCGATCACGGCAAACCCGTGCGGTTTGTCAAGATCAGAGGCGGTTTTGGCCAGGAATTTATTATAGGACAGGCCGACGCTGACCGTGACACCGACTTCGCGCAAAATCCGCCGTTGTAATTTAATCAATGTCACAGCTGGCGGTTCGCCGTGCAACCTTTCTGTCCCGGTTAAATCCAAAAAAGCTTCGTCGATAGAAAGCGACTGCACCAAGGGGGTCAACGCGCTCATCAGTTTTTTGATGCGCCGTCCTTCATAGGCATAATTGGCCATTGAGGCCGAAATCACCACCGCATGGGGGCAGGCTTTAAGCGCCTTGAACATAGGCATGGCCGAGCGCACGCCGTAAACACGCGCATTGTAACAAGCCGCCGCAACCACCCCGCGCCGCCCGCCGCCAATAATCACGGGCTTGTCCGCCAACTCCGGGTTATCGCGCTTTTCGACCGAGGCAAAAAACGCATCGCAATCCACATGGGCAATAGACAGTGCGAATAATTCGGGATGATGCAAAAGTTTGTGCGAACCGCAGGTTGAGCATGCGTTAGCCCGCACCGCAACATAAGCGCCACAATCCTGGCATAATCCTTTGTTATCCATCCGTTTCATTGGCTTTATTGCATTTACTCAATATTATTATGTTCATTGTACGTTCTTTAGGGCCTCACTAACAAATCCTTACCGCAATGCACACCGTTAATTAATTATATTGGGTTAGGAAAGTGAAAGTCAAAACAGGCGCATAAGCGTTCGGATGGTGAATAGGCGTTAGCGCCGGATGGTGAAATGGTTGATATGTTGCAAACAATGCCCAAAAAAATTCTAATTGTCGAAGATAATGAACTGAACATGAAGTTGTTCGCTGATCTGCTCGGGGCGCACGGGTACGATACCTGCGAAACCCGCGAAGGCTTAAAGGCCTTAAAACTGGCCAAGCVATACAAGCCGGATTTAATCTTGATGGATATCCAATTACCGGAAGTTTCAGGTCTTGAAGTGACCAAATGGCTCAAAGACGACAAAGCCCTGGCAGATATTCCAGTGGTCGCCGTCACGGCATTTGCCATGAAGGGCGATGAAAAGCGGATCCGGGCGGGTGGCTGTGAGGCCTATATTTCCAAACCGATTACCGTATCTTCGTTTCTGGCAACCATCAGGAAATTTTTAGGCTAGGTCGTAACTCATGAGTGCGCGAGTTTTAATTGTAGACGATTTGGCGCCTAATCTTCATTTGCTTGAAGTAAAGTTGGCCGCCCAATATTATGATGTCGTCACCGCCATGAGCGGTAAACAGGCTTTGAAACTGGCCAATAGCGAAAAATTTGATTTGATATTGCTAGATGCCATGATGCCTGGCCTGAACGGCTTTGAGGTGTGCGAGCGTTTAAAAAGCAACCCTGCCACATGGCACATCCCCGTGGTCATGGTGACAGCCCTTGAGGAGACTAAAGACAGAATTCGCGGTCTCAAAGCCGGCGCTGACGATTTTATCACCAAACCGATTGATGATTTTAATCTATTGGCCCGGGTCAAGTCCTTGCTACGCCTAAAAATGGTCACCGACCAGTTGTTGAGCCATACGGGACATACAATGGAAAGTTCCCGTCCCATGCTAGAGCGTCTTGACAAGCTTGACGGACGTATATTGATTGTTGATGACCATATCCAAAAATTGGAAAAAATCGCCAATGGTCTGCAAGGTCGCCATAAAATCATTATGGAAACAGATCCAAAAAAAGCCATTGCCCTGGTTGGACCTATGATAGATTTGGTGATTGTCAGCCTGGTTTCCAGTAAATTTGACGGCCTTAGATTTTGTGCCCGCCTGCGTTCGGATGCTGCAACCCGCGATGTCCCTATTTTGGCCATTGGTGACCCGGACGCCGAAGCACAAATGGTGCGGGCTTACGATATTGGTATCAACGATACCCTAATGCGCCCGATTGAGGCACAAGAATTACAGGCCCGTGTCAACACCCAGATCAAACGCAAGTTTTATGCGGACAGTCTTCGGGAAAATTTCAATGAAAGCATGGAAATGGTGGTCACCGACCCGATGACGGGACTGGGTAATCGCCGCTTTTTTGATCGGGCCATTGCGCCCCTGTTTGATCAACTCGACGAAAATGGACAGGTGTTTTCTCTGGTGATTTTTGATGTCGACCATTTCAAACGGGTTAATGATATTTTGGGCCATGATGTGGGCGATACTGTGCTGAAAGAAGTGGCGGCGCGCCTCGCCTCTAACTTGCGCAGTGTTGATGTGGTTAGCCGCTACGGAGGTGAAGAATTTATCATTGCCATGCCCGATACAAATCAGGCGGAAGCCATTCTTGCGGCTGACCGGATGCGAGAGCTTATTGGCGGCACATCCATCCATGTGGACAACCAGGCTTTTAGTGTTTCGGTCAGCGCAGGCATAGCTGAAACCAGGCAAGGCGAAAAATTCCGTGATGTGTTTAAACGCGCTGACGCCGCGCTATACTTGGCAAAGAAATCGGGGCGCAACAAAGTGTGCGGAGCAGACCAAGACGAAATGGCGGCTTAAAACCTAAAGCCTAAAGCCCTTGCAATGCCACTTCCAATTTGCGCATATCCTCTGGCAATTCACTTTCGAATGACATAGCTTCTTGGGTTATCGGATGCATGAAGCCCAAAGTTTGAGCATGCAGTGCCTGGCGTTCAAACCCGTCCAAAGCAGCGCGGAGTTTAATTTCGGATTCTGAAGTGGCGGATTTGAAAGCACCTGTTTTCCCGTAAACACTGTCGCCCAAAATCGGGCAGGCAATATGGGCCATATGCACCCGAATTTGGTGGGTGCGCCCGGTCTCCAATCTGCATTCGATGATCGAGACCAGCGGCATGCTGAGGGATGCGCCTTTCATACGGCCATAACCTTTGATAAAAGCATAATTGGTAATTGCGATTTTACCGTGGGGCGGCTTACCGCTTGCGATGCTTCGGGCGTCTTGTTTTTTAACCACCCCCATTTTCTTGCGGTCGTGGGGCGAGCGAGCCAGGCGGGTTTCTATACGCCCTTCCCTCGGATTGGGCGCACCGCGCGTCATGCAAACATAAACCCGTTCGACTTTGTGGGCAGCGAATTGTTTGGATAGCCCTTGGTGGGTTTTATCGTCCTTGGCCACCACCAATAACCCCGTGGTATTTTTATCAATGCGGTGAACAATACCCGGACGCAATACGCCGCCAATTCCCGAAAGACTGTCCCCGCAATGATGCAAGAGCCCGTTGACCAAAGTCCCAGACCAATTGCCAACCGCTGGATGCACGGTCAGGCCTGCCGGTTTGTTGACCACCACCAAATGCGCATCTTCATAAACAATATCCAATGCCAAGTTTTCCGGTTCCGGGATTGCCGTAACTGGTGCGGGGACGGTGATTTCATAGACAACACCCTCGACAATTTTCGTGGTAGGTTTGATAAGAATTTTTGCATCGCCGCGCACCTGCCCGCCCAAGATTAAGGCTTTTATCCGCGAACGGGATAAATCGGCCCACTGGGCCAGATATTTATCCAGCCGTTTACCCGCGTCTTGCTCTTCGGCTAAATTTACCAATACATCACTCATGCCAAGTCTATTAGGGACAAAATACTCGAGTGGAAAGCTTAAATCAAACTCAAGCCCTATTTGTAAGCATAGGATTTGCGGATTTCCACAACCCTTATACCCAGGGCCGCTGCCCGGCGCTTGAATAGGGGTGATGCCTGGCCCATAATATGCACATTGGCACTTAGGTAGCTAGAACCGGGGCCAACCAAGGCGGCAAGGTTAGTAATGGTCGGTGCAATGTCCGGGGTCCATTTCAAATAATCGACTGCAAATGGCAAAATCAAGGTATTGCGGTTGTCAAGAGCAATAGCGGAGGGTAGATCCGCCGCAAAAGCCTTGATCCGGTCAGTTTCAACCAGATATGCTAAATACTGATAAACCGCGACGCGGCTATCGGCGACAAACCGGGTTGAGGAAGTTGCGGCTTGGCGGATCATGCGGGTTTTGTAAACTCTGGTACCAAATGTCGAAATAGCTTTGACCAATTGGGTGCGCGAGATATTTGTAAATGCAGGATTTTTATAAAGTTTGGCAATATCTTTTTTGCTCACACCCCAGCTTTTCAACAGCAGTTTTTCCTGGTTACGGGCTTTATAGGCATCTTCATAACTGATGACAAATTCTGCATTATTATAATAACCAACCCCGGTGGTTACAGCATCAAGCACGTTCACACCTGACAAGGTATAGCCAAATTTTACGGCGGTGGATGTGTAAGCTGCGGTATAGGACAGGCGGTCAACCTGTCTTTGCAGCACTTTGTTTTGCGAATAGGGATTGGTACCAACTGTTGCGTGGATCTCTTGCGCCGCACCGTGCTTGCCAACAATGGAATTTACGCCCGACCATATATCTTTTCCAGCCTTGGAAGTACAAGCACCGAAACTACTGCATCTTGTTCCTGTAGCACTGGTGGTGATACGCCAGCCCGTCGCGCCCAATTCCTTGAGGCCTACGGCAAGACCCCCGACGATTTCGGCAGCAGCAGACGGTACAACCATCAGCACCTCTGCGGCATTATCAGCGGCCCCAAAGCGTTCAACCGTGCCCTGCACCGCCCTAGCGGGTGTGATGACCAAATTAAGCGTGCGCCCGACCACGGCTTTACCGGCCATACCTACTGCGCTTTTTCGTTTGAGAATTTCTGTGGCATGTATTTCATGTATCAAAATACGGGCTTGTTCCGTGCCTTGTACAAAATAAGTAAAATCCGGGGTGGTAATTTTATAGCTATTGGCAAAACCGTCATTCCATCCATAGGGGGAGACACTGTGATATTGGCTTTGCATCAATTTGGCGCCTAAGAACCGGCGGGCCTCAACCCGGCCAGCAACCTCGTAACCACGGCGCGGTTGCACCGTATCCTGCGCAGGCAGAACCGCTTCGCCTTGCTGTTGTGCCAGGCTTTGGCAAGCCGCAAGCCCGGTGAAAACCACCAACACGCTTGCTAAGTTAATAATTTTTCCAGGCACAAGCCTCATTACACCACCGTTTTCGTTTTTCTACGTTTATGGGCTTTATCACAAACTAGCAAGACTTTGCCCCAATAGGGGTATAAAAAAGTGACCGCCACCACCTGCGGTTTTATATCTGCACCACAAATCTAAAAGCAGAAACGATGGAATTAGAGAACCCTAGCGAATCTCCAAAACCCGCACACCAGAGCGGGTCGCACTGGCCGTGAACATCGGAGAAGCCTGCCCCAGCACATGGACGCTGGCATGCGGATACGGCGTGCCCGGCCCGGTTAATGCGGCGAAACTTGTAATGGTCGGCGCAAGCTCCGGAGTCCAACGCAAATAATCAGCGGCAAATGGCAGGATAAGTGTATCGTCTGTGCCCAAAGCTACGGCAGATGGTAAGTCGGACACGAAAGCTTTAACCTGGCCGCTAATCACCATTTGCGCTAAATATTGATAGATTTTAACCCGGCTATCGGCAACAAAACGGCTGGGTGAATGGGCGGCTTCGCGGATCATGCGGGCTTTGTATGAATTTTCGCCAAATGTCGAAACGGCATTGAACAATTTAGACCGGGTCGTATGAGTGAAAGCGTCACTGCTATATAATTTTCTGATATGTTTTTTGCTGACACCCCACTGGCGCATTAAAGATTGCTCAGTTTCGCGGGCTTTGCGCGGGTCTTTATGATTGACGATAAATTCGCCGTTATTGTAATATCCAACCCCTGTGGACAGCGGCGCAATAAGCGGGGCGCTGACAAATGCCATGCCTAAATTCATACTGGTGGAGCCGACGGCAGTGGCGGTGGCCAAGCGGTTGACCTGGCGTTGCAGTTCTTGGTTATCAGAATAAGGGTCGGTACCCAGTTTGGCATGAATTTTTCTGGCCGTAGCATCTTTACCACTCAATGCCCGGACCCCTGACATAACGCCGCCGCCGGCTTGGGCCGTACATCCGCCCACACCTTCGCATTTTTTCCCAGTGGAATTGGTTGTAATGCGCCAGCCCGTCATCCCCAACTCCTTGAGGCCAACGGCGAGGTTACCAACAATATTGGCAGCACCAGATGGAAGCACCATCAGTTTTTCTTGCGCTCCTTTGGCAGTGCTAAATCGGTTTGCCGTAACCTTTACGGCCCGAACCGGTGTGGTCGCCAGGTTAAGCGTGCGGCCAACCGCCGCCTTGCCAACAGCAACAGTGGCACTTTTGCGCCGTAGCTGGTCTGTGGCTGCTATTTCGTGCAAACGGATAAGGGCTTGGTCCGTACCTTGGACAATATGCACATAGTCCGGGGTTTCTATGCGGTAGGTGTTGGCATAGCCATCATTCCAGGCCTTAGGATCAACCTGGTAGAGCGGGCTTTGCATGCGCTGGGGGCCAATAAACTGGCTAGCATCTACCGTTCCGGCCGTTTCAAACCCGGCCACAGCTTGCACAGACTTTGCATGGACACCGGGCGCATTATTTTTGCGTTTGGCAATACTTTGGCAAGCAGACAGTCCGATAAAAAGCATCAGAACGCCTATCGGGACGCAAGTATAATTTAAAAATGTTCTACCAATTTTCATCATATCTCTTATGTAATGGATTAATTTTTAACCCATGATGAATATTTGCCCCAATTATGGCATTTTTAGGCACTAAGCGAAAGACAAATATGGAACTGACTTTATATAATTCGCTGGCGCGCAAGAAAGAAATATTTGCGCCCGCAGACCCCAAACGCGTCACCATGTACAATTGCGGCCCGACGGTGTATTCCTACGCCCATATTGGCAATGCGAGGGCGGCGGTGGTGGCAGATGTGTTGTTTCGGGTGTTGCGGCATATTTACGGCGAAGACCATGTGGTTTATGCGCGCAACATTACCGATATTGAAGATAAAATCATCAAGGCGGCGGCGGAGTTGGGTGTACCCATAGAGGAACTAACCGAGAAATACGCCCGCATCTATAACGAAGACCTAGCGGCGCTAAATTGCCTACCCCCAACCATGCAGCCCAAGGCCACAGACCATATTGAGCAAATGGCCGATATTATCGTCGAATTGCTGGACAAGGACATCGCTTATATTAGCGAGGGCCATGTGCTGTTTGATGTCACCAAAATGAAAGACTACGGCAAATTATCAGGCCGCAAKCTGGACGATAATCTGGCTGGCGCACGGGTCGAGGTGGCCAGCTACAAGAAAAACGCTGGCGATTTCGTGCTTTGGAAGCCGAGCAAAAAAGACGAGCCAAGCTGGAACCCGTCCAAAGAATTTCCACCGGGCCGCCCCGGCTGGCATCTCGAATGTTCCGCCATGATAAAAGAACAATTAGGCGACACCATAGACATCCACCTGGGCGGCATAGACCTGAAATTCCCCCACCACGAAAACGAAATCGCCCAGAGTGAGTGTGCCAATAATGCGCCGCTTGCTAAATTCTGGGTACACAACGAGTTCCTAAACATGGGCAAAGATAAAATGTCCAAGTCTAAAGGCAATATCGTGCTGGTGCGCGATTTGCTGGAGGAATGGGACGGGGAGGTAATACGGCTGGCATTGCTCAAGGCGCATTATCGGAGTGAGTTGGTTTGGTCTGAGGATTTGCTGCGGGAGAGTAAGGCGCAGTTGGATGGATGGTATAGATTGAAGGCGAATATTCACGAGTATAAAATTGAGCCAACCGAATTATATTTTCCGCAAAACCCATTGCCATTGTTTGATGACCTTGGATTACCCGGGACTCTAAAAGAACTTTCTGCAATGGTAGAATTTTTGATGGTTCGTATAACCTATAATAAAAAAAATGTTGAATTAAGCGAAGTAAAGGACAAACAATTCAATGAAGAAATTGCGATTGAGGGCGGGCGTTTTTTACGTCTTAGCGCCCTCCTCGGCCTCCTGCAAAAAGACCCGGAAGAATGGTTCAGAGGTAAAGGTAAGGACGGCGGATTATCGGACGGGGAGATTGAGGCTTTGATTTTGGAACGCGACGAAGTCCGCGCCGCAAAAAACTGGGCCAGAGCCGACGAWATCCGCGACGTGTTCGCGCAGGAAAACATCATCCTCGAAGACGGCAAACACGGCACCACATGGCGCAGGGGATGATGGGGTCACATATATCTCCTTCCTCCGTTTTTCACGGGGGAAGTRSSCSSCMKKGSGSWYGATGGGGGGTGCCGCTTTGCGGCACG
>NVVO01000029.1 GCA_002733385.1 Robiginitomaculum sp.
GCTTCGCACTCCGATACTATGGCCGCCCTGCGGGACGCGCCTTGCCGGTGAACAGATATGACCCATCAAATTGAATATGATTTAACAGGGAACGCTCTAACCATCAGCCGCGTCGCGTATGGCTTTGATATTGGCGGCGTAAACGGTTTCACTTTGTGCGCCCTTGCCAAATACGGCCGAGCCAGCCACCAGGACATCCGCTCCGGCCTCAGCCACCAAGGGTGCAGTTTGCGAATTGATGCCGCCGTCAACTTCTATCAAAACATCGCGCGTACCAATCATGGTTTTGAGATCACGGATTTTCTGGATTTGCGACGGCAAAAAACTCTGGCCACCAAATCCCGGATTGACCGACATGACGATAATTAAATCAAGTCTGCCCAGAACATTTTCAATGACATTGATGGGGGTTGACGGGTTAAGCGCCACACCCGCCTTGGGGCCAAGCTCGCGAATGACCTGTAATGTACGGTCAAGATGCGGATGGGCCTCGGGGTGGACGGAAATATAATCGGCGCCTGCATCTGCAAATGCGCGCAGCAGCCCGTCCGCCGGCGCCATCATCAAATGCACATCCATCACGGTTTTTATATGGGGACGGATGGCTTTACATACGCCCGGCCCAATGGTCAGATTAGGCACAAAATGATTGTCCATCACATCCACATGCACCCAGTCACACCCCGCATTTTCAATAGCCCGGATTTCATTGCCCAACTGGGCAAAGTCCGCAGACAATATGGACGGTGATATTTTAATGCTCATGAGGCCACTCCAGGTTTTGTGCCCAACAAGGCAGATTCGACCAAGGCCAGAATGTAATGTCCGACAAGGTGTTGCAAGGTATTTATGTGCCGTTTATACCCCGCCGCAACACGCCGGGGCGTTTATTTCTAACAAGACAAAGCACAGCCTGTATGTTAGTCACTCCCAATACAAAACGGGGACGCGCTGTGAACACTTTATTTACCGAACTCAGACGCCGCAATATCTTCCGGGTCGCCGGGGTGTACGCGGTTGTTGGCTGGATACTGATGCAGGTTGTGTCGGTGATGACACCGGCGCTTAATTTGCCCGACTGGGTTGATAGTTTTTTCGCGGTGGCGCTCATCATTGGCTTCCCCGTCGCCATGCTGCTGGCATGGGCGTTTGAAATGACGCCTGAGGGGGTCAAGCGTGCAGAAAACGTCAAGGACGGGGAYAGTATTACCGATAAGACGGGGCGCAAATTGGACTATGCCATAATTAGCGGGCTTGTGCTTGTGGGCACGTTGATTGTCGGGAGCCAGTTTACGGCGCAAAAGTCCGCCGCACCAGAGATTACAGTACAGGTGGAAATACCTGGAACCAGTGAAACTAATCAAACCAACGAAACAGACGAGCGGCCTTCTATCGCSGTTCTTGCATTTGCAGACATGAGTGCGGACGGCGACCAAGAGTATTTCTCGGACGGCATGGCCGAAGAGATTTTAAATGCGCTAGCCAAGATACCAGACTTGCGGGTTGCCGGGCGYACTTCGTCGTTTTCGTTYAAAGGYAAGRATGAAGATTTGACCRTCATTGGCCAAACCYTGCGYGTGGGSCATATCCTCGRAGGTTCGGTGCGTAARCAAGGCGAACGGGTGCGCATCACYRCACAACTGATCAAGGCCGATGACGGCTTTCATTTATGGTCGGAAACTTACGACGGCACGCTCGACGATATTTTTGATCTTCAGGAAAAAATCGCCCGCGCCATCGCCGGTGAGTTACAGGTTTTACTGAATGTCGGCGAAGATACACGGCTCGCCGATACGCGCACCGATAACAAACAAGCTTACGATCTTTATTTACAAGGCCGGGCCTTAAGCCGCCAAAGTTTTGGCGAGGGTGTCATGGCCAAGGCCGTGACCCTGCTGGAGAGTGCGGTGGCACTAGACCCACAATTTGCCGATGCTTGGGCGGCGCTGGGGCATGCCTATTTTGTTACCCCTAATTTCACAACTGTGAAGGACCAAAAACCCTTTAATGCCAATGCGCTAAGATCTGCCCGCAGAGCGCTTGCCATTGATCCTTCGAACATGCGCGCGGAAACGATACTGCTAAATTTGCTCTCGCGGAACAAGGAATTTACCAAAGCCCGCGCAGGCCTAGAGCGGCTCACCGCCCTTAATGGACAAAATACCGGTCTTTCTTTTAGCGAGGGTTATAGCAGAGCCGCCATGGGTCAAACCAAAGCCGCGCTACCTTACTTTGAAAAATCCGTAAACCTTGACCCCGCCAATGGCGTTGTGCGGGACATCTATGGAATTGCTTTGTTTAATTCTGGTGATCTTGACGGCGCAGAAATAAACTTTCAAAAGAGTCTTGATTTGGGCTATTTTAGCGCCTTTATCAGTTTGTCAAATCTTGCATTCATGCAAGGCGATTCAGAGGCTGCTATAGACCATTTGCTAAGTGGGTACGACACCTTGGGGCAATATATAGCGACACAATTTCAAGATCGTTCTTTGTGGGAAGTGGTAGCAAAGGGGTTTTATAGCGGCAAGGAAACCGACCGGTTAAAATTATTGGCCATGGTTGACGCCTATGTGCAATCACCAGACCCCATTGTGGATTGGACTATTATGGGCAATTATTTACGTGCCGGAGATGCCAAAGCTTTTATGGATACGTTCGAGGCGCACCCGATGTCCAACCCCGACTTTACATTTCTCCATCTCTGGGGCGAACAAGAAACCAGCCGCAAAGTGCGCCAGCATCCGGATTTTCAAGGCTTTGCCAAACGAAACGGCTTGCTGGAATACTGGCAGACCTATGGCTGGCCAGATAAATGCCGCCCGGTTAAAGGCGGCGGCCCTGATGATTTTACCTGTGATTAGAGATGTGAGTGATAATGAATAATCTATTTACTGAACTAAAACACCGCCAAACGCCGTGATTTAGAGGCCCCCACACCCTGCCGCTCATACCCGACCCCGATCGGGTATCCAGCGAATAAAGCGTGCGCCCGCGCACACATATCTGATTAAGAGACTGGATACCCAGTCAAGCTGGGTATGAGCGGAGTTATGGGGGTTTACGCGGGGTCGGCTTTTAAAGTTTATGTTAGCCGTTTATAGCCCCATTTGAGCCTTCATATTGCTCAAGAACGTATCATCATCCAATGCCTTGCGCTCAGCTATGAGCTGTGCAGCGTCAGCGCCTGCCGTATAGCGCAAAGTAGATGTCCCGTCCGTAGCCGCAGTCCAGATAACGTCTGCCACAAGTTCAGGAGTAGAGGCGTTTTCGCCATTACTGATTTGCTCCATATATGCCGTTATGGCCTGTACGGTGGGTAGGTATTCCTCCATGTTCTCATCAACATGAAAATCCAGTGAACGGCCAATAAAATCAGTTTTGATGGCACCGGGCTCAACAAGTTTGGCTTTGATGCCGATCGACCCCAGTTCATAGCCCAATGCCTCGGTTAGACCTTCAACAGCAAATTTAGTGCCGGAATAAAGTGACGTCAGAGGAAAAGCCACCTTGCCACCGACCGAACTGATATTGACAATTACACCTGATTTTGCTGCTCGCATATGGGGTAGCACCTCTTTGGTTGTCGCAATCAACCCAATCACATTGGTATCGAATTGGCGGCGAATATTTTCCATTGGGAAGGTTTCCATCGGGCCAACGGCGCCGTATCCGGCATTGTTTACCAACACATCAATGCTGTCAAATTTGGCCATGCTCTGTGCAACTGCCGCTTTGATCGACGTCTCGTCGGTTACGTCCAGCTTCGTTATCAGCACATTGGATAATTGGCTTAGCTCAGTTTCTGCGGCGGGCGTGCGCATAGTGGCCACGACATTCCAACCTTTATTGTGAAATAGTTTTGAGGTTGCCCTGCCAATGCCTGTAGATGCGCCTGTGATAAGAATAGTCTTCGTCATTTTTGAGTTCCTATTGTGAGTTGGTTTTGTTAATAGTAAAACCTATATAGTTAGAGTCATCATGAAAGTAAACTTTAAAGTGTAGGTTATTGAGGGCATGCGAGAGACGAGATGGCACGAAAACTAAGAAAACTAGAACAGGTGGTTGAAGCTGCACTTATTGAATTTCAGGAAAACGGCTTCACCTTTGCCAACATGGACCGGATTTCAGAACGGGCTCAAGTTTCAAAACGCACACTTTATAATTATTTTGAGAGCAAAGAAATACTGTTTCAAGAAATCGTAACTCGTGCTGGCAACTATCTCAGTGATAACGAACCATGTGTATTCTTACCCGGCAAGGACATCATACCACAACTTCACGATTTGGCGCTTAGATTGGCACTGCCATATACGGACGCGGCGACAATGAAGATGTCCCGATTGATTGTCGGTGAAATGTTACGCAACAGGGAAATGATTACTGACATGTTGTTCGAGATTGAATTGGCCGCCCCTGCGGAAGCATTCTTCATATCCGCCGCTGACGCAAAAATTATCTCCCATCAAGCCGGGGCCATACTGGCGGTCAATTTTCACGCTTTCATCAAAAGTCAATGTTTCTGGCCCGCTATTTTATCGGGCGAAACCCTATCCTTGGCAGAGGTTAATCAAGTAGCCAAAAGCGCAAGCGAAATGTTTGCTCATCAGTTCCGAGCAGGCTCGTAGAACGGTACGCCTTGAAAGCCGGTACAAATTTTTACACGCCTGCACTGTGGCAATTATAACAAACCCACATGAAAATGATAAAAGCCATTTCCCTCTTACGCTCTCTCTTGTATTTGCCCCCAAACTTCCCCTTGCACTCCCGCCTCATTTGCATAGGCTCCCACTATGCCTGATTTGCGCCCCGTATTGTTTATTGTTGGTCTGATGATTGCCGGGCTTGGGGTGGCCATGCTCATTCCTATGCTGGTGGATTTGGCCCATAAGGGCGAAAGCTGGCAAGCCTTTGGCATTTCGGGGTTCATTACCGCCTTGTTTGGCAGCGTCATTGCCCTGGCCAGCTATTCACCCAAAGCCAGGATGAGTGCCAGAGGGGCATTTTTACTGACCGTTACCTCTTGGGTTATTTTGGCATTCGTCGGGGCTTTGCCGTTCATTTTGCAAGAAAACTCCATGTCATTTACCGATGCCTATTTCGAATCCATGTCCGGCCTGACCACAACCGGCTCTACGGTGATGACCGGGCTTGATCAAGCGCCCAGAGGGATTTTACTGTGGCGGGCCATGCTGCAATGGTACGGCGGTATCGGTATCATCATCACCGCCATTGCCATTTTGCCGCGCCTTAACATTGGCGGCATGCAATTGTTCCGCGCCGAATGGTTTGACCCCATGGGTAAAATATTGCCCCGGGCCGGGCAAATCGCCACCGGCATCGGGGTCGCCTATATTGGCCTGACCGTGATTTGCGCCGTAAGCTATAACATGCTCGGCATTGAAATGTTCGACGCCATATGCTTGGCCATGACCACCATAGCCACGGGCGGCTTTACCAATTCGGATGCGAGCTTTGCAGCCTATACCGAACACGGCGCGGATATGGTCGCCGTCCTGTTCATGATTTTGGCATCCCTGCCCTTTGCCGCCTATGTGCTGGCCATGCGCGGTAATCTGTCTGCGGTTTACAAAAACCCTCAAACCCGTGGGTTTTTGCTCATCCTGCTGGTGCTGATCATGTTGATGACAACCTATATGACCATGAATAATTACAGCTCAGAAGCCCACCCCCTGCGCCTGGCCATGTTCAATATTACCTCCATCATTACCGGTACAGGTTATAGCTTTGGTGATTATCAAAGCTGGGGCCCATTGGCGGTTGGCGTGTTTTTCTCCGCCATGTTTATTGGGGGCTGCGCCGGGTCTACGTCCTGCTCCATCAAGATTTTCCGTTACCAGGTCGCATTTGAAGCCCTACGTGCCTATGTGGTGCGCATGCCGCGCCGCCATGCCGTCTCCCCCATGCGCTACGGCGGCAGACCTTTGCCCAAATCAGCCGTCTACTCGGTTATGGGGTTCTTTTTCATCTTTATGATGTGTTACGCCGTGACGGCAATCCTGTTGTCGCTCATGGGGCTGGACGAAATAACCGCCTTGTCTGCGGCGGCAACGTCGATCACAAATGTCGGGCCGGGCCTTGGGGATATTGTCGGGCCTACGGGTACATTTCAGCCCCTGCCCAACGCGGCAAAATGGGTCATGGCCATGGCCATGATTGTCGGGCGGTTGGAAATTATTCCGGTTCTTGTGGTGTTAAACCCGTCGTTCTGGCGGGCTTAAGCTTCAAGATCACCACGCAAGAATATATATTCTGCGGCACAAAATTCGCATTTTGCCGTAATTTTTCCGTCAATAAACATCTCGTCCTGGTCTTTGACTTCAAAGCTTTTCAAGCTGTTCAACAAACGTTCCCGCGAACAGGAACATTGCGCCCGCACGTGTGTTGGTGTGTCTAAACGAACACCCAGTTCATGGAACAAATTATAAAGCAGCCGCTCGCTGGCCAGATCTGGGTCGAGCAATTCTTCGTCTTTCAACGTCCCCATAACCGCTTTGCTTAACTCCCAGGCTTCATCTGTGTCGCCGCGCTCAGTATCGCCCGCCACACGCTGTACCATCAAACCACCGCCGCGCCATTGCGTATCTTGGCCTGGCAGGTGTAACTTGCCAACCGCCAGCCTGATGCGGGTTGGCACTTGCYCGCTTTGTTTGAAAAAATGTTCGGCGCAATCAGCCAGAGACGCTCCTTCAATCGCTGAAATGCCCTGATAATTTTCCCGGACCCCATCCGGCTCAATGGTCATAGCAAATGTCCCCCCGCCCAACAGGGTTTTGGCATCTGGCCTAGTTTTTGCTGTGTTGGTATTGGCTTTGCTGTTTTGCTCCAATATGCGTTCCAAACTTGCCTGATCATATCTGGCATAGGCACGCATATTGCCGTCCGTGGTACATTCCGCCGCCAACAAAGACACCGCACCTTCATTGGTGCCGTGGGCTTGTACCAAAAACCGACCCTTAAACTTCAACGCATTGGCGACCAGGGCGCTGATCATGACGGCTTCCCCAAGCAAGCTTGCGACACTGTCTGGATAGCGCTCTGCTCCCAAAACCTCGTCCAAAGCCGTACCAAGGCGCAAAATCCGCCCGCGCACGGCCCCATCACCGATTTGTACGGCCGCGATCTGGTTATCGGTCATTTCGGGTTTTTCGGTTAACTCATCCATAGTTTTTATTCCAATACTCACTATCTACGTGCCTCTAGGTGGGGCAGGCCACAAGCAATTTCAACCCCTAATAACCCACAGACATTGGCAGATTTAAACCCTTTATTCACCCTAAACCCTAAGGTTTTTTTGGCCATTTCTTGTCATATTCAAGCAGATTAAAATTTAGGTGCAGAAAATATAGGTGCAAATGGTGGGCAAGAGGCACAGTGTAAAACCAGGAGAAAATGGCCGGTTGGTGCTAGAGCAAAAAACCCTGCCCGTTCGCCAATGGCTCAAGGATAAAGCTCTGCCGTTTTGGGCGAAAAATGCCATAGACGATGCGGGCGGATTTTGCGAAGAGTTAGCGTATGGCGGCACACCAAATTGGCAAGCCGTGCGGCGATTGCGCGTTCAGGCCCGCCAGGTTTATGCCTATAGCCTGGCCCATGAATTGGGCTGGTATGCGGGCCAACCCATTGCCAGACGCACTATGAATTTCATGTTGACCAAGGGCTTCATGCCAGATGGTTCTGCGGGGTTTATCTCCTTGCTCAATCCCGATTATAGCGTCAAAGACCCCCGCAGGGATTTGTATGACCATGCCTTTTATTTACTGGCTCTGGCTTGGCAGGCAAAGGTCGGAGCCGGACGTGCGCCCTTGGCATTGGCCGACACTATTTTGTTGTTTTTAGACCAAAACCTGATCGCGGATAATGGCGGCTATCTTGAAGGCTTGCCCCAAGGCGACCCGCGCAATGCCCTGCGCCGACAAAACCCGCACATGCATATGTTCGAAGCTTTGATGAGCTTGTATGATGCCAGCGGCGCGGAAAAATACCTACACCGGGCAGCTCAAATATTTGAGCTGTTTAAGCAATATTTTTTCGATGAACGCACCGCAACCATTACCGAATATTTCCACCAAGACTGGCGGGCCGCACGCGGCAAACAAGGGCAAAGCGTCGAGCCGGGCCATATGGCGGAATGGGTCTGGTTGCTTGGCCAATATACCAGGCGCACAGCCATAGATACCCGGCCTTGGGCAAATAAATTATACCAAAAACTTTGCGGCTATGACACGCTTTTGCTGCCTGACGAAATGAACAAGGATGGGCAGGTATTGCGTTCGACCCGCCGTTTGTGGGTACAAACCGAAATGGTCAAAGCCCATCTCGCCCAAGCTGAAAACGGCGAAACCGATAGCTATAGGCTAGCCGCTGCCGGCATTGAAATGCTGGCCAGCAAATACCTGCGCCCAGACGGCACCTGGCTGGACGCGCTGGGAGAGAACGGATTGCCGGTGATTGGCGCAATTCCCACCTCTACATTCTATCATATTATGTGTATGGTGGCGGAAAGCTGCCGGGTTTCGGGGCTAGATAGTGTTAAACCGAAAGTGCAAATTCATGGCTAAAACTCACATGGCTAAAACTCAAGTCATTCCTGTGATTATGTCGGGCGGCGCAGGGTCGCGTCTGTGGCCGGCTTCGCGTAAGTCCCGCCCTAAACAATTACTGCCCCTGGCCAGCCAGCAAACCATGATCCAGGAAACGGCTTTGCGCTTACAACATCAGGGCAATGCATATAGCTTCGCCGATCCAATGATTGTCTGCAACCATGCCAACGCCGACGCCATTGCCAAACAGCTCGGCGAAATTGGCATATCAGCTAGCACGATGATAACCGAACCCGTTGCCCGCAACACGGCACCTTGCGCGGTGATTGCCGCACTGGCTATACTGGCTGAAAGCTCAGACCGAAGCCCAGAACCGCTGATGTTATTGGCCCCTGCCGACCACCATATCAAAAATACGACCGAGTTTAGGCGGGTTGTCGGACAAGCCGTGCCCGCCGCCCGTTCCGGTCATATGGTCACGTTCGGTATTACGGTGACAAAACCGGAAACCGGATACGGCTATATCCAAAAAGGGGCTAAATTGGATGACCACGCCCATAGGGTGGCAGGCTTTAAAGAAAAACCCGATTTAGACACCGCGAAAACCTATATGGCGTCTGGGAATTATTTCTGGAATGCGGGTATATTTATGTGCAAGCCGTCGAGCTTGCTGGCTGAGATGCGCCAACACAGCCCCGAAATCTTGCAGGCGTGCCAAAGAGCCTTTGATGCCAGTCCCCAAAGCAGCGGACAAAGTGCCGGGCAAACCATTGCCCTTGATGCGGATACATTCGCCCGCTGCCCTGCCATATCTATTGATTACGCCCTGATGGAACGCACCAATAAAGCCTGCGTGGTCGAAGCCCATATGGGTTGGAGCGATATTGGTTCTTGGTCGGCGCTTTTGGAGTTGACCAAGGATATGTCCGGCAATGCTCTCAAGGGGGATGTCCATATACTCGACACCAAAAACTGCCTGATCCATTCAGACGGGCCGTTCGTGGCAACCATCGGGATTGATAATCTAGCCGTTGTTGTCCACGACGGAGCCGTGCTGATTGCCAATCTGGATCAGGTGCAAGACGTTAAAAAAATCGTCGACGAACTTACCCGCCGCCGAGACAAAGACAGGCTTTAGAGCGCTCTAATCCGCCAATTTAACGCGGATGGATTTAAGCTCCATGGTATCGTTTTTACCTTCTTCGCCGGGCCAGATGCCGACATAATCATTGCCCGGCTGGCCTTGGGGCGCTCTGGTGGTAAATGTGAAAGTGTAGTCGGCAAATTCTTCGGTAAGGGTAAATTTCCGCCAACCACTATCTCCGGCCCCGACCGTAAAATACCCGGCGCTAAATTCGTCCAAAGGGTCTGTGCTACCAGCGCGGGCCGTTATGGTAATCTCCAATGTCCGCCCGCCAAAAACCTGTTCGTAATTAGGCCCCAAAGTACCAAATACACCCGCCGACGGGCCTGCTAAAACACGCGGATTATTGGACGACAACACCGCCAATAAGGGTTTCTCGACCTCGCCGCCAGTAAAACGGACAAATGTGCCCGGCGCCGCCGTCAAGCTTTGCAGTCTCGAACCACTGAGCAAATAACCGTCGGTCACTATGTCTCTGGGACGGCCCCCAGGGTTATTGAGCCCAGGCCATAAAGCCAATGCAACAATCCCGATAAGCACCAGAACAAATAACGGATAGAAAAATCGATCTTTCATAACTTCCCTTACCCGCACCTTATAATAAAAACAACACCGCACGTTCGTCGGCCCGCTGATAAAATGTAGCGCCCAAGGTTTCAACCAATTCAGCCGAAAATTTCTCGGACGCTTCATCATTCCATGCCTGTGCCACCGCCTTGATTAAATCTGACCGCTGGCGTTTTGCCGCCTTGCGCACCCGCCCGTCGGTCAACAACAAGCGCATAACGCCCGGAATATTGACGGCCCGCAGCTTGCCTTCCAATGCTTTTTTGCCAAACAAAAAACTGCCAATGCCGATAACACCACCAACCGCAATACCTATGGGGCTGGTCAGTAAGGGGGCCAACAAATGGGCTTCGGCCAAGAGCACACCGACCAACACCGCAGATATAGTCGTGCCGACAAGCGCCGTATCGTTCTCAAGGCTGGTGACCTTGGGGACGGCCACGCTGAGGCCTTGCAAATGCCGACTGACATGGGTGCTGTCATCCAGTGACAATACCATAGCCGGGAGATTATGGTCGCGGCACAACGGGTCGGTGATCTGCTCAATACGGCGCTGCAAACCGGCAAACCAATCTTCAATGGCCGGGCGCAAAGTTTTTTGGGCATCGGCGCTGGACAGCCATTTGGAAATGCGAATATTCATGGCCTGTTCCACATCATTGAGGGCTTTAATTTGTCCGCGCCGCCAATCGCGAAATGCCGGAACCACACAAGCATCGATCAAAGCATCCACCAATACCGGAGCCAAAACATCCCCGAGCTTATCACTGGCGGCGCGGGCTTTTTCAAACACCGGCCCATCCTCGGCCACCAATTTGGCGACAGAAGATTTAAAACTTGCGTGTAAATATTCAAACCGACCGAGCCAGGACAGACCGCGCGCAATGGCAAATTCCGGCTCCGCGCCGCGCACCACGCGGGCATTGGGGAATGCTTTTTCGCAGGCCGGGGCCACCAGCGGCAGGCGCGACGCCCCCCCGGTCAGCAAAACCGTTTGTGGATGGCGACCCCCAAGCCGTTCCACCGCTTCCTTGACCGCATAATCAAATGTGTCGGGCCAGGAAAACCCGTTTAAATCCTTGATCTTGGCCTTGAGAATAGCCGCCTCGTCCTGTTTATCGACACGGATTTCAAACAAAACACCGCCGCCAATCGGCAAGCGGCGGATGATGTCCACCGCCGTGCCGACCCCGTTTTTGGCGCCTTTTGCGACGCCGTTAAAATATTGTTCCTTAGCCAGTCGGCACCAATATTCCAAAATCGGTTTATACCATGGATATTTTGTGATCAGCTTTTCGATTTTTTTACGCTCAACTTGCCGCGCCAAATTCCGCTCCAGGATCAAAGTATCCAGCAGACCAGAGCCAAGAATATTATGCCCGACATCTTCCGCTTCCAAATCATAGCAATAGGTAAAATCAGTGGTTGAAGACCCGATATCGACAATAAGCACACTAGAGCGCGCCGCTTCCAAAGACAAATACCCTTGTTCCAAAGCCGTCATCAAAGCCGCCCGGCTTTCCGGGACAATGCGGACGGTTTTAAGCCCGGATTTTTGCATCAATCGTCCGTAAGCATCCCGGTCATCTGCCGTCCATCCGGACGGGCAACCAACAATGAAACGGCTGGTCTTCAGCCCGTCTATTTTTTTATCCGCCGTCAAATCCTCAAATAATACCTGAGTGAACAGCCGCGTCGGAATTTCAGTTGAACTGTCGTTTAAATCCCGGCTTTTAAACTTGACCCAAATTTCGTTCTTGCCATTTATATCTTTTGGGCCAATCGCCGCCAAATTTACGGCTTGCGCACCAATACGAATGCCAGATAAATTGCGGGCAATTGCGGTGACAAAACTACGCTCGCCGCCGTGTTCCAGAATTTCCGGCTCCCGGCTAGAGCCGCTNAAACTACGCGCCACAGCGGTTTCGCCGTGACCAAGATCATAGCCAATAAACTCTATTTGTTGTTTCTTTTGTTGTTTCTTGCCCATGTTCAGGATTTCCAAACCGTACCGCGCCTCAGCACTTTATCGCCCATTAACAAAGCCGGGGCCGCCTGTTTTGTCTGACCGTCTTCCAAATCGAGCGCCGGAAAAATATCAAACAATTTCGCGGTTTTTCGGTTATAATTGACGATCTCGATACCGTCGGCGTTCAAAATAGTTGTCAATTCACCGCTTATCAATTTCATGGCAAATTCCTGGTCGCCCGCCGCCCCGGCTTCCAGCAGGTTTTGCACCAAAGCTGCCAACCGCCCATCGTCAATCCAGTTCTTCTCAGACGCAGGTTCGGCCAGCCGCATCAACACATGGTCGGCCGTACGCAGGGCTTCGGCCAAAGCGTCCACATAACCCGCCGCCTCTACTGACACATGCGCATCAGCCAAAAACCTGTTCCCGTCCGGCGCTTCCAGTAATTTTTGCTTGCCCCGACCAAATAGCGTGATTTTACTGGCGATAAAATTTTTCCAGTCTTTGGGGTCAAAAAACCTAAGTCCGGCCAAAACCGCCCCGGCCATCACGCTCAATGTCGAACCTTGTAGCAATCCGGCCAAGACGAAAAACCCGGCGGCCCCGTAAAACAATGTGCTGCCGGCGATTACCCGCACCGATGTGCGCGGCACYTCGCGCCAAACAATATCGGCGCTAACCCCCCTGTCCAATACCCCTGCCCCGGATTTGACCATTTCAAGCAACCACAGCCCGGCTTTTTGTATGTGCATATCGTCGGTGGAAGCGGCGAAAACATCACCGGTGCGATCAAGAGCGCGGCGGGCTTCTGATACCGCCCTTTGGGAAGATAAATCATCATTGGTGATCATCGCCCGCAATACCTCGCGCTCATTTTCGAACGCTCGTGCCAAAGACGGCAATGTGGTTGGGAGGTTTTTAGTCATAAATAAAATGTTGGCACTGAAACCCCAAGAGTCAAGTTATTGTTCTGTCACGCTCGATTTGCAACAGCGCCGCCCGTTGTTCCACCTGCGATACGATATCATCAATCATATCATCATTACTGGTCTTGCCGCTGCGCTTGCCCGCCGCATACATCATGCCGTATCCGGCGGAACCCCCGGTAAAACCAATGTCCGTATAGGCGGCCTCGCCCGGGCCGTTGACAACACAGCCAATGATGGAAAGGGTAATCGGCTCGGTAATATGCGCCAGTCTTTGCTCCAGCGCTTCCACAGTTTTGATCACGTCAAATCCTTGGCGGGCGCAACTGGGGCAGGAGATAATATTGATGCCGCGTGTGCGCAAATTTAGGGATTTGAGGATATCATAGCCGGTTTTTATCTCCTCTACCGGGTCCGCTGACAAGGACACACGAATAGTGTCGCCGATCCCGGCCCACAGCAAATTGCCCATGCCTATGGCAGATTTTATCCCGCCCATGCGCAGGCCGCCCGCCTCGGTTACCCCCAAATGCAAGGGGCAATCAATGGCCTCGGCCAGACTTTGATAGGCGGCCACGGTCAAAAACACATCCGAAGCTTTCACCGAGATTTTAAATTCGTGAAAATTCTCGTCTTGTAACATGCGAGCGTGCATGAGCGCGCTTTCCACCATGGCTTCGGGGCAAGGTTCGCGGTATTTTTCCAACAGCTCTTTTTCCAAAGACCCGGCATTGACACCAATGCGAATAGAACAACCATGATCCCGCGCCGCTTTCACCACTTCGCGCACCCGCCTTTTACCGCCGATATTGCCCGGATTTATCCGCAAACAAGCCGCACCATTTTCAGCCGCCTCAATGGCGCGTTTATAATGGAAATGAATATCGGCAACGATCGGCACATCTACGGCTTTGGTGATCTGCCCGAGAGCCAAAGAACTTTCAGGATCAGGGCAGGACACCCGCACAATATCCGCGCCCGCTTCTTGCAAGGCATTTATCTGGGCAATGGTCGCGCCTGCGTCACTGGTCAAAGTATTGGTCATGGACTGCACACTAATAGGTGCGTCACCGCCAACCGGCACATTGCCAACCATGATTTGACGTGATTTGCGGCGTATAATTTGCCGCCAAGGTCTTATATGGTCATAGGAGGTGCTCATTTGGTCAGTTTAGGGCAGTGGCGCAAGCTTTGAAAGCCCTTTTAAAGCACTTTTAGATCCCTATTGTAAGCCGACTTCAGCTAATGGGATGTTTTTGGCCGAATGTCCGGGCTGCCCAATAAAGCCGAGGCGGCTTCCGCCCAGATATAATTCTATAGCCCCCGCATCGCGTAGAGACAATATGGGCAGGTTTTTGCGGCTGGTTTCGAATATTTCTCCCGGTACCATGATGCGCGAGATCAACGTCCGTCCCTCCGCATCTTTCACCTGCACCCAGCTTGGGCCTACGGCTTTAAGGGCAATCATATCTGTATCGCCTTTACTTGGTTGCACCGGTTCAAACCCCCAGTTCTCGGCCTGCATAACCGGAACAATATCAGGGGTCGCGGATCTGGCATCCGTTTTCATACCGTACCAGCTAACGACAACCAAAACGCAAGCGAGCACGGCTCCTATGGCAAAACTGCCGCGCGGCAGACGGGTTTTCGGTTTGGGAACAAAACTGGGTTTACCAACAATTTCCAAATCTTGGCATGCCGTCATATCGGCTTTAAATTGGGCAATGGCATCTTGCTCGTTTAAGCCCAAGAACCGAGCATAGGTGCGCACATAACCAAGCGCATAGCCGAGGCCAGGCAAGACATCTTTGTCCAATCGCTCAATGGCATCAAGATATCTATATTGAAGGTTTATTTTTTGGGCAGCGTCCTTCAAAGACAGGCCTGCCGAAATTCTGGCCGCACCAAGCTTGGCGCCCATATGTGTTGGCGCAAGATCAACATTACTGGTAATCGTTTTTATTGACACACTCATTCCCCGTATTGCCTTTTTGGTTTTCCGTCAAAAAACGAAAGACTTTAACCCAAAAGACAAAGACCGGGACGTGTACCATAAGTGATTCGTTTCTGGCAAGAGGTTTCCCCTTTTATTTTTATTTTACCCGTGCAACACTCCAAAAAAGTGTATCTTTGAGATACCCCACAAGATGTTTCAAGGAGAAGTATTAACAATGGTTTTGCAATCTTTCACCGCCCGTAATTGGCCAATTTTTGCTTTATTGCTGTCCTTGTCGCTTTGGCTCGGTGCATTGGCATTTGAGCATATTGGTGGCTTGGCCCCATGCCAGATGTGCTACTGGCAACGCCATGCCCATAAAGCGGTCATTGTGATTGCAGTGATTGCTCTTATTGTTCGCCAATTCACCATGGATAGAAGATGGGAGAGCAGGTTTCTTGCTCTGATTGGCTTAGCATTTCTACTCAGTTTTGGTTTGGCGTTCTGGCATGTGGGGGTGGAATTTAAATGGTGGGAAGGCCCCAAGACTTGTATGGTCGGCGCAGGCGCCAGTGATTTTAATACCGAGAGTCTTTTAAAGGCACTTGAAAATCCGGTAGAAATGCCCGCCTGCTCCGAAGCTCCGTGGCATTTGTTGAACATCTCTATGGCCGGGTATAATGCAGTTTTTTCCGGACTGGCAGCATTGATTAGTTTTGTATTTGTCGTTAAAGCAAGGGCATGACCAGTACCGCAAATCGCCCCGCCCGACCCGGCGGCAAGCCAAATAAGCTCACCGCCCCGCGCATTAAGGAAATGTTGCGGGTTGACCACGCCGGCGAATATGCGGCCGTTGCCATTTATGATGCTCAAGCCAAGGTGTTTGGGCGCTCGCCAAAGACCGCAAAAATCGCCAAACAACTCAAGCATATGCGCGACGAGGAACAAGAACATCTGGACGCATTTGATGACCTTCTGTGGGCTAACAATACAAGACCAACTGCACTTATTGGATTGTGGAAATTGGCCAGCACCGGGCTGGGCACTGCCACCGCCTTGATGGGCGAAAAAGCGGCCCACGCCTGTACCGAAGCCGTAGAGAATGTCATCGAGCAACACTATGCCAGCCAGATTGAAGAAACCAAAGACAGCCATCCAGAATTATGTGCTACATTCACAAAATTTCGCGAAGACGAATTGCGTCACCGCGACACGGCTATCGCCCACGGCGCAAAAGACGCACCAGCCTACCCAATCCTGACGGCACTGATCACAGCCGGATGCAAAACCGCGATAAAACTAAGCGAGAAAATTTAGTCCACTACCTAAACAACATTTTAGCCGCGACCAGTAATTGCGGCTTCTTGACCTTAAACCCGGACTTTATCCACAAGGCTTCCAATGCCCTTATGGCTTTGCCCAGAGCCGGGCCGTGGGCAATACCCAAACCAATCAAGTCCTTGCCAGTTACAGGAAACTCCGGTTTTTGCCAATCCTTGGCGGTAACATATAGCCCCCACCATGCTACACTTTGCTGGGCCTCAACTGCCCCGGCGGCGCGTAAAACCGCTCTGTCCAGTGCCACCTGCCGCCCGGCAGTATACAAGGCAATTTCAGTTTCTTTTTTGGGCATATCCGGGGTTAAATTTGTCTGATCTCCGGCCCAAGCCATCAGACGGGCTTTCTCTTTATTGGACATTTTCAAACGCCTGCACAGCCGCGCCATAGCCAGTTCATCGCGCCCCGACATGGCCATGAGGCGCAAATACGGATCGGVGGCCAAACTNTTTTHKGCCTCBAVTGCGCACAABADTTGCARACCTTCGGCATTACTGGCCTCGGGCAGGAGTGTTTCCAAAATCCCGCCGACCAGCATGACATTGACGGTGCGAAAAGGATGCGGAGCAGACAGGAGCTTCTTGATTTCCGACCACACCCGTTCCGCCGACAGGGTTTTCAGTCCGGCTTTTAATTCCCGGCACGCCTCAAGTCCGGCCTTGTCCATAGGTTTGTCACAGGCATACCAGGCGTTGAACCGAAAAAACCGCAAAATGCGCAAATAGTCTTCTTCAATGCGGGTTTCGGCCTTGCCGACAAAGCGTATTTTGCGCAATTTTATATCCGCAAGCCCCTGCCCGGTGGGATCAAACACTTGCCCGTCCAAATCCGCATAAAGCGCATTGATGGTAAAATCGCGGCGCCGGGCATCTTCGCGCCAGTCTTCGGTGAACGCCACCGTAGCCCTACGTCCGTCCGTGCTGACATCCTTGCGCAGGGTGGTGATTTCAAACACGGTGCCCGCACATACGACCGTCAAAGTTCCGTGGGCAATCCCGGTTTCGTGGACGGCAAATCCGGCGCATTTCAACCGTTTGGCCACGGCGGCGGGTTCGAGCGTGGTAGCAATATCCAGATCGGCAACAGACTCGCCCAGCAAAGCATTGCGCACACAACCACCGACAAAACGCGCACTGCCGTCCGGCAATGCCGCAAATAATTTGCGGGTCGGTTCGGCGCCAAGCCACGGGTTGTTGCCAACATCAAGTTTCACGGATTAAGCCTTTCATATAAACGGTATAGCATCATGGCCGTCATGCCCCAAACATGCCAGCTGGGGTTGCCAGCCTCCGGCCACGGCATATCATAAAGCTGGTGTGAGATCCCTTCAAATTCTATGGTGCGCGGCACATGGTTGGCCTTGTCCATAAAAAATGCAAACGGCACCTCAACCACCTCTTCTACCTCGCGAACGCACGGGATAATTTCTGCCTGCGGGTTCAGGACACCGACAAATGGCGTCACTTTAAAATCTGAAACGGCGTTAAATGATGCCAAGCGCCCAAGCAAATGAATGTCTTTTTCGGCCACACCAACTTCCTCACGGGTTTCGCGCAAGGCCCCCGCGCCGGGTGTTTCCCCGGCCTCGGTACGCCCGCCCGGAAATGCGATCTGACCGGCATGGGTCGACATGTGTAGGGGGCGTCTGGTCAGTAATACCCGCCATTCATCCCGCTTGACCAAAGGCACCAATACGGAGGCCGGGCGTTGGCCGGCACGTTTGGGGATATGGCTATCATCGTCCATCACGACGGGTTGCAAAACCCCGCGCAGACTTTGGATCAGAGGATCATCTAGGCTAAACGACATGGACACCTGCCGGGCCTAGCGGAAAAAATTGGCCGCCAGCATAAACGCCTAGCCGCCCATCAATCTCGACCGCATATTCGACCAATTCATAAAACACCGGGCGGTTCAGCAGCGCATCCAGCCGCCCGCGCACCCTTATAAGCGGGGTTGGCTCCAGAGTATCCGGGTCGGTTTCAACCTTGATCGGGTATTGCGCCCCGGCTTCGACCACCTCATCCATATTGGTGGTGAAAAACAAACGCTGGTCTGTGCCCGCGCCTTCAACATCCACCCGTACGGCTAAAAAATGCGCACACTCGACCTTGATGCGGATTTTCTCTACCGGCGTGACCAAATAAGTCGCCCCGTCCGCGTCTTTGCGCAAAACCCGTGAAAATAATTTGACCAAAGGTAAGCGGGTGATGCGCGTACCCTCATGCCACCACGAGCCGTCCTTGCGGATGACCATATCCATTTCGCCGCAATGCTCCGGATCCCAACTTTCTACGGGAAGCGCTCCAGTGCCTTGCCCCCGCGCCGATTTAATCAATGCAGCCAAACCAGTGTTGCTATTTTTTAATGCGCTCACCTACAAGATTCCTTTTGCGCTTTGTAACTTATGCCTTAAACCTAAGCAATCAGACTGCCCATACAAGAGAAATGAGACAAATATGACAACTTCCGCCCTTGAGAAAAAACTGCACACCGCCAGCGCCAAATTGGACAAGGTAAAATCGGAAATCTCCAATATCGTTATTGGCCAGGACGCCGTGGTTGATTTGTCATTGGCTGCCGTACTGAGCGGCGGCCATGCTTTATTGGTCGGGGTGCCGGGCCTGGCCAAAACCTTGCTGGTGGAAACCTTGTCAACCGTGCTGGGCATGGACGGCAAACGCATCCAATTCACCCCGGATTTGATGCCCGCCGATATTCTTGGTTCCGAGGTTTTGGAAGAAACCACCAAAGGCAAACGCTCATTTCGCTTCATTCCCGGACCCGTTTTTTGTCAATTGCTCATGGCCGACGAGATTAACCGGGCCAGCCCGCGCACCCAATCGGCTCTCTTGCAAGCCATGCAGGAGGGTTTCGTCACCATTGCCGGAGATCGTCACGACCTGCCCGCACCATTTCATGTATTGGCCACCCAAAACCCGATCGAGCAAGAAGGCACCTACCCCCTGCCAGAAGCCCAACTTGACCGGTTTTTATTCCAGATTGATGTGGATTACCCAAAAGCCGATACCGAGCGCAAAATCCTGTTGGCCACTACAGGCACAGCCCAAATTTCCGCCAAAAAAGCCATGACACCTAAACAGCTTATGGACATGCAGACATTGGTGCGCGCCATGCCCATTGGCAATACGGTGGTCGATTGTATTTTATCCTTGGTCAGAAATGCCAGACCCGACCAGAGTGAGTACGATTTCATCAAGGACGCAGTGGTTTGGGGCCCTGGCCCACGGGCCGGGCAAGCACTGATGCTGGCCAGCCGGGCACGGGCTTTGTTGGACGGGCGCATATCGCCGAGCGTCGACGACGTGCTGGCCTTGGCGGCACCCGTTCTAAAACACCGCATGGCCTTGAGTTTCGCCGCCCGGGCCGACGGGGTCAATTTGGATGATTTGATTGCGAAGCTGGCACAGCGGGTGAGTTAGTGGATACTGCGATGCGCATATTTTCCCTTCCTCCGTTTACGGGGGAAGTRCCSMRRMKSKKGSRTRGGSGRKSGSRSCKCYKSTSYKSYKSYSWWKYSWMGYMRWSYRSWYKRCKWSRMWWSRSMRSMRSASMRGMGSYSCSMYCSCCYAYSCMMSNNCTTCGGSNNACTTCCCCCGTAAACGGAGGAAGAAATAACGTGCCCATCTCCATAAAACCCGCCAATCTTAGACGTGACGCCGAACACCTGGCCGMGCCCTATCCGGCGCTTTTGGCCGAGGCCGAGCGGGTGGCGGCTATTGTGGCTCAGGGTGTGCACGGCAGACGGCGTTCTGGCGCGGGCGAAACTTTCTGGCAATACCGGGATTATTCTGCTTCCGACAGCGCCCATAATATTGACTGGCGCAGATCAGCCCGCGCCGACCATTATTATGTGCGCGAAAATGAATGGGAAGCSGCCAAYACCGTATGGATGTGGCGCGACGGCACGCCGGGCATGGACTGGAAATCACAGAGCAAAGCCTCCATCTTGGGTAAATCCCTGCCCAGCAAAAAAGACCGGGCCAGCATATTGATGATGGCCTTATCGTCCTTGCTAATGCGGGCCGGGGAGCGCTGCGCCGTACTGGGCATGAGCGAACGGCCGCAAACGGGGCGTTTTGGTATAGAGCGCGTGTCCCACCAACTGGCCACTGCGGACGGCGGTATGGATGCGCTGGCGGCGGATTTTTCCGCCCATGCCAAATTGGTGCTGGCCTCGGACTTTCTGGCGCCTGCGGATGAATGGCGGCAAAGATTGGTAGCCTTAAGCGCCCGCCCGGCGAGCGGAGTATTGCTACATATCGTTGATCCGGCCGAGCGCGGATTTCCGTTCAAAGGCCGGGTGCAACTTCTCGACCCCGGTAGCAAAATGGCGCAATTGCCGTTTCTGTTGGGGCGGGCCGAAAAACTGCGCGATCAATATTTGGAGAAATTTGCCGCCCATGAGGACGAACTGGCGCAAATAGCGCGGCGGCTTGGTTGGACATTGATTACCCACACCACTGACCAGCCTGCGACACAGGCTTTAAGTGCCATGTATCTTGCTTTGGCGGGAGACGTGTAATGGTCATTGGCCCGCYGACATTTTTAGCCCCTCTGGCCTTGTTCGGTTTGTTGGCCTTACCGATTATCTGGTTTGTCTTGAAAATCACACCGCCCAAACCAATGATGCAAATCTTCCCGCCGCTGCAACTATTGGGCGGGCTGAACAAGGAAGAAGACACCCCCAACTCCACGCCTCTATGGCTGTTGTTGTTCCGGCTGTTTATGGGCGCAGTTTTAGCCATTGCCTTGGCCAAACCCATATTGTTCAAGCCAGCCGAGGACACAAACCGCCCGATGGTACTGGTCATCGATAATGGCTGGGCGGCGGCCGGCAATTGGTCAGCGGTGACCAGTGAAGCCGAAGCTTTGGTCAAGCAAGCCATATCCACCAACCAGATGGTGGCAGTGTTGCGCACAGTTGATATAGGCGGTGAAAACCCACGCGGCTTTGTTCCGGCTACCCAGGCACTGGACACATTGCGAGCCTTGCAAGTCCATGCCTATGCGCCCGACCGCACCGGGCTTGGCAAACAATTGGCGGGTTTGGATCTCTCCAAAGCCGACATTTTTTGGCTGTCGGACGGCATTGATGTCGGCGCGGCGGAAACATTCAAGGCGGCACTTGAATCCGGCGGCAAGCAAAAATTATATCTCCCTGCGTCCGAGTTAAGCCCAGTGCTGGCGGGCGCGGTGCTTGAGACCGCAAACGGGTTTCGCGCCGCCTGGCACCGCACGGATACGGCCAGCTTGCGTACCCACAATATTGTCGCCTATAGCGCACAAGGTCGGGTATTGGCCCGCACCGAAATCAGTTTCGCGCCCGGCGCGGCCAAGGCCGAAGCCGAATTTGAACTGCCCGCCGAACTGCGGGGTCGGGTCTCTTTGCTCAAACCAGAAGGCATTGCGTCTGCCGGATCTGTGACATTGCTTGATGATAATTGGGGCCGGACTTTGGTTGGCCTGTTAAAGGGTAGCGATGCCAATACCCAACCATTGTTATCGGAATGGCATTATATCGAAGAAGCTTTGGCGCCTAACGCCGACATATACAAAGGCGATCTGGACGAGCTTTTGGCCGTGTCGCCGGCGATTATATTCATGTCTGACCGGGCCCGCACCGAAAGTCCGCTACTGGTCAAATATGTGGAAGACGGCGGCATGTTGGTGCGCTTCGCCGGGCCGAAACTGGCCAAGCGCAGTGATACGCTTTTGCCCGTGGTTTTACGTTCAGGTGACCGCTCCATAGGCGGGGCATTGGCTTGGGAAGTGCCGCAAGGTTTGGACGTTTTTTCTAAGGACAGCCCGTTTTTTGGCCTCAGTACCAAAGAGGATATTGTGGTGCGCAAACAAGTGCTGGCCACACCGGGCGCGGGGACAGATACCTCCACATGGGCTCGGCTGGCCGACGGCTCGCCGGTAATCACATCTGCCCAGCGCGGACTGGGCCGGGTGGTCTTGTTTCATGTTACGGCTGGCCCCGACTGGTCGAGCCTGCCTCTATCGGGGCTATATGTGCAAATGCTGGAGCGGCTCCTACCCCTAGCCCGTAGCTCGGCGGCAAAGGTCGCCAATGACAGTAGCGGCGACTGGACGGCGGAGCGTACATTTGACGGCTTTGGCAATCTTGGCAGCCCGCCTTTGTCAGCCCGCCCCATCCAAGACGCGAAATTCGCAAGCGCCCAACCAAACCGTAACCAACCGCCCGGCCTGTACCGCCAAGGGCTTAGACGCCTTGCCCTCAACACCATCAAAAACCCCGAGGATTATACGGCCATTTCCGCCGCTGGTCTCGATCAAGCCGTTTATGGGGGCCGGAAACCAAAATCCCTAGCCGGGTTTTTGCTTGGCCTGCTGGCACTGATGATGGCCATAGATGTGGCCATGTCTTTGCTGGCCTCGGGGCGGTTAAGGCGACAGACATGGCAAGCAGGCACCACCGTTTTGGCCATGGGGTTTATCGGTATGATGCCAACAGACGTTTACGCGCAAGATGATGCGCTTAATGATGCTTTGGGCTTACATCTGGCCTATGTCATCACGGGCAATGCGCAGGTTGACAGGCTGTCCAAAGGTGGGTTGGAAGGACTGGCATTTGAGTTAACACGCCGCACCACTATTGAGCCTAAGGGGGTTCGCGGTGTCAATATTGAAACCGACGAGTTGGCCTATTATCCATTTTTGTATTGGCCGGTCTTGCGAGACGCCGAGGCTCCCAACCGAGAAACCGCAGACAAACTCAACAGGTTTATGGCCGGCGGTGGTATTCTGGTTTTAGATACCCAGGATCAAGACCGCAAACGTCTGTTCAGCGCTGAAGTGCATCCGGGTTTGGCGCGATTGTCGGAAAATCTCGATATACCGCGCTTGAGCGCACCGCCCGCTTCCCATGTACTGACCAAATCGTTTTATTTGATACAGGATTATCCGGGCCGTTGGGCTGACGGTAAATTGTGGGTTGAGGCTGGCAAAAGCGGGGCCGCCCGCGACGGTGTGTCCAGTGTCATTGTTGGCTCCAACGATTGGCCAGCCGCCTGGGGCAAGGACGATAGAGGCCGCACACTCACCGTCATTGAAAATGAAATTCCGCGCCAACGGGAAATGGCCATCCGTTTCGGAGTTAACCTGACCATGTATTCCATGTCGGGAAATTATAAAGGCGATATGGTACACGCGGCCAAAATCATCGAGCGGCTCGGGRRNGATTTAAGCGGCCTGCCCCAACCTTTACCCGAAAAGCCATTACCAGATACACCAGATACACCAGATACGCCAAGCGACAAGGAAGGTGAGCCGTGAACACTTCATTTGTGCTAGATCCCCTATTGCCAATTTGGGTCATAATCAGCCTGACTATTTTGGTCATTGCCGCCGCCACATTTGGCCAATGGCGCGGTCTCAAAAGCTTTATCCTGCGGGCCGTGGCCTCGTTTTTACTGGCCGGTGCATTGCTCAACCCGCAAACTTTAATCGAACAGCGCACGCCCTTGCCCGACATTGCTCTGGTCATAAATGACCACAGCGAAAGCATGGCATTTGGCAGGCGCCAGCAAGTGTTTGAGACCGTTAATGCCAAATTGCTCACTAGCTTGAACGGACTTGAAAACCTAGAAATCGTCGAGGTCAATATTGCCCCGGGAGCCGACGGTACAAGGCTGGCCAGCACCATGATCGACGCACTGGCCAGTTTACCCAGCNAGCGTATTGCCGCCGTCATTGCCATCACCGATGGACAGGTTCATGATTTACCAGAAAATCCGGCCAATCTGCTCCCGCCCGGCATACCCTTTCACACCATCATCATCGGGGATAAAACTGCCCGCGACAGGCGGCTTGATGCCATCATCAGCCCGAAATACGGCATGGTCGGCGAGACCGCCCGCTTCGAGTTACGTCTTGCCGACCTGGGGTTTGAGGGCGAAAAGGCCCAGTTGGAAATCCGCCTGAACGGCGAATTGGTCGCCCGCTTTGCCGCTACGGTCGGCGAGACCATCACCATTCCGGTCAAGATCGAAAAGCGCGGGATTAACACGGTGGAAATTCGCGCAGCACCGGTCACGGCGGCTGAAGGCGGCGAGCTGACCACGCTCAATAATGTGCTGGTGGCAGAAATCTCCGGAGTGCGCGACCGGCTGCGGGTGTTGTTGATCACCGGCGAGCCCCATATGGGCGGGCGGGCCTGGCGCAACCTACTTAAATCCGACCCGTCTGTGGATCTGATCCAGTTCACCATCCTGACCAATCCGGGCGTTAAAAACACCTATGCTCAGCCGCGTGAATTATCCTTGATCCGCTTCCCGGACCGGGAATTATTTGAAGACAAGCTGGACGAATTTGATCTGGTGATTTTCGACCAGTTTAAACGCCGCACCATGGCCGCCAGAGGCCGCACCCGTCCCATGCTCAGTCCTTATTATATTTCCAATATTTCCAAATATGTGGAAAACGGCGGCGCGTTGTTGGTGGCGGCAGGCCCGGCCTATGCCACAGACGACGGCTTGGCCCGCTCGCCGTTAATCGCGGTTCTGCCCGCAATGCCCACAGGAAAAACCACCGACACCGCCTTTCGCCCCAAGCTGAACGACAAGGGCAACAGGCACCCGATAACCGCAATTTTCAAAGGCGATACATCTGCCCGCTGGGGGCGTTGGTACCGTTCCATAGACGCCGAGGTGATCAAGGGAGATGTGTTGATGGAAAACGATGACGGGTCGCCATTATTGGTGATTGACAAGGTCCGAAAAGGCCGGGTAGCGCTGTTGCTGTCTGATCAGGCCTGGCTCTGGGCAAAAGGTCACGACGGCGGCGGGCCTTATAATGAAATGTTCAGGCGCTTATCCCATTGGCTGATGGGCGAACCTGACCTCGAAGCTGACCGCCTTAAAGCCCGCGTGGAGAACGGTATTTTGCAAGTTGAGCACTGGGCCTTGGACGATAAAAATACGGGCGTGCAGGTTTTACATCCGGCGGGCGGGCGCGAAGCCCTTAAAATGCGCCGGGCGTCGCCGGGCTATTTTACCGGCAGTCTTAGGGCTGATGTGCAAGGGGCCTACCGGGTTACGGTCTCAGGGAATGGGGGGGGCGATCTGTCCAGCATTGCCGCCGCCGGTGCCTTGAACCCTGCCGAATTTAAGCATGTCATTGCCACTGATAAAATCCTGGAGCCTCTGGTCTCGGCGAGCGGCGGCGGTATCTATTGGGCGGGGGAAACTGGCATTGTTCCGGCTTTGCGCAAAACAAATGCGGGGAGTAAAAACTCTGGCTCCGATTTCGCAGGCCTGGAGGCCCACGAAAAATACTCGGTCACCGCGTCGAGGCGCACACCCTTGTCGCCCACATGGATATACTTTCTGCTCATAATGGCCGCCCTGCTGATCGCGTGGCGCCTAGAGGGAAACTAGGGTGAAGGGCAATTAGAGGTTTTCGAGTTTTTAGGTGACAGACGCCGGATACAAGTTCTAAGAGAGAACAAAGTTAAAGTGAGGAACACCCATGAAGTCTATATCCAAATTTATGTTACTGGCGGCAGTTAGCTCGCTGACATTGGTAGCTTGTGAAAAAGCGCAAAATACTGTGCCCGCCAATGAGGCCCAAGCCAGTGAAACAAAGGCGAATCAAATCTCTGTCAAAACCAGCGGCAAAGCCAAAAACGTCATCCTGTTCATTGGCGACGGCATGGGCATTTCCACCATCACGGCGGCGCGGATTTTTGATGGCCAATCCAAAGGTATGAGCGGCGAAGACAATAAATTATCATTCGAAGAATTTCCCAACTTATCCTTGGTCAAAACCTATAATCTCGATGCCCAAGTTGCCGACAGTGCTGGCACGGCCAGTGCCATGAATACCGGGCTAAAAACCCAGATTGGCAAAATCAATGTGCAGCCAGACGGGCTGTTTGCCGGATGCGCCGACAGCACAGCGACACCGCCGACCCTGTTTGCCGATATGGCCGAGCGAGCCGGCATGTCTACCGGCATCGTCTCCACGGCCCGCCTGACCCATGCTACTCCTGCCGCCGTTTATGGCCATGCCATAAGCCGTGGCTGGGAGGGCGACGCGGATATCCACCCCGTCGGGGTAGAACGCGGTTGTACTGACTTGGCCCAACAACTAATCAACTATAATATTGGCGACGGGCTGGAGCTGGCTCTTGGCGGCGGACGGCGATCATTTGTGCCCAAGGCTTTTCTAGCAAGTGGGCGGCGCACCGACGGCCAAGATTTGACGGCCAGTTGGGAGGCCAAAGGTGATCAAAAGGGCGATCAATATGTCTATGTCTCTAGCGCAGGCGAGCTTCGCGGCCTTAAACCCGAGGCAAAACAAAAAATCCTTGGTCTGTTTAGCAATAGCCATATGGATTATGAAACCGACCGCAATAATGCCGAGCAACCGTCCCTGACCGAAATGACTGAATTTGCCATTAAAAACTTAGAAGCACGCGGTACTGGCTATTATCTAATGGTCGAAGCCGGACGCATCGACCATGCCCATCACGGCTCCAATGCTTACCGGGCCCTGTCCGAGACCCAGGAACTGGCTCGCGCTGTGGCTCTGGCAGACGAGCTAACCAATGATGAGGACACTCTGATATTGGTCACGGCTGACCACAGCCATGTGTTCACCATCGCCGGATATCCAAAGCTTGGCAATCCGATATTGGGACTTGTATATCCGCCCGATGACGAAACCGGCAAAGCTGCAACCGCCCCGAGCAAGGCCGCCGACGGCCTGCCCTATACAACACTGGGCTATCACAACGGCTCCAATGTGCGCTCAAGCGTGGAGCAAACCGATAATATGGTGCAGGCCAAGGACTATAAACAGCAGTCCGCCGTGCGCCGCGCCTCCGAAACCCACGCAGGCGAGGACGTGGCTCTATTCGCCAAAGGCCCCGGGGCTGATGCCGTAAAAGGTGTTATAGATCAGGCGGAAATTTTCGATATTATGGTGGGTGCGGTCGGGCTTGAGGAGTAACGACAATACTAAAACTGTCATCCCGCGCCCCGACGCGGGACCTCGTCGGTTGTTTCACAAGGTGATCAAACCACATATTCCGTATTTACTTTCACCAATTGAGTTTACCTTGATTTCGGGTTAACTGCGCCTACGAGGTCCCGCATCTCCGCTGCGCTACGTGCGGGATACAAGACTTATTATTGGCGGCACCACAAAACCCAAGCAACAAAAAAGGCGGGGAAAACCCCGCCTTTTCTTTATGTAAAATTCTAAGCTGACCTAGAATTTATATTTAGCACCAATCTGTATACGCCATAACGTATCACCAGTATCCGTGAAAATATTTACCGCGTTTGGATTGAAATCATCATAGACATATTGACCGCCGACAATTGTCGCCGCCAAAACATCGACACCTTCAGCTGTGTTACTTGTGTTCACAAAACGTTGTACACCAAAATCGCTATCAATAAAATTCAGGAAATTTTCAAAATTTACAGAAATCTCGAGTTTATGTCCTCGTATGGGCACTGGAATTTCTTGAGTAAACCTCATGTCCATGTCGGCTGTAGTAGGCTGGGTAACCGCAGCTCTTGGCGCAATCGAGCCCGCAAACTGGGAAAGATTGTTTTCTTCAATGAAGTTAAAGAAACCAGCTGTGTCAAACCCTGGTGCGAAAGTCACAAGAGGATCTGTAGGGCTTGTTGGGATATAAAGCAGGCTACGGGCTTCATCATCTGAATCGCCAAATGTGTTCTGAGAGGTTCTGGCGTCAAAAACAAAACCAAGTGGGCGTCCGGTTCGCACGCGGAAGAAAACACCAAATGTTGATGCCGCATCTTTCCAAAATTCCTCACGGAAAGTGGCACCAACAACAAAGTTATGCCTGTTGTTAAAGAACGAGTCTGCTACAGGAACATTGTTGAAGTTGGATGTTGTAACTTCTTCAAAGTTTGAACCTGCAGTTGATGAATTCCCTGCATTGCCGACTTCCGCATCGGAGAACGCATACCCTAAGCGCAGATCAACTGTGGCTGTGTTTACCAATTCAAACTGCTTCATAAATTGGGCTGAGAAGGAAATAGCGCGTCCGCCGCCGTTAACGGCATTGGTCATAAGAATGCTTTGTCCAACATCAGCGCCAGCAAAACATGCGGCAGATGTGTTATTGTAAGTCCGAAGGTCTGCACTTAATGTCGCACTACACCCGGCAAGAAGCGGGTCAATATTTGCAAATATAGGCCGTCCGTCCGGAGCTGTCCCGTTTTGAGCAATACTCAGATCTATAAAGTCAATAGCATTACGGTTTTTGCTATATATGAAATCTAGATTGGTTTGCCAGCCGTCCAGAAAAGAAACGCCGGTTCCCTCGGAAAAGTGTGACAACCCCAAACTTAAACGGTCAACACTTGGCGGAGTGAAGTTAGGATCGGTCGCCGCAACATCAGCATCAAAAACTGCTGTTCTGGCTTGCTGTTCCTGTGCTAAACATCCTGGCAGTCCTTGAAATTGACCACCAACTATAGTCCCTGCTAAATCGGCAGCTGTACAGACATCATTAGTTCCAAAATTATCGCCTGCATCACCCAGCGCAATTGTACCGCCGAAGTTTTGGAATGCATTTGAGAAAAACACGGCCGGGTCACCACCTGTAAAACGACCATATCCGGCCGTTAAAGTTGTATCACCATATTTGTTGGTTGGCAATTCCCAAGTAAGCCCAATACGTGGTTGAAATATGCTAAACCCGTCAAAAGCTTGGCTATTTGCAAAACCATAACGTTGTTGAAAAACAGGGTTTAATTCAGGTTGATCCGCTGATTTAAAGAAGTCATACCGCACCCCGGCAACCAGTTGTACGTTGTCTTTGATTTGCCACTCATCCTGTATGTAAAGTGTGTGGTTATTTCGAGAAAATGAAGCGGCTGCATCATTAATATCGCCAGTGAAAGACCCATTTTGGCGAATAAGCCGTGGTGTACCTGCCTCAAGTGCAGCCACGTCATCAAAGAAAAGAGTCCCGGTCGCATTAATAACAAAAAGGTTGAAAATGTCTAACCTATCAAGCTCATAACCGGCTGTAATAGTATGATCACCTTTTAAATAAGTACCTGAGATTTTCAACTGATCCACACGTGTGTCCAGTTGGTTCGCACTGCGGAAAATGCCGGGACCAGAGGCAAAGTTCTGACCAAAAAATTCATTGCTGAAAGAAAGAGGCCCAATCGCAACACGGGGGATAGGATTAGCAGACTGTTGCTCGCCGCCGCCTAACGGGTCTTGAATATCTCCAATATTAATCCGCGAGGCTCTGATTTCCGTCGAAAAGTTATCTGTCCAATTCGAGAACAAACGTAGAGAATAACTCTTGGAATCAGACCCTACATTAAAAAAGTTATCCGCAAAAGTAAACCGGCCACGACCACTGCCGAGGTCATCATCTGTAAGCGACAATTCCTGTAGTTTAGTATATGTACCTTCCAATCGGTGATCATCATTTATATTCCAGTCCAGGCGACCAAAGAAGCGGCGACTGGTCCTAGGTAGAGTTCTGATTTGCCCTCCAACATCACGGCCAAAAATACTTTGAATAGCCGCGGCAGCACGGTCAGCCTCAGCTTGCGTAAAGGCCGTCGTCGGATTTGCAAAACCGGCACCTATACCCTCACTTTGAATACCACCAGAATCTGTTTCTTCATAAGCTCCATAGAAAAACAACTTATCTTTGATAATAGGGCCGCCAATTTCTGCTCCCCAGTTATAATTGTCGAAATCAGCTTCGATTGTATTCCCTTCGATTGTACTCCCTGTCAAGCCATCACCTGTATAAAGTCCAAAAAATGATCCGCTCAACTCATTCGTACCAGACTTGGTTGTGGAATTGATGGCACAGCCGGTGAATTGCCCGTATTGAACATCAATGGGCGAAAATTCCACTGCTGTCGCAGCAACGGCGTCAAACGGAACCGGGAATGTATTACGAGCAGATGTGCCAGATGAATTCAAACCAAAGGAATCACCGGAACGAATACCGTCAATCGTAAACGCGTTACCACGTGAATTTCCGCCTAAACAATTAACCTGAAAACCCCTGCCGCCAGAACCTCGTGCGATATTTACACGTGGGTCAATTCTGATGACATCTCTGATTTGACGGCTTATGGACGGAAGGGCTTCAATCGTAGAAAGATCGAACGAAGAACTTGGCCCTACGGCCAAATTCACAAGATTTGCACGGGTCGCCGTTACAATAATCTCATCTCTGCCCTCTACACGTTCTTGAAGTGCAAAATTGAGGTTCGTGGCACCCGACAACCCAAGAGAAATATCTGTTACGGCTGTATCTTGAAAACGGTCAGAGACGACGCGCACTGTATAAGGCCCGCCAACAGTTAGGCCACGCGCACTGAAACCACCACTGGAGTTCGTTACCACAGTCCGCGAAGCGCCTGTTCGTGTGTCTGTAATCGTAACGGATTCTCCAACGGCAGGTGAGCCGTCAGGTGCCGTAACAACACCTTTAACAGATGATGTAATTTGCTGTGCCATAGCCGTTGTGGACATTGCCATTGCCAGTGCGATGGTCGATGCACCTAGCATGCCAGCAAGTACTGTTGATTTAGTTAGTTTATTCATTGGGGAACCCCTCGTTCAAATTGATATATACGCTAAATGGAAAGCGACTTGCACTCACTGTGTCCCGTTTATTAACTTTTTTCAATAGTTTTTGTGGTTTTTTATCAACTAGCTGTTAACTAGTTGCCAAGTGTGATATTTATGTCATTCTTTATCGGCAATCATCAGAAAACGAGATATTAAATGACAAATATTACGCGGCGTGGGGCATTATTTACAGGGTTTTCACTCATGGGCGCATCTGCTGCATCCTGTGCGAGAGAATCGGCTGTTGTGCCAGTAGCATTCGCCCACGGGGTGGCCAGCGGCGACCCCGGCACCGACAAAATGATCATCTGGACGCGAATCACTCCTTCGGATAACACAGGTTTTGAAGGCACAATCCCGGTTAAGTGGGAAATAGCCACAGATGCAGAATTTCGCAAAATCCGCCGCAAAGGCAAAACCAGCACCAGTGCCGCCCGCGACTTTACGGTGAAAGTCGACGCCGCCGGTTTAAAGCCCGGCCAAACCTATTTTTACCGCTTCAAGGTCGGCAAAACCATTTCGCCTGTGGGGCGGACAAAAACCCTGCCCGTTGGTGCACTGGAACAAGCCCGCTTTGCCGTGGTCTCTTGTACGAATTTTCCCTTTGGCTATTTCAATGTTTATGACCATATTGCCAAACAAGACGGATTTGACGCGGTGATCCATCTGGGCGATTATTTCTATGAATACGGCACGGATAGTTACGGCGGCAAAACTGGTCAAAAATTAGGCCGCAACCACGCGCCGACCCACGAAACCGTTACATTATCTGATTACCGCACCCGCCACGCCCAATATAAAGCCGACACGGCCTCCCAAGCTATGCACGCGGCCCATCCGCTCATCGCAATATGGGACGACCATGAAACCGCCAACGATTCGTGGAAATCCGGCGCGCAAAACCACAATGCGGGCGAAGGCAGTTGGGAGATGCGCCGGGGCGCGGCCATGCAAGCCTATTATGAATATATGCCAGTGCGCGACCCGGTGCCGGGTAAAACCCGCGAGGCTTTGTTTCGGGATTTTAGCTTTGGGGATTTGCTATCCTTGCATACACTGGAAACGCGCCTCACGGCCCGCACCCAGCCTTTAAGCTATGAACAATATGTGGACACGCTCACCAGCCAAGAGGCCGTTGATGATTTCGTCCAAAACACCCTGTGGGATCGGGGGCGCGAAATGCTGGGCGCTGGTCAAAAAGACTGGCTGGCCAAAACCCTCAAGGCGTCCAAAGACGCCGGGACGGGCTGGCGGCTCATTGCCAATCAAGTGCTGTTGGGGCCGGTGCTGTCCCCTGACCTTAGGGATTACGCAGGCAGTGCAGCCATTGAGCGCATTGCCCAATTTCGTCCCAGCATCCGAAAACTCATCGAATTTTCGCCCTTGGGCCTGCCCCTCAGCCTCGATAGCTGGGACGGATACCCGGCGGCCCGTGAAGGTTTTTATGCACTGGCCAAAAAACAAGGCGTTCAAGACTTACTGGTGCTGACCGGAGACACCCATGTCAGCCGGGTCAACAGCTTGACCAGTGTGTCCGGCGAAAATATGGGCGTGGAGTTTGGCGTCACCGGCACAACTTCGCCCGGCCACGACGCCTATTTCAAAGACATGAGCCAGGATTATGAAAAGCGCCTGATGGCCAAAAACAAGGGTACGCACTGGATGCAATCAGCCGAGCGCGGATATCTCGATCTGCATTTGACCAAAACCGAGGCCCACGCCAATTTCATCAGCGTCAGCACCACCCACACACAAGAATACACGACATTTACGGCTAAAAGCTACACAATCACCAAAGACGATGACCGTTTAAAATTACGCTCTTAACCGAATTTTGAGGGATAGAACCCTCACGCACGTATCATAAATAACCGATCAATTTTTTGCTCTGCAATGGCAAGCAGCTTGGAAGGAAAGGTTATGCGTATATTAGGTCATGTTCTCGACAAAACTTTGTCCAAAATAGTCACAACTGGTGCGCTGGAAATGACATATCCCGGCGGCACAAAAAAACGCTACGGGCAGAAATTGATCAAGCCGGTCAGGGCGAAAATAACCTCAAACCACTGGGTGCGGCGCATCGTTTTCGACCCGGAACTGGCACTGGGTGAAGCTTATATGCAAGGCGGCTTGCGCATTCAAGGTGACAATATTTATGATTTTCTGGATTTGCTGTGGACGAATGTGCGCGGCCATAAAAAACGGGTCGCGGTCGTGCCGGATTTAACCCGCAGGGCTTTGCGCCGTCTGGCCCAGTTTAACCCGGCGACCCGCGCCCGAAAAAACGCTGCCCATCATTATGATVTTGGCAAYGATTTTTAYRAAYTKTTTCTGGATGAKGATWTGCAATATTCCTGCGCCTATTTCACCAATCGCAACAATACGCTGGAGCAAGCCCAAGCCGCGAAATGCGACTTGATTGTAAGAAAATTGGCTCTGCGCCCTGAGCATTCCGTCCTTGAAATCGGCTGTGGCTGGGGTGGACTTGGAATTTATATGGCCCAGGAAACCGGCGCACATATTGAAGGCATCACGCTGGCCAAGGAACAATTAAGCACAGCCAATCAACGGGCCAAAGCCCTTGGCCTGTCCGGGCAAGTCGAGTTTCGGTTAGAAGATTACCGGGCCTCAAGAGGCACATATGACAGGATTGTCTCCGTGGGCATGTTCGAACATGTGGGCGTGCCCCATTACCAGACCTATTTTGACCAAATAGCAAACCTGCTCGACGACGACGGTGTGGCGCTTGTCCACACCATTGGCAGGCCAGACAGTAAAGGCACCACCAATCCGTGGATTGCCAAATACATCTTCCCCGGCGGCTATATTCCGTCCCTTTCAGAAATATTACCGCACATAGAACGGGCCGGATTGATGGTCACCGATATCGAGGTCTTGCGCCTGCATTACGCCGAAACCCTGCGTGAATGGCGCAGGCGGTTTTTGCTGCACACGGACAAGGTGGCCAAACACTACGGCAAAGAATTTGTGCGCATGTGGAATTTTTATCTTGCCGCCTCCGAGCTGTCCTTTCGCCACGGCCTGCACAATGTTTTTCAAATTCAACTGACCAAACGCCAGAACGCTATACCTCTGACCCGGGATTATTTGTTGTGCAGCTCACCCATGTGTCCTGGCAATGAACTAGGCGAGGTAGCTACGGCATGATCAAATGGCGTTTTTGGTTACCTGTCGGTGTGTTTGCGTTGTTGATTGGCGCAGTTCTATTGTTCGAACACCGCGCCCATATCCCCAATGATTATATTTTCGTTGCCGTGATTTTGGGACTTTGTATTGGCATACATTTTTTTATGCATGCTGGACATGGTGCGCACGGCGGCCACGGTGGTCACGAAGCCCCGCCCAAAAATGAAAATAAAAGAGACAAGCCATGACAGACGCGTCAACAAATTTCCTGGGCTATGGACTTTGGCCTCTGGTCATCCTGAACTCGGCGATTTTTATTATTTTCGCCTTTAGCTTCACCAAGCCGTCGAGCTCCAAGGACTGGAAATCCTTTGGGGCGTTCAGTGCATTTATCATCGCATTGTTCACCGAAATGTACGGTTTCCCCTTGTCTATATATTTTCTTTCGGGTTGGCTTTCGGCCCGGTTTCCAGATGTGAACTGGCTGGCTCACGATTCCGGGCATTTCTGGGAGATGGCCTTTGGCTGGCGTGCCAATCCGCATTTCGGGCCGTTTCACTGGATCAGTTTCGGGTTTATTTTCGCCGGCTTCATATTATTGTCGTCCGCATGGCCGATTTTGCAAAAAGCATTACGCACAAAAACCCTAGCACAGAGCGGCATATATGCCAAACTTCGCCACCCACAATATGTGGCCTTTATTTTGATCATGTTCGGATTTTTGGTACAATGGCCAACCATTTTAACTTTGCTTATGTTCCCGGTGTTACTGGTCATGTATTGGCGTCTCGCCCTCAAGGAAGAACGTGATACCCGCGCCAAGTTTGGCGAGGCCTATGATGAATATGCAAACAAAACACCGCGATTTATCCCGCGCTTTCGCAAATCAGTCGGGGCGTGATATCTCACCATTGTAAAAAAGCCTAAAACTAGGTATAGTAAATTAAAAAGGGGAATGATTATGTGTTTATCCGCATCTGTTAGTTTTATGGCCGCCGGGGTTTTGGCCACGGGCGGCGGCTTTGCCGTCTGGAAAGCCTGGACCATTAACAAGCGYTMYYTGCCYAKCGCYCTSATGCCGATCTTTGCCGSKATCCAGCAATTTATGGAGGGCCATGTCTGGATGGGGCTGAACGCAGGCACGCCGGACATGATCTGGTGGGCAGCTATGGGCTTTATCCTGTTCTCGTGGCTGATGTGGCCAACCTGGGTGCCGTTCGCCATGTATTTCCTGGAACCCACAGACAGCAAACGCAAAAAACCGCTAATGCTGTTTGCGCTGGCGGGTCTGACATTTGGCCTGACCTTATATATCCCGCACTTGTTCAATCCCGACTGGGTGCAGGTCAAAATCAGCCGCCAATCCATCACCTATGAAGACACTATGTTGCTGGATTATATCATGCCCAGATGGGGAACTTACGCGATCTATATGGTACTGTTGATCATCCCGCCGCTGCTATCCACCTATAAACATATGCGGATCTTTGGCTTGACCATGATCGCGGTCGTCATTACGGTCTGGGCGTTTTTCTCCTACGCCAATATCTCGTTTTTCTGCCTGCTGGCCGGACTGGCGACCATCCACCTGATCTACATAATCGTCAACAATAAATGCGGCCGTGAATGCCCGGAGATATTCAGCTAGAATTTCCTACCGCATCTTGGGTGTCACCACCCCAAATTCGACCATGCTCTCCGCCATGCTGAGTGTCATTTCTTTTATGGTGCGGGGCTGGACACCCAACTCTTCGCGCAAGCGTTTATTGTTGGTTTTTTCGCGCTTGCCGAGTCCGGGTTTGATCAAGCGCACGGTTTTATCGAACATGGCTATGAGATGCACCATGAAATTTGGCAGTTTTTTGGTCGGGGTTTTGTAACCCGCCTCGTATAGGGTTTTGGAAATATCCAACATGCCCGCATAACTGTCGATGCATAAATATCGACGCCCAGCCGCCACTTTCATGSTCATGGCATTATAATGGGCATCGGCSACRTCGCGSACATCTATRCASGAAAACCCGATATCAGGACAGGCCGGAACCTCGCCCGCCAATAATTTACGCACCAGTTCGCCGGACGTGGAGTAATCCGCGTCCAGCAATGGCCCCAGCACGGCACCGGGATTGATCACGGATAGCTCCATGCCGCCCGCTTCGTCCGTTTCCATAAAACCCCATGCGGCCCGCTCGGCAATGGTTTTGCTCTTGRGATAGGCACCGATATCCTCGTCTATATTTGACCAATCGTCTTCACTATAGACATAATCCTCGCCCTTATCATGCCCGTAAGCAATGGCTGCCATGGAAGAAGTCAACACCACGCGCTTGACCCCGGCTTTGGCGGCGGCGCGCAAGGCCCGCAATGCGCCTTCGCGGGCCGGTATGATCAAATCGTTTTCATCCCCCGGTACTGAATTGGGAAAGGGCGAGGCGATATGTTGAACAAATGTGCAGCCCTTGGCCGCATCGTCCCAGCCAGCATCGGAACTAAGATCAAGGGTCACAAACGACAAATCATCGGTGTTAATATGCGCCGACAAAGCCGCCCGTACTTCATCAGCCCGGCTTGGGGTGCGTAAAGAGCCGCGCACTTTATAGCCTTCCTTGAGCAGACGCAAAATACAATGTTTGGCAATAAACCCGGACGCACCAGTCACCAGCACGGTTTGTTTTTTGGTTTGTTTTGTGGCTTTCTTGACGGTTTTCTTTTTGGTAGTCTTTTTGGTAGTCATGGCGTTTTCCCCTTAAAATTAAAACTATAGTGCTTTTTCTTTGACAAGTTAGAAGTTTTTTGTCAATATGTCAATCAATATGAAACAGCTAGACACCACCAACAAAATTGATCGCATTTTGCAAGCTGCATTTGACTGCGTTAAACAATACGGGTTCAAGCGTACCAGCATGGCGGACATTGCCCTGGCGGCGGGCATGTCGCGCTCGGCTCTGTATATTTTATTTAAGGACAAGATCGATATTTTTCGTTCCATGGCAGAAAAAATCCATGGGCAAACCTTAAATGATGCCAAAAACCAATTGGCCAAAGACCTGCCCCTGCAGACCCGGATCGCCAATGCAACGACCGCCCGCATGACCCCGCTTTATGCTCTGGTTTACGATAGCGCTCACGGCACTGAAATCTTCGACATTAGCCAAAGCATTTCCGCCGATATCAATGCCCAGGCCGATGACAGGTTTTTGCGTATGCTGACAGACGCGTTACAATCCGGCCTCAAATCCGGGGGCATTTCTGGCGGGCCGGATAATTTGGCGGCGCGGGAATTGGCGCAATTGTTTATCGCCAGCGCACGGGGCCTTAAATACTTCGCCTTCAGTGCCAAAGATTATGAAACCCTACTAACCAAATCCGTCGCCACATTCTTCACGGGGCTTAGCCCGAAATAAAGCTTGTAGGTTTGGGTTTTCAGTTTGGCACGTAATTGTCCAAATAGATTTAGGGGCTGTCCTAGATAACGCTGATTAGGTGTTGTACATGGGGCATATGAGGAAGAGTAGAATTAGTTGGGTTAAGCAGGTTCGTTTGATAGAGC
>NVVO01000002.1:0-156970 GCA_002733385.1 Robiginitomaculum sp.
GTTGCGCCCCTTGTACAAGAGGCAGGCTTCGCACTCCGATACTATGGCNNCGCCCTGCGGGACGCGCCTTGCCGGTGAACAGATATGACCCATCAAATTGAGTATGATTTAACACGGAACGCTCTAGCCCAATAATTTTTGCAGGCGCGGCATGAGATCATTGCTGGTGCACAGTAGATTGCAGCTGGCTTCCGGGTTGTTTTCGCCTGTGTCCAAATCTAGCGTCGTGCCGTTGGCCTCGCGCACGATAACCAATCCGGCGGCGATATCCCAAATATTGAGGCCGCGCTCCCAATATCCGTCAAAGCGGCCAGCCGCCAGCCAAGCCAAATCGAGCGCAGCCGAACCGTTGCGGCGAACACCAGCTGTGACAGCCATGACCTTGTGAAGTTCGGTGACAAATTTCGCGTGACCGCGCTTGCCGTGCCACGGCATGCCGGTGGCAATTGTACATAAACCCAGGTCGGTCCTGGGCGGCATGCGTAAGCGTTTGTCCACACCCCGACTGTCCAGCAAAAACGCGCCTTTGCCAGTTTCGCCGTAAAACATTTCGTCGCGCAGGACGTCATAAATCACACCTGCATGTAATTTTCCGTCGCGCTCAACCCCGATGGAAATAGCGAAATGCGGATTGCCGCGCATGAAATTTGTTGTCCCGTCCAGGGGGTCAATGATGAAACAGTGGGTTTTATCGGAACCGCCAACCTCGCCGCGTTCTTCCATGAGATAACCGTAACCGGGCCTGTCGTGGCGTAAGCTTTCGAAGATTTTTTCTTCGGACATTTTATCTGCCGCCGTGACAAAATCTGCCGGGCCTTTGCGCGACACTTGCAGGTTTTCAACTTCGCCAAAATCTCGCGACAATGTCCGCGCACCTTTGCGCGCCGCCGCCATCATAACTTCAACAAGGGGGGATGCATTGGCCATCAGTCAGCTCGCTTTATGTAAGAACCATCTTCGGTCAGCACCAAGATACGTTCGCCGCTATTGACGAAAGGCGGCACTAATGTGCGCACCCCGTTTTCGAGAATGGCCGGTTTGTAGGAATTGGCCGCCGTCTGGCCTTTGACCACTGGCTCGGTTTCGGCAATCTCCAACACCACCTGATCCGGCAGGGAGACAGAAATAGGCTGGTCTTCGTGAAATTCCAATTGTACTTCCATACCGTCGGTGAGAAATGCAGCTCGCTCGCCGATAAATTCCGACTGCAAATTGATTTGCTCATAATTTTCGGAATTCATAAACACCAGCATGTCACCTTCGGCGTACAAATAAGTATGGGTTTTTTGCTCCAGGCGAACTTTTTCTACGGTTTCGGAAGACCGAAAACGCTCATTGAGCTTGCGTCCGTCGATCAGGTTTTTCAGCTCGACCTGATTAAACGCCCCGCCCTTGCCCGGTTTGACCGCATTGGCTTTCACCGCTACCCAAAGACCGTTTTGGTGGCTGATAATATTACCCGGTTTTATTTCATTGCCGTTGATTTTCATCATGGCTCCTTCTTATTGCTGCGTAAACTTTGGTTGGTTGCGCGTAAGCTGTGGCGGCTCTTAACAAACACCAGCACAAGGAGCAACCGGATAATACTTTAGCCTATAAACGCATATTCCGCTGACGGTTTGTGTTTGGCTAAAGGGTTGAATTTGTTCTATAGATGAATAAATTTAATGTTGGAGACCCCATGTCCTTATTCCCCAGCCTTGGCGACAAGCCGCATTTAGGCGCCGTATTTCAAGCATTTCCGGATGCGGTCAAACCTTTGTTAGCCTATCATGATGTATTGCTGCGCGGCGACAGCCCCTTGAGCATTGCCGAGCGCGAAATAATCGCCACCTATGTATCCGGGCTGAACGCTTGCACATTTTGTTTTGGCGCCCATAAAATATACGCGAAAGTCTTTGGGGTCGAGGAGGGTTTAATAGACGCCATGATGGACAATATAGACACCGCGCCCCTGCCCGCTAAGTTGAAACCATTGCTTGTCTATGTCAAAAAACTGACGGTTTTGCCAGCCCGCATAAAAGACGCGGATGCCAAGGCTGTCTACGACGTCGGGTGGAGTGAACGGGCCTTGTATGACGCCGTGCAAATATGTGCGCTGTTCAATTTCATGAACCGGATTATCGAAGGTACGGGTGTGACATTTGACTATGCGCACACCCCGCCAACCGATGCGGAAATGAACGCACGCCGTACCCGCTCATATATGGACTTTGGCCGCGAACTGGGCATTATAGATTAAACAGGGAGGCGTATATGATCGAGCTGATCACTAATTTTTCGGCGGACGTAAAAGCCGGGCCGATATGGGTATATTATTGGGTTAATTTTATGGGGCTGATGTTTGTGTTGTCCATTGCCTTTGCTTTCAAGCGAGTTGAAGCCCGCTGGATTGCTCTGGCTACGCTCTTAGCGGCCCCGATTATCATGTTCTGGCTTTACCATAAATTTGGCTATGAGCGAGTTTTGGGATGGGGGCATATTATTGCCTGGCCACCCGTTTTGATATATTTATGGAAACGCAAAACCACATGGCGGGTTAAAGGCACACTAGCCGGTAAATGGATTGCGCTTACGGTCACAGTTATGCTGATCTCGCTGGCATTTGATGTAACGGACGTTGTTCGTTACGCCCTTGGCCATCCTATGTAACAATTAACCTAGGTTCGCGGCCATACGCATACCGGCGGGTGTTAAAATCACGATAAACAACACGGGCAAGAAAAATACAATCATTGGCACGGTGAGTTTCGCCGGCAATGCGGCCGCTTTTTTCTCGGCCGCCAACACCCGCATTTGCCGGTTTTCGTCCGCCATTATCCGCAATGTACTGCCGAGGGGCGTACCGTAGCGTTCTGATTGAATGAGCGCCGTAGACACGGCACGAATACCAGCATGGTTATTGCGCCGGCCGAAATTTTCATAGGCCTGTCGGCGGCTTTGTAAATAGGACAATTCGGCCGTTGTCATAGAAAACTCTTCCGCAAGTTCCATTGAGTTTTCCGCCATTTCTTTGGAGACCTTGCCAAATGCCATTTCGATCGACATGCCTGATTCCACGCAAATAAGCAACAAATCCAACGCGTCTGGAAATACCGGCGCTATAGCCGCCATGCGTTTGTTGGCCTTGTTTTTGATATAAATCCCTGGTGCATAATAGCCAAACAACATCAACGCAAAGGCCGCCAGCAAAGATTGCATGGTCCGCCATTCCATAGGATTAAGCAATACAAAGTACAACAACCCAAAGATCAACAAAACAATAGGCATGACCAAGCGGAATAAATAAAACATATAGACGGGTCTTTGCCCGCGCAATCCGGCCTGGTTTAGCTTGTCTTTCAAGTCCGCCGCCGCCATCAGTTTTTCCAATGATAGATCATCAACCAAATTCTTGACAAACCCCTTGGATTCGGAACGTAAACCTTGTGTGTCGCTAAGCTGCTCCATACGGGTTTTGCGCAATTTTTCTCGTTCGTTGGAAACGGCACCCATGCGTTTCTTCAATTGGTTTCCTTCCAGTAATGGTGCGAGCAGAGAATACAGGGTCACAATACTGGCCAATATGACCAGCAGGATCAAGGTCGTCTTAAACAGTTCTATGGATCCAGCCGTCATACAATATCCTTAAACCTTGAAATTGATCATTTTGCGCATAACCAGAATACCAACAACCATCATGCCAGCACTGATCATTAAATTCCTGTGCCCGGTTTCCGTATAATATAATTCGTACATATAATCCGGCGAAACAATGCTTACCATGGTCATAACACCGGGGGGTAATACGCCAATAATCATGGCTGACACCTTGGCTTCGGCGGACAAAGCTTTGATTTTTTCGCGCAAAAGTTTGCGGCCACGCAAAACTTTGGACAGATTATCCAGGCTTTCACCGAGATTACCACCTGTAGATTTTTGAATAGATAACACCGTACCAAAGAAATTTACCTCTGCCAACGGTATGCGGTCATACATGCGCTCGATACAAAGTTCTAACGGTACACCGACGCTTTCTGCCTCGACCAAACGTCTAAATTCTGTACGTACTGGCTCCGCGCTTTCATGAGCGATCATGCGCAAACAATCCCCCAAGGGCAGTCCGGTTCGCACACCACGAACAATAATATCCATGGCATCTGCAAAATGGGCCGTGAATTTTTTTTGCCGTCTGTTGAGCAGAAAATTCAACACAAATCTGGGCAATCCAAAGCCTGTAACAAAGCCAATGCCCATTGAAATCACCGGACTTAAACCGAGGAAAATTGGTATGCCGGCACTGACCACGCCAATAATCATCGACATGGTTGTAAAAGTCTTTGCGTCCATTTTTACATCCGCCTGGACCAGTTTTGCGGCTAGGGATTTACGTTTCTTTGATTTTGATTTTTGGTCTTTTTCAAGGTCTGCCAATGACGATTCGATGATTTTACGACGATTACCACTTTCGTCCACTTTCATGAATGCAAAGACGGATTTACGCTCTTTGCTTTGTGGTGTCTGGATTTGTTCCACGCGTTTTTTGGGTGAACCACCACCCGAATCCAGGATCAAATATCCTACCACCATAATTGCCAGTGCGCCCATCGCCGCCATTATTGTCATCGGTTCCATTAACTCTCTCCCGCTTCATCAAGGGCTTCAGCCAATTCTTTTTCCAGATTAAAATATCTTGCACGTTCCCAAAATGCCGGGCGGGCAATCCCGGTAGACTTATGCGCGCCAATAATTTTACCCTGTGCATCTTCACCGTCCATCTCATATAAAAGAAGATCCTGGGTGACAATTACATCACCCTCCATACCCAAGACCTCGGTGATATGGGTGATCTTGCGTGTGCCGTCGCGCAAACGTGTGGCCTGAATAACCACATCAATTGAGCCGACAATCATTTCGCGAATAGTCCGCGTAGGTAAGGAAAAACCGCCCATGGTAATCATGCTTTCAAGCCGCGATAAACCCTCACGCGGCGAGTTGGCATGCAGGGTTCCCATGGAGCCGTCATGGCCCGTATTCATGGCTTGCAGAAGGTCAAAAGCTTCCGGGCCACGCACCTCGCCGACAATAATCCGTTCTGGACGCATGCGTAGACAGTTTTTGACCAAATCTGACATGGTGATTTTGCCCTTGCCTTCCAAATTTGGCGGCCGGGTTTCCAGCCGCACCACATGGGGTTGTTGCAATTGCAACTCGGCAGCATCTTCACAGGTGATAATCCGTTCATCAGGGTGGATAAATGCCGTCAAGCAATTCAGCAATGTGGTTTTACCCGAGCCCGTACCGCCAGATATAAGGATATTGCACTGGCACGCCCCAATGATTTGCAAGACTTTTGCGCCGGCAGGTGAAATTGATCCAAAATCAACCAAATTTGCCAAGGTGAGCTTGTCTTTCTTAAATTTCCGGATTGTCAATGTTGGCCCATCAATGGCTAAGGGCGGCGCGATTACATTTACCCTTGAGCCGTCCAAAAGCCGCGCATCACAAATCGGCGAACTTTCATCAACCCGGCGGCCAACCTGGGAGACTATGCGTTGGCAGATATTCATCAATTGCTGGTTATCGCGAAACCGGATATTGGTTTTTTCCATACGTCCATCGGTTTCGATAAACACATGTCGCGCACCATTGACCATTATATCAGCGATATCGTCGCGCATCAATAATGGTTCTAACGGCCCGTAGCCAAGAATATCATCACAAATCTCGCCGATGAGCTGATTTTGCTCATTGACCGACAAGCGCACATTTCGGATCGCAATAATTTCGTCGACAATCGTCCGAATTTCAGCCCGGGCGGCCTTGGGCTCCATGCCCGCCAGAGCCGAAACATCTATTGTTTCAAAAAGTGCGTTAAAAATTGTTGCCTTGGTTTCGTAATAGGCGTCCGAAGTCTCGCCGCTTCTCTCCGGTTTTACCTCTGGTGTATTTGGTGCGATATTGGCTGGCTCCATGCCCGTTTCAGGTTCAGATACATGTGCTGTTGCACTCTCTACCGCTGGTGCTACTGCCGTACGCGGCGCGCTTCCACTTGCTCGTTTTCCAAACATATTACCCTATTTCCGTTTTTTTAATTTAGCCAATAAACCACCCAATATACTGTCTTTTTTTGTGGATTCTCCGGCTTTTTGGTTTTGCTGGAACCGGCCTTTTTTTGAACTGCCTTGCGGGGGAAATTCACCGGTTTTCAATCTATACGCCAAATGCATGATGCCGCTAAATGCAGCTTCAGCGGATTTAAGCTCACTGAGCATTTTTCCGTCATTTGAGGCTTCTGTATAGACAACCGGTTCATAGCCCAGCACCAATGCGGGTTTAATACCGACAGCGGCGGCAAAATCTTTAATGGGGATTTCTGCGGTTTTTGGTACGCCGGTTTTATTGATGATCAAAAGCGGTGGTTTGTCATTTGGACGGGCGGCTTTTAAATACTCGATCAGGTTTTTTGCATTGCGCAAATTCGCCAAATCTGGCGTCACCGTAATCACAATCTCGTCCGCACCTTTCAAAATAGTGCTGGACCATTCACTCCAGATATGTGGTATATCCAATACCGTCAAGGGTGACAGCCCGCGAATTCCGTTGACCAAAGTCTCGTAGGAAGCTGCGGGTATGGCTTCCGTGGAACCCAGTGTGGCAGCTGCGGGCAGGATAGACAATTTTTCCGTATGGCGGATCATGATCCTGTCCAGCAAGGTATCGTCCATGCGCTCCGGGTCCGCCAATGCTTCTTCCAAACCCTGGCTGCTGTCATAATTGAAATCCAGTCCCGTGGTACCCCAACTGGAATCCATATCAACAAGGGCCGTTTCCTGACCCATTTTGGTTGCCAAACCCCAGGCTACATTGTGGGCCATGGTCGACGAACCAACGCCGCCCTTTGCGCCAAAAAATGCGATTACCCGCCCAACAAATGGCTTGTCCGGATCTGCATATAAGTCCGATATTGAGCGGATAAGCGTTAGTGGATGAAATGGAGGTACCAAATATTCGCTGAGGCCTTGATCCATCAGCTCGCGGTATAATTTAATATCATTTACCGCGCCGATCATCACGACTTTGGTATCTGCATCACAATTGGAAGCCAGTTGTGCCAATTGCTCGAAGAGCGCAGGGCCGCGCAAAGCGGATTCGAATATGATAATAGACGGCGTATTTTCCTTGCTATAAAACTCGATAGCAGCTGGCAAGCCGCCCATATATACTTTCATATTGGCTCTGGCCATGCGCCAATCATCATTTGTGGACTGGATTGTTGCGGCGGTTTGCGGACGCTCACAAAATGCATGAATGGCAATTCGTGGTAAAGCTTTTTCCCCGCCCTCTCCCATGGCTTCAGGCTCTGGAGCCAACATTTGAGGATTTACTGGCCCGCTTAATGGCGCCGTGTGGCCTGCGGGGTTGTGCCCCAAATGCCCAATTTTCTGAGCTTGATGGGGCTGATTTTGTTGAAGGTGCTGATTTTGTTGAAGGTGCTGATTTTGTTGCAAGTGCTGGGGCATTTGGCTATGTGCTTGCGGCATTGCATGGGCAGGTGCTTGGGGCATGGAGGGATAGCCAGCTTGAGTTTGAGGCATTGCCTGCTGTTGAGGGATTGTCTGCCCAGCTTGGGGGGCTGGTTGGAACACAGATTGTGCCGTAGGCTGCACGGGTGCAACTCGCCCCATTTGGCCGGGCGGCATTTGGGCTGCAGGCCCAGGTGTTGACATGAGTGTTDGCACAGACATAGGCAGTATGCGTTCCTGCGCCGCTTGACCTTGCCCACCCTGGCCTTGTGCAAATTGTGCAGGTTGGCTTGGCGCAGGATAGGGCTGTGGTGCCGTTGCAGGATTGAGTTGCGGCTGTTTCATAATTTCGTCCAGTTTAAATCATACGCCCATATGTTTGGTTTAAATTTGCTGTTTGGTTTAAATTTGCTGMCSRWSAYMMAMCCCYRKSRTCYMKYKCNMTKCCCSYCSKGMMWTGGAGTGGCGGTGTTTTCACCGGCATTATATTTATCCAACACGGTTGTCCGGCGAACCGATGATGCGGCGTCCAATGAATAGGGAGAAATTAATTGGCGCGGGTTATCAATAAGAACGGCTAGATTTGCGGTTTGCGCACAGCCAAAACTCCCGTAAGGTTGATTGTTCGATGTATGGGTCAGGCTGGCGCCTTGCTGGCAATCAACCGGCACAGTCGCCAAGCGCCTGTAAGAGACAATCACCGGTGCGCGCACGCCCGGTTTGGCCGCATATTGACCCGTTTGAATTTCGGCATCGCTGTTTCCGGTACGACCCAAAAAAGACTGAATGACCGAATTTGCCTGGGCAACACCTTGACTATTCGTGCCATTTGCCGGGATGTTGACATATAATGGCCCTTGCCCTGATGTTGTATATTGGCCAATAAAGTCCCCAACCGCGTCCATATCGCGGGCAGATARATGCAATCCCGCCTCTCCGACATATAACTCCAGACGTTCGACTGTTTCTGCTATGGTGATTTTGTTGCGCAATTGGGTCGGGCCGTAGGATGGTTGATACATGGTGCAACCACTTACCAACAGAACGGCAAACCCTGCCAATGTAGCCAATTTCAGCTTACGGGGAACATAATACTGCTTTCGTTTTTGCACCTTGTTACTCCTAATCTACCACATGGCCGAACGGGCCAAACAGGCGTTGTTTCGGGTCAGGTTTAACGTTTTTTCCGTAGACTTTGTTCAAACGACCCAAAAATGCTGCCTCGCGGTCATTGGCAGGGATCATGCCGTCCAGTGGGGTCTGTAATTTATCAATATGGGTCGGGTTAACCAGATACGGCGTCACAATAATCACCAGCTCCGTCTCGGTTGTCGCGCTATCGCGGTTTCTAAACAACCCGCCTATGCCCGGAATATCTTTGAGACCTGGCGTGCCGCTTGTGCTTTGGCGGCTCTCTTCGCGGATAAGGCCGGCAATGACCATGCTGCCACCTGCGGGCAATTCGACCACCGTGCTGGCCTTGCGCTTGCGGATGGCCAGGACTTCTGAACCGTTTACCTCAAATGCACCTTCCGTAGTCGGTTCGGATACTTCCGTGGTTACATTGAGCGAAATCCGGCCTTCGCTCAACACCACAGGCGTAAATCCGAGCGACACCCCAAATGGCTTGTACTCAAATTCCCGCTGCAGACGACCTTGGGCATCAACAAAAACATTGGTCAATATGGGAAACTCGCCGCCGGAGAGGAAATTAGCCGTCTCCCCGGATATTGCGGTCAATACCGGTTCCGCCAGAGTTCTGACCAGGCCAACCCTTTCCAAAGCTTGTAGATTGGCCGTTAAGGACTGCAAAGCACCGCCGCCTGAATTATTCCATGCCAGATTACTACCAAACCCGGAAGTTAAGCCAACCGCTGAATTACCAATGAGGCCAAAACTTGCATCGCCGACTTGCGCCAGCGCGTTTAAATCAATGCCCATTTGCTTGGTGACAGACCTTTGCATTTCCACGATCCGAACCTTTAGCATCACCTGCTCATTACCCGTAACGGTCATGATATTGGTAATCTCTCCGGCGTTCGCGCCAGGCGCGGTCTCGCTCAACCATAATTTGGCCAAATCCATGACAACTTTCGCAGCCCCGGCATTTTCCACCTGTCCGGACAACAAGATATTGTTGTTAAAAGATTTGACGGAAACATTATTACCCGGCGCGTGTTGGGAAATAAGGGCTTCCAGTCCCGTCATATCCCGTTCAACCCGGATTTCCAAATTCAAGACTTCGTTGCCGTGGGCGTCATAGAAAAACGCATTAGTTTGCCCGGCTTGCTTACCGACCAGCAAGACCCGGCTTTGGGTATGTATGATCGCATCGACAATGTTCGGATTTGAAACGATTACATCCATCATAGTGCCGGGCAAATCAATGGTACTGGATTTTCCGTACGGGATTAGAATGGATTTTTTTGTCGATACTACAACTGGCATTTGCGGACTGATCGCTCTAATATCGGCATAGGAACGTGGGCCGGCAAGTGCCGGCTGCAACAAAGCGGACGGTAGGGCGAACAGCAAAGCCAGAACCGCCCCCGTGGATATTGCCTGTGTATTGATGCGTCTGAATATCATTTCAGCGTCCTTGTATCGAGACTTGTTGCTTTTGACCGTTTCGGATAATGGTCATGGAACTGAGGTCGCCTGTGGATTTCTCGCGCTTGGTTGTTGCCATGCTGGGGACAATTTGCGCATTTCGCCGGTTAAGCCCGCGCAATATCAACGAAATTTCACCGCGAGACTGGGCTTCGATTAAAGTTTCGGCATCAGATTGCGACATTTCAAGCAAGGCTGTGGATCCTATGACAAAGGCCGAGCCGTCCGGGTTTGGGGCGCTGGTTTGACCGATGGCCAAAACCGGCACGTTTTCAAAGATTGTATTCGAGACATGATTGTTTCGTGCCACTCTGGCCGCTTGGYGCCTTTGCGGCAAAAGTGTCGTCAAAACCACGTCTACCCTGTCCCCTGGTTGAATAAAGCCGCCGGCCGCCGTATCGGCGGTGATCCGYGTGGAAATAGCCCGCATGCCTGGCCCCAACTGGGCCGCCATCAAACCTCTATCCCCGGCTTGCACAACTTTTTGGCGCATAAGAGGTTCGCCTTTGTAAATTTTTGCAAGGGTGACTGCACTGGAATATTTTTCCAAAGCCTGCGGCTGGTCTTTAATATCGATCAAATTTGGCTCCAGCGCCTCTTCGGGCCATTTTTTCCACTGCAACATATTCGGAGTTAGGCGTGTACCTTTGGCTATGTCGCGGGTTGCTGCCAATATCTCCACATATTCCACATTTGAAATAATTTGCGCAACGGGAGCGGCGGCTATAACTGGCGCCGGGGGGGGCTCGGACATTTTCTGCAATTGCAAAAACGCAACAACGGCAATAGCCCCCAAACCGCCCAGTAAAATAATTTTCTTCTTATCCATAACCCCTCGCAGGTCTAGCCTTGGTCAAAATTTTGATACCACTTCAACAAAAACTAGCGCCCCATATGATAAAGCATGGTTAATAAGTGTAAATTTTGTTGACTATTTTGCTAAAAATCACACCAAAGCGGCCACAAATTGATATATATCGCTTTTTGGCAGGGTCATGAGCGCCCCAAATGCCAGGGCGAGGCCATATGGCATCTTTTTCTCGTCTTTAAACAAGCGGTGTAACCATGCAGTTTTCAGTATGGAAACCGGGAAACATTTCCGCCCGACCACCAATATTATAGCCAAAACGCCCCCGGCTACGGCGGTGTATACCAAATATATCCACAAATCACTCCATACCCACCAAAGGGACGTCGCGGCGAACAATTTAGCGTCGCCGCCGCCCATCCACCCTAGGGCAAACATACCAACGCCGAGCGCAAAACAAAGAAGTCCGATCAATATATGGGTGCCGAACACTGCCCACCCTTGCCAGGCAAAGGGGATTAAAATTAAAAACCCGGCAACCAATACCAAACTGATCCAATTGGGTATGGTCATACTGGTCATATCAATCCAGCTCGCCGCCAACATACAGCCCGCAAAAATCAAAATTATGAATAATGTTAACACACCACCCCCTTGTTTCTGGTTTCAATAAATGAGCAAAATTGCCGCGCCCAATTTGTATTTCTTGCCTGTACAGCTAACAAAACAGAGTTAACGGCTGGTTTAAACCCACAAAAAAACCGCCCTGGACAAATATCCAGGGCGGCTCAATTTCAACACCCTGTTAAAGGGCTTCAAATTTGTCGGATATGCTTAAGCAGCAGTACCAACAGCACTTGCAACGCTGCTGAATTTGTTGCCAACATTGTCGCCCAATGATGTAGCAGCGGTGATAATACCAACTGAAATCAAAGCAGCGATCAGGCCATATTCAATAGCAGTAGCACCAGACTCGTCGTTCATAAAACGTGTAACAAAATTTTGCATAACTAACTCCCACGTATGCATTAATAAAAGGGACAATCCCAATACAGGGAACATCCCCTGACTTGATGCAACATAAGGACAAGGTTTTACCACTTAGATAAAAAACGAGGTAAAAATTTGGTAAAATTTAAAGCAGCCCAGAACCACGCCAACCTTTATATATTATGTACGTATTGTCTCTCATGTCTCGCTAAAAGAGCCTCACCCAGGTCTGGTCATTTTGTAAACCCTTCATTCATTACATCCGTCTATCAAGGAAAAAAGAACCGAGGACTATGTTATGATGAAACGCACACTTACACGCCCCTTACGCAATATTTACGGCTTTGCAGGGCTTTTCGCAATGACTTTTATACCGCTGACCAGCCATGCACAGATGTATAGCCAGGTGCAGATATATAATCAGGCGCAAAATTATACAGTTGAAATAAACAAGACCCAAATCTTGCATCTCCCTGCCCCGGCTTCTGCGATTGTGGTCGGCAATACGGCGATTGCAGATGTTACCGTGCATTCGCCAAATCTATTGTTTATTATCGGGCGGGGTTATGGTGTGACCAATTTAATTGCCCTTAACGATGTTGGTCAAACCATCATGGAAGCCGATATACAGGTTACAAATAGCAGTTCCGGCAAGGGCAAGCGGGTCATGTTGGTCGGCCAAGGCTGGCAGTCCTATGCATGTTCACCGTTTTGCCAACCTGCCCCGGTGCTTAGCGACGATCCGGGGTTCGTGGCGCAATTTAAAGGCAAGGGTAAAGCCATCGACAATGCAGGCACAACTGTTACGGCAGCGTCATATCCTGCTATGACATCTAATCCTAGCGTCCTTGGTTCCGCATTGCCCCAGTATCAACCGCCTGCACGCAATACAGCAACATTTAATCCCAGCATGCGACCTGTTATTCCGCAAGCCGTTATGTCCGCACGGCAACAACCAGAACAATAATCACTTGTAAACCAATAAACTTAAACTGAAATTAGGATGTTTTTGCTAACTACGCCGTTGTAATATGTCGTGGACAAAATTTATGCGCAATTTCATCATTCAACAAAAATATCAGACTATAAAAACACCTCGTCGTCGGGACCGCAATTCATTAAGCGCGTTTCGCAAAAACCGCGAGGGAACAACCGCCATTGAATTTGCCATTCTAGGCATCCCCTTTGCTGCACTTCTGTTCGGTATTATCGAAATTTCCGTCTTGTTTTTTGTCACTTCAACAACCCATCATGCCGTTGCGGAAGTTTCAAGACAGGTGCGCACTGGTGAGTTTCAGGCGAGCGGCGGCGGGGCCGATGAATTTAAAGCGGCCATTTGCACGGCCATGGCCGGTGTCGGCAGTTGTGACAATTTACGGGTCGATGTCGTCTCGTCTGGTACGGGTCGATTCGCAGACCTCAGCCTGCCAACATCCCCGCCGAGCTGCACAGGTACACCGGCTCAAATTACCGCCTGTCAAGCCAGTGACCCGAATATGCCAGCAGATGTATATAACGATACCAGCGGCGGTGATGTTGTTATTGTCCGCGTGCAATATGTGCATCAACTATCCGTTCCCAATGAATTAACCCGCTTGTCCAATGCCGCCGGGAATACCCATGTCATAACGGCAACAACCGCATTTAAGAACGAGCCGTTTTAGGTCACAGTTTAGAGTCTGAGAGATATGAAAATGTTTACTGATATTATTAAATCCCGGATACAGAAAATCTGGCACAACAAAGACGGCGTCGCCGCCATTGAATTTGCCTTTATCGCGCCGGCCATGATTGCTTTATATATTGGCTTGGCGGAGGTGTCGCTATTGATATCAGCCGACCGGAATGTCTCACACGCCGCATCGGTGACCGGTGATTTGGCCACCCAGGAAGAAAATTTGACATCAAGTGAAATTGAAGATATTTTTAACGCCAGCCTGGCTGTTCTGGGGACAAATCTCACCAACTCGCAAAGGGTTAGCATTGACATTAGAAGTTTCGAAATAGACGAGGATGGTAATTTGCAGGAAGTCGGCTATGCCAAACTTGGCAACGGGTTAAACGAGAAATTTGACGCGAGCGAAACAAGTACGGCCTTGCTGAACCAAACGTCCGGACTGGTGGTAACACGCGTGGAATACAATTATTATTCAGCGTCGCGTTCATTTGTGCAAACGCCTACATTGTCGGAAACATTTATGTTAAAACCGCGCAAGTCCCCGACCATAACCTTTGGTACCAATATAACCTGCTCGGTGAGCAGCGGCGGCAATGGTGTGCGGGCAAACTGCTAAAGCCCAAAATTAGAGCCGATAATACTTGCGAAAACTGTCAATATGGCTGGAGTTGAGTTTCAGTATTTTACGGGCATAGTCATCAATATCACCGATCACACTTAAAGACTTCTCCAGATATTCTGTCTCGACTGCAAAATATGGCCGCAGCGCTTGTGGCGAAAATTTCCGGCCATAACGTTCTTGCATTTTCAACGTAATCATCTCAATGACCCCATCAATATCTACCGCCTGTCTGGTGCGTAAATATTCCTCCATGACATCATCTTTAGACACCCCGAGCAACATCAGAACTATAGCGGCGAATGTGCCCGTTCGGTCTTTACCGGCGGCGCAGTGTACATAGACGGCTTCGCCCGATTTGCTCATGCGCTTGAGGCTTCTGGACACAATATCTACAAATCCAGCCGCCAGTGGTCGCTCTTCATAGGAACCGAGCATATAACCATACGCATCTTTGGCCGTGTTTAATTCGCGAATAGCAAAAGCCTCGTGGGGGGCCAGCTTGTCGGATTTGTTCTGGTCATATTCAGGGTCAAATTCAAAAATATCCGGGCGGTAGGTTTCCGAAAAATTGCTGGCCTGCCTGCGCCTTTCTGTCTGGTAGCGCAAATCCACAACCAGTGAAATACCCAGATCACCAAAGCGCTCCTGCTCTGGCCGGGATATTTTACTCAGCTGCGCCCCGCGAAATAATTTTCCCTTGCGCACCATATATCCATCCGACAATCCATGGCCGCCGTAATCCCGGACATTGAGAATATTGTCAAATTTCAATATATTAGACACCATCAACAGAGCCGCTTACTGCGGGGTTTCATTTGTGTTTTCCTGCATCTGGCCAGCAGTTCCAGCGGTGTTTGATTTTTCAAACATATCCCATACACCGTCCGCCCCGTGCCATTCACCTTTGGACGCGCCTTTGGAATATTCTGTCGCACGGGCCTCAAAGAAATTGGCATGTTCAACCCCGTTGAGAATTTCCGTCAGCCAAGGCAGTGGATGTTTTTCAATGCCGTAGACTTTTGGCAATCCCAATTGCTTCAGMCGCCAGTCGGCAATATAGCGGATATAGGTCTTGATATCCTGGGCGGTCATGCCTTCCACCGGGCCCATTTCAAAGGCCAGATCAATAAATTTGTCCTCAAGCCCGACCACGGTTTTGCAACAATCAATAATATCGTCCTTCACCGATTGGGTGACACACCCGGTTTCGCGGGAAAACTCATGGAACAATTTGATCATGCCCTCACAGTGCAGGCTTTCGTCGCGGACAGACCAGGTGACGATTTGCCCCATGCCTTTCATCTTGTTAAARCGCGGRAAATTCATCAACATGGCAAAGCTGGCAAACAATTGCAGSCCYTCGGTAAAGCCGCCRAACATGGCRATRGARCGGGCRATGTCGGCGTGGCTRTCRGTRYYAAATTCYTGCATATAATYGTGCTTGGCCGCCATGCTCTCATATTCCATAAACGCYGAAAACTCGCTCTCGGGCATRCCAATGGTYTCGATCAGCAARGCATAGGCGGCGATGTGKAYGGTYTCGATATTKGAAAACGCCGCAATCATCATTTTAAGYTCGGTCGGTTTGAACACACGGGCATAGTGCTCCATGTAATTGTTATTAACTTCAATATCGCCCTGGGTGAAAAACCGGAAAATCTGGGTCAGTAGATTGCGTTCCGAATCGGTTAGACTGGTGGCCCAGTCCTTGCAATCTTCGCCCAAAGGTACTTCTTCGGGCATCCAGTGAACTTGTTGCTGTTTAAGCCAAAAATCATAGGCCCAGGGGTACCGAAACGGCTTATAGCCCACGGACGGTGTCAAAAGTCCCGGTTTTTCGGAACCAATAATAATTGAACCCACCATTTTTCTCTCCCGTATATTCAAATTCTTGTGCTTAACCCCCGACATGCCTACATATAGACATTCGCGTCACAATCTATCCATATCTTGTATTCACACCCCTTAGCAAGTCCACATTTGCATTTATATGAATAATTTTGTGGACATGCCGAAATCAGCACACCGAGCCGAACGGGCCCACCTAACACGTCTCGCATTTTGCATTTACCTGTTATACTGGCCCCACGGCTTAAATTGTCCGCTTCACGAGCCAAACAAATATTTGGCATGAATAAATAATTGAAGGGAAAACTGTGATGACCAAATTATTGAATTTTCTAGCGCGGACGCCTGTGCTTTGGACGATGTTTATATTGTTTCTGATACTCGGAGTTGGTTTTCATTTCGCACAACAAGCGGTCGGCGGCCCTCTATTAGACATGCAAATGAACGCGAAACAGGCTTTGGTGCGTCTCGGCGAGATGTCGGCGGCGCAAAAACATATACATTTGGTCGCCACTCTAACCCTTGATACACTATACCCCTTGGCTTATGGCGGCTTGCTGGCTGGTCTTGTTTGGCGTTTTGGTGGCAAGTTTAGGAATTTTCTGGTCATTCCTGCATCCCTGGCCGTGATTACAGATTTCGCGGAAAACACCGTACAAGCATTCGCTCTGGCCGGCTCAGAAAGCATGTTGGCCGCCAAAGACATTCTCACACCACTAAAATATACATCATTGATACTGGCCGCGATTATTACTTTGGTGTTATTGCTCATTGCCGTGGTCAAACGGTTACAGACCACAAAAACTTGATGATTTGATGCTTAACGTTTCCAGGTGATAGAAAGTGCGGCCGCATCTTCATCATAGCTATAGTTTTCTGCCTTGGCCTGACGCTTGTAATATGTCAGGGCCAGGTCGGCATCACCGATCCTGTAGCCAAGTCCAGCCTGGGCATCACCGATGATAATCTGGTCTTGTAGGGCAAAATCACCACTGGTGAGCCGGCGCACGGAATTAGGTGTATAGGTAAGTGCTTCGGCGTCAGCGCCGGCGAAGAAATACCAGGTGTTGGATTTTTTATCAGCCCCCTCGCGTAAATTATCACCAATGCGCACCAAGGCCCCTACCAAAGCACTTTGGCCGTCGTCATCAATGCGTAAGCCGCCGTGCGGGGTCAATTGCAGATTAAAGCCGTCCATTTTACCTGTTGTGATATTTTTGGCATAGCCAATATCAATGCGCCGCGTTACATTAGCCCGGCATTCCCCGGCCGTACCCAGGCAAGGCTGGCCACCAAGATCCAATTTAAAAACCGAAGTATTGACATTGTCAAAGCTTGGCGATGCGAACAGAGCCCCGCGCAGTGTTGAACTTAAATTGATAACGCCATCAGAACGCGATGCCATGCCGAGCGGAACAGCGGCAGGTACAACAGGCGCAGTGCCCGCCAACAATAAATCCTCGGTAGATAATATGTCGATGGGTATGCGCTCGGCGCCCATGTTTGAACTGTCACCGCCCCGCTGTTTTACATTAGCGCGCATGCTGGCTGAACTAAGCCCCGTAGGTTGGGTGTGTATGGATTGGGTATCATCATGCCGTTCCATATGATTTGGATTGATAGTGCTTATTCTGGGCTTGTTTAAAATCTCGGGTGCAATATCAACCGGCAATGTATCGGCATTGACCAATTCCGGCGATGAAGTTGCCGCTAATGGCTGCTCATGCTCGTGTATATCCGGGTTTCGCTGATTATTATCTTGAGCAAATACCGATGTCGATAGAAGCAATGACGCACACACACCTCCACCTGCAACAAGCCTGAGGGTTGCAAATCTTCCCTTAAAACAATTACCTAGGGAATTTATGTCTCGTCTTTTGCCCATTTCGCTCCCACACGTAAAAACAAATCACATGATTTGGTATCTTTATCATATAACCTATAAACGTAAATTCTAGCTTAATCCGCCGTAATGTACCGTTAATCTATGTTAATGATGTGTTTATGCAACACAATCACACGGTGATAGTCCTATTTCTACCAGATTATAGCGATTATCTCCGTGATATATGTCACGATTATGGCGATAAAATGGTTATTTTGTCAAATACTGCAAGAATCACGCCTAAATGTATTTATAACCCCAATAACAACGCTTTTTCTTGTGCTATTCCCCCACAGCCATATAAGCACCCCAGCTCACCCAGAACGCAAAAGGACGAAGAAAGCAAGAAAAATAATGCCGCCACCTATCTTAACATTGAAAAACATCCATTTGTCCTTTGGCACCACGCCTTTAATCGAGGGGGCAGAATTTACTGTCGCGCCCGGCGCACGCATCTGCCTGGTCGGGCGTAACGGCTCGGGCAAATCGACCTTGCTGAAAATCGCCGCAGGGTTGATCCTTCCAGACGAAGGCGAACGGTTTGTCAAACCCGGCACTACGGTGCGCTATATGCACCAAGAACCGGATTTATCCGCCTATGCCAATCTAGGCGATTATGTCTCGGGCGGGCTTGAGGGGGCGGATGATGGCTACCGCCTACATTATTTGCTGGACGCGCTCGATCTCGACGGCAAGGCCGACCCCAAAACCATTTCAGGCGGCGAATCGCGCCGGGCCGCTTTGGCCCGCGCCCTGGCACCGGAACCAGACTTGCTGATGTTGGACGAGCCGACCAATCATCTGGACTTGCCAATCATCGAATGGCTGGAAGACGAGCTGTCCGCCTATAAAGGTGCGCTTATTTTGATCTCCCATGACCGGCGGTTTCTGTCCAAGCTAACCCGCGAGACCATTTGGGTCGATAGGGGTGAAACCCGGCAAATCAATAAAGGCTTTGGCGCATTTGAAGACTGGCGCGATACTTTTCTGGAACAAGAACAATTAGACCGCCACAAATTATCACGCAAAATCGAGCGCGAACAACATTGGGTCGTGCACGGGGTTTCCGGGCGGCGCAAACGCAATGTGCGCAGGCTTAAAGAACTGGGTAATTTACGCAGCACCAAAAGCGGCGAAAAACAGTCCGTCGGCAAAGCCAATATCAGCGTCACAGAGGGCCAGACATCTGGCAAATTGGTGGCAAAACTTGAGCATGTCAGCAAGGCGTTCGGCGAGCGGATGATCATAGATGATTTCTCCACCCGCATCGCACGCGGCGACCGGATCGGCATTCTTGGTCCTAATGGTAGCGGCAAGACCACCTTGCTCAAACTGATCATGGGCCAGCTTGAGCCGGACGACGGCACCATCAAGCTCGGCACTAATTTACAGCCGCTGATCCTTGACCAAAAACGCGAAGGTCTTGACCCGGATACTACTTTGAGAGACGCCTTGACCGGCGGCGGCGGCGATAGTGTTATGGTCGGCGACATCCAAAAACATGTTGTCGGTTATATGAAAGATTTCCTGTTCCTGCCCGAGCAACAGCGCACACCGATTTCGCGCTTGTCCGGCGGTGAACGGGCCCGGCTGGAGTTAGCGCGGGGCTTGCGCTTGCCGTCCAATTTGTTAATTTTGGATGAACCCACTAATGATCTGGATTTGGAGACGCTCGATTTATTGCAAGAATTGATCGCCGATTATAAAGGCACGGTGTTGCTGGTCTCCCATGACCGGGATTTTCTTGACCGCACGGTAAACTCGGTCATCGCCTATGAAGGCGACGCCAAATGGCAAGAATATGCCGGCGGCTATAGCGATATGATCGCCCAACGTGGCTACGGGGTTAAGGCCGCCGAAAAGCAAACGCAAAAAACCGGTTCCAGCCCGCAAAAACCCAAACCCCAAACGGCGAAACCGAAACTAAGCTACAAGCACAAATTCGCTCTCGAAACTCTGCCAAAAACCATGGCGGCATTGACAGCCGAACTGGCTACACTCAACGCCAAATTGGAAGATCCAGATTATTACATCAAAGACCCGGACGGCTTCACAAAAACCATAGAAGACCTGGACAAAGCCCAAACCAAATTAGAAAAATGCGAAGAAGAATGGCTGGAGCTGGAAGAATTACGCGAGGCGGCGCAGCAATAATTACCGCACCAGTCTTGCGCCTTCGTCAGAGCGCGGTAAGAGCGGCGGGATGCCTCCGGCTTCATGGTCTACGCGAATTTGTGTGTTGCTTTTCCCGCCAAATTCCAACTGATAGGCAATCAGCGACGTTGCCGGAGATTTTGACTGCACCGGGCTATCGCTGGTTATGACCAATTTTTGTGAGGGAAAATATGCAGCCCCAATGATGGTTAATCCGCCGCCAGATTTAATGTTACTTATAGCCGTTGGGTATTTTGGTGCTTTGCCGACTTTGGCTAAATCGGGTGTTTGGAAAAACACCAACACCCCATATATTCCGCTGGCTGTTGCTCGCAAATTCACCTGGGAATTGGTCTTTATTTCTAATGTTGCCTTGCCCTTCAAAATAAATGTCACCCCCACACCTGTCGCCTGTGAGCCTTTGCTAAACTCCAGTGGTTTGTCTTTGACAATATAAATTCCAGGTAAAAATGTGACATTCACTCCACTGATTTTCATGCCGTTACAATACGTGCCCGGCATCAATTCCGCATCCGCACCAAAGGTATCCGACTTGCCACCACCAGAGCTGGTTGACCCCAAATATCCGCGCAGGTCTTTAGCCGTTATACACGGCCCATCAGCCGGAGCGGTCAAACTGGCATAAGGGTCTGCAATGGGCGTACACGCGTTTTTAGCATAGGGAATATAATCGCCCTGACTAATGCCCACGACGCAAAATGATTTGGCCAGCGGCGCGGTGGTAGATGTAGATAACATGGCATTGGGGTTTAAGGAATTGACCTGAACTGAGCAGGCGGGCGCATTAATATGGCTGAGGTGCTGTCACGAACGGCAACGAAATTTATCCCGACAACGCCGCTCATCATAGTGAGCACCTGGGTTGTGGCTTCAATATCAACCCGCTCCCGGTCTCCGGTTATCTCAAGGTTAACGGTTTCGACGCCGTAATAATTATTATCAAAAACGGTCTGTGCATAGGCATAGCGTTCCGTATTCGTCATATTCGCAGGCACCACCGCCGCCAATGCAGCCGCATCAATGGCTGAACGCACGTTTAAATTTTTGCTAAATGCCCTGTTGATATCAAGCGCAGATGCAGAAACCAGCAATAAAGGCAAGCCGACCACAGCCGTGATGACAGCGAATTGCCCCCCGGTATCTTTACCGAATGACCTGACAAACCTATAGAATTTATGCATCACCCTCAAAATACGCCCTCTCACAAAATCCCTGCGATAGGGTAATATTATAAGTAAAGTGTTTTTAATTTTTATTTGTATTCAGGGTTAATGAGGGGTTTATTTTTACGAACATAGCGTTGGAATTTTCCTATATTTCGCGACAACCAACCACCAAAACACCCCACCTGCCTGATAAGTTAGTGATGACACCAGTATCTATAATTGCAATAATTTAACTATACCATTTAAAGTTATTTCAATATAATTTTGGCGTTGATGGCCACTTGCACCCCGACATTATGTTTCACCCAGTCCTGGTCTTTCCACATACCCGTACCAATATTAAAGTCCCGACGGTTGAGGTTAAGCTGGCCGGCCATGACGGCTTTTCCGTTGTTAATGTCGAGGGTAAACGGCAATGTAACGGTTTTAGCCGCACCGCGTATGGTCAATTGACCAGTGGTTTCGTATTTATTGCCGCCCAGATGTTTAAACCCGGTGGTTTCAAATTTGGCGGTGGGGAATTTTTTGACAAAAAACCATTCCTTGCCCGGCAATGCGCCGTTGCGGTCTTTATCACCCGCGTCGGCGCTGGCCAGATCAATAGTGACCACCACTTTCGCATTTGCCAGATCATCGGGGTTGAAATTGATCTGCACATCAAAATCAGCAAATGACCCAGTAAATTTCTCCCCGGTTTGCACGCCGCTAAATGCGATACTGGACGCGGTTTTGTCCACCGCCCAATTGGTTTGGGTTTCGCCAATATCTTGCGCAACCGCAATATGTGCTAAAAACATAGCAAAAACCAAAGTGAAAACGGCGAAAAAACTACGCATCAAATCTAATCCGCTTTTTTCTTATTGGCCAGCATCCGCCTTATAAACACACCGTCTTCGCGGTGATGTTTGACGGCGGCGGCAATATGCAAGACGATCAAGGCAATGGCGATAAATGCGAAAACTTTATGAATGTCTCCAAATAAGCCGTTGATATTTTCGCGCACATCCCCCGTAAAATCCCGCAATATTGGCAATTTGGCCAAAGGCACAGCATTGAACAGTTTGGAGGGAAAGCGCGAGGTTGAAATTATCGCCCAGCCAATCAGCGGCATGCCGATCATAAACACATAAAACACCACATGCACCAATTTGGACAGCCATGCTTCCCAGGCTTTAATGCTGGCATCCAGCGGCGGCGGTTTATGGGTCAGCCGCCACACTAGACGCGCCACGGACAACACCAAAACCAGCAAGCCAAAGGTCTTGTGCCAATTATACACCGTAACCGTCAGCGAAAAATTGTCTTCCGGCACAAATTGCATCAAAAACCCGCCCGCCAGCATAAACACGATTAAAGCCGCAATGGCCCAATGTAACCACCGAGCAGTTTTTGTGTAGTTCTGTGTCCCAATCATTCTTCAGCCATTATTTGTCTTTGTGAAATTCTGCGCTGATCAAAAGATCAACCTTGTCGGTGACGCCGGGGGCATATTTACCAAGCCCAAAATCAGACCGTAACAGCGTGCCGCGAGCTTCAATGCCGATGGCCGGCACTTTCTTGAAAGGATGGGGTTTGGCGGCCAGCAATGTCACGTCCAGGGTCAAGGGCTTGGTGATGCCCATAATGGTCAGATCACCGCTCATAGTGCCTGCCTTCGTACCTGTACGGGTAAACCCCGTGCTTTTGAAGCTGATTTCGCCGTGTTTGGCCGTATCAAACCAATCCGGGCTGTTCAAATGCTCGTCAAAAATATCAACGCCGCTGTCAATACTGGCCGCATCAATCTCTACGCTTAACACACTGTTCTCGGGCATGTCCGCGTCCAAAACCAGCACCGCGTCTATATCTCGAAACCTAAGCTGTGGGTTGGACAGGTCGAAATGTGAATAGGAAAATGTCACATAACCGTGGGTCTTGTCCATAGTATAGGCCCCGGACGGCACGCCGATATTTTCATAAGGGGCCGCCATTTTATGGGTCTCGTCTGGGTGAAATTTAGGCGTCTGAGCCGTACCGGACAGCGTATATGTTGCCGCGCCGAGCAATGTGCCTGCCAGAACTAATGTTTGTATCTGCTTTTTCATAAATTTCTCCTAAGTTTATTGCCTCATAACAGGGTATGCGTGTTTTTCCTATAGCCCCATAGTCACGATACTGTGAAAACATTTGCATCCAAACTATCCCGCCGCACCGTCTTAGGGGTATAACAAACAAAAGGAGGTTTCTCATGGAAGAAACAATTGCAATTATTTCGGTCTTTGGCACAATCCCACTGATCTTGTTCATCACTATGTTTTTTCGCTATAAGGCGCGAGGGAAAAATGTCACGCTGGTCAAAGCCATGCTCGACAAGGACAAGGAAATCACCCCCGACGTGATCAAGGCCGTCGGGTTTAGCGCCAAACGCTCCCACTCGGACCTGCGTACTGGCATGATTTTGGTGGCCATTGGTGCGGCAACCTTCATCTTTGGCGGCATGATACCCGAAGATGAAGCCGAAAAAGTCATGGGCGGGGTGGCCATGTTTCCTCTGTTCATCGGCGCGGCATATCTAGCATTTTGGTTCATCATCAGCCGCAAAGACCCGGAATAATTTTTGGCTTTGGCGGACAACCATAAACACGCACAAAATTGTGCGGCGCTCGTAAAAACCCATCAAGGGCAGATACGGGCGTTTTTGCGTCGTTTATGCCGCAATTCTGCCTTGGCCGACGATTTGGCCCAAGATACTTTCCTGCGAGCGTTCCAAAATATGGACAVGGTTGAAGATAGCGCCAAAACCAAATCCTGGCTGTTTCAAATCGCTTACCGTATTTTTCTAGACCATATCCGCAAACACAAACGCCGGGCAGACCTAGCGCAAGAAAACCTACCCGAACCAGAACCAACACCCGAAAGCCCCCACGGCGTAAAAATGGATATTGAGCAGGCCATGAACAGGCTGTCGCCTGAACAACGGGCCGCAATCATGCTGTGTTTGTCCTACGGGTTTAGCAATAGCGAGGCGGCAAAAGCTCTGGGTCAGCCTTTGGGGACAATAAAATCACACATAGCACGGGGCAAAGACAAGCTTAGGGCTTTCCTTTGCGCCTATGAGAAGGCATAATGATATGATGGTTGATAATACTGAAAATAACGAATTTCGCGAATTACTGTCGGATTACGCCGCGCCCATAGAGGACGACGGGTTTAGCCAGCATGTGTTGACGCAAGCACCGTCACCGCGAAATACCGGTGCAATAAAGCGCACGATGATTGGTACCGCCGCCTTGATAGCTGCGATTGTTTCTGTGCCGCAACTGGCAAGCCTGAAACATTTTATATCTGGCATTAAGCTACCTGAAGTTTCTTTGAACCTAAGCGCGTTAAACGAAATGAGCATTTCCAATGCGGCCATATTTGCCCTTTTAGCCGCTATGCTCATCGGGTTGGCCTCATCCTTTTGGCTCAATGAAGACATGTGAGGATATGTGACGATAATCCCTATAAATGCACACGACTATATTGCCGCGCCGAAATCCAGATTTAAACTGTCCGAGCGACCAACACGGGTCGATATTTTCGCAAACAAAAAGCAAGCCAAAGACAGTATCAAAGCTGACGCTAAACTGATCCGAGGTCTCGCCCACAAACTATACGCGGGCAACAAACGTTCATTACTCATCGTCCTGCAAGGCATGGACACCAGCGGCAAGGACGGCACAATTTCCGCCATTTTCTCGCGCACCCCGCCGCTCAATCTACATGTGGCCAGTTTCAAAGCCCCCAGTAAAGTCGAGCTGGCCCATGATTATTTGTGGCGTGTCCACAATGTTTGTCCGGCCAAAGGCCAAATCACCGTGTTTAACCGCTCTCACTATGAAGATGTATTGGTGGTCAAGGTGCGCAAATTCGCGCCGGTTAAAAAGATCAATAAACGCTATAGACAGATCAATGACTTTGAACAGCATTTGAGCGAAAACGGCACGACAATTTTGAAATTCATGCTCAATATCTCCCACGAAGTCCAAGGCCAAAGATTGGCTGAACGACTTGAAGAGCCCCATAAACACTGGAAGTTCAACCCCGGCGATCTGGAAGACAGATTACTGTGGCCAAAATTTATGAAAGCCTACCAGATTATGGCCGACCGCACCTCGACCAAGCACGCCCCCTGGCACATCATCCCCTCCGACCAGCGCGCAACCAGAAATGCTATCATCACCAGCATAGTCCGCCAAACACTGGAGGGTATGCGCCCCGAGTACCCCGACCCCGGCTACAGACCGGGTGATTTTGTGATTGGGTAATAAAGCACCTGTCAAACCTCGCTCATAACCACGAACCTACCCTTGCGGTATAAACGGGGCAGGGCTATTGCATATGGAAATTATATTCGAAGAACGACCCTATCGACGTATGATTATTTCCCCTCACCCGCAGTTCGCAAGAGCGAACGCGGCCTCTCCCCAAGGAGAGGAAGAAGGAGAGGAAAAGTGCTGCACTTCTCACCTCTCCTTTTTTCACCTCTCCTAGGGGAGAGGCCGCGTGAGCGTAGCGAACTGCGGGTGAGGGGAAATAATGCTAGGATATTTCGTCCATATGCAATTGCCCCCGCGACCACTTGGGAGTACCCTTGCCCTGGTAAACGGAGAGAGGGGAAGATTAAGCGCACCCCTAAATCATGGCTCCACCTTTACCCAGTTCGGTTTCGGATTAGCCAATTGRGCTTCTATGAGGGCGCGGTGCTTGGCGGCGTTCTCCGCCATGCTTTTCTCACGCTCGGTAAATTTCGGGGTGCCGCGCAGGGGATCGAAAGGTGGTTCTTTTAACAGCGGTATGTCGGCAAAGCCCAAATCCAGATAGCGGTCTAGCCAGATATAGGCGGCGTCTGTGTCGCCTTTGAGCAGGTGCAAGAGTGTGCCAGCGATCAAGTCTAACCCTATTGTTTTATCCGCCGCCGTTTCCGTGCCAAGATAGGTTTCCAGCTTACCCATGAGGATATCCGCGTCCCCGTCGCCGTTTTTTTGTAAGACAAAGGCGAAACTGGCAAACATTTCCGCTAAACCGACATTCGCGGATAGCCCCGACAAATTATTGTCGGTCACAAATTTTCGTAAATGTGGGTAGGCAGTTTTTAAATCACCGTGCAAATATAAAATATAGCCACGGTTTACATTCTCTGTGTTGTCTAAGCCAATTTTTAAGCTTTGTTGCCTTTTCCCCGTCAGCAATAATGCGTGGGCGCGGTCATTAGGTTGTTTCGAGGCGGCAAGGGCCGCATCATACATGCCGACATCCATATATATATTGGCAAGGAAATTTTGTATCTGGGCGGCTTCAGGGTTGAGCGCTTGTGCATCTTTGAGCAGGCTATGGGCGGATGCATATTCGCCGTCTTGATAGTCGAGTGCGGCTAAACCGATAAACCCAAACGGACTATCCGGGTTCCAGCGCACATTGTCGCTCATAGTCTTTCTGGCACCCGACCAGTCCCCTATTTGTAATTGCTCATAGCTAACATTAGAGAGAATGACGGCGGAAAGCGGGTCAAGAGCTTGCGCTTTTTTAATAATGGCTAAACTGTCATGGCCAACACCTGTAGCTCTAAATGAATTGTATTTGCGTAAATAGGCGTCCGCATAATTGGGGTTTGCGGCGATGGCGCGGTCTGCAAATGCCACAGCCTTTTCTAAATCTTTATTTTGAGATGCGAAGTAAGAGCTTGTGGACAGGCTTTCGGCTGAATTCGGCGCTAACTCCAAAGCGCGCTCTACATTGGGCTTCGCCAGCCTAAGGCTTTCGTCTTCCAGCATATCCGTATAACTTTGCATCAGCATATATGTATCCGCTAGGCCAGAATAGGCCGGGGCAAATTTAGGGTCGAGCGCAATGACTTGCTTAAAACCTGCTACTGCTGCGCGTAATGTCTCTGGTTTGCGTTTGTTCATTTGTTGGCGGGCCCGCAAATAAAGCTCATAGGCTTCCAGCGAGCTTGTGCGCGGGGCTTGTTTTATTGGCGATAGAGACAACCTGCCTTTCAGCTCCGCGACAATAGCGGCGGCGATTTCGTCCTGGATAGCAAATATGTTTTCTGCCGTTAATGGCCTGTCATAAGTTTCCGACCACATATGCTCGTCGTTAGCGGTATCGATCAATTGCGCCGTAATGCGCAAAGTCGTGCCGGATTTGCGGATACTGCCCTCAAGAATATGTTTAACGCCGAGCGCCTCGGCGATCTCCCCGGTGCTGGCTTCGCGTTCTTTAAAGGCAAAGGACGATGTGCGCGACGACACCTTAAGCCCGTCTATGCGCGACAGCACATTGAGCAGTTCCTCGGAAATACCACTGGCAAAATATTCCTGATCCTTAGCAGCAGAAAAATCCTCAAACGGCATCACGGCGATAGACGGTTTTTCGTCCGTATTATCCGCCTGCGCTTGTTGGGTGATTTCCGGCGTGGGCATTTTCTGGGGCATAAACCGATTACCAACAACCAAAACGGCCACCAATAACAGCCCGCCCAAAATTGCAAAGTCCAACTTGCGCCCGGTCTTGCCCGCAATACTGTCCCCGCCCGCAACACTCTCGGTGCGCTTCATCCCCTCCGGCGTCATCTCAAACGCCCACGCGAGTAATAGGGCGATGGGGAAACCAATGATCAGCGCCACCGCAAAAAAACTATCAACCCAATCAGGCAGGTTCAGCGCCGGTGTCATCACCGACACAACCTGCATCAATATCCAACCGACAACCGCGTACACACCCGCGACCCGGAAGATATTGCGGCGTCTTAGTTCGGTAAATAAATTATTCATCATCACTCACAYCTCTAATTACATCTCTAATCACACTCAAACGCATCAGGGCCGCCGCCTTTAACGGGGCGGCATTTATCTGGCCAGCCATAGGTCTGCCAGTATTCCAGCAAGCCGTTTCGTTTGGCAAAGCCCTGAAAATCCGGGTGTTGGCGCACTTTGCGGCTGGTTTCCAGATCATCCCAAAGGGTTGTCATTACAAATACGGTGTTGGCGGGCGGGTGCGCCTCGAACGTATCCATAAAAGCTTTGGCTTCTCCGGTACGTAAGTAAACCTCCATCATAGCCCAATCCACTATGGGGTCTGGTGATTGCATATAGGCGTCAGCTATGGCCAATATCTTTAACCTGTCGGTTTCCTTGCCGCTATAATACCCTTTCGCTCCCATTTCCCACAGGGAACGATCTTGAAATTGAGTGGCGTAATAATGCCCAATAGCATCATATAAACTTAGGGTATAATTTACGGCGGTCTCTGAATCGCCTTGCGTGAATGCAAKAWYTGMCNAASTRANYAAAGGCRCYARAAWACCCCAAATCAATGCTCCGTTGAAGGTTTGTTTTTGCGCCGACAATATCGCCAGAATTGAACAATGCTATTCCCAAAGTGTGCCGCACAATGCTATTGGCGGGGTCGAGGTTAACGGCTTTTTCCAAGTAAGGTAACGCGGCTTTGGTTTGACCCATGGCGGCTCYGCTAAAACCCTCGCTAAAAGAAAGACCGGCATTTTTTCCACCAAGGGCGGTGAGCCGCTCTAGGCCTGCGCGGGCTTTGGTAAATTCTTTGTTCCGCGAGAGCAATAGCAGCAGCACCGTTTCCCCATTTATGTTCGAAGGGTCAATGGCAAGCGCTTGGCGGGCAGATCTTAGCGCATTGGCATTAAAGGGTTTTTGGTCTTTCACGGTTCTGTATTCAGGCGTTAAAAAATAGGCATGCCCCAGATCCGCCCAAGCGTCGGCAAATTGCGGATCCAGCGCCACCGCCCCCTCAAGCAGGGTCACGGCCTTGGCCATGGCACCCTCGCCAAAACTTTGCCGGATTAACGCCCGGCCTTGTAAATATAGATCGTAAGCCTGTTTGTTTTGGGTCAGCGTATCGGCCAACCGGACATCTTCGCCGACATTCAGTAAAACTTGTAACTCGCCTGCGATGGCCCGGGCGATTTTCTCCTGAAGATCAAAAATATCGTCCAGCGTGCCGTCGTAAGTTTCCGACCATAAATGAAACCCGTCATCGGCCTTGATCAATTGTGTGGTGATGCGCACCCGTTCGCCTTGCTTACGCACCGAACCTTCGAGGATATGGCCCACGCGCAAGGTTTGGCCAATGACGGTCAAATCTTCATCCTTGCCTTTGAACGAAAACGACGAAGTGCGCCCGGCAACCCGCAAGTCTGGTATCYTGGCGAGCGCATTTAAAATCTCTTCGGCCATGCCGTCCGAGAAATACTCTTGGTCGCCGTCCGCACTCATGTCTGCAAATGCRAGAACSGCGATAGAMGGCCKCTCGTCTGTTTCGTTGGTTTTTGACGTCTCCGTCTGTACTGTAATCTCTGGCGTAGCGAGTTGTTGCGGTAAAAACCGGCTACCAACAATCAAGCCGCSMASAARAAMCAGCCNNYYWWWRRYMGSAWRGKYCAATNKWSSKSMCRRWTTTANGCGSMRWKSCWRYMMSYMYCYYKKWSSMWCYYYKSMARCTTCACCCCGTCCGGCGTCATCTCAAACGCCCATGCCAGCACAAGCGCAATAGGAAAACCAATGCCCAGCACCACAATGATCATTTTCATGACCCAGTCCGGCGCCCCAAAGCTGTCGGCGGCAAGGRCGGCGATCTGCGCCAATATCCAGCCCACTACGGCGTATGCGCCCGCTACACGAAATATATTGCGGCGTTTAAGTTCCGTAAAAAAAGTGTTCAAAGTATGTCCCCGTTTTGTATTGGGCACATTAGCATGTCCGCTCTATGATGTCTTGTTAGAAATAGAGGCTCCGCGTATCGCGGCTGTGGTTATAGGGATGCAAATTCTCCCACATCCCGCTCATACCCAGCTTGACTGGGTATCCAGTCTCTTGATCAGATATGTGCGAGCGAAAAGCTCGCTCTTTATGCGCTGGATACCCGATCAGGTCGGGTATGAGCGAGATGTGAGGGATATTTCCCCCGTACACATGCCGCTTTACATTCCAACGTCCAGACACTAAAAGCACAAAAATTGACTGAGGACTTTATGCCAGACGCGCATACAGAATACGAAATAGGCACGCGCCATCTTCTCTCCATAGCGGACTTGAACCGCCCCGATATTGATTCGCTACTTGACCTCGGCGAGACCTATCTGGATTTGGCCGTGCAGAAAGACGCCCGTAATGATGTGCTGGCTGGTAAAACCCTGATCAATTTGTTTTTTGAAAACTCGACCCGCACCGAAAAATCCTTTGAGTTAGCGGCGCGTAGGCTCGGTGCGGATGTGATCAATATGTCCATGTCTACCAGTAGTGCCGCCAAGGGCGAAACCTTGCTGGATACCGCCACTACCCTCAACGCCATGAACCCTGACCTGTTGGTCATCCGCCACGGGGCTTCCGGCGCGCCGGCACTTCTTTCGCAAAAAGTATCCTGCGCCGTGATCAATGCCGGGGACGGCGCACACGAACATCCGACCCAAGCCTTGCTGGACGCCCTGACATTACGTGTGCGGCTGGGCGCAATCGACGGTCTGCGCATTGCTATTTGCGGTGATATTACCCACTCGCGGGTGGCCCGCTCCAATATACAACTCTTGAACATATTAGGCGCGGAAGTGCGTCTCATCGGCCCGCCTACCCTGATCCCGCAAGATGCAGACCAATGGGGGGTAGAGGTATTTCACGACATGGAAACAGGTCTTAAAGGGTGTGATGTGGTTATGATGCTACGCCTGCAATTGGAGCGCATGGGCGTTGCATTTGTGCCGTCAAAACGCGARTATTTCCATTTTTACGGCCTTGACCAAACCAAACTGGATTACGCCGCACCCGGCGCACTGGTCATGCATCCCGGCCCCATGAATAGAGGCGTCGAGATCAGCTCCGACATTGCCGACGACCCGGACATCAGCCTGATCACCGCCCAAGTAGAAACCGGCGTCGCCATGCGCATGGCCATTTTGCACGCGCTATCATTAGGAGGCGAGCATGGGTAAACTGGCCATTAGCAATGCGCGGTTAATTGACCCGGCCAGTTCACTGGACGAGATCGGGGATCTGTTGATCGAGGACGGTAAAATCGCCGCCTTGGGCCAAGATTTGTTTGTTGAAGGTCTTAGCCCGGACATTGAGACCATAGACGCGGACGGGCTTATTCTGGCACCGGGGCTTATTGACATGCGGGTGGTCACGGGAGAGCCCGGCGCAGAACACAAAGAAACACTGGCTAGCGCCGGCAGGGCCGCTGCCTCAGGTGGGGTAACATCCATGGTGGTGATGCCGCAAACCAATCCGGTGATCGACGATATTTCCCTAGTGGATTTTATCAAACGCCGGGCCGGGGAAACCTCACCCATCAAAGTCTACGCGGCTGGGGCCTTGACCAAAGGGCTCAATTGCCAAGACATGACCGAATTAGGGTTGATGAGCCAAGCCGGTGCGGTGATGTTTTCCAATGGCGATAAACCAGTCGCAGACGCCGGGCTGATGCGCCGCATCATGTCCTATGCGTCCGCCTTTAATGCCCTGATTGCCCACCGGGCCGTTGACCCGTATCTGTCTAAAGACACGGTCGCCCACGAGAGCGATTTTTCCGCCCGCCTTGGATTAAGCGCCGCCCCGCCTGCGTCCGAGCGCATTATGGCCGAGCGCGACATGGCATTGGTCGAGCTGACGGGCGCACGCTACCTTCTTGATTTGGTCTCTAGCGCCCAGACCCTGCCGGCTTTGCGCCGCGCCAAAGCAAAAGGTCTGGATGTCAGCGCATCAGTCAGCATCAATCATCTGGCCTTGAACGAATTGGACATTGGCGATTACCGTACATTCGCCAAGCTTGACCCGCCCTTGCGCAGTGAAGATGACCGCCTTGCATTATTGGCGGGCATCAACGCTGGCACCATAGACATTATCGTCTCCAGCCACGACCCGCGCCCGGCTGGCGATAAACGCCGCCCATTTGCGCAAGCCGAATTTGGTGCGGTTGGTTTGGAAATGCTGTTGCCAGCCGGATTGACATTGGTCGCAGACGGCGGGCTTGATTTGCTGGCATTCCTGCGCGCGGTGACCAGCACCCCGGCCAGCCTGCTCGGCTTGCCCCAAGGTGTCTTGAAAATTGGCGCACCGGCCGATCTTGTTCTTATTGACCCCGGCAAGCCGTGGCGCTGTGATGTGGATAATCTGTTGTCCAACTCCCGCAACACCCCGTTTGACGAGCGCCTGATGCAAGGCGCGGCCATCACCACAATCTGCAACGGGAAGATCGTTTTTGACTCTCGTACAAGCTAGAGGCATAGTACAGTAATGGACATCAACAATTTATACGCACTTATATTAGGTTACGGCCTTGGCTCCATACCGTTTGGCTTGCTCATCGCCCATTTCGCGGGGCATGGGGACATTCGCAAGATCGGTTCTGGTAATATTGGGGCGACCAATGTGTTGCGCACGGGCAGCAAAAAACTGGCCATCTTGACCCTGTTGCTCGACATGGCGAAGGCCGGCGGGGCGGCAGTTTTGGCGGCATATTTATTTGGATTTACGGCGTCGCTTATAGCAGGCGGAGCGGCTTTGTTCGGCCATTGTTATCCGGTATGGCTCAAATTTAAAGGCGGCAAGGGTGTGGCTGCATATTTCGGTGTACTATTGGCGGTCTCGTGGCCGCTGGCATTGATGGCCACTGGGCTGTGGTTGCTCAGCGCCGTGGGAACACGCTTGGTTTCTTTGTCGGGTATTGTCACGGCCATAACCATTCCTGTTGCCGCTTATTTCATGGGCCAGCCACAAATCGCTATTTTATCTGCCGTGCTTGGTGCGATTATCATTTTGCGCCACCGGGAAAATATAAGCCGTATTCTGGCAGGCACCGAGCCGAAAATCGGCGCAAAGAAAACATGAGCGCACACGAGCTATCATTTTCCGAACGGCGTGATTGGCTAAGGCTGATCCGCACATCCACCGTTGGCCCGGTGGCGTTTGATAATTTGTTGAAACGCTACGGCAATGCGGGGGACGCCCTCTCCGCCCTGCCGCGTCTGGCCGGACGGGTATCGCGCAAAGCCAAAATGGTGATCCCGCCTGTGTTAGACATCGAACGGGAAATGGAGGCTTCGGAACAATTGGGTGTGCGCTTGTTATGCGCGTGCGAACCGGACTATCCGCCCTATCTTAAAGCTCTGACCCCGCCGCCGCCAGTGATCAGCGTGCTGGGCAAAACCGAATTATTGCACAAGCCATGTATTGCCATTATTGGCTCGCGCAATGCCTCGGCCATTGGTCTGAGATTTGCTCGCCAAATCGCCGGGGAGATCGGCGAAGAAGGCTATAGTGTGGTTTCGGGTCTGGCCCGCGGCATCGACGCACAAGCCCATTCAGGCGCTCTGGACACGGGTACGGTCGGGGTGTTGGGCGGCGGGGTCGATCATGTTTACCCCAAACAAAATGCCGAAATTTTCGCGAAGATGCGCGAACGCGGCGCTCTGGTCTCGGAAAGCCGCTTGGGTCACCGCGCCACGGCCCGCGATTTCCCGCGCCGCAACCGGATAATTTCCGGACTATCCCAAGGCGTTGTCGTCATCGAGGCCGCCGAGCGTTCCGGTACTTTGATCACGGCCAGATATGCGCTGGAGCAAAACCGCGAAGTCATGGCCGCGCCCGGCTCACCCCTGGACCCCCGTACCAAAGGCTGTAACCGCTTGATCCAGCAAGGCGCGGCACTGATTGAAAACACCGAGGACATCTTACACGTACTGGCCAACACCAGACCACCGGATTTCGCCGAACCCCAGGACAGTTATGACCAGCCGCAGATAAATTGGGACGACATAGAAGCCGACATTGATGGTGCCCGCAATGTATTGCTGGCTCTATGTTCTCCGACCCCMACMATCCGCGACGAAATTATTCGCCAGTCAAGCATCCCCACCCCCATAGCCAGTGCCGCATTATTGGAGCTGGAATTGGCTGGAGAGATTCTGGTAGAAGGCGATGGGCGCATCAGTTTAAATATTTGAATGAGGGTTTCTAAGACTATCCAGAAATTGTCGTTGCTGGAACATCCTCATCCAAGATAATGGGTTGGTAATCCCGACCCATGACGCCGGTTTCCAATAAATCATGCTTCTCAAGATAGGGGATCAGTTTGTCTAGATGGTCCGTTTGAATAAACAGGGCGTCAGCCTTGATGCTGTCACTAAAGCCGCGCTCATTGTCGAAAAAACCCATTGTGTTGCAAAATAAATGCAGATTGTTTTTGCGAATGTTTTTGGCCCGCTTGAAATTAAAAGAGCGCCGACGAAGCCCCATGATTTCCAAGGGAAAATTACGCACCAATTTGTTTGTCCACCTGTGCGAGATATAATGGGGCCTAAGCGCATATTGTGGGCACAAGGATTGTAACATTTTAAAATGATGCCAGCGCGCAAATACGGTGATCAACGGGCCCGCCCCAAACCCTTCTTCCTCGAACACATTTGCCAAAAGTTCAGCGGAATTCTTAGGCCCACCTTTAAAATCAATATCAACAGCAAACCGGCCCTTAACATTTCGCAAAGCCTCGCGCAGTGTCGGGATTTCCTCCCCGGCAAATTCCGGGCCTTTATGGACCCCTGCGTCCAGTGTTTTAATCTGCGCCAAAGTCATATCCTTTACCCGGCCCCGCCCGTTGGTTGTGCGGCTTACGTATCCGTCGTGTATCAAGACAAAATGACCATCCTTCGTACACCTTACGTCAAATTCAATGGCGCGCGCGCCCAAGGCAAATGCCACTTCATGGGCCGCCAATGTGTTTTCCGGCGCAAATTTCTTTGTGCCTCTATGACCAACTGCCACAATATTTTGTGTTTGCACACGGGCAATATTTTTCACCTTGGACGTTATGAGACTTCGTTGCCATTTATGGGCCATGTGATGCATTTGCGGGCAATCAACATCTATCCAGCGGCAGTTGCCGATATTGATCCCGAGGGCTAGGTTGTCCTTAGCCAACATCTTCATGCCGCCTGAAATACTGCAATCTCCCGTCAAGTCCCGGTTCTTTTTGATGGCGGCAAGCAAATTATGGTTGGCGCGAAATATGCCGCAGTCATAGGCGTTATAGCTGGTCAAATCTTTGCCAATTTCGCGGATAACCCCGCCTGTGACATTGACCTTGGTGACATCATTGATATCGACATCCGGATTGGCGAGGCGAATATCAATCCCCAAGCCGACGCTTCCTCTTGGTAAATCGGCCTGGTTCAGGGCGGTGTAAATCCCCGGCTCGACCACATGATCACACATGGACAGGAAGAAATCTTCCGCTAAAAAAGCCTCAGCCGCCAAAACCGAAAGACCATTTTCCAACTCAAAATCAGGATTATTGACAATGGTGATTTTCCACCGGTATTTTTTGCGCAATGCCTGCAAAAACTTACCCAATATGCCAGCCTTGTAACCGGTAACAACCACGAAATTTTCAACGCCAGCTTTTGAGGCCGACAACATGGCATGTTCGATCAGCGGCTTGCCGCACAGATTAACCAATGGTTTGAGATCGCCAAACCCTTTCAGCCTTGTTCCTTTGCCGGCAGCCACGATAAGACAATCCTTGATGATCGGCATAAACTTTCCCTTTATTTCGCGAAACGGCGATAGGTTTGCAAAAGAATGGGCAACAATATCCAAATCATCAGCAAACAAGATAAAAACCCGATAATGGCCAAAGCGCCCATGGAGCGCAAACCGCCCATAGAAGCCGTGATCATACCGCCAAACCCGATCAGTGTCGTAAATGTCGTCAACACCGCAGCCCGGCCCGTTGTGTTCATAATATTGAGAATGTCGGCGTCGTCCCCTTTGCCGCCCAAATCGCTTTTATAGCGGTGAAAAATATGAATACTGTTATCAACTGAAATGCCGACCAAGGACGGCAAAATCACCATATTCATAATGGAAAGCGATGGGCCAAAAGCACCCATAATACCGACGGTAATGACAACGCCGATCAAGGGCGGCAATATTATGACTACGGTTCCCTTGATGCTGCGCACCAGAAAAAACACCAAAACAATAATTGTCAATGTCACCAGTATAATCGCCTTGAGCGCATCTGCTTTCATCAGAGCCAGCATTTCGACAAAAATGAAACCTTCAGACGCACTGTAATATGTATGTTCGCCGACCGTAAAATTTGCAGCATCATCATAAAACTGTTTCGCCAAACGGCTGTCATCCATGCTGACCGAATTGTAAATATACAAAAGATATCCCGGCTCGCTTTCCGTCCCCAGATATGTACGGCGCAAGGCTTCGGGCAAGTCGGATATTCTTAAGCTTTCAATGTCGAGATACCGGTTCGCAGATATGTATTTTGCCTCGTCAATGCCTTTTAACTCTTGGGCAAATTTTGCCAGGCGGTGGATGACCGCGAGCCGTTTTGTTTGTTCGTCCGTGCTGGGAATGAAATCCAGTAAGCTTGAAATTTTCTTGATGGTCGGGGTTTGGACATCATCGGCAATTAATTTTTTGAAATAAGCGTCGATGGCAATGAGTTCCGCCTGGGTTTGCACAACGACGATAGCACGATCATGGCCGTCCGGAAACACCCGCCGCACCGCCTCGGTTGCGGCAATAAGGTCTGCGGGCTGGGCCGCCTCCAGGTTTTTAATGTTTTTTTCAAACTGCATTTTTGGGGCAAATATGCCGGCAAAAACCACTAATGCCAGCGTAATGCCAATAACCAGTCTGCGGTGTTTAAGCGGATTGAAATGATTATGCCCGCCCATTTGCAAGCCTTGTGATTTAGCCAATCTGCTGGCTTTCCACCCCAGTTTTTCCGCGACAACCAGCAAGGCGGGCAATATGCTGTACATGGAAATGAAGATTAAAATCACCCCCATGCCGGCAATCACGCCAAATTCCGTAAACGCCCTAAACTGGGTGAGCGTCAAGGAGAAAAAAGCCAGAGATGTGGTCAGGGCTGCAATAAAGGAAGCACTGCCCGTCCGCCTCATAACAATGCCAAGAGCCGCTTCGACGTCCGCGCCCTTGCGCCGTTCTTCGCGGTAGCGGCTGAAATTGTGAATGCCGTAATCTATCCCCAAACCAAACAAAATCAGGGTCAGAAACACCGTAATCAAATTAAGACTGCCAACCGTGATTGCCGTCATGCCCAATGTCCAGATAATGCCGATGACAAGCGGAATTAAAATCACCGGTAGAGCAATAGCGGTGCGGTAAGACCAGATGATCAAAATAGAAATTAGAATGATCGCGCTTAAAAGCCCCAGTTTCAAATCAGCAACAATGGTATCAAATTGCGCCACTTTATTGGCAATACGCCCGGCTACGCCTACCTCAATGTTCTGTCCGTATTTGTAGGACATCAGTTTGTCGACCACCAGTTGTGCTTCGTCGACCATGCGTTTTGAATCGGTCAGGGATTCCAGGCCGGGTTTGGGCCAGACAACCAAAATTGCCGTCAGCCCGTCTTCGGATGTAAACAAACGCTGGGTCACGGGAGATGTGGATACCGATGTCTGGATTTCTTCTATGCGCGACGTATCAATTTCTGTGTCTGAGTTACCGCTTAAATTATTTTCCCGCAAGGTAAAGGTCACATTGGTGCCAAAAATTTCGGCCAATTCCTGGGCAACAAGTGTCGGATAAGCTTGGTTTATATCTTTTTCAAGTTGCTCCAGTTCTTCAAGATTGAGCAGCAATAATTTATGTTCCTCAAGCACGTCGATATCTTCATAATATTGGCTGGAGCCAACCCATTTATACTGGTCAATTTCCAGTTTGGCTTGCTTGATAAABTCCAGAGATACCTTTGGGTCATCAGAGTGAACGACAATTTGAATGGAGGCAAAACTGCCGGTTTTCTTCAAGGCGTCATTTAATGTCTGAACACTTTTCGCGCCTTGGGGCATCAGGGCTTCCAGATGGGTTGAAACACTGAGAGACATCATTGATTTTACGGCTAAAACAGTAATTATCCCAGCCACAAGCAAGACGGCAAGGGCGCGCCGATAAAGAATTTGTATCCACCATGTTAGCGCATTGTCTATCATGGACGCACCGTTCTGATTCTGCGTTTTGACCAATTACGAAGCAATATACGGTCGGTTTTTGTCAGCGCAAAGCTTCTGATCAAATAGGAAAACGCGGCAAGTGCAATGATGATACAGGTAATAATCCACAGACTTGGTGCCAAGTCAAACCAGTACCGCCCCAACAACAAACCGCCCCCTATCAAGCCGCCAATGCCAAGCGGCGCTAAATAGCTCGCCCCTATCACCTGAATACCAAGATGTTTTTTCAGCATATATAACCGTAAAACGCTCAGGGTGATGATGGCAAGTAAAAACCCAAATGCAGCACCTTGTACGCCCCAATATTTTGACAAAACGGCAATGGCAATTACCTCGATCAACAAGGTCAAGGCAAGAAGAAACGGCGGTATCCGGGGCTTTGCATACACAAGTGGTGTTTCCGCCGTAATGAAACTGCCATCGATAATATCCGCAAATAATATGGTAGCCAGCACCAGACCACCAACAACAAATTCAGGGCCAAACAGGCTCAGGAACATATCGCCAAAAACCACCATTGGTATGGTGATGCCTAATTGGATAATAAACACCCAGCGGCACACACCAATCAGATGTGCGGAAATAGCTTTACCGTCCACGGCATTATGAAGCCGGGCAATGATCGGCGACATCATGGGCTCAAACAAGGCATTTACTCTTTGGGGGATGGTTGCAAGTTGCTGAACCATATAATACAGACCCACGCCTTGAGGGCCGACAAATACGCTTAAAACAACTAGATCAATGCGGCGCAGCATCATATTGCCCATGTCCGTTAAACCGACAGGCGCGCTTTGTTTGAGTATTGCGGGAAAACTGGAAAGCCGGGGCTTTGAAAACACCAATGGCCCCAACCGGTAAGTATGGACAAGGCCGATACTGGCACAAACTGCACCTATGAAAATTGAACCAGTATAGGCCATGATTAAATGGTTGCTATCAGCAGTTCCCGACACGTAAAACCCGAATGCGATCGCTAGAAAACCCCACGGCTCTGCGATGCCCCGCGTCCACACATCCCATTTGATAATGCGTTTAAACTTGACGGCGCTTAGGGCGACTTCCATGAAAACAATGCCCGGAACCGCAAAGAACAAAAATGGCAAGACGCTATGGCTCTGCGGATAAATTATGGGCCAGGCAAAAAACAATAAAGTTGAAACAATCAGGCTCGCACACAATGAAATGGCCAAGGCTTCGACTATCCGTCTTTCCGGTGCTTTGCCGTTCTTGGCATCTAAACTGAGCATATCCAGAAGACTTCGCTTCAAACCCAACACACAAAGCGCCGCCGCTATCTCGGTGATGGCGGCAATTTGACCCAAATGCCCGAGTGCCTCGATACCAAAGGCCCGCCCGGCCAATACCATAAGCATGGCACGGGCGACCAGACGCCCGCCAAAACCAAATAGCGAGGCGAGCGCGCCGCGCATGAGGTCCCGCACATCAGACAAACCGGTCATATACCAATGTCCGGTTTGTTATCTAAATCCGCAGCTATACTGACTTCCGCAAAATGTTCGTAAAAAACAAGACCTATAAACACGAGATTCAAGACGATAACTTCGTAGAGAAAATAGAGTTCAGGACGCCTGAGCAAGGCCGCGACCGCCAACATTATGGTTCGGTTGTTTGCGTTTAACAACGCCCATGCCCGCACAATAATCGTTGTGCGGTTGACCACCGATTGTATATTCCCGGCTGGTACATTATTTGCCCATAACCCGCCAAGCACAGTGTCGAGTTTGGTTTTCTTGGGTGAAACCAGTTTTTGTATATTATCATATCCGCGTGCCAAAATTGAGCGGCGACCATTGACCGAGAGCAGTTTTTCCTGAACGCCCTGCCTGGATATGCCGCGTGAACGCCGCTGAAATTTTTGCCGCCTTTCCTCATAGCCCGCCGCCTGAACGGCGTGACTAAGCGCGGCAGCACCAGCCCAAAACCAAACGGTTTTGGGGGCACCACTGTTCAGCAAATAAAACACGAATGCGAAATAGACGGCCCCGAACACCAAATGGTCACATATGCCGTCAATGATCCGTCCAAGTGGACTGCTGGTTCCGGTTGCCCGCGCAACTTGCCCGTCAGCTCCGTCAAATACATGCCACAATACCATCAGCAAAAAACCCGCAACAATGAAAAGGCTTTGGGATTGGTAATAATAAAATACCGCCGCCAACAAGCCAGCTCCTAGCCCGGCAAAAGACACAAAATTGGCACTTAGTTTAAGCGAAATCGCAATTTTCGCGACAAGACCAGCAATCGGATGAACCAGATACCGGTTTGACATCTCCTCGATTGAGCGGGGCCGCCCATAATCTGAAGACTTTGGCTCAGAAGAATGGGCGTTTTTATGTGCTTTCGTATTTACCATTTTGCATCAAATGAGAGCTTTATCCGCTCACTTTTTTGAGAGATTTGTTAAGGACTTCAACTTGGTCGCCCTCGATAAATGCTTCGGTGAGTTGGTGGGCCATTTCGTCCGTATATTGTACCGGAGGGTGCTTGCAGAAATAGGCTGACGGTGCTGCAACCGGGCCAGCAACACCCCGATCTAGCGCTAGCTTGGCACATCTTATCATATCAATGGACACACCGGCTGAGTTGGGGCTGTCTTCTACCGACAAGCGCAATTCTATATTCATGGGCACATCGCCGAACAAGCGACCCTCCATGCGAATAAAGGCGATTTTATTGTCATTTTGCCACGGTACATAATCACTTGGCCCGACATGGATATTGTCGTCGTCCAAACGCTCTGCCGCAACGGCTTGCACGGCTTCAGTTTTAGAGATTTTCTTGGATTCGAGCCGACGTGCGTTTTTCATATTGAGAAAATCCGTATTACCGCCTGTGTTCAACTGGTAGGTGCGGTCAACCGGTACGCCGCGTTTGTGAAATAAATCGGTCAATACCCGGTGGACAATAGTAGCACCAACTTGCGATTTTATATCATCGCCGATGATCGGCAAACCGGCCTGTTCGAACCGGTTGGCCCACACTGGATTACTGGCAATGAAAACCGGGATATTGTTGACAAAGGCACAGCCCGCTTCCAGCGCGCATTCGGCGTAAAATTCGGTGGCCAGTTGGCTACCGACCGGCAAATAATTGACCAAAACATCAACCTTGGCGGATTTCAGAATTTTAACGACATCTGCCATTTCCGGCTGGGCCGCATCACTGGGTACAAACCGCCGATCTGGGGAATAATTGTTCATATGTTGAGAGAAACCGTCCAATATCTGCCCAAGCTGAACCGTTACGCCCATATTTGGTAYATTTTCGYAAAACACCGTTGTGCAATTTGGTTTGGCAAATATGGCHTCGGAHAMVTCHTTGCCNAAHTTTDCGTTCGTCAATATCAAAGGCAGCTACAATTTTTATATGCCGACTATGATAACCCCCCAAGGTTTCGTGCATCAAGCCTGTAGAATTGCTGGCATCTTTATCGCGGTAATAGTGAATACCCTGCATCAGTGAACTGGCGCAATTTCCCACACCAATAATVGCYACATTTACATTYYYHVHCTTTGATTTTCCCATTATTGTTCTCCTTCGTTTTTTATAATTTATTGTTTGTTTTAAGCTTTATTAGTTTTGCCGACCCAATACATCGCTAGCCTTGCGCAACTTGATTAAAATTTCCTTGCCGGTTTCAGGCACGGTAAAAATGGATTCCTCATATTTGGGAGAGCGGGTTCCGAACCTTGGATTGTTGGACATGCCAAATCGTTCTTTGGGGATGCCTAGGAAATTTTTATCAAATTCCTTATTGCCGTTTTTGTCATGGTATATGGCAATAGCATAATCGCCCGGACGGGTGAGCGGCATGCAAAAAAATATTTCGCCCTTATGGGCATGGGCACGAACCCGCAAAACGACCTTGTCCCAAACCAGAAAGTTCTCACGCACATCATCGTGCAGATCTGCAACGATAACACCTTTGTTTTTGGATATATTTTTAACCGTAACCCCAATCTCCAAATTACCCTGGCCGCAACTTTTAGGGTTTTCGATAATAGGCACGCCTGCAATAATTTCTGTATATTGGTCGCTAATATCAATGGGCCAAGTGTGCGGGTGTTCATCACTAGCAAGTTCAGTAGTAGTTTCTGCTTCCACCCCAATTTCAATCCCGGCCTCTTCTCCAGTGTCAACCATTGGCTCGGTTTCAGGTGTTGGTGTTGGTGTTGGCAATTCTTCAGAAATGTCGGGCTCTTTGATTGCCGCCTGCAAATCTGTTGGAACCTCGACAACCGTACCACTAACGATATCTGTGTTTGTTTGTCTAACAGATGGCGATTGCGTGCCTTGTGACGGCGGCTGCAATTGCGCAGGCAAGTTCGCAGACAAGTCCTCATGGGATGGTTTGCCTTGCTCAACAATTTTTTCAACCTGTTTGCTGTGCAACACTTGCTTGGCATCTAGAATAGATTCCGGGGTGGAGCGGGTTTGTGCAACAGCACATGATGTCATTGAAAACAGCACTGCAATAATCGCAACACTGGCCAAATATTTGTTTGTCATAATCAAAGCACACTCCTTTCGTAAAAATTACCAACCAATAGATAAGTAATCATCAATAGACAAGCAAGTTTCTGCACAAAACCGCAAGAATTAACATAAGTTAAGATATCTATACCAATCTTGGCATATAGCATAAATTTGACAATCCAACTACAAACCCCAATAGGTTGTGCCCATAATTTACATTATCAACTTTATCGGAAAGCTCTGAATTATAGTGGTTCAGGCAATCTCTCCAACTCCAAGTTTTCGCCCTCTTGCTCTGCGAAAACATTAACCCGTTTAACGGCAGTCTCCACTTGTTTTTCCAACAAAAAGGTCACTTTGGAATGAGGTTTAAGACCGAGATGGTGAACGATTGTGTCTTTTTGCTGCAAGTTTTTTTCCTCGAACAGCTCATGCCAACCGGCAACAGAGCGAAATGTAAACGGTAAGGGCATTTTCAACACAGCCTTGCCCTCCAGACCTTTAACAATTTTAACCAGCCCGATGACTATATTTGAATAAAAATCATTCCATATAATCGCCAATCTCTGCCAAGGGGAAAAATACGTATCCTCATAAATGATCAAGGCTCTGCGCGAACAGCGAATAGCTTCATCAATCAGCTCTTCTTGGTGTTTAACATGATGCAACATCATAGCCATGACAATCACGTCAAAGCTCTTGTCCTTAAACGGCAATTTCACCCCATCGAAAATATCTATGGGAATATCGGCATTTGCGTAATTTATCACATCAACCCCCCTTACATTTGCCTTGAATTTTCTGGCCAATGCCTCTCCGAACTGCCCATTACCGCACCCCACATCCAGTACATGGTCACCTTCAGAAATAAAATCTCCAATATCGTCCATGCGGTTTTTCATGTCATTTTTTTGGTGCGCAGAATGGATCTCTGCGTATTTTTTCTTGGGAATTGCCATGAGAATAAAGAACAATGGCAAGCCTGATAAAACAAACAATATGGTCGCAGGTAGATAGAGAATATTTCGTTTGGCACTAATATACATATATGATTTCCCCTAATCTATAATTGCTGTATCGCGCCATTTACAATGTCTGAAAGAACAGCCCGTTTAAGAGCTTTATGTGAAAAAGGCTATTAAATAGACGACGAAGTTAACCGTGCATCACACCCATAAAAATAAAATATAAATGGCAAATGAGCAACGTACCGCGCTCACTTGACTTTCAAATTTTCATGCGCAATTAAAACCAAGAGCGGTGAAGTCGTGGGAGTTCCCCCGGATATCCGGTGTCACGGTTAACGCCAGACCACATTCCCGCTCATTTGTTCACTACAGCCCAGAGTGATAGGTAATTTACAGCACCGCCAAAATGCAATCGGCCAGCCTGTCTATGGTGTCAAATTTAGCGCCAGCTATATTGATCCGACCCGAGTTCAAGAGATAGACAGAATGCTCACTGCGTAATTTTTCGGCTTGCTCGGGGGTGACGGGCAAGAGCGAGAACATGCCTTTTTGCGACTTTAGCGCCGCCGCCATTTGCTCCCTGCCTTGCACAGACAGAGCCTGTGACAACGAAATTCGCAAGCCGTTCATGCGCACCCGCATAGCTTCCAATTCTTCACGCCACTGTGTGTTCAATGCCGGGTCAGCCAAAATTATGGCCACCAAAGCCGCGCCGTGGTCTGGCGGCATGGAAATCATCCGGCGCATGGTCAGCCCGATTTGCCCTTCAGCCAGCTTTGCTGCCTTTGGGGTTGTCGTCAATGCCGCCACCAGACCAACGCGCTCTTTGTACAAGCCAAAATTTTTGGAGCATGATGCCGCCAACACCAATTCAGGCACAGTGTCTGCCAACAGACGCAGGCCGTAACTGTCCGCGTCAAGCCCGTCGCCAAGCCCAGCGTAGGCCAGATCGACGAACGGTAACAGGTCTTTTTCAATCATCAAATCGGCGATAATTTGCCATTGTTCCTGGCTTAAATCAGCACCCGTAGGGTTGTGGCAACAGCCGTGTAACAGCACCGCATCGCCCGCTTTGGCATGGCTGCGCAAGACGCCGCACATGTCTTCAAAGTCAATGGTCTGGGTCTGTTTATTATAATAAGGATAAGGCTTGATCGGCAGTCCGGTCGATCCGATCAGCGGTTGGTGATTGGCCCATGTGGGCGTGCTGACCCAGACGGTAGCGTCCGGGTTGGCCAATTTGATCAACTCGGCACCAAGGCGCAAAGCACCGCTGCCCCCCGCAGCTTGCGCTACTGCCAGACGTCCCGATGTAACCGCCTGACTGTCCGTACCGAACATCAACGCGCTGAACAATTGGTTGAAATCCTGATTGCCTAAAATGCCAATATATTTTTTAGATGTCTCCTCGGCCAGCAACCGGGTCTCGGCCTGCTTTACAGCCGCCATCACCGGGGTCGCCCCAGACTTATCTTGGTAAATACCAACGCCCAAATCGATTTTATTCGGGTTATGATCCGCCGCCGCCAATTTGATCATGCCAACTATGGCGTCCGGCGGGGCTGVTTTBAARCTTTCAAACATGTGGGCCTCTTATATGTGTGTACCACCTCGCTATCCGAAATTTCCCGCCGTGAAAAGGGACAAATGCGCACATATACAAGATTAACAAATTTTCCTTTGAATTCCTAACATAACCCCCTATGGTCGCGCAAAATTAAAATAATATGGGGAATGTTTCTGTGGAAAAATTTAATGAAATCGTTGCAACACTGGCGGACGACTATTTTTGGGGCTCAATAAATTCTATTTTTGGCATCAACATCCCTATGCTGGGCGAGATGCCAATCCTGGCTATTCTCTTGCTGGGTACGGGTTTGTATTTAACCATTATTCTACGCTTCATGCCGATCTTGCGCATTCCTGCCGGCTTTGCCCTGTTGTGGAAAGGCCGAAAACCCAAGCCAGGTGAGGAGGGGCAAATCACCCCCTTTGCTGCCCTAATGACGGCGCTGTCCTCTACCGTCGGTACGGGGAATTTGGCCGGTGTAGCCACGGCTATAACCTTGGGCGGGCCTGGCGCGATTTTCTGGATGTGGATGACGGCCCTGGTCGGCATGGCAACAAAATACGCCGAAAGCATGTTGGCCGTGCGTTACCGGGAAGTTGACGCAGACGGTAATTACAAGGGCGGCCCCATGTATTATATCAAAAACGGCCTTGGCCCGAAATGGAAATGGCTGGCCATTATCTTCTCGGTCGGAACGCTTGCTGGTGCCGTAGCCGCCGGTAATATGGTGCAGGCCAACGGCATTGCCGATGTGGTCAATGAAAGCTTTGGTGCGCCGCGTGTGGCCACCGGGCTGGTTTTGGCGCTTCTGGCTTTTGTTGTGATTATTGGCGGCATTAAAAGCATTGGTAAATTTGCTTCCAGATTGGTGCCGTTCATGGCGCTTGGTTATGTGAGCGCCGCCATTATTGTGCTTATTATGAATGCATCGGGTATTCCGGGCGCGTTCAGATTGATTTTCGAAAGTGCCTTTAGCGGCACTGCCGCTACGGGCGGTTTCTCTGGTGCGGTTGTCGCATTGGCCATTCGCGCCGGTATTGCCAGAGGCCTGTTCTCTAACGAGGCCGGGCAAGGTTCCGCCCCCATCGCTCACGCCGCCGCTAAAACTAACGACCCGGTGCAGCAAGGTACAATTGCCATGCTCGGCACATTCATTGATACCATTGTCATTTGTACCATGACGGCCTTGGTGATCTTGACCGTCAAGGGTAATTTCACCGCCGATGTAGGCGGGGTTACGCAAGCGGTTGATTATGCTTGGCAATCCAATCTTGAAGGGGCGCGCATTACCACTGCGGCCTTCGCGGCCGGGATACCGGGCGGCGGATGGATCATTACCTTTGCTTTGATGGTGTTTGCTTTCACCACGATTTTGGGTTGGTCATATTACGGTGAGCGGGCCATCTCGTTTTTGTTCGGCGAAAAAGCCGTGCTCCCGTTTCGGGTTATCTGGTGCGTCTTTACCTTCACAGGGGCTTTACTTGCGGTAAAGTCCGTTTGGAAAATGGGCGATATTGGCAATGCGATTATGGCGGCCCCCAATCTGATTGCCGTCTTACTCTTGTCCGGTGTGGTTGTCTCTATGACCAGAGGCGGCAAAGACACCCGTCCAATCCAGCCCCACGACGAAAGCGCCCACGCCAAAGGCCTGCATAATGTGGACGGAGAGCCCGGCTAGGCCCTTTGGACATTTAAAGAGCAAAACAATTTCATATTGTCGTCACCCCGGGCTTGCCCCGGGGCCTCGCACTTCGCCGAAAAACACGAAGCCCGGCTAGAACCTGCTAATCCTTATGGGGAGGTACGGGCTTGTTGGTGCCGTAATAATAGGAACGCCCTGACTGGGTGGTGCCAAATTGACCACTGGTTGTATGTGTCTGGCTATGTTGATTGTGCTGATTATGCGGTGTTGTACTACGATAGATGATCACTCTTTTGGACCTATTACCGCCGCTGTGTGAATAAGCCCTACTGGAATGTGTAACTGCACTGGAATGCGTAGCTGCGCTGTGGGCTCTTGACCCAGTGCTGGAACTATATCCTGAACCATAACTATTGTGGATCGGGGCGGTAGACGAGCCCACATATCCTGGCGCGCATACCGTTTCGCGCCATTCATAACGTCCCGGCGCGATCAGTGTTTTCTTGTCAACCAAACCGTAAACCGGCGGCATATCGACCAGATGTTGGCGCCCCGGCTCTACGAGGGTCTCGACCGTAATCGTGCGGTATTTAGCGGGTACTGGAATTTCCCGCACCCCGCCCGGATCAGCTAAAATTTGCTTGCTGATAGAGGCGTATTTTGCCGGGACAGGAATGCGCTGCACGGTACCAGAAGATGTCATAACCCGACGATTAAAGCTGACGGTTTCGCCCGGCTCTTCAACCAGACACCAGATTTCACAAGTGTCGCCGCAACTGGTCGCGGTACCTTGATATCTGCTGAGAGCTTGTCGGCTGGACGTTGAACCGGCGTAGCCCCGGCTACGAATACGGCCATCTGCCACACTATGTACTTTATAGCCTTGCGCTTCCAGTTTGAGCGGATTGCCAAGTTTCCACACCAGTCTTGGGGTCGATGTCTGGATGGTTTGTGTCACGATACTAAACTGCGGTGGGCTGACGGACAATTTTTCATATGCAGGCCTGACCAAAACCTGTTCGCGCACAGTTTCAAATCGGGGCTGGCGCACCTCAAACCGGACACTGGCTTCTTTGATCAATATTTGTTCTTGGCGGGGCGACAAACGCGGCTGGGATACTTGGATTTTAGCATAGCCTTGTGACACCAGAACCTTTTCTTCCGTGGTGGTAAATTGTGCGGGGATTTGAAATCTCCCATAACATTTTCCGGCTTCTGGATTGGGCGGCAACAGATCCGGCTCCCACGGGGCGACCTGCCCGTGTGCGGATATGGCCACCGACCCAGCGCCGAGCGCCAGCAAGCTAGTCAGGCTAAGTCGCTTTAATATTGAACCCATGAACATTGAACTCATGTCTACACCTCTATCAACCAACACTTGGTCTCATACCCCCTTTAACCATAAAGTGGTTAATGACCGGGTCAAACTAAATGTACACACAAAGCCAGCTAAACGGGTGTAATAATGGGCGTCATTCCCCCTACAGGTGATTATTGGCGTTTGGCCTCGCGCATTTGGCTAGGTTTACCAAACAATCGTGTCATTAAACCCCAGATCAGTACGGCCAATAGCGCGCCCGTTGCATTGGCAATGCCGTCATAAATATCGGCCGACCTACCCGTATTGACCAGACCTTGTAGCACTTCAACACCTAGCCCAAACCCGGCCACCCCCACCCATATATAGAAGGGCCGCAAACGGGGCAATGCTGGCAAAACCACCACGGCCAAAACCAGATATGCCAAGACATGGATATATTTATCTGCATGATTGGCGTTCAGGCTCGGCAATGCCGGGGTCAGGGATTTGACTAAAATGATCACGGCAAATACGCAGGACAACCCCATAAATATTTGCCGCCGCATTGGCCCGAAATTTCTATAAAGCATTTGGTTTTCTCCCACAATTTTCACCCTATCAATATATAACCATAGTATATTGCGGGCAAGTATGGCAGATTTATGTCCAATAAATATCAAAATAAAGGTTTTCATTATGCAGGTATTCGACCCCAAACAAATCGCGGATGACTTACCGGGTTGGAGCGGCGGCGATGATTTTATCACCAAGGTTTTCCAGTTCAAGGATTTCGCCCAAGCCTTCGGGTTTATGTCCGAAATTGCCGTGGTAGCGGAAAGCTTAAACCATCACCCCAGTTGGTATAATGTCTATAACCGGGTCGATGTCACATTGACCACCCACGATGCTGGCGGCGTTACAGAAAAAGACGTCACCTTGGCCAGACGCATGCAGCAAGCTGCCGGGCGCACGGATCAGGCGGCGGACTAGGTTGTGGATATTGTCGTCACCAGRTTTGCCCCCTCCCCSASYGGMTAYTTGCACCTYGGYCAYGCYGCCAGYGCMGCMCARRMKTTTGCATTTSCCGCAAAACACGGCGGCACATGCTTGCTGCGTATGGAGGATATTGATCAGGCCAGATGCAAGCCTGAATATGAGCAAGCTATTTATGAGGATCTGGCATGGCTCGGGTTTAACTGGCCCACCCCTGTGCGCAGCCAAAGCGATCATTTCGCCGATTATGACAAAGTGCTGCTAACCTTGCGCAGGCAAGACCTAGTTTACCGATGTTTCAAAACCCGCAAGGAGGTTTTGGACGATATTGCCCGCGCCCCCCATGAACACACAGAAGCCTTTATCGGTGCAGCTTTACCACAAGCCCAAGAAGCGGAACTGCTCGACCAGGCAAAACCATATGCATGGCGGCTGTCGCTTAAAATGTGCCGGGAAATCCTCGGCAAGAAATTTTATAACCTGTATTTTTCCAATAACGGCAAGAAAACCAAAGCAAAGCCGGAACTGCTCGGCGATGCTATATTGGCGCGCAAAGACGTGGGTACGAGCTATCATATTGCTTGTTGCCACGACGATGCTGTGCAAGGCGTTACCGATATTATTCGAGGTCGAGACTTGCTCGAAACCACCTATATCCACCGCCTGTTGCAAGAAATCATGAACTGGCCCGTACCCCATTATCAACACCACGAATTATTGCTGGACGCACACGGCAAGCGGTTTGCCAAACGCGATAAATCTGCGACCCTGCGCGCCATGCGGCAATCGGGCGCAAGGCCTGAGAATATTCTGGCGCTTGGCGGGCAGTTGGGATAAGAGCAAATATGGCCGCAGCACTGACATTCGTGGAGGACATTTGGTATTTCGCCGGGCTGGCGTCGGAATTTAAACGCGGGCAAATGGCTCACAAAACCATAGCGGGTGAACCCATTGTGGTTGGGCGCGGTTCGGGCGGAAAAATATTTGCCCTGCGCGATATCTGCCCGCACCGCGCCGCGCCGTTTTCCGCCGGTAAAATCATGGACGACGGCACGGTGGAATGTCCCTATCATGGCTGGCGGTTTGGCTTGGACGACGGCCAATGTACCCATATCCCGGCCATATGTTCAGGCCAGAAAGACCCGGCGGACGCCATTAAAGTGCGAAGTTTTCCGGTGCGCGAGGACGGTCAATTGATCTGGGTCTATATTGCCCAAAATGCAAAAAAGCATGCAAAATTTACAGGTAAGCCAAATATTGACCCGCCAAAATTCGCACGCACAGACCGCAAAGCGGTCTTCGTCGAACGGCTCAAATTGAACTGCCATGTTGACCATGCGGTCATCGGCCTGATGGACCCGGCCCATGTGTCGTTCTTGCACCGGCAATGGTGGTGGCGCAGCGGCGCGAGCATGCACGAAAAASARAARCGGTTYGARCCACGCRMGCGCGGYTTYGCYATGGCGGCCCACACRCCKTCGTCCAATTCGTTCGGCTATAAAATCCTCGGCGGCAAACCAATCACGGAAATCGCCTTTCGCCTACCTGGCGTGCGTACCGAAGAGATTACCGTTGGCGACAAAGGTATTTTGTCGTTCACCGCCGTAGTCCCCATCGACGCAAACAACACAGAAATCACCTCGGTATTTTTCTCTGATATGGCGATTGTCAAAGTCCTAAAACCAATCTTGCGGATCGGCGCACGCATTTTCCTAAACCAGGACGGCGACATCATAAAACTACAAGCCGAATGCCTGAAACATGACCCGCGCCTGATGCTAATCGACGACGCCGACCGCCAAGCCAAATGGTATTATATGCTCAAAAAAGAATGGGCGGCGTCAAGAGCTGAGGGGCGGGAGTTTGTTAATCCGGTCAAGGCGACGACCTTGAGATGGCGGTCTTAAGGGGATGACACGCAAAGACACTAGTATTTTCGGATTGGAAACTATTACGCACTATGTAGGGTTTTGCGAAAAGGCAGTGCAACAATTGAAAAGTGATCAGGCGAACTTGTTGTTCGGGTTCTCCGCAATTTTGGCGCTGAACCATATTCCCGACTGGCTTCATCATAAACTAACTGCGGAGCAACGAAAAGTCTTAGATGTAAGTTCAGGCAATGAAGCGAATGTGAGGAAATATTTTGAGAATAAAAATAGTGACCTGACATTAGTCCGGTCAATTGCAAATGGATTCAAGCACCTAAGCTTGGCCACCAATACCACTCAAACAATTGAAGGTTATAGCGCGGGACCTTATGGTAAGCCTTATTTGCTGATTGATCGAGGTGACGATTTCAAAGGTATGAGCAGGTGGGAAACTGGACTGACACTTTGTCAAAACGCATTGGATTTTTGGATTAAAGAACTAGAGTCTATTCTTTGAAATAGAAACTTATTAACCTCGTCAAACATATCTACTGGTTCAAGAAACTCCTAAGTTTTCTTGACCTGCTCGGGTGCTTCAACTTGCGCAGTGCTTTCGCTTCGATCTGCCTTATCCGTTCGCGGGTTACGCTGAACTGTTGTCCGACTTCTTCCAGGGTATGATCGGTGTTCATGCCGATACCGAAACGCATTCTTAGTACGCGTTCTTCGCGCGGCGTCAGGCTAGCCAATACGCGGGTTGTGGTTTCGCGTAGGTTTGCTTGGATGGCGGCGTCGATGGGCAAGATGGCAGAGCTGTCTTCGATGAAATCACCGAGTTGGCTGTCTTCTTCGTCGCCTATGGGGGTTTCCAATGATATTGGCTCTTTGGCGATTTTCATAACTTTTCGCACTTTATCCAGTGGCATGGCCAGTTTTTTGGCCAGTTCTTCCGGGGTCGGTTCGCGGCCAATTTCGTGCAAAATCTGGCGGCTGGTGCGCACGATTTTATTGATGGTCTCGATCATGTGAACCGGAATACGGATGGTGCGGGCCTGATCGGCGATAGAGCGGGTGATGGCTTGGCGGATCCACCATGTGGCATAGGTAGAAAACTTATAACCGCGCCGATATTCAAATTTATCCACGGCTTTCATCAAACCAATATTGCCTTCTTGAATGAGATCAAGAAATTGCAAGCCGCGATTTGTATATTTTTTGGCAATAGAAATCACCAGGCGCAAATTGGCTTCAACCATTTCTTTTTTGGCCTGGGCCGCCTCGCGCTCGCCCTTTTGCACGGTCTGGACAATGCGGCGAAACTCGTCAACCGGCACGCCAGTTTCCTGGGCTTGTTCRGCGATTTCGGYRCGYARTTTCTCGATCGAGCGGTTTTCGCGGCCAATAAACCTGTCCCAGCTTTCCGATTTTCCGCGCAATTCCTCAACCCATTCAGGGTTAAGTTCACTGCCCAGATAACAAGCCAGAAACTCTYGGCGCGGCACACCATTACCGTCGGCGAGGCGCATCAATTTACCCTCAAGGCCGATCAGGCGCTTGTTGATGGCGTAAAGTTGCTCGACCAAAGCTTCGATCCGGGCATTGTTGAGCTGTAAGGATTTAAGTTCCTTGATGATGATGTTTTGCAGTTCCGCATATTGTTCCGCTTGCGGCTTGCGCAAGGATTTGCCCTTGAGCCGGGCCCGAATATGCATGTCTTGTAATTGTTGGAAGCGGGCAAAATCGCGGCCAATATTATTGAGAATTTCAAAAATTCCGTCGCGCAACTCGGCTTCCATAGCCGCCATGGACAAATTGATTTTTTCGTCTTCGTCTTCTTCTTCGTCGTCTTCCAGGGTTTTCTCGCCCTCCGCATGGGTGGCTTTTTTAAGAATCGGGCCATGCTGGGGTTTCTCGATTTTCTCACCTTTCTCAGGCTCAATCTCGCCGCGCTCAATTTTCTCGCGGCGCACGGCGGCGTCCGAGCGGTCTTCTTGAACATTGCCAATAGACAAATTATAAGTGGTATCAAGATCAATAATATCGCGCAGTAAAATTCGCTCTTCTTCCAACTCCTCCCGCCACACCATGATGGCTTCAAAGGTCAGCGCACTTTCGCACAAACCTTTAATCATAGTATCGCGTCCGGCCTCGATGCGTTTGGCGATGGCGATTTCGCCTTCGCGGGACAACAGCTCAACCGTGCCCATTTCGCGCAAATACATCCGTACCGGATCATCGGTACGGTCATGGGCGGCTTTGGAATTACCGCCTTTGACAACGCGGCTGTCCGCCTTGACCAATGTGTTGGCGGAAGTGTCGCCCTGGTCTTTGTCGTCGACGACGGAAATACCCAAATCCGACAATTCCGATAAAGTAACCTCGATCTGGTCCGGGGTGATTTCGTCAGAATTAAGATGCTTGTTCAGCTCCGATGTTGCCAGCAGACCGCTTTTCTTGGCCACAGCAATCATGCGTTTGACCTCAACATTATCCATGTCGAGCAAGGTGGTTTTGTCCGCAGGCGCAACGGCTTGCACAAGGCTGTCGACCGCCGCCTTAGTCTTTGCTTTGGTCGTTTTTGGTTTTTTAGCAGCGGGTTTTGTCTTCGCCGCTGTCTTTGCTTTTGGTGTGGCCGCCTTCGCCATATGTTTTCTCCTAGTTCTTGGCTGTAAACGCCAAATCAACCCCGCCCCGCCCGAGGGGGCAGGTGGAGCCTTATTTTGTGCCTGCAATGATGCGGGCTATATCTTATCACGTTCGTCGCGTCTAAGTTTAGGGTGATTTCTCCGGCTCATCTTTACATCAAGGCCGTTCCGGCTCATCTTTACATCAGGGCCGTTCCGGCCCTAGGGCCCGCGCCAAACGCTGTAATGCATCTCTCTTGTCCGAACGAATGGTGTCTGCCAAACGTCCGCGTGTCTCGTCTCTGGCTCCGTGCGCATCCTCGCGCTCCATCAATTTACGGGCCTCTGCCATCCATTTTACCGTGCGCTCCGTTAACACCGCGTCAACACCGCCCATAGCTGCAATGGTTAAACTACGTTCTTTCTCAAATGATTTACMGACACTGGCCAATCCGTTATCCTCTATATGGGCAATGAGTGCACGTTTATCAACCGCTATTGTATCTTGCCAATAGCTTAAAAGCACATTTTGCAAGTTTTCACACACGCTTGAGGAAAATTTAAGGCCAAATAATGTCTGGTCAATAGCCTCCAACAACTCCGGCCACTGCAAAACCGCTCCGATTAACCGCCGTTCACGAGCCATTTGCTGGGCTTGTGGCTGCATTTTTTGCTCCTGGGATTTACTCGGCTTTTGCTTGCCACCCCAAGATTGGCCGCCCCATTTTTTGTCCCAAGGTTTTCCGCCGCCGCCCGGCGTCCATTTGGGACGGCCAAATTCTTTGTCAAACCGACCCAGCAGTGCAGTCTTGTATTGGTCGCGCACGCCTTCGTCGCTAATCTCGCGCAGAGCATCAAAAATCCGATTTTTCAACCCCGCCTTGGCTTCGGGCGTATCCAAATGCTCTTTCTCAACCTCGCGTCGCCACAGCATATCGACCAGCGGGATAGATTTTTCCAAAACGCGCTTCATGGCGTCCGGGCCTTTGTCGCGGATTAAATCGTCCGGGTCTTGTCCGTCAGATAAAAGCGCAAAGCGCAAAGTTTGCCCCGGCCGCACCAAAGGCAAAGCCCGCTCCACCGAGCGAAAGGCGGCGCGCAATCCAGCTTTATCACCGTCAAAACATAAGATAGGCTCCGGCCCGGCCCGCCATAACAACGCCAATTGCTCTTCGGTTAGCGCAGTCCCGAGCGGCGCACAGGCATGTTCAAACCCGGCCCGCGCCAGCGCAATCACATCCATATACCCCTCAGCCACAATCAAGCCCCGCGCCCCGTTGTTCGGCGTGTGCAGGGCTTTGCGAGCATGGGGATAGCGGTACAGAATTTGGCCTTTGTGGAACACGGCCGTTTCAGGCGAGTTTAAGTATTTGGCTTTGGCGTCTTTTTCCATCGCCCGTCCGCCAAAGGCAATCAACCGCCCACGGGCATCGGTGATCGGGAACATGATGCGGTTGCGAAACCTGTCCCATGGTTTACGGTTTTCACGCTCATCATCAGGCCGAATGACCAGCCCGGCCTCAACCATCCGGTCAATGGACACCCTGGCTTGGCTCAATTCGTCCACCAGAGCCGTGAAACTATCGGGCGCAAAACCGATGCCAAAACGCTGACAATCTTCGCCCATCAGCCCGCGCCCTTTCAGATAAGCCCGGGCATCGCGGCCAATGCCTCGGCGCAAAGATTTTTCGAAAAACACTTGGGCCTGTTCAATAATGCTGATGGTTTTTTTGTTGGACGCGGCCCGCTTTTCAGCCTGTGGGTCGGCGGCGGGTAATTCCATGCCGGCCTGTATGGCCAGACGCTCCACCGCTTCGGGGAAACTCAAACCCTCCACTTCCATGAGAAACGAGATAATATCGCCGTGCTTGCCCGAAGAAAAACAATGATAAAACCCTTTCTCGTCATTGACAAAAAACGACGGGGTTTTCTCATTGCTAAACGGCGAAAGGGCCGCATATTCCCGCCCCTGACGTTTCAATTTGACATGCCTGCCGATCACATCCGAAGGCCGGAGGCGGGCTTTAAGTTCATCAATAAAATGTTCACCAAATTGCATGGGGGTAATGTAAGGTGTTTGAAAGGGAATTGCCAGAGTGATGTTTAAAGTCAGTTATTTGGTGGAGTTTTTTTATCACCACTCATACCCAGCTACGACTGGGTATCCAGCGAATAAAGAGCGAGCGACCATCGGGAATGCCTCTTGTGAAAGCTCGCACATTATTATTTGACTGGATTCCCGGTCGGGGCCGGAAATGAGCGGGGTGTGAGGGTGTTGGCAAAAAATTAAAAGGAAAAAAATATGACAAAAGATCAAACCACCAAAAAAGCTTTTGAGACCGCCGCAAAATTGTTCGGCGGAGACATGCCCAAAACCGGAGCCCCAAAAATATTCGGCGAGGCCAGCTTCGCGCATATTTACGGCGAGATTTGGCCCCGCGCCGGACTAGACCTCAAAACCCGCTCCCTGATCACGGTCGCCGCTCTGGTGGCCACGAATAAACCGGAAGAACTGGCCATACATCTCAAAGGTGCGTTGAATATGGGCTGGACCCAAGACCAACTGGCCGAACTCATGCTGCATCTAAGCTATTACGCCGGCTTCCCCAGCGGCATTGAGGGGGCCAAAGTGTTGGCGGATATTTGCCGGGACGGAGGTTGAAACCCAATGATTTTGACATCTATTTTTCCAGATAAGACAGAGAATACATCGCTCTTATAGCGACCCGGCGGTATGGGTAAACACAAATCTCGCGTCTTGTGCGCATTGCCCAAAGCATGTAAAATACCCGTCTATAGGAGACAATTATGACAGAAATACCCCCGAGCATGGTCGCTATGTTGGCGGCGTGGAACGAGAAAGACCCGGAGCGTATTCGTGGGCATTTGGACATTGCGTTAGCACCTGATGTGGTGTTCGCCGATCCCGATAATTTTGTCGAAGGCATTGATGCATTCGAAGCTATGGTGCGAACATTTCTGGCCGAAAAACCAACGGCGAAATGTGAACACACCAGCGGCTTCAACGTCCACCATAATCGGTATAGGTATAACTGGCTCGTATCATTGGGCGACACACCGATCATGCCGGGCATGGATGTAGTCGAGTTAGACGACCAAGGCAAAGTAAAACGCGTAGACGGTTTTTTCGGGCCTATACCTGAGGTTTGATTGGGTTAAACGCAAAGATAAAATGATTAAATTTAAGACCACCCCCACCACCCGCTCATACCCAGCTTGACTGGGTATCCAGTCTCTTAATCAAAAATGTGCGGGCAAGAGCCCGCCCTTTATTCGCTGGATACCCGGTCGGGGCCGGGTATGAGCGGGTCGGGTGGGAGAGGGAAGTTTATTTTATATCTGTTGAATGTCTGGTTTGGAGATGTGGGTTCAACGGTTCGTCGCAACACATTTACCGAACCGCTCGGCTGGTGTTTCATAATCAAGCGTTTTTCTTGGACGCTCGTTCAGGGCCCTTGCTACAGCATTTAACTTCGCTTGGCTATGAACAGATAAGTCTGTACCTTTTGGGAAGTATTGGCGGAGCAATCTGTTAGTGTTTTACAAGAGGCAGGCTACGCACTCATTGGTGCCGCGCTGCCAAGGGCTATGCGGGTCACAGAAGTAAACATCTATATTTGTCGCCAATGTAAAGCGCTTATGATCTGACAGTTCTTTGCCTCTATCCCATGTCAAAGATTTATAAAGCTCTCTGGGGAGTTTGCGCGATTGTTTGATGAGAGCTGCAATCACAGCTTTAGTGTCGCGGCTGTTGATTTTCGCAAGCATGACAAAGCGCGAATGCCGTTCCACGAGTGTCACAATATTGCTATTCTTGGGGCCAGAGATGAGGTCGCCTTCCCAATGCCCTGGCACAGCACGGTCTTCGACGCTTGCAGGGCGGTCACTAATAGAGACAATATCTTTAATCTGCCCGAGGCCGTCACGCTTGAGGCTGGCATGGCGAGAGCGCCGGATCGTGCGTGTTGCCCTTAAATGCGCCAAGAGTTCTTTTTTAAGCACGCCGCGTGCCTGCACATACAGGCTTCGATATATGGTTTCGTGTGACACGCGCTTAGAGACATCCTTTGGATACATTCGTTTAAGCCAACCTGCGATTTGCTACGGTGACCACTTCTTTTGAAGCTTGTGTGATACTGCGTCTCTCAAGGTTTTGTTGCAAGACAGTTTGCAAAGTTTTGGACGGCAAGCGCGTACCCATGCTGCTTTGTCAGATACAGCGGCCCGGTATTTATCAACCCCGCCATTGCGGCTTATCTCTCGGCTAATTGTCGATGGTGCCCGGCGTAAGCGACAGGCTATTGAGCGCAGAGAATTCCCAATGCTGAGCCCCCGGGATATTTCTTCTCGGTCAGATAATGTGAGAGTAAATCGGGACCGTTTGCGCTCCAGCGGCCTTATCCCGCCTGTCCGCGACAAAAGTGGGTAAATTGAAGACGATTCTCGTTCGAAAACTCGCCCGATAGAACTCATGGATTCCCCGCGCTCCCATCTATCCCAAATATCCGCCTTCTGTTTATCCGTAAAATATATCCGTGTCCGCCTCGCCATAATATCGCTCCATCTTTAACCTAAATGTTAAAGTGTTGCGACGACCCGTTGAACCCACAGGGTAGGAGCAGACCTAAGAGCTTTGACGATTATGGGTAAAAATTTATGCTGCTTTGATTATGTTAGGACGCCCAATCTAGAATCATTCTAAATCGTTTGACTTATCTGTGTTTACGCCATAACATGAGTTCAATAAATTAAAGAGGAATTATGTATGAGTGAATCAGGTAAATGCCCGGTAATGCACGGTGCGAACAAACACAAATCAACCGGAACAACCGCTAATCAGCATTGGTGGCCTAATCAGTTGAACTTGAAAATGCTTCATCAGAATTCAGCCGAAGGCGACCCTCTGAGCAAAAAGGGCAAGACGTTTAACTATGCCAAAGAGTTTAAAAAAACCGACTTGAATGCGCTCGCTAAAGATGTCGACGCATTAATGACAGACTCTAAGGATTGGTGGCCCGCGGATTATGGTCATTATGGCCCCTTATTTATTCGTATGGCGTGGCATAGTGCGGGAACTTACCGTATTCATGATGGTCGCGGCGGCGCGTCCTCCGGTTCACAGCGGTTTGCCCCACTTAATAGCTGGCCGGACAATGTAAACCTAGACAAAGCCCGCAGATTGCTCTGGCCGATCAAACAAAAATATGGCCGCAGGCTTTCTTGGGCTGATTTGATGATCTTTGCTGGCACGCGTGCGCTTGAAACAATGGGTTTTAAAACATTTGGATTTGCGGGGGGGCGTGAAGATATTTGGGAACCGGAAGAAGACATCTATTGGGGGCCAGAAGCAGACTGGCTTGGCGATGAGCGCTACACTGGTGATCGTGAGCTTGATGACCCGCTCGGCGCAGTACAAATGGGCCTAATTTATGTGAACCCGGAAGGGCCAAATGGTAATCCTGACCCGCTCGCCTCAGCCCGCGATGTCCGCGAGACGTTCGCGCGTATGGCAATGAATGATGAGGAAACCGTGGCTTTGACAGCAGGGGGACATACATTTGGTAAGTCCCACGGCGCCGCCGACCCAAGCAAATATGTTGGCCGAGAGCCAGAAGCCGCGACTATGGAAGAGCAAGGGCTTGGCTGGAAGCAGAGCTTTGGCACGGGAAAAGCCAGTGACATGACCGGCAGCGGCATTGAAGGGGCGTGGACACCCAACCCGATAAAATGGGATAATGGCTATTTCGACGCTTTATTAGGCTATGAATGGGAATTAACCAAGAGCCCGGCGGGCGCGCAACAATGGACGCCAACCAAAGCTTCCCATGCTGACAGGCCGCCCAATGCAAGTGATAGTAACACGTCCGAACCGCTCATGATGACAACGGCTGACATGGCTATGAAGATGGATCCGGCCTATGCAAAAATCTCAAACCGTTTCCACAAAAACCCAGAAGAATTTGCGGACACATTCGCCAGAGCTTGGTATAAACTGACCCACCGAGACATGGGCCCTCTTAGCCGTTATCTGGGTGCTATGGCGCCGTCCGAAGAGCTCGTGTGGCAAGACCCTGTGCCTGCGCGCACGGGCAATTTAATTGGCAAATCAGATATCAAAAAACTCAAGAAAGCTATTTTGGCTAGCGGGCTGTCTGTGCCACAATTGGTCTCGACCGCTTGGGCATCTGCATCAACATTTAGAGGCTCGGACAAACGCGGCGGTGCCAATGGCGCGCGTATTCGCCTTGCACCGCAAAAAGATTGGGAGGTCAACAACCCGGCTGAACTTGGCAAAGTTCTGAGCATATTAAAGGGCGTTCAGGCTGATTTTAACAATTCATCTGGCAAGGCACAGGTATCACTCGCCGATTTGATAGTTTTGGGCGGCTGCGCCGCCGTTCAAAAAGCAGCAAAAGATGCGGGTCATAAAATCAAAGTCCCGTTTGCGCCGGGCCGGACAGACGCATCGCAGAAGCAGACAGACATAAATTCATTTGCCGTATTACAGCCGGCAACAGACGGGTTTCGTAACTATATAGGGAAACCCCAAGCAAGACCAGCCGAGGACACCTTGGTTGACCGCGCCCAATTACTCACACTAAGCGCGCCCGAAATGACAGTTCTCGTTGGAGGGCTTAGGGTTTTGGGCGCCAATGCAAATGGCTCAAAACACGGCCTCTTCACGAACAAGCCGGGTACTTTGACCAATGACTTTTTTGTCAATATTCTTAGCATGGACATCATTTGGAAAGCAAAATCCAAAACCGAAGATGTGTTTGAAGGGCGTGAACGAGCCAGCGGCAAAGTCAAATGGACAGCTACCCGCAATGATTTGGTCTTTGGGTCAAACTCTATCTTGCGCGCAATTGCCGAAGTATATGGCAGTGATGATGGCCGCAAAGCTTTTGCCCGCGATTTTGTTTCCGCATGGGACAAGGTTATGAACCTTGATCGCTTCGATTTGGCGTATTTCACTAGGGGCTGTCCTAGATAACACTGATTGAGTGTTGTATATGGGACATATGAGGAAGAGTAGAGTTTTTTGGACTAAACAGGCCAGATTGATTGAGCATTTTGTGTCTGGGAGCACGGTCAGATGCGCGTCTCGTTTASKTRGYRTGWRYWMRKSWWYRSSMRCYTMWYYYARAGKMRYGYGRSWRKCKWYTKRWWMWYYCTGACCCACTGACACAATTAAAACAACTAAAACAGTGGGTTAAAAGGTATTTGAACTAATTATCTAGGACAGCCCCTTTCACTATTTCGGTGTTAAGGTTAGAGACGCTTTAGAACTATCTGAGAGCATAGAACTATATAATATTCATAAAATTTCCGGTATTTCCAATGTCCCCTTCAAAGGATTTAAGAGCCAAAACCGGAGCTTCAATTCACGCCCCTCACCGAATAATCATCACCGAGTTAAACGCATGCTGCAGTACATAATAAGCCACACTGCTCTGGAAAAACCGCCTGAAGCCTTTTACTGAGCTGTCGGCCATGACGATGACCGAGTAGTCTTTGCCGCGCTCTATGATGATTTCGCGCGGCTCGCCTATATCTGTCCAGGAGTCTACCACCTCGACCCCCGCCCCTTCTATGGCGGCGCGGGCTTTGGTTATGGCGTCTTTGGCGGCGGGCAGGTCTTCTTTCGTTTCGGCGACCGACAACAGATACACCGGACATTGGCAGCGCGAGGCCAGTACGGCGTCCTGTCTGGCGGCTTCTATGGATTTTTCGTCGTTCACACAGATCAAATGCCCGTGGTTTTCTTCGATCTCGCGGGCCAATAACACTGTGCCGTGATGCTCGGTGACCACCGTCCTTGTGGTCCCCCATTTAATCTCGCCGCGTACATTCTTGCCGCCTTCGCCGTGCATGGCTATAATGGTCAAATCATAATGGTTGAGCTCGCATTCATCTAAAATGCCAGAAGCTATGGTCGGGGCGACCATCAATTTAAGGGCGATATGGCTGTCGTTTTTGTCCGTATAGGTTTTCATAATGTCGCCGATGGGGTCGCCGTACACCCGCTTGCGGGTTTCTTCTTCGCTCCAGGCACCGTCCAAAAAACCCAGTTCGAACAATTGGTCACGGGCGGCTTTCAGGGCGCGCATGCCTGGCAACTCAATGCCCCAATCCAGCATGTTTTGTCGGGCCAGRTYAACSCCRTATTTCATRCCTTTRTCCACMGGGCGCACATAMAGCARRGTRATRTCMGCRTCATTGCCYTGRCCGATTTTCACSGCATATTTCARMCCGCGTTCRGATTCTTCCGATCCGTCAATACAGACAAGAATATTAAACCGGGGYGGCCCSTCYTCGGGRAYKGTATCMGGGTCGTTRTCAAASARTGCMTCGCGCATGGNNWWKTCCTCCTANNNNMAGTCCTNNNANMMKRCYWYAAKSCYMWTAMAGTCCNNTTAMAGMCCTATKGCYGGCCAATAAAAWGCCGCAAAGGCCAGCAAGACCAATGTGGACATAATCACCATTTTCCACCCRACTTTCAAGAAGTCTGTGGTTTTTAAATAYCCSGACGCATAAACAATGGTACAAGCRGGCGTSCCGATSACKGTYARRTARGCRAATGCCGASGAAATAGCSGTGATAAARCCRAGCACTARMGGGCTTTCMCCGRCCGTWGYCGCCATRTTSARWGATATAGGGCCAAGCACRGCRACRGCGGCRCCGTTGGACATGGTRTTGGTCACCAATGTGGTCAGCAGGGATACCGAGGCCAAAAGCCCAATCCCCTCGTCCATACCCGCAGGTAAAATCGCCAGAAAACTGTCTGCCACCCACAGGGCCGCACCGGTGTCKTTCATTTGTATGCCCAAGGAAATTGCGGCTGCGTAGAGCCAAACCACGCCCCAATTGACGCCAGAATTCAGATCTTCCCAGCGCACCAGACCCAATAACATATAGGCAACCGCCCCCATCAAGGCGATAATGCCCAAGCCAAGTTCACTGGAGAAAAATATCCAACCCAGAAGCGTGGCAAAAAACACCATAATCGCCACCCAGTCACTGGATTTCATCGGGCCTTCTTTTTCCACCATGGTGCGTAATTTGACCACAGAGCGGGTCAAATGCTTGTATTCCGGTTTAAAGGTCAAAAACAAAATTCCGACCACAAAGGGTAATTGCGCCAAAAATACCGGATAAGCGACCTTTATCCACGCCAGGTAATCCACCAAGTATTTATGTGTGCTCGCATCACCTTCCACATAGTAAAACTCTTTCCAATAGCCGATCATGATGGCGTTGCGCGCTCCGCCGGACGGCGTACCGATCCCGGCTATGGAACAGCCATAAGCAATGGAAAACAAAAGTACCGCCGCCAGTCCGCGCACTTTTTTGGGGTCGTCAGATGTCAGCGTAATCAGGATAATCGCCACGGGCAACATCATGGCCGCTACGGTATGCTCGCCGATCACCGAAGCCATAACCCCTGAAACCAATGCAATGCCCACGGATATATTCAATGTTCTTGTACCGGTCATACGCACGATCAGATAGGCCAGCCGCTTGTCCAGTTTTTGTTTGATAATGGCCACCGCCAACATCAGAGAGCCCATAATAAATAAGACCGAATCGCTCATCAACGATTGGGCCACTTGTTTGGAATCCACACCTTCCAATAAAAATACCTGGGATATGACAATCATAAACGCCACAGCGGGCAAAGGCACAGGTTCCGTGACAAACAAAATCACCGCAACAACAGAGATCACCAAGACCGTCTTGCTGGCATCGGTTAAACCCTCAGGCGTCGGGGCGATAAAGAGCAATATCCCAACGATGAATGCGATAAATAACCAGCTTTTTTCTTTCAGAAAAAAGGTCAGACTACGCATATTGCGGGTGCCGCGCAACCGCATGCGGCGGGCTCGTCTTGCAGTAAATAACGCCATGATGGTCTCTTAAGGATGAATGCCCTTAGATGGCAATTTGTTTGGTACGGGTCAAACGCGAGTTAATCGTTTAGGTAAAAGCAAGTCGTATGCGAATATAGTTAATAAAAAGAACCCGCCGGAAGCTCCGGCGGGTCATAAATGGGCGACAGGAAAAACTATCTGCCAAATTTCATCTTCCACCCGAATGTCGCTTCAAATTGCTTCATCTCTATGGTGATTGTATGGCCGGGATTGGGGCCACCAGGTGTAATTTCAATACCGCTCACCGAATCGGTTGGCGCATACATAACCCCAAATTCAAATGAATGCCGGTCGTTCAGGGCGAATTCACCGCCCGCAGTAATGTGTTTTGTCGTCACCCCCGGCGCCAGAATGTTGAGCGTCACATCATCGCCATTGATCGGTTGACTATTGGCCGCAAATCCAGCCCGCAATGTCCACTGGTCATTGGCCCGCCATTCGGCGCCAAATTTGACCACATCAACATCGTCCCAGCCAAATCCGCCTGCGCCGGGTGCACCAAATGGCAAGGGAATACGCGAAGAATTGCTCACCGCGGGCACATCGGTATAATTGATCCGCCGATAATCCACTGATATCGTCAAATCCGGCGACACATCCGCAGATAAACCAATTTGATAATTGGACGGAATATCAAAATCACCGCCGTCTGCAAACAATCCGGCGTATTTTTCAAACTTACTCATGCCGATTTTAGTTTGATACATACCGGCAATGCGAATATTTTCGGTCAAATCATATTGTACGCCGATTTTACCGCCGAAGCCTGTCGCCGTATCCGTGCCGTTATTGGACAAAGCACCAGGGTTTGAACTAACACCGCCAAATGCAAATAGGCCCGTGGCCTCAAACAATTGAAAGGCAAATATTGGCGCAATACCAATACTGAAATCGCCCATCTTTTTGGCATAACCAACAGAGATTAAAGCCTGGCTTAGATTAACCCCGGTCGTGCCACCGCAAAATACGCCGTTACTCGCAGGTAAAGGCGGAGACACACAGGCCGGATTGGTGACATCGCGGTAATTGGTATTCATGCCGCCATTGGCCGCCATGGATATACCCCAAGACGAGGTATCATCAATGGCTTTAACATAGGCAATATTGGGAATACCAAACAGGTTTTCCGAGCTTTTAACCTCACCGCTAGGCGTAAAGCCTGGCCCGCCAGAACCGGTAAATTTGCGCTTCGGGCTAAACAGCGAAACCGAAACGGTTAAATCGGAACCATTGCCCACCATGCCAGCCGGATTGGTGATTAAAGCCGTGGCATCGCGACCATCGGCAACACCCGCGCCAGCCATGGCCTTGTTTCTGGCCCCGGAACCATTGGTGAAATARCCCTCTGTAGCGAAAGCATCCAGTGCAAATAGTGAAGCCGAGCTGGCSAGYRCCAARMCCATTGTTAKTTTTTTCACATGGGTTAATTTTTTCATATGTCCATTTTTCATTTTATTCCCCTCTAAGTTTGTACGTGTTTGTGGTTTTGAATTGAATAAATTATAAAAAAAGCGGCCCAATTCAACCAGCCGCTTTTAAAATCAGATGTTCTTTCGGGTATCGCGGTAAAAATTCATTCTCCTACACCACCCGCTCAATCAAGAACATGTAGACACCGTCATCGACCCAGCTTTTGAGCAATATGTTACCCGTGGCCCGACAAAAAGCTTCAAAATCTTTGACCGCACCTGGATCAGACGAGGCCAGTTCGAGAATTTTTCCATTGTCCATGCCTTTAAGCGCCTTTTTGGCCTTTAGGATGGGCAGTGGACAATTTAGCCCTATGGTATCGAGTACCTCATCGGGCGTGATGTTATCGGTCATATTTACTCCTGTTAGTTTGGCCTGTTAGTTAAATAAGTGCGGGCTACATATATAGATTGATGTCAGACTGTAATGCGCTCTCCAGCCAGGTGGCAGCACCGCCAAGCTCCACACCCTCAATCATGTCCTCGGTTTTCTTCTCGAACAAATCAATGGTCATTTGGCAACCGATCAACCGTACATCGGACAAAACCGCCGCCTCGCGCAAGTCTTCAATAGAAGCAACACCTTTTTTCTTGATCAGGTTTTTCATCATAACCGAGGTGCCGGCGGTGACACCGGGTATCATGCCCATCATATTGGGCATGGCCATTTGCATTCCCATCATCGGCATCCGCATGGACGAATTGCCCAGCGTGGTCACGCTTAAATTCAATTTTTTATCCAACAAGCCTAGCCCGTAAAATGTGAAAAACATGGTGACCTCAACGTCCATAGCGGCAGCGGTGGTTGCCAATATGAAAGGCGGGTAAGCCCAGTCGAGCGTCCCTTTCGTGCATATAATCGTCATTTTCTTGGCGTTGCCAATGTCCATATCAGCCATATTGTTCTCCCTCATAACCTATCGGTGGTGCGATTTTACTCTGCTTTTATTAGGTGTTGCTACATTAGTATTTACGAATGTAACGTATTTATAGCGGTTTGTCCATTGCCAAATATCACGATTTGGTGAATTGATAACCATGTGCAACGGGGTGTGGAATAATTTTATGGCTGTATTTATTGGCTCCAACATCTATCGGCAGGCCTCTTTCGGGCGCAACCACCCACTTTCCTATGGGCGACAGGGCGCCGTGCTGGATATGTGCCGTATTTTGGGCTGGCTCGATGACGACAATTTCATCACCAGCCCATGCGCAAATATTGCCACACTAAGCCGCTATCATGATTTGGATTATGTGCAAGCCTTGCAATCCGCAGATATGGCCGCGAAAGTCCCTGTTGATGTGCGCAAACGCTATAATTTTGGTACAATGGAAAATCCCTTGTTCAAGGGAGTTTTCGCCAGAGCCGCAACGACGGTCGGCGGTTCGGTTGAAGCCGCCAAACAAGCTTTATTGGGCAAGGTGGCGTTTCACCCTTCCGGCGGCACCCATCACGGCATGAAAAATCGCGCCCACGGGTTTTGCTATTTTAATGACCCGGTTTTCGCCATTTTCACCCTGTTGGACGCAGGCCTGGAGCGGGTGTTATACCTTGATATTGACGCCCATCACGGCGACGGGGTCGAGAGAGCTTTCTTAAATGAACCACGGGTCGGCACAGTGTCCATTCATGAAGAAAACCGCTGGCCATATACCGGAACAATACAAGACCAAGGGCCGGGACGGCTTAATATTCCCGTACCCCAAGGCCTAGGCGACAGTGAGTTCGCCTATATTTTTGACCAATTGATTTTGCCCTATTGTGAAAACTTTGCCCCGCAAGCCGTTGTCATCACTTGCGGTACAGATGCACTGGCGTCTGACCCGCTTTCAAAAATGAATTTGAGCAATGGGGCACTTTGGCAAGCCGTAATGCAGATGAAAATCCGAACAGAGCATTTGGTTGTACTGGGCGGTGGTGGCTATAACCCGTGGACGACGGTGCGTGCATGGGTAGGTTTATGGGGGTTGATCACGAGCAACAAGCTGCCTGAAACCTTACCCGTAAATGCTCAGGCCATTTTAGTAAAATTTGATAGCGATCTTATTGACGAAGAAGATATAAACCCCGATTGGCTAACCACATTGGCAGACGGTAGTGCCGACGAAGATATCTTTGTTGCCGAGATAGGCGTCGCGGTAAAGGCCCGTGTCAAGACCTTGGCCGCGCAACATAACCTGTTATAGCAGGCCGGAAAATTTCAAAACCCAGTAACCAGCAATAAAGAACTGTACCAGGAAGAAAAAGAACCGAACCTGTACGGCCATAATATTGGTCGAAATCAAATGGGTTATAGCTTGCAAGACCCTTGCGCCCAGAAAGATCAAGGCAAGACCATTGGTGACAGACGCTTGTTCCGTCGCAAGTGCAAATAATAACACACCACCGTAAACCGGGAAAAATTCATACATATTGGCGTGAGCCCGCACCAATTTCAGAGAAAACGGCCCGGCATCATCTCCGGTCGGTGCAAAACTATTGGCTTTCTTGGTGCCGTTCAATGTCAGCATCGTCCGCAAACCGGCCAGAATCAGTAAAATGATCAGAAAAAGCCCGATATAGCCGAGCAATGCAATATGTGTGTTATTCATGTGGAACTCCCCTTATTGGTTATGGGGTACACACTAACAGAATTTTGCCTAAAGGATAGACACAAATTTGTATGCCGCCTATGCTACTGGCTTTCCGGCGTGGTCACGACTATGCCGTCCAACTCGTCCGTTACCAATATTTGGCAGCACAGGCGTGAGTTTTCGCGCACATCTTCGGCAAAATCCAACATGCTATCCTCCATATCGTCTTTGGCTTTGAGCTTTCCAACCCAAGCATCGTCCACATAAACATGGCATGTAGCACAAGCACAAGCACCGCCGCAATCCGCATCAATACCGGGGATCATATTGGCCACAGCCACTTCCATAATCGATTGACCGGGTTTGGCTTCGACTTCACGCTTTGTGCCGTCCTGGTCAATATAGGTAATCTTTGCCATACTGTCTCCAATAGTCCTCAAATAGAAATTTATTTCAGACCGACTTTATTTCAAGCCGCCTTTATTTCAACCCGTATGTAATCAGCCAAAAACAAATTGCAAGTATAATGCGCCATACTTACGGCATGTCTTGCATGTTAGCCGTGCAATATCGTATCAATGGGTATGAACAGAATCATTAAGACCGTCCAGGCAGAAGACGAAGCGGCAATGGCAGCACAAGGCGCTTGGCTGGCGGCATATTTGCGCCCCGGTGACATTGTTTTGCTCAAGGGAAATCTCGGCGCGGGCAAAACCAGCTTCGCCCGGGGTCTCATCCAAGCCTTGGCGGGCCCCACAGAAGTCCCTAGCCCGACCTTTACACTGGTACAGACCTATGAGACGGCCGCTTTTGAAATCTGGCATTTCGACCTTTACCGCCTGCAAAACGAGACCGAAATTTGGGAATTGGGCATAGAAGAAGCACTGGAAAACGGTGTCTGTTTAATCGAATGGCCTCAAAACATTGCCGGACTACTCAGCGGCGCGGAGCTGGAAATTGTCCTGCGGTTTAGCGGCAAAGGGCGCGTGGTCAAATTTAACGGCAATGAAAAATGGGAAGCCAGATTAAATGAGACGTGACAACCCAACACGTGAACATCTTATAGGTGCTTTCCTAAGTGCCAATGGCTGGGGCAAGGCCAAACGCACGCCCGTACAAGGCGATGCCTCAACGCGGTCTTATGAAAAACTGAAACTTGGTAGCGAACATGCCCTATTGATGAACGCTCCATTCACCCTCTCAAAAAACCCATATATGCGCACGGCTAAATTGGCTGGTTCCGACCCGCAGGCATTTATTTGCTTGGCCACAGAGCTGACAAGACGCGGATTCTCCGCCCCGCACATATTAGCGGCGGATATGGACAACGGCCTGTTACTGCTGGAAGATTTGGGCGCGAATTTGTTCGCGCAGGTTCTGATGCGACAGCCACAAAAAGAGCTACAACTTTATCAAGCCGCCATATCTTGCCTCGCCGCCCTGTACCGCTCCAGCTTCCCCGACGACATGACCGCACGTGAAGCGCAATGGCATGTGAGCAGTTATGATGCGCCGGCCTTGCAAGCAGAAGCCGATTTGTTTTTGGACTGGTATATACCGGAGTTTGACGCCCCCTTGAGCCGTAAAGCCAAGCAAGGCTGGCATGATATTTGGGGCAATTTATTCCCTGTTTTGGACAGCCAGTCCGCCGGACTGGCATTAAGAGATTTTCACGCCGAAAATATTTTTTGGCTACCGCAGAGAGACGGCACAGCCAATATCGGGCTAATCGATTTCCAAGACGCCCTGTTCGCCCACCCAAGCTATGATCTGGTGTCTTTGCTGAAAGACGCACGGCGGGATGTTGACCCCAATATGGTGGACGATCTTATTACACAGTTTTGCCAAGAGGCGGGCATAGCGGACGACAAAAACTTCCGCACCGCCTACGCGGTAATGGGCGCACAACGCAACGCAAAAATCCTCGGCATATTTGTCCGCTTGGCCCGGCGCGACGGCAAGGCACATTATCTGGATTTAATCCCGAGGGTCGCCGCGCATTTTATCCGTGATCTATCCCACCCTGGATTGGCCGAGCTCCGAAATTGGATGTGCCAACATGTGCAATCAATATTTACCCACAAATTTCCCGCAAAACCGATTACAACTGCGATGGTCATGGCTGCCGGGCACGGCACACGTATGCGGCCCCTAACCGACAACACATGCAAAGCCCTTGTCAAAATTGCTGGCAAGCCATTGATCGACCATATGCTCGACCGTTTGCACGAAGTTGGCATTACCCGTGCCGTGGTCAATGTCCATGCCTATGCAGACAAGTTGGAAACTCATTTAAAGACCAGAACCACCGGGCCGGAAATCATTATTTCTGATGAACGCGAAGAATTATTGGAAACCGGCGGCGGCGTGGTCAAGGCTCTACCACTGCTCGGCGATGACCCAATTTTAATCTGTAATATTGATGCGGTTTGGACGGAAGATACGCCGACATTAGAAGGGCTGATGCAGTTTTGGGATGCAAGGGCAATGGACGAATTATTCCTGTTGGCCCCCATAGAAAATACCATAGGTTATCACGGCAAAGGTGATTTTGAAATCGGGTTTGATTGGCTTCTTGTACGACGTTGGCAGGACACCGCACCCTATGTTTACGCCGGGGTGCAGGTTTTTAAACCTCAATTGGCACAAGTTTTCCCGCTCGAAAAATTTTCCCGCAACCGTATCTGGGATGCAACACTTGCACGCAATAAAATTTTCGGATTTCCCATGCGCGGCCTATGGATGCATGTGGGCGACCCGGAGGCTTTGGCCGAGGCTGAATCTGTCTTGACGAAGGGCAAACCATGAGCATTTACAATAACTTATTTGAAGTAACTTCACCCAACGTTTACACCATGCCTTCGCAAGCCCCGTTCTTGAAAAATTTAGCCCAAGGCTTAATATCGTCCTTGGGAAATGATTTGCCCAAGGCCCTGATCCTGCTACCGACACGCCGGGCCGTGCGGGCTTTGGCAGATGAATTTGTCCGCGCCTCGGAGGCTCGCGCCACACTCTTGCCCATGATGCGCCCCCTGGCCGATATGGACGAAAACGAACCGCCATTTACCCCCAATATTACAGACGGAAGTATTGATTTTGACATCCCGCCTGCCATTGACCCTGTACGTCACAGCTTCGAGTTGGCCAAATTGGTGGCAGCAAAAATGCGGGGCGAAAATACCGAAACAGACGCCGCACCAGACGCCGCGAGCGCACTGGCTATGGCGGAGCCTTTGGCCCGCTTGCTGGCCGATTTGGCTATGGAGGAGCTTGGCACGGACGCACTGTCAAAACTAGATGACAGGCTGGAAGAACTGGCCGCACATTTTCAGTCCGCCCACACATTTGTCAAAATCGTCGCAGAACATTGGCCGCAATTTCTTATTGATAACAATCTAAGTGAACCCATGGCGCGGCGCGTTGCTTTATTGAACAAGGCGGCGCAAATCTGGACGGACAATCCGCCCGACCATCCGGTGATTGTCGCAGGCTCGACCGGCACTTTGAAAGCCACTGCAAACCTGATCAAAACCATTGCCGCCCTGCCTAAAGGCCTGGTGATTTTACCGGGGCTGGACACGCATATTGACGAAATGGATGTCTGGGACAAAATTGATGACCAGCACCCGCAAGCGTCCTTAAAAAATCTGTTGCAGACACTGGAGCTAGAGCGGGCCGACATTCCAGCCTGGCCGGGTGTCAAAACAGAGGGAAAAGCTGCCATGCGGGCGCGGATATTGTCCCACGCCTTAATCCCCGCCAGCTCAACCCATGACTGGCCCGCCCGCATTGCCCGCATTGCCAACAGCACCAGTAACGACAGCGTGCAAACGGCCATCAAGGACGGACTTTCGAGCCTGTCTCTTATTGAAGCGCGAACGGGCGAAGAAGAAGCCGCCGTCATTGCGCTTATCATGCGCGAAACTTTAGAGCACGCGGGGAAAACCTGCGCTCTGGTCACGCCCGACCCGGCCCTGGCCAGACGGGTCAGAGCCAAATTATCACGCTGGCAAATCGAAGTAGACAGCTCCGCCGGGGAGCCTTTGGAAGAAACCGGGCACGGCGTGTTTCTAGCCCTGAGCCTCGCCGCCGCCCATGACCCCTTTGACCCCGTCGCCCTGACTGCATTGGTCAAGCATCCCCTGTTCGGCCTGCAAGCGTATACGCAGAAACAATGGGACAGGTTCGAAATGCACGCCCTGCGCGGTACACGACTAAAATCCTTTGACGAGATCAAAAAACGCCTGAAGGGGCATTGCAAGAACGGTTTCGCGTTGTTGCAAAACCTCCACTCTACCCTCACCCCTTTGCATGACTTGCTCAAGGATGAGAGCCGCGCAGACAGCTTTGCCAAAACCCATGTGGAAGTTCTGGAAATATTAGCGGGCGGTGCCGAAAATTTATGGCGCGGCGAGGCCGGGGAAAAATCCGCAAGCCTGATGGAAGAATTATTGGCTTACGGCGATCTGCTCGCGCCAATGTCCGGCGTGTGCTATATGCGCCTGTTGTCACAATTGATGCGCGGGCGCGTGGCCCGCCCGCGCTTTGGCACCGAGCAACATTTGCWAATATTGGGCCCTCTGGAAGCCCGGATGCTGGAGGTGGATACCGTCATACTTGGCAGCCTCAATGAAGGGGTATGGCCGGCCCACCCTGCGCCCCACCCAATACTCTCGCCCGGCATGCGTAAAACTATCGGCTTGTCCGCGCCGGAAAGGCGTTTTGGTCTGGCCGCCCATGACTTTGAGGCACTGGCCTCCAAAGCCAATGTGATYATGACCCGCGCCSGKCGCACWGAAGACGGCCCGGCGGTACAATCCAGATGGCTCTGGCGTTTGACAACATTAGCACGCGGGGCGCTTGGTGATGATGTTGATGATGTATTTCGTCCTGAAAAACCCTGGCTTGAATGGGTCAGACTACTGGACGCAGCCCCAAAGACACCTGCCCCCGCRCCGGCCCCAGCCCCTTGCCCGCCGCTGGACAAACGCTGGCCCAAAAAGCGCGGACTATCTGTCACCCAGATCAATAMCWGSKTKMRMKRWMYAWATGCTATTTATGCCAATAAAATTTTGGGTTTACAGCCCCTCGACCCTCTCGACCAACCGCTCGGCGGGCGTGAATATGGTCGGGCAATCCACAGAGCATTTGAAAAAATCGACAAACTTGATGCACACGCATTTGCAAATTTATTACGCGAGGAATTGCTGGCATCCGGCTATGAAGCCCATAGCTTTGCTCGTATGAATGTGCGTATTTATGAGATGGCAAATTGGGCGGTCGGCTGGGCCAAAGATCGCCGCCAACAAGGCTGGCAAATTGTTGGCATAGAAAAGAAAGGCCGGTTGGATTTTCCAAATTCTGGCGTGCCATTTGTCTTAACCGGAATTGCTGACCGTATTGAGCGCCGGGGCAGTGAGTACACGATTATTGATTATAAAACCGGGGCCATACCGGGCATTGATGAGGTAAAAGTAGGTTTCGATCCGCAAATGCCTTTGCTGGGTATCATGCTCGGTTACGGGGTTTTGGGCGAGCGAGCTGATGCCACGGATTATCTGTATATCAAGCCCAATGACCCCAGCAAAAACAAAAGCCTGTGCAAAACAAAAGACGCAGACGAATATGCCAGCGAAGCGCTTGAGGAATTGCAAAAACTGATCGCCCATTTTGACACACCCGACAGCCGTTATTATTCCCAGCCCAGAGCAAAATTTCAAAACCAATACGGTGATTATGACCATTTGGCGCGCCGGGCTGAATGGGCCAGCCTTGAAGAAGAGACATGATGGGAGAAGAAACATGAGCGCCGCTTACAAAATGGCGGAGAACATGCAGCGCATGGCCGCAAATCCGGGCAAATCTATATTTGTTTCGGCCAATGCCGGATCTGGCAAGACGCGCGTGCTGGTCGAGCGGGTATCGCGTATCTTGCTGACGGGTACCAATCCAGATAAAATCTTGTGCCTGACCTATACCAAGGCGGCGGCATCGGAAATGCAAACCCGCCTGTTCCGAGATCTGGGTAAATGGTCGATTATGTGCGAGGACGATCTCACCAATGAGCTTAACCGCCTGGAAGACAAAACCGGTGCGCGTAGCCGCGATAACTTGAACCGGGCCAGATCATTGTTCGCCCGCGCCCTGGAAACACCGGGCGGTCTCAAAGTGCAGACCATTCACGCATTTTGCGAGCGCTTGTTGAAAAGGTTTCCCTTGGAAGCGGGATTGTTGCCTGGCACGGACGCAATTGACGAACGCGATGTGCTCGCCCTGCACCAGCAAGTCTGGTCGGAAATTGAAACCAGTGCCGTTGGCAAACCAGATAGCAAAATCGCCGGGCATATTGCTTTGCTGGCATCGCAAAAAGGCGACGCCGCCATGGACGGGCTTTATAGCTGGGCCATGTATAATGCTTACGATGTCGACAAATGGCAGGCGGCGGGCGGGCCGGGGGAGTTGGCGGAATTGCTTGGGGTAAGCGCAAATGCAACGCCCGAAACAATCATCAAAGATTTCTGGAAAACTGCTGATCTGGCCAGCATTAAGTCCGCCGTATTTGAAATGCTTGCAAGTAAAAGCATCAAGAACAACAAACACGGGCAGATAGTTTTGGATGCACTAGCCCTCCTTCCTCCGCCTCTTGCGGGGGAAGTACCCCGAAGGGGGGATGGGGGGAACAGCTTAACTCTGACGCAAGGCGAGAGATTTCCCCCCACCCTACGCCACGAGGCGCCCACTTCCCCCGTGAAAAACGGAGGAAGGAAAGATACGAATACTCCCCTCAACGCTTTTGATACCTACACAAAAGCCTTTTTCAAAAAAGCCGGCGAAGGAGATTTTTTCAAAACATTTGTGTTTGGCAAAGACTGCCCTTTGGCCATGAATGTCATCGCCCTTGAAGCCCAGCGGGTATTTAAAGTGCGGGATCAATTGCGCGCCCTAACCGTGCTTCAGCTGACCACTGCCGTTTACGACCTGTCCGTTTTGGCCGTGGCCAAATATCGGGCCCTCAAGCGCACACGCCGAGTGATGGATTTTGACGACCAGATTTATTTGGCGCGGGGTTTGTTGATGAAGGCCGAGGCGCGACAATGGGTCGGTTATAAACTGGACGGCGGGGTTGATCATATTTTGGTGGACGAAGCCCAGGACACATCCCAGGCCCAGTGGGATATCGTGGATGCACTCAGTAGTGAATTTTTTCAAACCGGGGCTGGCACCAAGACCCGCACCATATTTGCTGTGGGCGATGAGAAACAATCCATTTACGGATTTCAGGGCGCCCAGCCAGAATTATTCTTAAACAAAATTCAGGATTTGACGAAAAAACAACCGCAAACTCCCGAAGTGAAAATGTCCATGTCGTTTCGCTCAACCCGGAAAATTTTGGCATTGGTTGACCAAATATACTATGAAAACAAAGGCATATTGGAAACTTTTGATGCTAAGTTTTTTCCGCCATCCTCCGACAAAGGCCAGCATGATGCCCACCGGAACGACACAGGCATTATCGAGTTTTGGCCCGCCGCGCCCAAGCCCCAAGACCAGGAAGCTGAGACCCCGTCCAAGCCCGTACCCGTAGACAGGCTCGGCGCTCGCTCGTCTCGGGAAAAACTGGCCACTGAAATCGCCCGCCAAATCAAGAATTGGCTGGCCAGCGGCGAGCCGGTTTTTGACCGCAAGGCCGAAACCACTCGTCCCATGCGCCCGGCGGATATTTTAATTTTGGTACAAAAACGCACGGCATTTTTCGATGCCGTCATCCGCAATTTAAAAGCCGCAGGCGTGCCTGTCGCAGGTGCTGACCGCTTGCAATTGACCAGCTCTATCGCCGTGCAGGACATGTTATCTTTGGCTAAATTTACCCTCTTGCCCAGCGATGATTTATCTCTGGCAGAGGTGTTGAAAAGCCCGCTATTTGGTTGGGACGATGAACAATTATTCGACATTGCTTATGGCCGCAAGGCTTCACTGTGGGCGGCCATGCCGGAGGGGGCGGACAAACAAACCCTCAAACATTTAATATCTCTGGCCAAAAGATTTGCGCCCTATGAGTTTTTCGCCCGCACATTAGCCTTGGCACCCATGACTGGCGGGCCGAGCCTATTACAGAAAATCTATAACCGGATCGGGCTGGAAGCGGCGGATGTTCTGGACGTATTTTTGGCCCGCGCCTTGGCCCACCAAAGACGTGGTGCGCCGTCTTTACAACGATTTATCCTTGATTTAGGCGCCAGTGAAAGCACCATAAAGCGCGAGATGGACACCGCTCAAGACGAGGTGCGGGTCATGACCGTTCACGGTGCCAAGGGCCTGGAAGCACCTGTGGTTATCTTGCCGGACACAACCCAGGATGTCAGCGTGTCCAAGGAAACATTTCTGGAAGCGGGCGACGGATTTGTTCTGCGTACTGCGTCCGGTAATGCCCCTGAAGCTTTGACAATGCTGGCAGATGAAGCCAAAGCCAAAGCGGAACGCGAAGCCATGCGGCTTTTATATGTAGCCCTGACGCGCGCAGAAAGCCGGTTGTTGATTTGCGGATTTGAAAGTCGCGGCAAGGTGGAGGACAATTCCTGGCACAAGCGCATCGAGATTGCCATGGCTGGCATGGACAAAACACATGAAATAGAAACCCCTTTCGGCATGGGGCTTGGCTTTGGCGAACGGGCCGAGAGACCGAAAAAAACCGCACAACAAATGAAAACACAAGACACGAAAACAGCATCCCTGCCCCCTTGGGTGTATGATATGGCAACACCGCAAAAACCTAGTGTGCAATTCCTGTCTCCGTCAAAATTAGCCAGCCCTGAAGATGCCGAAAAATTAAGCCAGCCCGTGCGTTCGCCCTTGTCCAGGGCTGATGAGGAATACAGGTTCAGACGCGGTAATTTGATCCATAAATTACTGGAAATCCTGCCGCAAATACCGCCTGCAAAACGGCAAAGCTCAGCTTTGACCTATTTGGAGCAACAAGGGCTGGAACGAGGTGCGGCTAAAGCCTTAAGCGCCGAGGTTTTTGCCATTATCGACAATCCTGATTTCTCCCATATCTTTGGCCACGGCTCACACAATGGTCTTTCTATGGCCGAGGTGTCATTGGCAGGAGGGGCGGCGGAACTGCCTGACAGTGTGAGATTGTCCGGGCAAATTGACCGCCTCTGTATCACTGATGATAGTGTATGGATTGTCGATTACAWATCCAACCGCCCACCGCCAAAAACCGCCACCGAGATCGCACCGCTTTATGTCCGCCAAATGGCCGCTTACCGCGCCTTGGCCCGCGAATTATATCCGGGTAAGAAAATCTATACGGCGCTGTTATGGACGGACGGCCCCCATATGATGGTGATTCCCGACGCGCTTCTCGATAAAGTGAAGTGGCGCGATGTTTTGCCGACTTGACGAATCGATACAGGCTGAATACCAACAAGCTTTTGCCTGTAAGGAGCCACCATGCCAACAATCAATGTTACCGATTCCAGTTTTGAAAGTGATGTTCTCGCCAGTAAAAAACCCGTGCTCGTGGATTTTTGGGCGGAATGGTGCGGGCCGTGCAAAGCCATGGGCCCGGCTTTGGAAGAACTGGCGGGTGAGTTGGGCGAGCAGGCCGTCGTCGCTAAAGTCAATATTGACGACGCCATGGACACGGCTTTGGCCTATAATGTGCGCGGCGTTCCGACCTTGATTATCTTCAAAGACGGCCAGGCCGTCGCCACCCGTACAGGCGCCATGACCAAATCCAAATTGACAGAATGGCTAGCTGAATTTTCCTAGAGCCTTGAGCGGCGAAACCTAATATATTCTTGCGCTGGCTATCGTTGGCGACTAAAAACGGAAAAAGGAAACGTGACGTCTGCTTGATATGAAAGTAGACGCCCGCAGAAGGCAGGGGCTAGAGCATCGGGGCTAAAAAGTTAAAGATAGCGGTGATTGGTTCGGGTATTGCCGGACTGGGGGCGGCTTACGGCCTGATACCAAATCATAAAGTAACCTTGTTCGAAGCCCGTAGCCGTCTTGGGGGTCATTGCCGCACGGTGATGGCAGGCCGGGATCAACAATACGCCGTCGATACCGGGTTTATGGTGTTTAACCGGCTCAATTATCCCAAACTCAATGGGCTGTTTGATGAGCTTAATATTCCGGTCAAACCGAGCAATATGTCCTTTGCCGTCTCCTTGGACGACGGAGAATTTGAATATGGGCTGCACCAGCTTAGCCGGATATTTGCTGACAAGCGCAACTTTGTGCGCCCGTATTTTTACAAAATGCTGCTCGAAATTTTCAAGTTCAACACGCACAGCTTGAAATATATAGACGACCCGAACGCCACACTTGGGGAGATGTTATCGGATATTGGTTTGTCAACTGTGTTCGCTGAGCGGTATTTATGTCCGCTGGCTGGTGCCATATGGAGCACCACTATTGACGATATGATGGATTTCCCGGCCCAGACTTTGGTTCGATTTTTTGACGCCCACAAGCTCAATTCGGCCCGCAATCATCCGCGTTGGTTTACCGTGGACGGCGGCTCCAAAATCTATGTTGAACGCACGGCACAATATTTGAAGAACCAAGATTGCCAGATAAAAACCAATGCGGCGGTGACACGCGTTTCGCGCCAAAAAGGCAAAGCCATTTTACACAGCATCTCCGCAGAGCCAGAGGTCTTTGACCATGTGGTTTTTGCCTGCCATTCCGACCAGGCATTGGCAATTTTGGAAAAACCAACACCCCAAGAAAAACACATATTGGGCGCCATACGGTTTAAAAAAAACCAGGTGTTTGTCCACGACGACCCGACGCAAATGCCCAAGCGCAAAGCCTGTTGGTCGAGCTGGGTCACTAAAGGATCGACCGCACACACCAAGACCAATGCCATCACATATTGGATGAACTCTTTGCAGGATATACCTGATACTACTCCAATTTTTGTTACACTTAACCCGCAAACCCAGATTTCGGACGCCCATATATTCGACCAAACAACTTTGTCACATCCACAATATGACCTGCCGGCTTTGCGAGCACGGGAGGACTTACCCAGTATTCAAGGCGTTCACAATACATGGTTTTGCGGGGCATGGACACGCTACGGTTTTCACGAAGATGGTCTTAGTAGTGGTTTACAAATCGCTCAAAATTTGCACGCAACAAAGGTGGCTCCGTGATGCCCATTAGCACCAATATCAAATGGGTATGCTCGACCTCCTATCATGCCCGGCGCGGCGCCATTGAAAATAGTTTTTCCTATAATGTGGACTATTTGCTTCTGCCCGTTGACGCGCCCATAAGGATCAATTCGCCTTTCTTGAAGCACAATAAATTCGGCCTATTTTCCTTTCACGACAAAGACCACGGCCCGGTTGTGGAAGGTGCCGAAGAGCGCTCAATTTTCGACATTGCGGCGCAGATGATCGACAGCGAAAACCTGGGCCAGGTGTGCGACGGTAAAATTTGGCTCTATACTCAGCCCCGGTTTTTAGGCTTTGTCTTTAACCCGGTTAGCTTTTGGTATTTCTTTGACAAGCAAGAAAATTTGCGTGTGGTTTTGGCCGAGGTTAACAACCGTGCCGGTGGCCGGCATTTTTATATTTGCCGCCATGATGACTTTGCCCCGATCAAACCCAAACACCGTATCTTGGTCAAGAAGATATTTCATGTCTCCCCGTTTCAAGATGTAAAGGGCAAATATACATTCCGGTTTGTGTTTAAGAAAAATAAGATTGGCGGCTGGATTGATTATCAGGCGGACGATAAAGGGCTCTATGCTACTCTTAGTGGTCAGATCAGTGAACTGCAAAACCGAAAAATGCTCAAAAGCGCTTGCCTGCGGCCATTTGGGGCCATGCGGGTTGTCTGGCTGATTTATTGGCAGGCGCTAAAATTACGCATAAAAGGCGCAAAATTTCGCTCCACCCCAAAACAAAACGACAAGAGGATATCAAGATGAGTTTAAACATATGGGCCAGGGCATTTTACAAATTGTGTGACAACATATCGGTGGGAAGCTTGCAGGTTACCGATCCTTACGGCCAAACCCGGTCATTCGGCCAAGGCGCGCCAAGTGCCGCCATTGAAATTCACAACTGGGCCATGATAAGTGCCATCTTGAAGCGAGGCGATATCGGGCTGGGGGAAAGTTATACTGAAGGTTTATGGGATAGTCCAAATATTGAAAACCTTATTCTCCTTGCCCTTAAAAACGATACACAAACTCACGCAATTGAACGTGGATCCTTGCTGCAACGCATGGCTTTTTTGCTAAAAGACCGGGTTTTGCGCCGTAATAACCGCAAAGGTTCCAAGAAAAATATTTCGGCCCATTATGATGTCGGTAATGATTTTTACGCGCTTTGGTTGGACGAAAGCATGACCTATTCCAGCGCTTTATTCACCAACCCTGCCGAAAGCCTTGAAGCCGGGCAAGCCAATAAATATGACCGGCTCATCGAAAAAATCGACAATGGCGGCGACCGGGTATTAGAAATTGGCTGTGGCTGGGGCGGCTTTGCCGAACGGGCCGCAAGCAAGGGTTTGGAGGTGACCGGGATTACGGTATCGGATGCGCAGCGGAAATTTGCTAGCCAACGTCTCGGCGACAAAGCAAAAATAAATTTGACCGATTACCGGGATGTGAAGGGTAAATTTGACGCCATTGTCTCCATCGAAATGATCGAAGCGGTCGGCGAGCGCTATTGGCCGTCTTATTTCCAGACCTTGAAATCCCGCCTAGGTGCGGGCGGTAAAATCGCCCTGCAAGCCATTATTGTCGAAGATCAGTATTTTGACCGCTATAAGGGTCAATCCGATTATATTCGCCAATATACATTTCCAGGCGGCATGTTGATCACGCCGGGCCATATTGAAAGCCTTGCCAAAGACGTGGGGTTGGAAGCCAAAAACATGCACCGCTTTGGCCTCGATTACGCCAGGACTTTGCGTGAATGGTTGGGCCGGATGCGGGCCAATGAACACAAAATTCACGCCCTTGGCTATGATGATGCTTTTTTGCGCAGCTGGCATTTCTATTTGCAATTATGCGCCGCATCCTTCACCAACAATGTTCGTACCAATGTCGTGCAGGTGGAGTTGCGCCACAAATAAAACCATTTCTAGGGACTGAATTTATGCGTAAACAAAACCATATCCTGTATTCATTCCGCCGCTGTCCCTACGCTATTCGCGCTCGCCTAAGTCTTTGCATCGCCGGGGTTGACTATGAACACCGTGAAGTTTTGCTACGTGACAAGCCTGAAGAAATGCTGGTCGCCTCCCCCAAGGGTTCGGTGCCGGTGTTGGTCTTAATGGACGGTACCGTGATCGACGAAAGTTTGGATATCATGTTATGGGCCTTGGGCAAATCTGACCCTGAAAATTGGCTGGGGCCGGGGTTGGACGACATGCTGAATATGGTCCAAACAATCCAAGGCCCATTTGTTGAACATCTAAACCGTTATAAATATGCCAGCCGCTACACAAGCGGCGCGGGGCGGGCCAGTATCGATTTACCCCACCGGGCTAAGGCTTGTGAAATTTTGCAAATTTACGAGCATATCTTGAACACCAATACATTCCTCATGGGCGACAAACCCAGCCTGTCGGATTATGCGATTTTTCCCTTTATCCGGCAATTTGCTGCGGTGGAAAAACAATGGTGGGACAAGCCAGTATTTCCCGACCTGCACAGATGGCTGGCATATTTTCTTAACAGCAACATATTCAGCGAAATCATGGCAAAACACCCGGTTTTCGTGTCGAATGAACAAGAGGTAAAACCAATATTCAGCTAAGCTTTAGGGAGAATGTGCTAGCATGGGTCTGTTATATGAAGGAAAACGCTTTTATGGGATTAAAAATTTTAAAATTTCAAACGCTTATTGCCCCAGTATTGTCAGTGCTGACAGCCTTGGCAGTCTTGAGTGCGTTGATCTTCGGGGCGCTGCTTGCAAGCACGCCCGCTTACGCCCAGACGGATATCGGCGATATAATTGAAGAAATTTTCAAACCCGAAAAACTACCTGTCCCGGACACCGGCGAACCCGACCCGTATAAATTTGGCCGAATTGACAATATTCCCGTGGAAATACATTATGAGGCAGGCGAAAATGGCCTGCCCGCAGACGCGCTTTTGATCGTAAGTGCCTACGCGCCAGCCCCGCCAAACATTCGACGTTCCTCACCACTCTTGCTCGGCGAAACCCGCCTGCTCATGAGCGACCTGACATCTCCGCTACGCATCATTATTGCGGCCCCCTCAGCGGTCACGCAAGAGCTTGTCTATGCCAGAATTGAAGCTAGAATAATAGACGGCGAAGACCATACAATTTTGTCCTTAAAATCCCCTGGCAGGTATGAGGGCTATGATGCGCCTATACTTGAACTCACCTCAGTCGATCAAACCCCGCCCCTTATAACAAACCCGGCTGCAGAATTAAAAGTTGAAACTGTGCGCGGCAAAGTAAGGATAAATGGTAAAACCCCTAAATTTAAAGGCTCCAATCTGGTGGTTCGCTTAACCGAAGACGGACTTGCGGGCGGTAATTCCCAGACAGTATCCGGCGAAATGCGGCAAATACTTAATGGGAAAACCACACCCTTTGCATTCGATTTTGAGCGTGTCATAGACCCGGCACGCGCAGGAACGCCCTTGGCTCTCGAAGTCTGGATAGAGGACTGGGCCGGCCGCAAAACCCATGTCACTCCCGCCCCAATCCCGTTCACAGGCCCAAAAACCAGATACCGCATTCGCCTGGACGCTATTGGACCACAAATCCGTAGTAAAATGCCCAAACTCCCTAAAGCCAAATTTCCAAAAACAAAGCCGCCTAAAACTAAGTCTCCAGAAGCCAAGCATCCTAAAATTAAGAAGGTACAGCCTAAAGAGAAACCCAAACTCAAAAGCCAGCCTGTACGTCAAGAAGTAAGCGGCAAAGCCAAGTTTAATGCTTTTAAAGGCCTGCCCAGAGGTTCGGTTTTAATCGCGGTTCTGGAGCGCGGCAGTCGCAAGCGTCCGAAACTACTAGCGCAAACCCGCGTGCAGCTTGATGGTTTGTCAGGTGATATTGAATTCAAGATAAACACCAAAAAAGTTGATTTTTCCGCCAAATTAACACCCGCTGTTTTGCGGGTGCGCGTTGAGGATAAAGACGGAAAACTGTTTTTCTCCAACCCTGGTGGTACACGCCTTGCGCAAGGCTTTACCATTGTTACGCTAAAAACCTCACCAAATTACTGATCGGCGGTTTTCCCGGCTTTACCTGAGCGAATTCTACCGCTAATGTCCGCGAAATTATTGGAGATAGATATGCGTTTTTTCGCAACGACCACCCCTGCCCTCAGCTTTGTTTTGGCTCTTTCACTAGCTGGCTGTTCAGCTAACAATCCCCAAGTTCAAGACACAAAGCAAATACAAGCCCCGGCAGATAAAATCATCAAAGCCGACAAATTCACCCATGCCAATTATGATAAAGTGCGCATGACCCATTTATCCCTCAACCTGGATGTGAATTTCGACGAGAAAGTCCTGGACGGCACGGCCACAATCAACTTCAAATTGGTTGACCCCACCGCCACTGTGCTGCAGCTCGACACCAAGGATCTGACAATTCGCAGCGTAGAAGGTCTAGGGGCGGACGGCCAATGGCGTGGCATAGACTACACACTGGGCGAGCGTGATGACGTTCTGGGTTCAAAGCTGACAATTCCGTTTCGCGAAGGCATGAACAAAGTCCGGATTGACTACCGCACCAGCCCCAAGGCCGAAGGTCTGCAATGGTTGTCACCCGCTCAGACGGCAGGCAAAAAACATCCTTATTTGTTCTCCCAGGCCCAGGCGCTTAATGCTCGCACCATGACCCCCGTACAAGACACCCCGGCCGTGCGCATCACTTATGACGCCACATTACGGGTGCCGGACGGCTTGTTGCCGCTCATGAGCGCCGAACAAGGGGCCATGGACGAAAACGGCGAATATCATTTCAAAATGCCCCAGCCCATCCCGTCTTATTTGCTGGCCATTGCTGTCGGCGATATAAAATTCAAAGCTATCAATGACCATATCGGGGTTTATGCGGAAAGCTACATCCTGGACGCGGCAGCCGAAGAATTTTCCGAAACCCCGATGATGGAAGTTGCCAATACCAAACTATACGGCCCTTATCGGTGGGGGCGCTATGATTTGATCGTGCTGCCGCCCAGCTTCCCGTTCGGCGGCATGGAAAACCCACGGCTTTCTTTTATGACCCCGACCTTGATCGCTGGCGATAAAAGCCTGACCAATGTTGTGGCCCACGAACTGGCCCATTCCTGGTCTGGCAATCTGGTCACCAACTCCTCCTGGCTTGACGCCTGGTTGAATGAAGGGGTGACCTCCTATGTGGAAAACCGGGTTATGGAGGAACTTTACGGCGAGGGCCGCGCCGTTATGGAGCAAGTTTTGGCCCTTGATGACCTCATGCGCGATTTAAGAGCGGCAAAACGGCCCGCACTAACCCATTTGAAAATGCCAGCGGATTTGGCCCATCCTGATGATGCCTTCACGCAAATCACCTATGCCAAGGGCCAATTTTTTCTACAATTCCTTGAGCAAAGATTTGGCCGCGACGAATTTGATGCATTTTTGAAAAAATATTTTGATGATTTCGCCTTTCAAAGCCTATCCACGGAAGAATTCATCAAATATTTGCACGACGAATTGCATGTCAAAAACCCTGACGCCCTGACCAGCGCAGAGCTAAAAGCCTGGGTGTATGGCCCCGGCCTGCCGGATAGTTTTATCACACCAAAATCCGATGCCTTTGCCAAAGTTGATGCAGTGCGCGAAGCCTGGCTCGGGGGCGCAGCGGCAGAAGAGACGGCCAATTGGTCAACCCATGAATGGCTACATTTTCTCAATAAAATGCCAGTTGGCTTGAGCGAAGACCAATTTGAACGCCTCGACAGCGCCTTTAAATTCACAGGCATGCAAAACGCCGAAATCGCCTTCGCCTGGTATATGCAAGCCATTAAAGGCGGTTACGGTGCCGTTGATACCCAGCTGGAAAACTTCCTGATGAGCGTTGGGCGCGGTAAATTTATCTATCGTCTTTACGCAGAACTGGCCAAACGCGACGAGGACACCCGCACCGAGGCTAAACGTATCTACAAAAACGCCCGCCCCGGTTACCACCCCATAGCCCAACGCCGGATCGATGCAATTTTTGCTAAATATGCCGGAGGATAGCCGCGAATATGAACTTGGGATAAACAGACCCCGAAATATGGCAGAATTAAGGCAAAGCCGTTCAGCTCGCATTCAATCCCATACCCTATAAAGAACTCGCGTGTGTCCCCGCTGCCTGTCCTCCCCCTCGAGAATTGGCTGCATAATATGCGGCCCGGCAGCTCACGTAGCAGGACGGGTGAAGACTGATTTTTCTCTCTCTCAAAGTCTTCACCCGTCCTGTCTTTTATACTTTACTTATGCCTTTTCGTCGGCTGGAATGCGTAACATTTGGCCCACATAGATTTTATCTGGATGGGACAACATCGGCTCATTAGCTTTAAATATTTCCATATAGCGACTGCCCTTGCCGTAATATTTCTTGGACACGGCCCACAACGTATCGCCGCGCACAACTTCGTGAAATTGTGAAGCCGTACCGCCGTCTGTCGTGCTGGCTTCATCATTTACAGAACTGACCCCGGAAACATTGCCAACTGCAAGAATGATTTTTTCTTTCATCTCTTGCGATACCGCATTGCCAGAAATCGTCACCTGACCGTCCGCGTCCACATCAATATTGACGCCGTCGGCATCAAGACCCATGTCGCTGACCTCTTTTTCCAGCTTTTCCTTGCCTTTTCTGCCCTTGAAAAACCCACCCAGCTTGCGCCCGGCCGTCTTGGCAAATTTCATAGCTCCAAACATATATTTCTCCTTTGTTAATAATTTCCCCAATAGGTATTTGATAACGACCAAGCCTCGATTCGTCCATATTTATTTACAGCCCGCAAAATATCGGGCCTTGTTCGTATTTTTTCTAAATTTGTGCGCAAGATTTTATCCAAAGGCATTTCATGCTTAGGCACATTTGATATTTGCAAAGCTTCCAGAGCCAGATTTCGGTGTTCCGGATCTTCTAGCCTGACAAGATAAGACCGGGCTGCCGCTTCGATTTTGTTCTGGCACAGTAATGACATGGCGTAGGCGGCGTAATTTTTTTCACGTTTGTCCACCAGTTTTTTCATTGCGACAGATGATTGCTCTAGCTTGCCCAGTTTATAATATCCACAAGCCTGGTTATACCAAATCCACATATCGCCATAATCACTAGCACCAGCTTCGGATAGCAATTTACCCTGTATATCAAGGGCTTTTTGGTATTCAGCTTGATTTAACAATTTGGCCGTATAATTTATGACCTGACTAATATTGCCCTTCGAGCCATCCTCAGATATACTGGCGGCGCGCAGCATATATGCATTGCCCCGCTCATAATCGCCTTTTTCATAATAAACATAGGCTATTTCGTTGAAAATCCAGTTTTTATATTTTGCTTCGTCGGTGAAACTGTCAAAGTTCTCCATGTCTTCAAGCGTTTTATCGGCAAGTTTTACGGCTTCGTCCAATTTACCAATCGTTGCATAGGCCTTTATCAAATACTGCCTGCCTTGCAGTTTATCTGGATGTTTTTTCACCAACCGTTCCAGGCGGTTAATATCATCTTCAAATGCCCTCATCACCCGCTTGGAACTTTTCAAATTGCTGATTGTCCACAATGGTTCATAAGCTTTATCAATATATATGCTTCTAAGAATACTGGGATTTGTGATTGCCACGGCAATTTTTTTCGCTTGCTTTATCTGGCCGCGCTCCAATAAACCAAGGCCGTATTGTTTGCGCCAGAAGTTCACAGTATCAAGCGGCCCTTCGGGCTTGTATCCGCTTTCAAACAAAGTTTCATAAACCTTAAACTTCGAATCACTTATTTGCAGATCGTTTTCACTTTTCAAATCTCTTAAAAATCTAGAAATATATCGTTGCGGGATCACAACAGAGCTGGCATCTTCGCTGGCATCCTTGGCAAAGACTATGGACAAAAATCCCGTCAAACCCTGATAGGCCGTCTTATTATCCTCAATATCTTTCTCATTGGCCTTGGCTTTATCTATAGCATTGTTTCGGGCAATATAAAATTTAAGTCTATATCCTAAGGCCCGATGATAATCGCTCCCATGCCGGATCAAACCTTCCGCACTGTACATGGCTTTCACATTTTGGTCCTCACGCCAATAGGCATAGGCAGAGTTGCGGAAAAAATAACTGCTAAAACCGGGCGTAAACTTTTGTTGGACTTGTTGATCAAATATCTCGTCAGCCACTTTGACAACAAGGGCATCTTGCTTCGACTTGACAGCTTTTTGAAAATTCCGTGCCAAATATTCGGCCTTACTTACAACCCCGCCTGTTTGTTCACTCTCTTGTGCCCAGGCAATCTGTCCACCATGACCACAGAGACATATCCCTACCACACTGATAAATACCGTTTTGAGTGTTTTCATGACGTGTCCTGCCACAGCTCTATTTTTATGCCGATTGGATCTATGAACCAACCAAAGACCCCATAGCCTTCATCAGAAATTTCACCAATGATTTTTGCTCCGCCGGTGCGGGCTTTTTCTATCATGCCCGGTACGTCGTCCACCCGCAAATTGATCATAAAGGACGCATCTGAGGGTTCGAAATAATCCGTATCGGTTTTAAACGTGCTGAGCAGGGTAAAGGCTTTACCGTCGCTCTGCCATTCCATCCCTCCCCATTCGGACGGCACCACACCCATATGGGTTTTCCACCAGTCTTTATAGGCGTCCGGGTCATCACATTTAACGAACACGCCACCAACCCCTAGAATTTTTGCCATTTAACTCTCCCTGCTTGAGAATATTCATGCATAGCGTAAAAATTAACCGCGAACAAGTCTTGGCCTTTTCCTATTGGCACTGTATAGAGCGAAAGAATCTGTTTTAAACTGTACGAAAGAGGTATATTATGACGTTTACATTAGGACTAATCCAATCCGGCATTAACATGTTTGGTTTGTTTGACCTTGATCCGGCTTTGTTTATCTTTGGCCTGATCGCCGTCGTTTTTGGCGGCTTGAACCTGCTTGAATACAAACGTTTCTGGTAGAGTTCCACCTTGTTATTTGCCTTTTTTCTATTTTGCGTCGGCGTTATTATGTTGCTGGTTGCTGGCGATTTGCTGGTGCGCGGCGCAGCCGCCCTGGCCCAAAAATGGGGTGTGCCGTCGCTTATCGTCGGTCTGACCATTGTAGCCTTTGGGACCTCGGCTCCTGAGTTAATTGTTAGCGTACAGGCCGTTCTTACCGGGGCGAGCGAGCTGGCCATTGGCAATGTTATCGGCTCCAATATCGCCAATATTTTGTTGGTTTTAGGGATTCCGGCCGTGATTATGGCTTTGCCGACTAATGTGGCAGGTGTTGGCCGCAATGCGGCCGTTGGCCTATTTGCCACCGTGGTTCTGATTGCTCTCATATTCATGCCAATAAATGGCCCCCTTGTCAGATGGCACGGCCTGATCCTGTTTAGCGGTATTGTCTTGTATTTAATATGGATGTTTGGATTGGCCAAATCTGGCTCCAAAGACCCGGCTTTGGCCGAAATGGCGGATATGACCGATATGGAAGGCTCGCCCAAAACTTATGGTGTAATGATATTGTTTACGCTTCTCGGGATTGGCGGACTGGCAYTTGGCGGCGATATGATTGTCAAAAATGCGACAGTTCTCGCCGCAGGCTTTGGCGTCAGTGAAGCTTTCATTGGCTTGACCATTGTTGCCATAGGGACGTCTTTGCCGGAACTAGCCACGGTTCTAGTTGCTTCTTACCGGGGCCATAACGAAGTAGCGATTGGCAATGTGCTGGGGTCAAACATTTTCAATATTTTCGCGGTTATGGGCGCCGCTTCTATTGTCGGGCCTGTGCACATCCCCAGCGAACTCATGGTATTTGATATCTGGGTGATGTTGGCGGCCACCATTGCCTTGACGATTTTTGTCCTCAAACGCGCCCCGATTGGCCGCAAGACCGGAATTATTCTGCTCGCCGCCTATGTCTTGTATATGGCCGCCGTCGCCAGCAGGTTTGTTGCCGCAAGCCCAAGCTTGTGATACATAAGGTTTATGATACAAAGGGTTTATGAACAAAGCCATTTTAATCACCGGAGCCGCCACCAGAATTGGACGTGTGCTGGCGTCGGGCTTGGCGGATGATGGCTGGCGCGTCGCCATTCACTATAACAAATCTGAGCAAGCGGCGCAGAAACTAGCGAGCGAGATTGGCAATGCAGTCAGTGTGCAAGCCAATTTGGCCAAAGCTGGTGAAGTTGAAACCCTAATCAGCCGAGCAAGTGATACGCTCGGCAAACCTGTGACAGCCTTGATAAATAATGCGTCCACCTACGCACCTGACGACGCCGCACATTATCGCGAAGCGGCCTTTGATGCCCACTTAGCCGTTAATCTGAAAGCCCCCTTACGTTTGGCACAACATTTTGCCAAACAACTGCCGGGCGCAGGACAGGGCAATATTATCAACATAATAGACCAACGGGTTCTGCGCCCTGCTCCTGGGTTTTTCACCTATGGGGTTAGCAAATCAGCTCTCTATGCCGCCACCAAAACCATGGCACAAACCTTCGCCCCAAATATCAGGGTCAATGGGATCGGCCCTGGCCCGACCTTAAAGAGCGTTTATCAAAGCGACGACGAATTTACCCGTGAAGCGAAAAACACGCTACTGGGCCGAGGCTCCCCGCCAGAGACAATCTTGCACGCCGTGCGCTATTTATTATCCGCAAGCGCCGTAACCGGACAAATGATCTGCGTAGACGGCGGCCAGCATTTGGGGGACTAGAACCAACATGACAAATACATCCACCAAAATCATCATCAAGGGTCTGGAAGTCCTCGCCTCCATCGGCGTGCACCCCCATGAACACGCCAGCACCCAGCCTATTATCATAGATATTGAACTGGATATGGGGGCGATGCCAACCCCTGAAGACGACCGGTTGGAGGAGACTTTGGACTATGCCTTGGTGGCCGACAAAGCGGCGGAGCTGGCCCAGGAGGCCCATGTGCAATTGGTCGAAACCCTAGCCGGACGCATCGCAGAATGGGCATTAGCCGCCGATGCGCGTGTTCAGGCCTGCACCGTTCGCATTGCCAAACCCCATGCTTTGATCAATGCGCAAACGGCGGGCGTGGAATACACTTTACAGCGTGATGGGTAAATCTGAAAAAACTGGCGCGGAGATTATTGCCGCCTATGTAAAGACCCTGCCCGGCAAGCCCGGTGTCTACCGCATGATTAACGACAGCGGCGAGCTGCTCTATATTGGCAAGGCCAAGCACTTAAAAAAACGTGTCACCGCCTACACCAAATATGATAGCCATCCCATCCGCATCAAGCGCATGATCCGCGCCACAAAAACCATGGAATTTGTCGTCACGGGCTCGGAAACCGAAGCGCTTCTCCTCGAAGCCGCCTTGATTAAACGCCTCAAACCCCGGTATAATATCTTGCTGCGCGATGATAAAAGCTTCCCCTATATCCTGATGCGCACTGACCACGTAGCGGCGCAATTGATGAAACACCGAGGCAAGCGCAATAAACCAGGTGAATATTACGGCCCCTTCGCCTCCGCCGGTGCCGTCAACCGCACATTGGATACCCTGCAACGGGCATTTCGCTTGCGCACTTGTTCCGACAGTGTTTACGCAAGCCGTTCGCGACCCTGCATGTTGTACCAGATCAAACGTTGCGCGGCACCATGTACGGGCGAAATCAGCCTAAAAGACTATGCACAATTGAACCGTGATGCCTCGGACTTTCTCTCGGGCCGCTCACAAATCTTGCAAAAACGGTTGCAGTCCCGCATGGAAAATGCCTCTAAATCTCTGGACTTTGAAGCGGCCGCCGAAATTCGTGACCGCATTCAAGCCATGGCCTTTGTCAGCACGGGTAAAAGCCATTTGGCCCCCAAAACCTTTAAAGAAGCCGATATTGCGGCCATTCATAAGGACGGCGGTCTGGAGGGAGGTGGGCAAGCATGTGTGCAGGTGTTTTTCTTCCGAGCCGGGCAAAACTGGGGGACCAATGCCTATTTTCCCCGCCATGCAAAAGACCAGGATAGCGCGGACATATTGGATGCATTCCTGGCGCAATTTTATACGGGTAAACCTATCCCGAAGCAGGTTTTCGTCAATATTGATTTGCCCAATAAAGCTTTGCTGGAAACGGCCCTGAGTGAGCGACGGGAGGCCGGGTTTCGAATTTTTCGGCCAAAACGCGGGGAGAAATTCAAACTGGTTGAGCTGGCGCGGCGCAATGCCGGCGAAGCTTTGGCCCGTAAAATGGCCGAGACCGCATCACAAAATAAACTACTGGCCGGGCTAGCTGAAGAATTGGACTTGCCGGACATTCCCGAACGCATCGAGGTTTATGACAACAGCCATATACAGGGCGCTCATGCTACGGGTGCGTTTATTGTCGCCGGGGCGGAAGGGTTTTTGCGGCGCGAATACCGGACGTTTAATATCAAAGACTTAGACACCAAACCTGGTGATGATTATGCCATGATGGGCGAGGTTATGCGCCGACGGTTTTCGCGCCTGCTCAAGGAAGACGAGCTGGTTTGGCCGGATCTGGTGTTGATCGATGGCGGCAAGGGACAGCTTTCTGCCGTCGCCCGCGTTTTGGAAGAGCTGGGCGTATTGGCGCGCACCGTTCTGGTCGCCATTGCCAAGGGTGCGGACAGAAATGCGGGCCGCGAAACCTTTCACATGCTGGACCGGGCCGAATTTACTTTGCCGGCCCGCACCCCGGTATTGTATTATTTGCAGCGTCTGCGCGATGAGGCCCACCGCTTTGCCATTGGCACCCATAGAGCAAAACGCAAAAAACAGATGCACGCCAGCCCCCTTGATGCTATTGAGGGAATCGGGCCGGGCCGCAAAAAAGCACTTTTAGCCTGGTTCGGTTCTGCCAAATCGGTCGCAAGTGCAACCGCTGAGGATTTGGCAAAGATAGACGGGATCAGCAAGAAGCTTGCAGGGAGTATTCATGACCACTTCAACGAATGAAAACGCCATTACGCAACGCAAAACTGGCGGGGCGCTTGCAGATGGTTTGACATTGGTGCGGGCGTTGCTCACCCCGGTCATTATGTTTATTATTATCAAAGCCTGGTCGCCCAAGCCCGGCGACATAGACGGCTTTGTCTCCCTTGATATTAAATTGGTTTTACTGGCTTCTTTCCTGTTCGCCGTCGCAGCAGTTACCGATATTCTCGACGATTATTTTGGCGGCAGCGCATCATCTGGTGAGCGACAATTTGGCTGGATCGACGATATTGCCGATAGCGCCTTGATTGCGGGAACCTTACTGGCACTGGTGTATGTGGCCAACAAGGCGGGAGCGCTACACTGGACATTTGCCGTCCCCGTCGCCGTGTATATCGGGCGCGATGTCATATTGGCGCTCACCAAGGGATATGAGATGTCCAAATTCGGCTTGACCCAGACCCGCCTCGGCGATCTTAAAAGTGCCCTGGCCATGTTGGCCACTTGTATATTGGTCGCGGCCCCGTGGTTATCGGGCCTTGTAGACACTTGGCGGGCAGGCCGCGCAGAAAACATCATGCAAATCTATGATAACCCCAGCACCTGGGTGTGGAATACGGGTCTCGCGGTCTTGTGGATAGCGGCTTTATTGGCATTGGTCACGGGCTGGAAGTTATTGCGTTCAACAGCAAAACAGGAAAACCAGACGTGACACAATTTGATTTTGGCGGACGGGCGTTCTCGGCCTTACTGTTTGATATTGACGACACCATCACCACTGATGGCCGATTGCCCGCCGCCAGCTATACGGCGTTGGAGCGGCTTAAAGCGGCTGGTTATTTGATGATTCCGGTCACTGGCCGCCCGGCGGGCTGGTGTGATATGATTGCCCGGTTTTGGCCAATTGACGCGGTTGTCGGCGAGAACGGTGCCTTTTATTTCAAATATGATCACAAGGCCAAAAAGCTGAAGAAAGTTTACGCCGACGGGCTGTGCCTGAAAACCGCCCAGGCCGAACACCAACAAATCGAAGCTATTATTTTAGAAATGTTTCCCGAGGCGCGCATATCCCGCGACCAGCCCTACCGCGACATCGACATTGCTTTTGACTTTGCCGAGGACATTGTCCCGCCCATGCCCATGGACGAAGTTGTCGAGATGCAAAAAGCCTTGGAAAACATGGGGTTAACCGCAAAAATCAGCTCCATCCATGTCAATGCCTGGCGCGGAGATCACGACAAATTAGCTACGGCGAAAAAACTGATGTGGAACGAATACCAAATATCGCAAGCCAAACTTAAATCAGATTGTCTCTATGTGGGCGATTCGCCTAATGACGAACCTATGTTTGCCTTTTTTGACCACAGTGTCGGCGTCCAAAATGTCATGGACTTTTGGCAACAACTCAAGCACAAACCCCGCTATGTAACCCAAGGCCGTTCCGGCGACGGGTTTGTCGAGCTTAGCCGCATTTTATTGGAAAAGAAATCATGAAACAACTCGCCAATATGGTCACAATCAGCCGCGCGCCCCTGGGGATTGCCATTGCTTTGCTCATTCAAAATCCGTCCGTAACAATATTATGGGTCTGTATCGGGCTAGCCGTTTTAGCGGAAATCACCGATTTTGCAGACGGCACGATTGCCCGTAGACTGAACGCCGTCAGCTCTATTGGCAAAGCTCTGGATCCATTATGTGACAGCCTGTACCGCTTGTCGGTATTTGTCGGTATGGCCATGGCTGGCTGGATTAGCCTACCTTTATTGTTCATATTTTTGTTTCGGGATATTATTGTCGCCTATGCCCGCATATTCGCGGCGCAAAACGGTATCGATGTAGCGGCAAGATTAAGCGGTAAATTAAAAGCGATTATACAGGCCGTCGCCCAAATAGCAATGTTGGCTGCCGCACTGCTTACCGCGCAAAATTTCAATATAGACTACAGCATGTATGCGAAAATTCTCATGTATATTGCGGCGCTTGTGACTTTCATTTCCGGTATAGATTACGCCTATAATTTAACGCGGACACCAAACAGCAAAAAATAACCCCGGTTTATTTCAACTTGCCGCGCACCAATTTATCATAATCCTCGACCATATTGACCGTCAACTCACCGGGGATATATTGCATATCTTCTATGGAGCGGACGGGGGTGATTTCTGCGGCAGTGCCGACAATAAAACATTCGCTAAATGTGGGAAGTTCATCGGGCCAAATATCACGTTTTATCACATTAATCCCGCGTCTTTTGGCCAGAGCTAACACGGCTTTACGGGTAATGCCGTCCAGCAATATATCGTTGGTTGGGGTGTGCAGTTCCCCGTCCCGTACAAAGAAAACATGCGCTCCCGTACATTCCGCCACCTGCCCCCTGTAATCAAGCATCAGCGCATCATTATAACCCTCCGCCTCGGCCGCGTCCTTGGACAAAGTGCAGATCATATATAAGCCCGCCCCCTTGGCCTTGCACGGAATAGTGTCCGGGGCCGGACGTCGCCATTTGGCCATACAAAGGGTTATGCCCTTCATTTTATCGGCAAAATAATCCCCCCATGCCCATACGGCAACAGCTAGATGGATTTTATTACCTTTGCTAGCTACCCCCATCATGTCACTGCCGCGCCAGGCTATGGGGCGCACATAGGCCGATCCAAGTCCGGACTTGGCAAGGGTATCCGTGCAAGCCTTATTGATTTGCTCTACCGTGAACGGGATTTCATAGCCAAGCAAATTGGCCGATTTCAGCAGTCTCTGGCTATGGGCATTCAGCTCGAATATTTTGCCATCGTAAGCCCGGTCACCTTCGAACACGCCGGAGCCGTAGTGCAAAGAATGGGTCAGCACATGCACTTTGGCTTGTCGCCAGTCTACAAATTCTCCGTCCATCCAGATATGCCCGTCCCGGTCATGATATGGTGCGCTTTGCATTGCAATCTCCACTAACAAATGTTTACAATTATGGGGAAAGTTTTCTCCCAAAATAGTTTTGGGACGATATACTGTCAGTTTACCGGGTCAATACCAATTGACGACCAAATTCAGGGGAAGCGGCATTATGGCCCACTCGCAAACGCAAAACGGTGATACCGACACCCATCTATTGGTGGTTGATGATGATGACCGTATTCGCGACTTGCTCAAACGGTTTTTGGGCAAAAGCGGGTTTCGGGTTTCCACCGCCGAAAATGCCCTGGAGGCCCGCAAATTGATGTCCATACTCACCTTTGATTTGCTGGTGCTTGATGTGATGATGCCGGGCGAAGACGGTTTTGCATTGACCAAAGCTTTGCGGGAAGTTGACAATGTGCCGATCATCCTGCTCACCGCTAGGGGCGAAGCTGGGGACCGTATTCAAGGTTTGAGCCTAGGGGCTGATGATTATTTGGCCAAACCGTTCGAGCCGGAAGAATTGGTGTTGCGGATAAAATCCATACTCAAACGCCAAGCTACCCGTCCGCGTCAGCACAAAATCCGCTTTGGCACATATTTATTTGATATTGACCGGCAGATATTGGAAAATGCAGGCCAGCGCCTGCATTTAACCACGGGCGAAACCGCATTGTTGACAACCCTGTCAAACCGGGCCGGACAACCGGTCAGCCGCCAAGCTTTGGCCGATCAGATCAAAGCTAAAAGCGAAAGGGCGGTTGATGTGCAAATCACGCGGCTGAGGCGTAAATTGGAAACCAACCCGGCTACCCCGGTGTTTTTGATCACAGTCCGAAACCGTGGTTATTGTCTGCAAGCGGAGCCTATCGATGAGTGAGCCTATTAAAAACTCATCAAAAAAATCCGCACCAGAATTTCTGCGAATAAGAAAATATTTACCCAAAAGCTTATTTGGCCGCGCCCTACTCATCATCATGTTGCCCATTGCCTTGATGCAGATCATCGTAGCTTATATTTTTTTTGATGCCCATTGGCAAACCGTTACGGCCAGCCTGTCGGACAGTGTCGCGGCTGATATAGCTGTGGCGGTTGAGCTCTATAAACAAGACCCGGACGAGCAAAGATTGGCCAGGCTCGACCAAATGCTCCGCCCAAATATGAAATTGTCCGTGGTCTATGACAGTAAAAATACTTTAGAGACTGCGCCCCGGCGAGCGTTTTTTTCTTCCCTGGACAAAACATTGCGCCGGGCTTTATCCGATAATCTCAAAGATGATTTCTGGTTCGATACCACCCGTTACCCCCATTATATTGATATCAGGATCAAAGTCGAAGAACGGGTTTTAAAATTTGTTGTGCCGCGTGACCGGGTGTTTGCGCCGACCGGGTTTATCTTTTTGTTCTGGTTGATAACCGCAACTGTCATACTTAGCCTTGTCAGCATATTGTTCATCTTAAACCAGGCCCGTCCGATTGTAAAACTGGCCAAAGCGGCGGAGGCTTTCGGCAAAGGCCGCAGTATTGGCAAATATAAACCATCAGGTGCCAGAGAAGTTCGCCAGGCCGGTCATGCTTTTTTGGAAATGCGCCGCCGCATTGGTCGCCATATTGACCAGCGCACCACCTTACTTTCGGGTGTCAGTCACGATCTACGCACACCCCTCACCCGCCTTAAATTACATCTGGCCCTTAACGAGGACAACACGGACAATAAAGCGGCGCGCAAAGATATAAAAGATATGGAAAGCATGTTGGATGCGTATCTAAATTTCGCCAGAGACACCTCCAAGGAGGATAGACAAATAACCGACCTCGCCAAAGTATTACAAGATATCGCAAACAGTAGTAAAACCGATTTAAAAATATCAACAACTGGGGATTTACTCATAAATATCCGCAAGACGGCTATCATGCGCGCYTTGGTAAACCTGATCGACAACGCCGCCATTTTTGGCAACAAGATAGAAATTCACGCCGAAAAATTAGCAAAAAATATTCGTATAAATATTGACGATGACGGCCCAGGCATTGCCCAAGCCCAGCGCTTAGACGCCCTAAAACCATTCGTTCGCCTCGATCCAGCCCGCAGTCAAAACATAAAAGGCGTCGGCCTCGGCCTGTCCATTTCCAATGATATTATCCAAGCCCACGGCGGCACGCTAACACTGGGCGATAGCCCCTTGGGCGGCCTAAGATGTACGGTTTTGCTACCGCTATAATTGTCTGAACTTTCCAAGGTCTGAGGGCATTTAAACTATAGTCAATCCAGTTTGAATTGGYTGAAAGAGATAAAATGATTTATTTTCAAACCGACCCTCCCCAAAATCCACGCATACCCGACCGCATATCCATTAAAGATGGGCGGGTATCCAGCGAATAAAGAGTGCGCGTAACGCACACATGTTTGATGAAGAAACTGGATACCCAGTCAAGCTGGGTATGAACGGGATATGGGGTGTGGTGTGAACGGTGCATATAGAAAATTGGGTAAACCAATCAATTTAAACTGACTTGGCTATAAGCTTGTAATTTTTCCTTCAATGTAAACAAGTTATAGACTTTGTAGGCTGGTAGGCTGGTAGGCTGGTAGGCTGGTAGGCTGGTAGGCTGGTAGGCTGGTAGGCTGGTAGGCTGGTAGGCTGGTAGGCTGGTAGGCTGGTAGGCTGCAAACCAATAGATTTGCAAGCCATTCACATACTGCCTGAATAAACAATTTATCCACTTTACTAAATTAGTATACTAATTTAGTAAAGTGGATATAACATCGTTTGAGATAGTGTAGTCGCTTAAATATTTAGAGAAAAACATGAAACCATATTCAGCCAAACAGAGGCAGGAAATTGCGCACATATTTGATGCYCTTGGCCACCCTCGCAGGATTGCCATCTATATTGCCCTACAACAGGCCGGTGCAGTGGGTTTGGTATTTGGAGCTCTGGCAATACAGGCGGGCATAGCAAACCCAAGCCTTGCCCATCACATCCGAATGATGAAAAAAAGCGGAATCGTCAAATCGAAAATCAAAGGGCAATTTTCGATTTTTAGTCTAAATCTATCCCCAACTAAGACAGTAATAAAACAGCTTGGTTTGGGTTAGGAAGTGTGCTCAGGATTTTCCCAAATCTCTGGATCTGTTATAGGCGGCCTTTACCGCCGCGCGCATAATTTTAGCCAGACCGTCCTTGTCCATTATAACATCCAACGCGGCTTCGGTTGTGCCAGCAGGTGAGGTTACGGATTTTCGCAAAGCTTCTGCGCTGTCGCTTGAGCGGCTAAGAACCACCCCTGAACCTATAACGGTTTGACGGGCCAATTCACTGGCAAGCTGGGATGACAAGCCCAGTTTTTCACCCGCCGCCGCCAGCGCCTCGGTCATGTAAAATACATAGCCTGGCCCTGAACCGGAGACGGCGGTGACCATATCTATTTCGCGTTCGCTCTCAAGGCGCACCACTTTACCGCCCGCCTTTAAGCGCAGCTCTGCACTCGCCAAATGTTCAGGTGTCACGCATTCATTGCCCACATAAGCGGTAATACCTGCCCCGTAAGCCGCCGGTAAATTGGGCATAGCACGCACAATCGGGCGGTCTGTAAATATTTGGCTCAACGTATGTAAATTAATTCCCGCCATGATAGATACGACCAAAGTATCTTTTGGCAATGCGGCGGCCAGTCTAGGGCCAATTTCGCCGAAGGATTGCGGCTTAATAGCCAGCAAGCACATTTTCAGGCCAGACGCCGAACCCTTTGTCAAGCGTGCGGAAAATTTGACCCCAAGCTGCAAAGCCCGCTTCGCTGCCTGTCCCGGCGATGGATCGATTACAAGTATTTCATGCGCCTGTAATGCGCCCTTTCCTTGTTCTGATAACCAGCCATTGAGCAAGGCGCCGCCCATATTTCCGGCCCCAATGAGCGCATGGGTATTGCTAGACAATTTGCCATGTTTCACCACGCTACGCATTTGCGTACCCATTCATGTCGCTAACATCAGCCATGTACGGCAATATCCAAAAGCGCAGTGTCCAAAGCTTCCTCGGGCGTTTTACCGGCCCACAGCACATATTGACACGCTGGATAGCCCCGTTCCGCCGCGTCCAGCGCACCCGCCAGCATGGCCATTGCCTGTTCAATTTTCAGGCGAGCCCCGCCGGCCAAACTGAGCGAATTGCGGTAAACCAGACTGTCTTCACCGCCCCAAAAATCAAAATGGCCACAGCGTAAACGCTCATTTAGCAATGAGACCAAGCGGCACATATCGTCCGAACGCCCCCCCGGCGCACGATTATCGAAGGGCAAGACCAAATCAATTTGCTCCCGTGCCCTATTCCAAACTATAGACACATCATGAGCGCACCAAAATCCAGCCAATGTCAAATGCAGTTCATTTTCGCTAGCACGCTCATGGTCCATATTTTCGGCTATGGCTAATCTCGCGAATACATCCAAAGGATTGCCCCTCAACGCCTTTGCGCACCCTAATACCGGTGCTGGTCTGGCGAAAATATCATCTGCAAAGCTCATCTATTTGCCTATTGTCTACATGTACTATCTGTGCGTATCGTCAAAATTTATAGCTCACACGTCTTAGTTTGATTCTTTTCTTATAATAATATGGCACACATGATTAGCAATATATAGTAGCTAGTATTCTGTTGATAACTATATTTAGTGGTTTGTTGCATTTTTAATCGGAAAATGACCAAACTGTCATATCTATGCCCTTGACGAATGGCCAAAGAACACCGAAATATAAGATGTTATGATAAATACTTTTTCTTTACCCAATAATGGCCCGCGCAACAGCCCCGGCGGCGGGCGCGGCATCTTGCAATCAATCCTGCGGGCGATATTTCTGATTGCGGYGACCATTGGCGGGTTTTTCATTTTTGCAGCCTCGGCAGCCTTTGCGCTCTTCCTAGTCATCGGGCTGCTTATTCTAGGGCTTGTTGTCTTTAGTATTTTATGGCTACGCGCCAAAATTCTGGGCAAGCCACTTTATAGTGCCAACAAAAGGTGGACGTTCCAAAGCTTTACCGCGCCCGGTGCYAACAGCAATCCTGTCGGCCACACTAAAACCAGTCCTGAAACCAAAGCTGACGGCCCGGTACTAGACGCCCATAAAACGCCTGACGGCTGGAGTGTTGATAACGACTAGGGCACTGATTAGGGATTTGCCCTGATTTAGGGATTTGGCCTGATTTAAAGCTGGCATTCCCCGCCGTGCCTAGTTATGGCGGAGTATGAGCGCCCGCGATTTTCTTATAATGTGTTTAATATGCCTGATCTGGGGCGGCAATTTCGTCTTGTCCAAATGGATGCTGAATGATCTGGCCCTGCCGCCGTTTTTCTTTGCCTGTGTGCGGTTTATGCTGGTAGCGGTGTTGATGGCACCGTTTTTATTCCCCTTGCCAAAAAAGTTCTTACGCATGTGTCTCGCCGGACTATGTGTGGGGGCCTTGCATCTGGCGTTTCTCTATACCGGGCTCAAAACCGCTCCGGCAGGGGCGTCTGCTATTGTCTCGCAAATGTTGATACCATTCGCTGCCGTGCTCTCGGTGATTTTTTTGAAAGAAAAGATCGGGCTGCGGCGTGGCCTCGGTATTACCGGCGCTTTGATCGGGGTATGTATTCTGATCTACGACCCGGGCAGTTTTTCTTTTGATGTGGGGCTGGTGTATATTGTGGTGGCGTTTTTCATCATAGCCGTTGGCTCCGTATTGATAAAAGGTGTCGGCGCGATCAATCCCTTGCAGTATCTGGCCTGGATGGGTGTGTTGGCCGTACCCACGCTGGGCCTGGCTAGTTTTTTGTTTGAAAGCGGGCAGTTTGAAGCGGCCAAAGCCAGCGGTTGGGGCTTACCTATCGGAATTATCTATACGGCGATTTTCGCGTCAATTATTGCTCACGGACAATATTTTCGGCTGTTGCAAACCTATGATGTTACCCTGGTGGTGCCATTAAACTTGATGGCGCCGTTCTGGGCGGTTATACTGGGTATCATAATCCGGGATGAGCCGTTTGGATTTAGGCTGGTCATTGGTGCGGCATTTATCCTGATCAGTGTCTATGTCATCGCCCGACGCCAAAAACAAACACCGGCGGAACTAATATAAGGATGCAAAATGAGTAAAGCCAAAAACAAAACCCAGAAAACCGCGCAGTCTGCGGTTGCGTTCTTACAGGGCGTCAAGCCTGAGCAAAAGCAGGCCGATTGTTTGAAAATTCTCGAAATGATGAAAGATATCTCAGGCTATGAGCCGAAAATGTGGGGGCCCAGCATTATTGGTTTTGGTGAATACCATTACAAATATGAAAGTGGGCGCGAGGGCGATATGTGCCGGATCGGGTTTGCGCCGCGTGCACAAAACCTGACCATATATATCATGCCCGGTTATCAGGATTTTGACGACGAATTATCGCGGCTGGGCAAACACAAAATGGGGAAATCCTGTTTGTATATCAAGCGGCTCACGGATGTGGACGAAGACGTATTGGGGGAAATGATCACCAAGGGTTTGCGGCTTATGGAAGAAAAATACCCGTCTTGAATAACGCTTTGAAATTCACCGCTTGCCCCTCCCCTAACCACGATGAGCGCACCCTACCCATTACGCTGTTGGTTTTACACTATACGGGCATGGAAAGCGGCGAAGCTGCACTCAAGCATATGTGTGATCCCGCCGCCAAAGTCAGCGCCCATTATATGGTGGGGGAAGACGGACAAATTTTTCAACTGGTGGACGAAGACCGCCGTGCCTGGCACGCTGGTATCAGCTCATGGGGCGGCGAGACCAATATAAATTCCGCATCTATCGGCATAGAAATTGTCAATGGCGGTCACGATTTCGGCTTGCCGGATTATCCTGATGGGCAAATAAAATCCGTTATCAAATTGTGCCGGGATATTATGACCCGCAATAACATATCTGATTTTGGCATTCTGGCCCATAGCGATATCGCGCCGCAGCGCAAGCAAGACCCCGGTGAAAAATTTCCCTGGGCCAAACTTGCCGACAACGGCATCGGTATTTGGCCGGAGGTGAAAACCAAAGACCGGCGCTTGCTATTTGGCGAAAATGAGAGCCCCAAAAACATTACCGTCTTGCAAACCGCGCTTGCATTTATTGGTTATGATATCAAGGCCAATGGCAAAATGGACCCTCATACCGACTGTGTAATTCGCGCCTTCCAACGTCGATACCGGAGCGAGAAAATTGACGGGCTTATGGATATTCAAACAATGGAAATTCTAACACTGTTGGCGCGCTATAAGATAAAAAGAACGAAGGCGTAGCAGGTGTGGGTTGATGTGGGGCAACCAGGTTTCCACTACGCCTTCTCCAACTTTAAATACCCGTATTTTTGCAACACGTTGTATTCAAAGCTATTCTTTGGGGAAATTTGGTTGAATACTCAAATCAAATTTCCCAATACCATTTATGTACCCACTATCAAAAACAAAGTACAGAATTATTTTACAGTATTTGGATAAAATTTCAACCCCGTGGTCAATAGCACTTCCAGACGGCTATATTGATAAATAGCGACTACCGTAAAATTTTGCCCATAAAGGCAGGCTTTACATATTTGCATACATTCGCTTGAATAATTTGGCCGCCTCTTCCCCAGCGCCGGGATTAAGGCGCGTGTAAATATCACTGCTATCAATCGTATCCGTACAATCGTGACATTTCATCAATATATCAACGACGCCACCACAATCTTTATGCACATTGGTAAAGGGTGCTTTTTCCTTAGTAAAATGGCGCGCACTCCAGGCGGCGAGGCCGACGATCACCGGGCGTAATTCTCTCGAAATATCGGTGATGTGATATTCATATCTTGGCGGAAATTCATTATAAAGCCGTTTTTCCAAAAGCCCGGCCTCCACCAGCTTGTCAAGTCTTGCGGAGAGCAGGTTTCGGTTGATGCCCAAAAACCGTTCGATCTGATTAAATTTACACACACCGGAATAACATCCAGAAAGCAACATTAATGTCCAGCGGTCCCCAACGAGATCAAGGGCCGTGGCCAAGGAAGATTTTTCTTCCAATAAATCCTTCCACCCCATAAGTCCCCCATTCAAAATTTTAAGCCAATTTGCAGAATTGACTCCATTTGTAATTTTACAATCTAGCACAAATAATATGATAATATAGAGTTAATTAGTGTGCTTGACGTCACTACGCTTATGGGTTTAAAATTAGGCATCAGAGGGTCGGGCGACCGCCTACTTTTGTTAATGCTAAAGCGGGCTTGCCGCGCCGAAGCTTTAGCGAAGGCGGGAGGAAAGTCCGGGCTCCATTGAAGCAGGATGCCGGATAACGTCCGGCGGGTGTGTTGGCAACAACACATTTAGGGAAAGTGCAACAGAAAGCAAACCGCCTCATCAGTATTCATATTGGTGAGGTAAGGGTGAAAGGGTGTGGTAAGAGCGCACCGTACGTTTTGGCAACAAGACGGGCATGGTAAACCCCATCCGGAGCAAGACCAAATAGGGGCGGCATTATGGTGTGCTTTGGCACCGCTGCCCGGGTTGGTTGCTTGAGGCGCTGAGCAATCAGCGTCCCAGATGAATGGTCGCCGCGTGAGAACGTACAGAACCCGGCTTATAGACCCTCTGATATATTTATATTGATTTGATTGTTATCGCAGTTTTTCTGCATACGGGTATTAGACATTTTTAACCAAAATAGTGACAAAATCGCAAGCCCGCACACTGGGAACAACACCATCACCACCCCGTTCCAGCCAAAATTATGCAATATGGCTCCAGATGCCAAAGACGCGGCTGCGACACTGGAAAACAGTATAAAATCATGCAGGCCCTGCACTTTGTTTCGTTCGCTATCACGATAGGCTTCGTTGAGCAGGGCCGTGGCCCCGATAAATCCGAAATTCCAGCCGACGCCCAATAAAATCAATGACCACCAAAAATTCCAAAGCGCCAACCCGTTCAACGCCACGGCGGCGCACACCATCAACAAAGCCAGGCCGGTGCCGATAATAGGCAATTTACCAAATTTCACGATCAATAGCCCGGTCATAAAGCTGGGGCCGAACATGGCCAATACATGCCAACGAATGCCCAGCACCGCCTCGACTTCGCTATGGCCATGATGTTGCATTGCTAAAGGCGCACCGGTCATCACAAAGGTCATCATCCCGTAAGCAGAAACCGCACACAAAAGTGCTACGATCAATATGGGCTGTTTGAAGATTGTTGACAGTGGTCGCGCCGGTTCGGTGTCCGCGTGAACCTTCTCTGTCACGGGTTCAGTAGGTTTTAGAAATGCCAATATGCCAATCCCGATGACCAACAATGCTGCCATACCGAGGAAAGCCCCGGCAAAGGGTATGGGCAGCAATAAATCTTTGGTGCGCAACACCGTTTCCGTGCCGATAAATGCGGCGAATATACCGCCCGTCAGCACCCAGGATATGGCGCGGGACTTGAATTTATCCGTACCAATATCCGCCGCCGCAAACCTATATTGTTGAATAAAAGCATTGGCCCCACCGACCATGAAAAACCCGAGACAAAACAAAGAGAATGAATTATTTTGCAAAGCCAGAGCCGATAACCCGGCCCCGAAAATGCCAATGACGGCCCCAATCATAAAACTCACCCTGCGGCCAAATTTTCGCGCTAACATGGCAACAGGGTAAGCAAAAAGGGCCGCCCCAACATTATACGCCGCCACCGGCAAAGTCGCTAGCGCCAAGTTTTGCGGCGACAACCAAGCCCCGGCCAAAGCCCCGATAGAAACCGCAATGGCACCAATTGACCCGTTAAAGGCCTGGGCTAAAGATAAAACCACAGCGTTGTGCGTACCAATTTTTTGGGATTTTTCCTGGAATTTTTTCTGGGCGCTTAACATGCAAAGGCTATAGGCGCGTTAAATGAGACTGTCACCACAATATAAACACTGTCACGAAATCGTTTTTTTATCTGCTAGCCGGGTTTGCACTGGCTGTTTTTTACGTTGCAGCAAAATCTCGCTATAGGCTTTGTTGATCATCGCCATTTTATGGGTGGCCAGTTTCTGCAATTCTGGCGGCAAGCCCCGCGCTACCAGCCTGTCGGGGTGATTGGCCGCCGCCATTTTCCGATAGGCTTTTTTAAGCCCCGCACCGCTGATGTCTTCATCTATGCCCAAAATCAAATAAGGGTCATCCGCTGCCCGGCCCAGATGGGCTATGCGGATGCGGCTAAATGTTTTTTGGTCAAATTTGAAAATCCTGGCGGTGGTTTCTAAAAATTCTATCTCCGCGTCTGTCACAATGCTGTCCGCCAAAGCTATGTGAAACAATCCGTCCAACACATCTTCGAGAATATCCGGTCTGTTTTTATAATGCCGATAGACTTTTTTGGCATAGGCTTGATAGCCAAGCGTGGTCTGCTTGGCCAAATCGAAAAACCTGGCAATGCCGGCATTGGCTTCCACCGAAGCCTGAAATACATTTTTAAACGCATCTATTTCGCTACTAGTCACCACCCCGTCGGCCTTGGCCAATTTTGCCCCCAGCGCGATCAAAGCCGCTGCCACACCCGCATCGCCAATATCACGAAACGAAGCGTCATGTGCTTGTTTACGCCTTGACTTATGGGGCGGCCCAAACAACCGCGCCGCCGCGCCCAATATTCTTAATCCAAAATTCATTCCCGTCCTTTGCCCCAATAATGACTTTGGCTCAAGAGTTTACCTTTGGTTTGCTACATTGGACTATAGAAAATTAAGGACAATTAGGTGCCGTTTGTTGACTATAGCGAAAAACCATATGAATACAGCCAAAATCATACGCCTAATGCCAGTTGCCATGTTGGGTTTCGGACTTTTGGCAGTGCTGGCGGTTTCGGGACGTAACGCCTATGGCAGCGCCCTTGACCGACCATTTTTTCGCGCCAGTGCAATCGTTATCGTCTTTGGCGGCAGTGATTTTTTGGAAAACGGCGGGGTAGGCCCGGTCGCCACGGACTTTTATCTGTTGGACAATATTCCGTCCGGGCAACTCGCACCCGATATTATCGGCGTCGACGGTGTGACGCTGGAATTTTCTGGCGGTGGGTTTACGCCAACATCCGACGGCACGGCGCGCACCAATGAAATTTTACGTCTTGAAGGTCAACCAAATGGCGGTGTCTTGACCAATGTTGCTGATTTTAATGTTCTGGATGCCAATGACAGCTTGACCGCATTTGGTCTGGACAATGACACGGACTTGGACTTGGTCAGTTTTTTCCGTATTTCGCGATTTTACGTCACTTCCAACACCGCCTTTGATATATATGCCCATGCCACCAACCTCACGACAACCAATGATTTTACCTCGCTTGGTTATGCTGATCTTAGCTATATTTTATTTTCCCAAGGTACAGGCAGTGCATCTCAAAATCCGGCCATAGGCGGACAAGGCAGGATTACCGCCGTTAATGATTTGGGGGATATGTCAAGCGGGCCGACCAAAGTTTTTGATGGTGGGCGCAGAACCGCCCGCACACCCGGCACAATTTTGCAACAAGCCTATAGCTTCATCCCGATCTATTTTATCTCCAGCGGCGAGCCGGGCAACAATTATGATCTAAGCCAAGGTATTGGCACAATCGGCGCCACAGTCACCTATACAATTTACACGCCCTGATCGCCCATAGTCTTATGCAAAAACTGCCCGATTTCCACAGGCAAGGTTCTGGCTTTGGGAAAAGCGCGGGAGAAATTTAAAAAACCGTGGGGCATGGCTTTTTCGTGCACATATTCCACTGCGACACCTTGGTTTTGCAAATAGTCCTTATATAGACGCCCTTCGGCCCGCAGCGGGTCAAGGCCGCAGGTGAGTAGATAGGTCGGCGGCATGCCTTTAAGGTTTTTTTCAAACAAAGGCGAGACTTTGGTGTCCATCACATCCGCCCCGTCCAAATAATATTTAGTGACGAATTTGAGCGCCACTACACCCAATTGCAACATGTCCTGCGGCCCCGGTTTTTGCGGTTTAATCTCCGCCATTTGCATVAGCGGATATAGCAAAATTTGDGTATGTAAATTYTGGCGGTATTTCTGCCCAAGCCARGCCGCCATATTGCCGCCYGCACTGTCGCCGCCAATACCGAGCCTRTCTTTGTCGAYCCCGTATTTTAGACCTGCGCCAGACAAAGCCCATTTCAGCACATGTTCGCAATCATCTGGCCCGGCAGGAAATGGGTATTGCGGCGCCAGACGGTAATCCACAGACAACACCCGTAATTTGGCACTGTCCGCCATACGCAAACACAGGCCTTCATGGGAATCCATTGAACAGGTGACAAAGCCGCCGCCGTGCAAATACACCAATACCGGCCCGGCCTCGCGGGATGCCCCCTTGGGCACATACAACCGCACAGGCACAGGAAAATGCGCATGAGGCACATCAAAGTCGAGTATGTCGCGCATCTTCGGCCCCGGCAGATCAAACTTGTTGGTCAAGTTGCGAATTTTATTGTGGATGCTGTAAACTTGGTCAGGCTTCAGCTTCATCTTGTCAAGCTGGGCTTTCCAGTCGTCTGCAAGGCTCATTTTTCTTCACCTTGCTCAATATCCTTCTCCCCATAAGGCGGGTCTGGATCATACTGCATGGCACTTTGTACGCTACGCGCAATTACGGGCGTAAACATTTGCCCTGTTAGCCAAAGCGCCATATCAATGCCCGCAGATACACCTGCTGCAGTTATAAGATTTCCGTCACTTACATACCGTACATCCGCAATAAGTTTGCCGGGTAACCCGCGCTTTTTAAACTCTTCAAAATTCATATGGTGTGTGGTTATTTTTTTCCCTTCTGTCAAGCCAGCCTGTGCCAACAGCATTGAGCCTGTACAGACGCTCGTGACCCATTTTGCAGTTTTGGCTTGGGACCTTAGCCAAGTCAGGAAAACTTCATTTTTCAATAAAGCCCGTGTTCCTTCTCCGCCAGGTATCAGGATGACATCCCAGTCAGAACTGTCAGCTATTGCCGCGTCAGACAAGACACGCATTTTCTTGGCCCCGGTAATTTGCCCGCCATGTTCGGACAATAATTGCACATTGACAGCGTCCGGCTTGCCAAAATAATTGAAAACTTCATTGATCATTGTGAACACTTCATAGGGGCCTACGAAATCAAGTTCTTCCACCCCGTCAAATATAAATATTCCGATGCGTATCATGGTATATAACCACCACTGTTTAAATAGTGTATCTCCTCGTCCGTGCTATCACGACCAAGCACGGCATTCCTGTGCGGGTAGCGGCCAAAACGGGCGATGAGCTTGCGGTGCTGGGCAGCGTGAAACAGATTATCCGGATTATCAATGCGCATATCCATCAAACGCACGCATTCGTCTTGTGCGGCCATGTCTTCGGCGTGCATATAAGGCATATAAATAAACGCACGTCTAGTCTGGCCAGTTTTGAGATCATAACCTCTGTCAACTGCCTGTTTCGCACAAACCAGCGCCAAATCGTCCCAGGCAAATGCCGCTTTGGTGCCCCTATACATATTGCGCGAAAATTGATCGAGCGCAATGATCAGCGCCAGGGCGGAAGCGGGCTCGTCCTGCCAGTCATGACCACCTGTGGTGGTGAGCAGGGCGGCGGCACTGATGGAAAAGTCTTCAAACCGGGCGCGAATGTCCGCGTCAAATGCATCAGACCGCACATACCATTTTTCTGGCCCGGCTTGTTCGAACCAGAAATCCAAGATATGGTCTGGCTGCACACTCAAAGCTTGAACGCCGCTTTTTCAATCTGCTTGAAAATACTGGCAGTGACGCGGACATATTTGCCCTTGTCCGGGTGGGCCATATAGACCGGGTCAGATATTTTTGCCGGGTCAAAGCCTTGTTTCACCAAATCGGTTTTCTTGTATTTAAATGTACCCGTCGTGTCGGTTTCATTGCTGATCCGCAAAAAAACCGGGCGGGCGCTGGGCTGAAGTGCATCTTTAATATGCTGATAAAGTCCGGTCAAATCCAAATCCGTGTCTGCCACCAAAGCGGCCATGCCGGCTTTTCCGTCATAGCCAGCTATGGGCACACCGTAGACATTGGCCTGATGAACCCCGGCAAATTCCGTAAGTGCGGCGGCAACCTCATTGGTAGACACATTTTCCGCTTTCCAGCGAAATGTGTCGCCGATACGGTCGACAAAATAATAATACCCGTCCTTGTCGCGCCACAATAAATCTCCGGTGCGAAACCAAGCATCGCCCTTAACATAAACATCGTGCAGTATTTTTTTAGCGCTGGCCTCTTTATCCTCATAGCCTTCATAGCGAAAGCGAGCTTCGTCGGTACGGATTTCGCCGATCAATTCGCCAATTTCGTCGTCCGAAGTGCGCTGGTAAAATCCGTCAGACCCACGGATATGGGTATTTGTCTCCACGTCAAAACGGATTAAATCTCCGTTTGATTTCTTACGGAGGTAATTGGGAATGCGACCAACCGCGCCGACCTTGCCTGTAAAATTAAACAAGGAAATATTGCCTTCGGTGGCTCCGTAAAATTCAACCACCGCCGGAATATTAAAACGCTCAACAAATTTTGGCCACACTTCGGGCCGCAAGCCGTTACCGATAATACAGCGTATAGAATGGCTACGGTCATTTAGCCCGGGCGGCGCATTCAGCAAAAATCTGCACAATTCGCCCACATACATAAACAGCGTCGCTTCAAACCGAACCGCTTCATCCCAGAAACTGGAGGCCGAAAATTTCGGACGCACAATCACAGCCCCCCCGACACTGAGCGCCAAGCCGACACCGCACAAACCGCCTGTTGCATGATACAAGGGCAGAACCATCATCATTCTGTCGGCCGGGCCAGACTCCGAAGCCACAACAAACCCGCGCATATAATATTGCCCGCGTGTGTGGGTCATCTTGGCCGCCTTGGGCAGGCCCGTGGTTCCAGACGTAAACATTTTCATAAATTGATCACCGGCCGTCATGCCCTTGCGAACATTTTTACCCGGACGCGCACTGTCTTGTGCAGCCAATTCAGCATCAAAGTCCGGCAACTTCCCTGCTTTGCCAAATGCGCCAAATGCGCTTATATCGCCGCCTAAATGTTTTTTAGCACTGCGCCAGGCGGTCAGATATTCGCAATCAACGATGACCAATTTCGCATTGGAAATGTTTACGCAATGAGCCAGAGCCGCCGCCCTAAGCTGGTAATTGATCAAGGCGGGAACCACGCCAACTTTGGATAAGCCAAACCAAATACCGACATATTCCAACCGGTTGCGGGCGAATATACAGACCGTATCGCCGCGCACCACACCTTGCGCCAAAGCCCAATTTGCCACCCTATTGGCATAAGCGTCAAATTCTCTATATGTCCACTGCCTGTCATCCGCTATGAAAGCAATATTATCCGGAAATGCATCAACGATACGCTCAATATCATCCGGCACCAGATTACTGGAGCCACTGTCAACATCCGACACCGCCGCCAACAAACGCTTGCTCTTGCGGATGAATTTCAACTCTTCAATAATCTTGGTTATGAATTTCATGGGCTATACATAACTGCCGGAAGTTTTCGGTCAAGAGTTTCTCAACTTTAACAAGCGCACAAAAAAAGACCCTTTGCGCTAACAAAGGGTCTTGGAGTTTGTGGGCGGGGTTTCGCGTTTGAAACTTCCGCCCATGATCTGTGGGAGCAGTTCATTCCCCCTATACTTTGCAACCCCCGTGCCAACTCAAAGCCAAGTCAAAACAGGGGGAAATCAGGGAAAAACCCACACAAAATTCGCCGAACACGCGAAATTGGCACAGTTACAAAGCGGACACCAGTGTAACTGCCCCATTTTGAAACACACATATCCTTACCCTTGGTCTTAAAATTTGGTAATATTCTGTCCATAGGGCTTGAAGCGGCGCGGCGGAAGTTTACATTTAACCCAACTAGATTTGTCATATGGACAACCAACCAGACACTTAAGGAGTGTAGCGTGAAAAAAACCATCATAGTCAGTGCCTTATTGGCGAGCAGCATTTTAGTTGCCCCGCTATTTGTTTCTTCCCATGCCAACGCCCAATCCAACTGGCCCCTGCTCGGTGGTAAAGCCAATAGCAATCAAGGTCTGACCATTGATCCGGCCCGAGGCGTGCTGACCCTGGCCCCCTTGCTGGAGCGCACCACCCCAGCCGTGGTCAATATATCCGTATCCTCCACCGTCAAAATCCCGAAAAATCCGTTTGCAGGTCAAAATCTTGACAACGAATTTATGGAGCGGTTTTTTGGCGAGCGCGGCAATCCGTTCCGAAATAATGAAAATGGAGACAATGAAGATGCTGAAAACGCAGAACGCACCATGCGCTCGGCAGGTTCCGGCGTCATCATCAATGGGCCTAAAGGCTATGTGCTGACCAATCACCATGTCATTGCCAAAGCCGACGAAATCACCATCACCCTGACCGACCGCCGCCAAGTGACGGCCGAGGTTATAGGTACTGATCCCAAAACCGATATTGCCTTGCTGAAAATCGACTTACCCGGATTGACGCAGGTTAATCTGGCCAATTCCGATCAGGTCAAAGTCGGGGATTATGTCATCGCCATTGGCAATTCATTTGGCATCGGCCAGACCGTCACCACCGGCATTGTCTCGGCTCTGGGCCGTTCATCATTTGCGCGCGGCGATCTGTACCAAAACTATATCCAGACCGACGCCGCCATCAATCAAGGCAATTCAGGTGGTGCCTTGATCAATTCCAAAGGCGAATTGATCGGGATTAACTCGGCTATTTTGTCGCGCTCTGGCGGCTCTAACGGTATCGGTTTTGCCGTGCCTGCCAATATGATTAGCGGGATTATGGACCAGTTGATTAGTTACGGTGAAGTGCGCCGGGGCCGTATTGGCGTCGGCATCCAGGACATCAGCCCCACCTTGCAAGAAGCTATGGGACTAGACAGCCGCGACGGCGCACTGGTGCGACAGGTGGAAGACGATAGCCCTGCCGATAAAGCCGGGCTTAAGGTCGGCGATGTGATTGTCGAATTTAACGGCCAGGAAATTCTCGATAGCGACGATATCCGTAATGCTGTCGGCGCAGTTGAGCGCGGCACTCGCGCCAAAATCAGCTATATAAGGGACGGTAAAATACGCACAACCAAAATCAATGTTGAAGCCGCGCCTGACGACGAAGACACGGATGCAACTGCGACCGACGACACCGAAAGCGGCACGACCCCGGCAAGCGTTGACGCCTTTGACGGCGCAATTCTCACCAATATTCCAACGGATAGTGAGGCAAGCGGCGGAACGGACGGGGTTCTGGTCACCAAAGTCCGCAGAGGTTCCGACGCATGGGAGGCGGGCCTACGCAAAGACGACATCATCCGCGCCGTAAACAACAAAGACATAAAAGACCTGACGGCGTTCAAAAGGCAGATCGCCAAAAAAGACGGTGCCATGTTCCTAAGTGTGCAGCGCGGCAGAAACCGGATTTTTGTCGCGGTTAGGTAATGGGCGGTATTAAAAGCTCGCCATAGCTGTGCTTGTACATTTCGCGGAACCATTGTATATATGTGTCTGATAAATGTTTTAATTGTGTAGGGTGATCATGCGCACTTTTCTGTCTGCTATTTTTTTCGTTGCACTTTTGGCTACTTGCTCTGCAAACAAACAAACCGCGTCTAAAGCAGACGTTTATGCATGGAGCATTGGCACGCTTACTGAATTGGCGACTATCTATCCAACGTCCTTTCAAACGATGATTGAAACCGCATATATGCCTGATGGTCTTGACTTTACTAAGGCGAACTTAAACTATGACAAAAATTCGAATATGCAGCTTTCCCTTGACTCGGTTGACAAAAAAACCCTACGCAATATTGGCATTATCTCCTCATTAGCTGAATATTGCGATTTGGAATGGGTCAGCAATAACTTCAGCCCGATGATGCAATGGCAACGCTTGCACGTATCAGTCAAGGAAAGAAACGGATACCAAATTAGGGTTGTTGGCTTCATACACGGCTTCGCCCAAGGCAGTGCCGACGGTTGGCTACAGAAAAACAGTGCTAAATGCGAACAAGTACGGCGCATATTAAAAGGCCGTTTATTCAGCGACAAGTTTTAAAGCCTGCATACCTAACCTAAACTCAATCATCAATATCATATAGCGATGCACTACACGTACAAAACGCCAGCAAATTACCTGTTTCAACTTCGACCAGACTGGCTTTGGCGTGGGCTAAATTGGTGCCGAGGGATTGTAACTCGCCTTCGGCCCGGCAATGCGTGCCAGCTTTGATCGGGCGGACAAATTTGACTTCAAATGTCGAAGTGGCGCACAATTTACCCTTGGGCAGAGCCGTCACCACGGCCAGCACGGCCGCTGCGTCCAGAATGCTCATGGTCCAGCCACCATGGACGAGCATGCGCGGATTTAGGTGTACCGCCAAAGGTGTACCTTCATAGATACAAACCCCTTCCCGCACTTCCACCAAATCAAGATTGAGCATTTTGCCCATAGCGTCATGCTTGGGAAATTTACCGTCCATGATAGATTTCAAATTATCAAGCCCGGTGCGGTCAGACCATTTTTGTTGGCGCCCCATTTTATCCTTTGTATGGTGATCCTCTATGTGGTTATCCGTTTGCGTAAGCATCACACACTGTCGCAAAATGTGACCCGGACGACCAGTCCAAACTGTCTATGCCCACCATAGGATAATTTTATCACAGTACGGATTATGTATCCTCACCATTGACCACATCATTTTTGGCCGCTTCCATTACAACGCCCTCCAGAGCTTCATCATCGGCCAAAGTGCCTTTTTCAATTTTTTCTTTCTGGATGGAAAACGGTGCAGAAGCTTGTTTCTTGCCTTGCCAGGCCTGGGCGGTGAAGGTGTCTTTGTCCCACTCGCCTTTGACCGTGTAGCTTTTCTCTTCATGTGTAAATTTCAGTGTTTTCATTGCAGGTTCTCCTCACGTAAAATAAAATGGCGCCACGCCCAACTTTATATCTTGGGCCTAATGGTTCTTATTTAGTAAAATTTGTTTTAATTTCCAGCCTTACATAAATTTAAGTGCAATTATTGCCACGAATCGTTAAAACTATGCGAAATTCTCTTCGCGGGCCAAAATATTGTGTTGTAGCCCTGTGTTTGTTTTAACCTTGGAGGCGTTTCAGCCTGTGCCCGAAATGCGAGAGTCTGTGAAATACCTGTGAACACAAAGGATAAATTTTCTCCTTATCTTGATCCGGAGCCAATAGCCGAGTTCTTTGATGATGTGGGCCAGCGCGGCATGGTAACAGGTTTGCTGGCTTTGCTTGTCCATGTGGGTATTTTTATTGTCTTGCAATTAAAAATGCCCGTGCCTCATATCCCGGACGAAATAGAACCTATTCAAATCGAAATTATCAGTTTTGCACCAGAGCCAGAACCTGAATWGGAGTCAGAACCAGACTTGCGCCCAGCGGCGGCACCGCCGTCCCAAACACCTACACCCAAACCAGCCACACCAGCCACAGCCCCTACTCCCAAGCCAGAAGTGCCCAAAGCTGAGCCAATACCGACCCCGCCGCCTCCACCTGAGCCAGAACCAGAACCAGAACCAGAACCAGAGCCTATGGTCTTACTTCCGGCACAGGAAATCATAAATTCCCCAACACCTGAGCCGGACATCGTGCCGGAGACACCGCCTGAACCAGAGCCAGAACCTGAACCCAAACTTGCGGAACCTTTGGACTTATTTGATCCTGCATTGCTTGCTCAAAGCGAGCCGGAACTGGCACCGGAGCCTATTTCTGAAATATTGCAAGCTGTCGATCAACCCGTACAGCCTCCCCAGCCCGTAGCCCCTCTGTTTGACCCAAATTTACTGGATCCAGACAGTGAACCTAATGATTTATCTGAACTTGAAGATGTAATCGAATTACCGCCCGCTCCTGTGGTTGAACCGCTGGCACCGCCGCCGCCCATATTTGAGCCTGAAGTGCTGGCGGAACCGCCCGCGCCGAGCCCACCGGACATAGACTTGGAAACCATACCAGACATAGAAATCGCTGCACCGCCGCCGACCATTCTAGCCTCGCCTGACGCACCGACAACCCAGAATGAGGTCGAGAAAGCCGTGCTACCGTCTCAAGCCACCCCACTGGATTTCATTTTGAAAGACCGGGGCAAACCCGGCGGGCCAGATAAAAGACCAACCCGTCCAACAAGCGGCGGCGGCAATGAAGGCAATATTCCCATTGCCGGCGGCACGCCAAAAACTTCTCCCGGTGCGGGCGGCTGGCAACTCCCTAGCGGGCTTATACCCGCCGAGGGCATGCCGGGCGGAAAAGGTCTAATCCGCGACATTCGGTGCCGCGAAGAACAGCGCGACCATGAGGACTGCCCGGAATATATCAATAAACACAGAGGTCGAAATGTGGGCGGGCTGGAAAATTTCGGGCCACACGTGCCGCTCGGTACCAGCACGGTGCGCAGCCGGGGCAGACCACAGACCCGATCATTGGAAGATAAGGTCAACCCGACATTCGGCGATGCAAGCCTGCCCAGCTCAACCGTGCTGGATGATGTGGGCGGTTTTAGAGGTCAATATCGCGGCGATAAAATCGGCACGCCAGGGCGAAGTCGCCGGGTCCGCGATTTGTTCAACCCGCCAGATCCCGCCCCGTGGACGACCCTACCAKATCTCGCACCCCCGCCAAAAGACGAACAAGAAGATGAGCCAGAAGACGATGAAGAACTCATCATACTGCCAAATCCGCAATAATCCGATGCCCATTATGGCTTTGCTATCGTTTACAGTTCTGATAAAAGGCCGTCATGACATCTCAGATTGCTTTGACAAATATCGGTGAACTGGCCCGCGCAGGTCTGTCTTTGTTTGCAGTTTTATTTGTTAGTCTTCTGGCGTTACTTATCTTGGCCGTCCTGGTCATGTTCATTATTGACATCACCCAGAGCAAGAATTCCGTGCGCCGAAATTTTCCGGTACTGGGACGATTTCGGGCTTTGTTTGCTCATTTGGGTGAATTTTTTCGCCAGTATTTTTTCGCCCAAGACCGCGAGGAAATGCCGTTTAACCGGGCCGAGCGTAGCTGGATTGACCGGGTCAGCAAGCAAGGTAGCGAGACCGTGCCGTTTGGCTCCACCCGCAATCTGACCCCCGGTTCCGTGATCTTTGCCAATGGTATGTTCCCCAAATTGGAGGGTGAACATGCGCTACATATACCCAAATTGATCGGAGCCGGGGCCAAACAACCCTATCAACCCAAAAGTTTTTTCAATATTTCCGCCATGAGTTTTGGCTCCCTGTCGGCCCCGGCTGTGCGGGCTTTGTCACACGGCGCGGCCATGGGCAAATGTTGGCTCAATACCGGTGAAGGCGGGGTATCCCCCTATCACCTCGAGGGCGGGTGCGATATTGTCTATCAACTCGGCACGGGCAAATTTGGTGCGCGCAATGATGACAGCTCCCTGAACAAAGACAAATTGCGCGAGGTCTGCGCCAACCCCAATATAAAAATGATCGAGTTAAAACTCAGCCAAGGTGCCAAGCCCGGCAAGGGCGGTATTTTGCCCGCTGCCAAGGTCACGGCCGAGATCGCTAAGATTCGAGGTATTCCGCAAGGTCAGGATGCCATCTCTCCCAACCGGCATGTGGAAGCCGCCAACCCAGATGAACTGCTTGATCTCATAGGACGGGTGCGCGAAATTTCCGGACGACCTACGGGCATCAAATTGGCAATTGGCGACATGAGACCTTTGCACGAATTTATCGCCGCCATCAAAAAACGCGGGGCCGATGCTGCGCCGGATTTCATCACCCTGGACGGCGGCGACGGCGGTACCGGGGCCGCGCCCATGCCGCTACTGGACAATATGGGCCTGACTATCCGCGAGAGCCTGCCTGTCGCCGTGGACGCCTTGACCGCCGCCGGACTGCGGGGCCGCATCCGTATCATTGCCACCGGTAAACTCATCACCCCGGCCGAAGTGGCCTGGGCCTTTTGCGCCGGCGCGGATTTTGTCTCCTCGGCCCGAGGCTTCATGTTTGCTCTTGGCTGCATTCAGGCCTTACGCTGCAATCAAAACACTTGCCCCACCGGCATCACCACCCATAACAAGCGCTTGCAACGTGGCCTTAACCCTGAAAACAAGGCGGAGCGGGTGCGCAAATTTGTCAAGACCATGGGCTATGAAGTAGAAATGATTGCCCATTCCTGCGGCGTTGACCACCCTAACCAGCTGACCCGCGACCATGCGCTGATCGTCGGCACAACGGGCCATTCAAAACCTATGTCCAAAATCTGGCCAAATATGAAAGCTGAAAAATGAAAACACCCATCGTCAAAGATATAGAAGATTTATCCAAGGACATTGCAGGGACAACCGGGTTTCTCAAAGTCGAACGCGATGTTGATCCGGCCATCGTCGATGCTGATTGGCAGAAATTGCAAGAAAACGGTTTTGTCATGATGGAAAACCTGATCCCGGCGGATCAATGTGACATTATCAAACACGAATTGCTTGGCTTGTTGTCCCATAAGGGCCGCAACGCCTTTGAAGGTCTGAAAACCCAGCGCCTTTATGCCACCTTGACCAAGACGCGGATATGCGACGCGCTCGCACTTCACCCACGCATATTGGCGCTGGTGGATAAAATGTTCATGCCCAATTATCTACTGTCGCAACTCCAAGTGATCAATATTTTGCCGGGTGAGGATGCGCAACTCTTGCACTATGACGACGGATTTTATCCGCTGCCGCGTCCGCGCCCACCGCTCGGTGCCGCCAGTATTTTCGCGATTGACGATTTCACAAGTACCAACGGCGCCACCCGCATCATTCCCGGTAGTCACACATGGGGCCAAAGAAAACCCGGCGACACTGACAAACCAATTCCCGCCGTCATGCCAAAAGGCAGCGCGGTTTTTTACGGCGGCACGTTYTGGCACGGCGGCGGTGCYAAYRWCWSSRAYRSMTCYCGYMTGGCYSTMACCKSSCAATATTGCGARCCRTGGCTGCGCCAGCAAGAAAACTACACCCTCGGCACACCGAAATCCGTAGTGCGAAAACTAGACCCGCAGCTTATGTCCCTGCTCGGTTATTCTATCCTGCCGCCATATATAGGCATGGTCGACGGGGTACATCCGCTTAGGGTGTTGGATGGGGATTAGGTGTGTTTTAGATCAATGAACGATCAATTGAGACTGGAACTTGATGGAGGTGTCTGGTTTCGCAATGCACTAAACCGCACAGACATTGAAACTCTGAACAAGGTCGCCATTTGCGAAAAACAACACGGCGAACGCATAAATTGGGATTCCAGTCGCGCAAAAACTATAACAAAAATCACAAATTTACATAATCTGGTCAGCACAGTGTTACCAAATGCAAAACCCGTCCGCGCCTTGGTATTCAATAAATCTACAGATACGAATTGGGGGGTTCCCTGGCATCAGGACAGGGTTATTTCGGTTAAGGACAAGCACGATGTAAAGGGTTATAAAAACTGGACAAAAAAATCAGGTGTTTGGCATGTTGAACCGCCAGTAGACATACTTGAAAAAATGGTGTTCGTTCGTATTCATTTAGATGAAAATACGAAAAATAATGGTTGTATGGAAATTGCACTACGCACCCACAAATTTGGGTATATACCCGCCCATGCCCAAGCAAATATCATAGCATCAGCCCAAACGGAATTATCAGTTGCCAATAAAGGCGATATTTTAGTTGTCAAAGCATTGATTTTGCACCGATCCAGACAATCCAAGTCCGGTGATACCCGAAGAACTTTGCGCGTGGACTATACAAACCAACAATTACCCGCTCCTTTAGAATGGGCCGAGTTGAGATGATTTGATGGTGTTGCTACGTTTACAGGGTTTACACAATATTCCTTCTCCCATTTTTTATGGGGTTTGAACCAAAGCGGGGCAAATGCCCCGAGACGTGAATGGTGGGCGCCTCTTGCACAAGAGGCATTCCCAAAGGTCGCGCTCGATGGGGGACAATCTCTCGTCTTGTGTCAAGAGTAAAGATGTTCCCCCCACCCCCCCTTCGGGGTACTTCCCCCGTGAAAAACGGAGGAAGGGAAACCCCTAACTCCGCTCTTTCACCTTTAAAAATCGCAGTTCCGGGTTTTTGTCTGATGCGTAACTTATGTCCCATTGGGATTTTGCCAGCAGGACGGGAGCGCCGTCCAGGTCTTCGGCTATGGCGCCTTGGTTTTTGTCGATAAACGCTTGCAAGAGCGCATCATCATCGGACGCAACCCATCTGGCCACCTGATACATGCCCGGCTCGAACACCACTTCCAGCCCGTATTCGGTTTTGATGCGTTCGGCCATAACGTCGATTTGCAAAGCCCCCACGGCTCCGACAATCATGTCCGAACCCATGGCCGGTTTAAACAATTGCGTCACCCCCTCCTCGGCCAAGCTTTCCAGCGCCTTACGTAAATGCTTGGCTTTGAGCGGGTCGGTGAGGCGAGCCCGGCGCAACAGCTCCGGCGCGAAATTGGGGATGCCGGCAAATTTTATCTTGCCGCTCTCCGACAAGCTATCCCCGACCCGCAGCACGCCGTGATTGGGAATACCGATAATATCACCGGCGTAAGCCAGCTCGGCCAGCTCCCGGTCTTGGGCGAAAAACAGGATCGGATTGTGAACGGAGATGGTCTTATTCTCAACCGTCTTGAGCTTCATGCCGCGCTTGAACACACCGGAGCTGAGCCGTAAAAATGCMRMKCGGWMACGATGGTTCGGGTCCATATTGGCTTGYACTTTAAATACAAACCCCGACACAAATTTATCATCCGGTGCAACTTCGCCGTCCTGTCCGTTGCGCTTGCACCTTTCCGCCTGGGGCGGCGGCGCATATTGTGCCAGCGCGTCGATCAATTGCAGCACGCCAAATTTGCGCAAAGCCGAGCCGAAATACACCGGGGTCATATGGCCCTCTAAAAACGACTGTTCTTTAAATTCGCCGTATTCCCGGGCCAGTTCAACTTCTTCGCTAAATTCCGAAACCAGGTCATCATCGTCAATCAGCGCGGACATTTCGGCGCTGTCAAATACCACTGCCGTGCCGTGTTCACCATCTGGGGAGAACGGCAAAAATGTGTTGTCGGAGAGATCAGCAATGCCCCTGAACCGACGACCACTAGCGCATGGCCACTGCATGGGCACCACATCCAAAGCCAATTTGTCCTCGATTTCGGCCAGTGTCTCAAACACATCGCGGGCTTCGCGGTCAAATTTATTGACAAAGGTAATGATCGGGATATCGCGCAGGCGGCAAACTTCGAACAATTTCAAGGTTTGCGGCTCGATACCCTTGGCGGCGTCCAACACCATGACGGCGCAATCGGCTGCCGTCAGAGTGCGGTAGGTGTCTTCGGAAAAATCTTCATGGCCCGGCGTGTCCAGCAAATTGAACACCAAACCCCGATGCTCAAACGTCATCACGGATGAGGACACGGAAATGCCCCGTTCCTGCTCGATTTTCATCCAGTCGGATTGGGTACGACGACGCTGCCCGCGCGCCGCCACCTGCCCGGCCTGATGGATGGCTCCGGCAGCCAGCAACATGTTTTCGGTCAAGGTGGTCTTGCCCGCATCCGGATGGGAGATGATGGCGAATACACGGCGTTTAGACGATGGATGTTCTGAATTTTTTATCATGGTATTCACATAAGAGCCAAGCGGCGGGCACACAAGTATTATTGTGCCTCCACTGGCTCGCTCAGGAAATGGCGGCCCTGCTTGTCTTCTATTTCAACCACCCAGACATCTGGATCGGTTTTAACTCGCTTGCCAATTAGCTGGTCGATTTCGCGCTCGCAGATGGGGCCTTTGGGCAGCCAGACCCGCTCGCCGTCAAAATTCCTGATGGGGCGATATAAAATTGCCTGCCCGTCCAGCGTACAGACCTTGACCAAAACCGCGCCGCCGTCCGGATCGCCCTTGCGCACCAAAGCGGCAAAGGCCGCACCAATTTCGGCGCGGCGTATCAGGGCGTAAACCCAGATGGACGGTTTAAGAACTGGCATCATTGTAATTTTCCCATTCTATTCAGGCTTAAGTCTATTCTGCTTTGAGGCGAAATTGGCACTTAATTTGCTTGATGAACAGCGCAATACCCAAAAAAGGCGCGACATGTCCCAAAACAGGCACAAACAGACTTCTGGTCATACCGTAAACAGCTATTTGCCCAAAACAATCGGGTTTTACCTGTTGTTGATTTGCTTGGCCTCCATACTGGTTTTCGGCAATGCCAGCGCCTCTGTCCCAAATAGTACGCAGACTGCCGCCGCCCCGGGGCAAATCCTCAAGTCCTCCTTGCTAGATTTATSCACACGAAAAACCGCAGAGCTAGACTGGCGCACACAATCCTTTGAGCTTAATTTCGATCTACCCGCCCATGACTGGTACGACAAATTAGATTTATTTCTCAGTGCTTACCCCCAAGGCAATGTGGCCCGTGGTACGCCGTTATTGATCAGTTATAACGGCGCACAACCCGTCCCCCTTTACGGGCGTGCCTCCAGATTTGACGCTCATATTCGCATGGACACATCACGGATCAGGCTTACCGGCAACACCATCAAAATCACTTATAAAACCCCCACTGGCAGTTCTTGCCTGACGCCCGGGAACGGTAAATGGGTATTGGATTTATCCCGTTCCAAGCTGGTTGCCAGTGTTCGGCCAAAAAAACGCGCCCTGCAAATTGTGGAAATTGAGCAACGCCTGGCCCATCCTATGACCGCCCCAAAACGGGTTGGCATTCAGGCCATAGGGAAAAACAAACTGGCCTATGAAGCCTTGAGCGCCCAAGGCGTCGCCCAAAGAATGGACTTTGTGCCAGAGTTTAAATTGGGGTCTGGCGTCACAGACATGGTGGTATTGGTCGGGACATATACCGATCTGGCTCCCTGGCTGAACAACAAAGCTATACAACACACCAAAGGCACGAAAGTGCTGATTGATAGCGGCTCTAAACCCCGTCTGGTTTTGGCCGGCGAGACCGAAGAGCAGGTTTTGGAATTGGTGCGGGCTTTTGCCAGCCACCACTTACCAAACCTAAGGCGAAACGATGTATTTTTGCAAGACTTGTACACCAGTGCAAAACTGACTGCGCGCACGATCATCGACACAGGTGATTATAAATTATCCCATATTGGCACCCCGGCTCTGGCCCATTCATGGCAAGCTGACCCGGCAATCGTCAAATTTAATGTTGCCGACCCTAATTCCGCCAGTGCCGTGTTAACCCTAAATATATTCAATGCCAAAGATATTAACCCGAAATCACGATTATCCCTAGACTTGAACGGGCAAGCTATCGGCTACACCTATTTGAACAAATCGTCAAAAAAAATCGAATTCAAGATCAAACCGGGCATGTTTGTTCCCACCAATAACCGTTTAAGTTTTACCCCAGAACTCCTGCCTGACGACAAGCTTACGGTTTGCGGCGCCCAACAAAATATTCCGACGGTTTTGATCAGCAGCCATTCCAGTTTCAAGTTAAAAACCGACAACCCCATGCCGGATACCGACCTGAGTCGTTTTGCAGCCACAGGCGCGCCATTTGACAAAAATGCGGTTATAGTCATGAGCGGAAAATCTCTAAAAGACCGACAAGCCAGCTTGCAATTTCTGGCCTTTGCTGCCAAAAGATTCGGGCCGAAATGGACAGATGCCGACTATGTGGCCAAATTGCCTGTAAGCGGAATATCTGATAAAAACATCTTGTTCATTGGCCCTGATCCCATTTCTGATCCGGCGCTTTTTAATGCGGCACCTGGCGGGTTGAAACTGGCCCTGCACAAGAAAAGAATTGTGCACCAGACAGGCAATATTGCCATGAAACCCAAACAATTCGCATCTTCTGATGAGGCGCAAATAATTAAAATCATGGCGGCGCAAACTCCTTCTCGCCTATCCACGGCGAAATTAAAACCCGGAGGATTGGCGGCTTTGTTTCCTTCGCCCTATGCTTCCCGGCGGGTCATTGGCTTGATCAGCTCCGACCGCAAGTTAGGATTTTCCAGCGCTATGGACAGAATATCCCATGAAGATACCTGGAATGCCCTGCGCGGTAGCGTGGTGCGCTGGGACGACACATCCATATTGATGACACAAACTACAATAGCCCATACAGGTTTAAGAAACGGCCAGATTAACCCAGATGCCAACACCGCCAAACCAAGCGGTGTTGTTGCAAATATTAAAAACCGGTTTGCCAGCCTGTCTTTTGGGAAAGGCAATAGTACGGAAAATGTGCTGAACAACTCTGGTAATGATATTCCCGCAACAATACCCCACGGTGAATTGCCAGCCARATYTGATAAYCAAARYTCCGCMKCCAAACCARCTGGCTGGSTGGCWTCRCKGTCMAACTTGTCWGAAACCATTACGCCCGCCGTAACCTCACTTAAAACCGCAAGCATWCAAGCCAAACAAGACTTGGTCGCCTGGTGGCAAGGRACATCGGTTACCACATTTGAGAACACATCCTTACAGAAATGGTGGAAGGCCCTCGTCCAAAACCCCAAAGCATCTTTGTTGTTATTGGCTTTCCTGGCATTTTTCCTGACAGCCCTATGCTCGCCCATGACGTCTCGGGGTAAGAAAAGTTAAGAGAGCGCTGGGGAGCCTAAGTTGAACGTGAAATTATTCCGGTTTTTGCAAGGGTAGAGACACCAATACATTGGTGCCAACGCCCGGATGGCTGGTGATGGAAAACTCGCCACCATGTAATTGGGTCAGGTTTTTGACCAAGGCCAAACCCAARCCGCTACTGCGSCCYTTGAYCATTCCCGCATTGGCGGCTTGCTGGTAAGGCTTGCCTACGGCTTCCAAATCGCGTGCGCTCATGCCGGTACCGGTATCGGAAACGCCGATCTCTAGCCGTCCGTCTTTAATATGAGCCGAGGTTGTAACCCGCCCGCCCTTGGGGGTAAATTTGATGGCATTACTGAGCAGGTTCAGCAAGATTTGCCGTACCGCCCGACGATCAGCTTGCACCACCAGATCTTTGTCAACCTCGATATCTGCGTCCAATGTCAATTCGGCAGCGTCCGCAGATGGGCGCACCATTTTTATACTACTCCTGACCACATCAGCCGCATCGAAACTGTCATAATTGAGTTGATATTGTTTGGCCTCAACCTTTGACATATCCAATACATCACCGACCAAATCCAACATATGTTGACCGCTATCGTGGATCAGGTCGGCATATTCGGCGTATTTTCCCGGTAATGGCCCGAACAGGCGCGAGCGCATCATATCGGAAAATCCGATAATGGCATTGAGCGGGGTACGCAATTCGTGGCTGACCCCGGCAAAAAACAAAGTCTTCTCATCGGACTGTTTTTTGGCGCTGGTTTGAGCATCTTCCAAAGCCTGAATTGTATCTTCCTTCAAAGAGCAATCGACAGAAAAAGCATAGAATGAACCGTCGTCCAGAGGCACAAACGTAAACTCCAGTTTTTTTGTCTCAAGCTCCGGGGCTACATCCGCATCTTGCTTTTTATTGTTCTCTGGTTGGCTTCCAGGTTGGCTTCTTTTTTGATTTTTGGGCAAGTTTACAGCAAATGAAACCGGGTCTGTGCTTTCGCGTAAATTATCCATTGCCCCCAACATGGCCAATTTGTTACCGTCACGTGAAAACAAACTGGTTAAATTGACCTTTTGTATGTCCATGTCCTCGAGAGAAAAAAGCCGTCTTGCATTTTGTGTCGCCATCTCCAAATATCCGTCCGGGGTAAATTTCATGGCAGCGCCTGGATAGGCATCTGTAAATCCGGCTTTTGTCTCCTGCACCGGATCCGTAGACACATTGTCACCGGCAGATACATATAAGGCACCTATCACAAATGCGGTAGTGGCCATGACTCCACCTAACGCGCTCCAACTAACCTGTACGGCATTGGCAACCGGCTCCGGTGCCAGGCCAGACTGGTGGAAATAATACACAGCGGCGGCAACAATTCCGGTAAAAACGAAAGCCTCAATCACCTTGGCCCGCTCAAATAGGGCCGCCGCAGCCGGGGCGCACAAAAACAAAATCGCCATAGGTATCAATGCGACGGCAAAACTAGCGACGATGGCCAGTATGATCCAAGAAAAAATAACCACCACTTGTACCCACTCGCGGCTGGAGAACGGCCACAAGATTAAACCTATAAGCGCCGGAAATGTTGCACCTACGGCATAGGGGAGCAAATTATTTACCTCCGCACCTTTGAAATAAGCCACCAGATAAACCACCAAGATAGCCAATAACCAGATGACTGAGTTTAGCGCGATCCCACGATTTGTTCTAAAATTAAAAATAACGACCTCTGCTTTCAACTTCACAGTTTTTTATTACGGTTTTTTTACCACACAATACGGTTTTTAAAGCCAGCACCAGCTAATTCATGCTACAGGTGAAAATGGTTATAGTTAATTCGCCAAGTTAGAATCATTTGTGCGTCTGCCCATTTAGTGTATAGATGGTTATACGTAAGACAATTCAATAAAACAGGCAGTCGCGGGGGCGTAAAGGGACTTTATGTACACGATTTTGTCGCACCGACTAACACAGTTTATCCCAGCACAGTTTATAATGCTGGCTTACATACTCATACTGACAGGTTGTACTACACCGCCGCCGCAACCCTATCCGGATACTAACGCTTCCCATACAGAGCCCGCACAAGCAATAATCGCACCGCCCCCTCCCCCGCCCTTACACATTCGCGCCCGGCCAACAGGGGAGAGGATGGCTGAACCCCTCGTTCGCGCTGCCGGCAATCATGCCGTGTTGATGGGCCATGTCCACCAGATCGTAAATGAAGCAATAAACTCGCCCGAACACATGAACCAGACAATGGACGGACTGTCCCAAGTATTTTCCCCCGGTATCGGGCCTGCACTTATTGGCTACGGCGCTTTGATCGGTGCACAAAATTCAGGTTTTGCCGAAGGGGTCATAGAAACGGCCAGATATCGCGGCTTGGACAGTGTGATTTACCAATTGTATGTCGACCCCGACTTCGCCGCCTCTATGCCGGGTGCACAATCCGCTATCGCAGAAATCCAAAATGCCTGGGCCAATGATATTGCCGCCCTCGAACAAAGCGCCGCACATATTAAAAAGCAATCTTACGATTTACAAAAATTACCCGAATGGAAAAAACTGCGTACTGATTCCCGTACTGAGCGTCTTGAAGCTATTGGGCAAGCTCAATCCCTGCGCTTTGATCCGCCCGATACCACTAGAAGACAGATTGCACAAATTGGTACGATCAGACAGGGGGATTTGGACGGCCCGCAAAAGCGCCAAGCATTTTGGCAGGTTTTCGGCTATACACCGCCCCCGACACCCCAGATTTTTCCCGACCAACAAAATACTACCTTGCAGCGAAAAGCCCTGACTTTATCAGCCTTGGAAATCCTGGGGGCTACCGGCAATGACAGCAGTGAATGGATTGAAAATTATATGACCTCACCCTGGCTGGCCCAATGTGTCAACACGGCCAGGCTAAATACCGAGCAATGCATTGCCGCCGGGCATTTCAAATATGAAGACGCATTTTGTATTGCCGAACACGAACTGAAAGAAATCAGCACCTGTTTGGCGGACATTACCCGGTAGAACTTTTCCTGCACGACACCCCTTGCGTTCCGCCCACCTCGCGCCTATGTGTCGCGGTGATGGATAGCACACAGAATATTGATGATTTGATCGCGGATTTTTCCTTTCTGGATGATTGGGAAGACCGCTATATGCATGTTATTGAGCTGGGAAAATCTCTCGCCCCATTGAGCGGTGCGGAGCGAAATACCGGCACCAAAGTCAAGGGCTGTGTGTCGCAAGTCTGGCTCGTACAAGACATTAGTGATGAGAAACCGCCTATCATAACCTACCGGGGTGATAGCGACGCCCATATTGTCAAAGGGCTGGTAGCCATTGTCCTGACGATTTTCTCCGGGCGCACGGCCCAAGAAATTACCGATATTAACGCAGGAGAAATATTGGCAAAACTGGGGCTGGAGGAACACCTGACCCCCCAACGCTCAAACGGATTGCACGCCATGATCGCCCGCATTAAACAAGACGCGGCCGCTTTATTGTAAGCCATTATAAGCCATTATCAGCATGAACGCTTAGCCGCCATGCCCGGCTTGCAACCATAAAATTCGCTCAAACGCGACAAGGCTAGTTTCAAAATGGTGCGGCCAGAGCCATTTGCCCATTGCTCCTGCGCCTCTAATTGCCGCAAAGACCAGTCGCGCACACACAAGGACACCAAAGCCCGATCAAGGCCGGAGCCGACCATTGCAAGCGCATCCATTACGCGTTTTCTGGCATCCATGGCACTGATAGAAATGTTCTCAGCCGTGTTTTCCCTGCCCTTGCCGGCGCTGGACACACCCTGGTAATTTTGCGAGGCCATGCCCGCCATCATGGAGCGGGCATAGTCTGCGGCAAACATTTCCCCAGCCTCGATCTCGTCTGCTTGCAGAAAGTCCGTACCGTCTTTATTTGTCGCCTTGGCCAGTTTGTTAAACACAGAGTGGTTTTGATTGATACGCACCGGGCGCTTGATGCCGTCGGGGTGATAAATGTCCCGTTTCTCCAGATCACGGTGCTGGTTGGCATGGGCGTGGTTCCGACCATGGCGCGCCCCGGCCCGAGACCGCTGCACATAACTTTCCGATAAAACATAGGCCCTGCCTTTTTTGCAAATGGCACCGCTCGCACGTAATTGTTGCAATAGCGATATATCGACCCAGCCAATGGGCCGCATGCGTCTGTCACCGCGCGGCACGATAATATACATCTCACTGGTACGGCTTTGCGCCAAAATATGGCCCTGCTTTTCCAGCATCAGTTTCAGTGTTTTACCTAACCCGTTCATACGCAGATCCTAACTCTCATCGCTAACAGTTTCTATGAGAGAGGGCATATCCAGGAAATCTTCTAGTGCAGTGAGTTTGCTATCAAGCACCTGATCATCTCTTGCCTCTTCAATGGTGTGACAGGCATGGCTGACCGTGCTGGGATCGCGGCAAAATACACGGGCAATACTGGCAATGCGGATTTGAAAAACCACATGTACCAAATACATAGCCACTTGCCGGGCAAAACAAATATGGGCTGGATCCTTTTTTCGAGTTATTATTTGAGACGTTTGTACCCCAAATTCTATGGACACCACCGCGCATACCAAATTCGTTAATGCCTCGACCCTTTCACTTGTTTTTCCATTTGTTTTGCTTACTATGCTTAATTCACCAACCATAAACCCTCCTCATCGGAGGTTCACTATAGGACTATTGTTCTGTTAAAGGATTATATTCCTATTTTCATGGTTAAGGAATGGTAAATATCTTTAGCCGAGATAAGCGATCAAACATATATGTGCTTGTTTTATGCGGATATTCTTTGAGGTTCCGATAAATTTTGCGGCATTTCCGAATATTTGACCAAATGGTCAAAACCAAGGATTGAACTGACATTCACCCCATCTTCAGACAGTGGTAGGCGTATCCAAAACTGGGCAAGATGGGCACGAAGCGGCGTGCCGGGCTTGGTCACACCAGCGGAAGGCCGCCGCTTATCCATAATCCGCCCCAACACCCGGTGCCAGTAATCACATCTGCAACCAATGGGTAATTCATCAATATATTGACCGGTGATTTCCGCTTCATACATGTCCCAAAACCCGGTGCCTGCTAGCCTGTATTTATAGCGCCTTACATCTGTTTTCACCAAAGTTTCAGCGCAAACTTCAATAATGGAAATCATCGGCAGATGCTGATATATATCTGCTGGGTCAATATCCTCTCGACGGGGCAATTGTCCATTGCGGCATTTGGAGCGCCAATAATCATACAAAAATTGCTGCTCTGGCAAGATCATTTGATGACGTAATGCTGTACCGCTTAACATTGGCTCCCCCTCTATGCTCCCCATAATTCTCGCGAAGCAATGTGTTAATGAAAGGTTACTATTGGTTAAGCCCTCAAGCGAATATAGGAAGAATGTCGAAAAAAACCCGGATTTTGCACGAATAACGGGTTTTTTTATACCGGAACCGATTCAATCAAGCCCTAATAGCTTCAAGATTTACCCAATCCGGTACGTTTGGCCAGCCGCGAACGCTGTTTCGAGTAATTCAGCGCCACCATTGGGTAATCCGCAGGCAAGCCCCATTTTTCCCGGTAAGCTTTAGGGGTCATATCGTGCTGGGTACGCAAATGCCGTTTTAAGGATTTATAGCTCTGCCCGTCCTCCAGGCAAATAATGCCGTCATCACCAACGGATTTGTCTATGGCTATGGCGGGGACCGGTTTTTCGACCGCTTGCATTTYCGGTTGCGTGGCTTGCTCCAATGCGCTGTAAACCGTTTTGATCAGTTCTGGCAAGGCCTCCGGCGCAACGGTGTTATTGCTGACATAGGCGGCCAGCAAATCAGTGGTAAGCTCTAACAATATTTCCTTATCATCGACTACACCGCTCATAATTCACCTAGAAAAAATACACCACCAACAAAACTGCCGCTAACATACCAGAAATAAGTACGGCGGCAATACCGCTAGGGGCGTCTTGGGAGAAAGTTCCCGCCGGGCTGAACACTTGATACATACGCCGTCCGATCATACTGAAAAACTTCTTGAGCAGATAAATGGCAAATGCGCCCAGACGCGTCCAGATAGCGCCGACCCATTTCACTAAAGCCAGGCCGAGCCGTCTGTATGTCCAATCGAAATCAAGGATTTGCGCCCGGCGTTCAGGCGGATACAGCCCGACCCGTTTTAACAGTGCAAAGGCAAACATCGCCGCCATGATCAATTGCATTTGGAACACAACATGGTCGGTGGAATACGGGATAAATTTAGCCGCCCCCGCCACCTCGTTCGGCAATAAATTATACAAATGCTGCATGCCGCCAAACGGGCCAGGTATGGCCAGATAAATACAGAAAAACGCCGCTATGCCCATAGCCACCAACATGTTCCACGGCGCTTCTTGGACGCGCTTGCCACTGTCATGGGCGAAAAACGCAAAATACGGCACTTTGATACCGCTATGTTCAAGCACGCCGGCAGAGGCAAATAGCAACATGGCAAAGACGATAAATTGACCATCTTCAAACACGGCTGCGATAATCATGGACTTGGAGACAAAACCGCCAAAGAACGGCACAGCCGAAATGGCCGCCGCGCCGATCATACAAAAAACAGCCGTATAGGGCATGGATCTGAACAGTCCGCCAAGCTCGGACGCTTTGGTGGTGCCGACCCTGTGCAGCACCGCGCCCATGCTCATAAACAACAAGCCCTTAAACAAAATATCAATGACAACGTGAGCCGCTACGCCGTTTAAGGCCAATGTGGAACCAACCCCAACACCCGCCACCATGAAACCCAATTGGTTATTCAGACTATAGGCTAGGACTTTGCGCAAATCATTTTCCAACACCGCAAAAAATACCGGAAACACCGCCATGATGCCGCCAATATAGATCAGCATTTCCGTACCGGCAAAACCTCTTGCCAAGGCATAAATCGCCAGCTTGGTGGTGAACACTGACAAAATAACCGTACCCGTAACACTGGAGCGCGGATAGGCGTCCTGGATCCAGTTATGCAGAAGCGGAAACCCGGCCTTGATACCAAAGGCCAGCAACATCAACCAACCGCCCGGCGCATCAAGGCCGATATTATTAAAGGCATATGACCCCGTCTCGCGGCCATAAATCACCAGCCCGGCCAATAACAGCACGCCGGACAATATATGCATGGCCAGATAGCGCATGCCGGCCGGGTAGGACTTAGGGCCGCCGCGCCAGACAATGAATACGGACGATAAAGCCAGCAATTCCCAAAAGATAAACAATGTGATTAAATCCCCGGCAAACACCGCTCCTATGCCAGCGCCTGTATATATCAGCGCACTGGTGTCGGTGATTTTGCATTTCTCATGCAGGGCGAAAATTCCGTTTAATATCCCGGCAAAACAAAAGATATACCCCCAGATTATACTGAGATTATCAATACGTAATGTGGTCAACTCTATGCCGGCAAAGGACATATGCCCGCCGAGATACGTGCTTTGGGTTTGCGAAAAATATATGGTGTTAATCAACACCAAAGCCAAAGCTGGTGCGCCGATCAGCAGAGCTTTACGGGCGTGCGAACTTATATTTGACGCCGGGATAAAGCCGGCCAAAACACCCGCAGCAATAAGAATAAAAGCCGGGCTAAAGGAGGTCAGAAAATCAAGCATCACCGCCCTCCTCTTGTTCTAGCTCTTCGCCGTCCTCACCATAATAATTTTCTGGCCGGGACAGCATTTTAAACAAGGGATGGGCCGCCAATACAACAAAGCTATAGGAGAAAAAYCCGATAGCGGCATANNGSAAANCCMGNAYTCCCACAATGTCGGGTATTTMGGCGGAWACAAAAAYCCRAGGATAGAAAAAATAATCATRCCWGMCAAAGGTATATAGATAAAATTACGYTGGGTYTKCTTGCTACCMAGCCAYAAAAACGGCACGGCCGCAGGATGKRYKTCGGCGCGSTCARCKATCTCTTGCGGCGTTAAASTRGGNNTNTTATTATCACTCATCAYAGACCTCCKGTCATATGGGCAGGCAGWATGGGTTTAAGRTAATCCACCAACGGGCCTATGAAAAAGAACAAKAMAAATGCCCCGGCCGCCGTAAACACCGGCGTGAAGCGGACAAACCGGTGCTTTGAAAGCTGGGCGGCAATTTGCACATCCGAACGCGGGTTATCGGGTTTAAGCAAGAAGCCCCGGGCCGCAACTGGTATCAGATAGGCAACATTGAGCAATGACGACAATATCAGCACCCACAATATGGCTTTTTGCCCGGCGTCGAGCGCCCCCATCATCAAGAAAAACTTCGGCCAAGACCCGCCCATGGGCGGCACGCCAATGATCGACAGCGCACCAACTAAAAACGCGCCGAACACCCAAGGCATGGAGCGCCCGAGCCCGTTGAGACTACTGATTTCCGTGCGGTGGACCACCGTATAAATCGCCCCGGCGCACATGAACAATGTGATCTTGCCCCAAGCATGCATGATGATTTGCAAGCCGCCGCCAACAATAGCGAACGAAGTCGCCAGCATGGCCCCAAGGGTAATATAGGCCAATTGGCTAATGGTGGAATAGGCCAAGCGTGCTTTAAGATTATCTTTGCGCAGAGCAATAATCGACGCCAACACAATGGTGAATGCGGCAACCCATACCAGCACCGTGCTGGCGGGCGTTTGCGCCATTAAATCCGGCCCAAAAATATAGACCGTGACTTTAAGCATGGTGAACACACCAGCTTTGACCACCGCAACCGCGTGCAGAAGTGCGCTGACCGGGGTCGGGGCGACCATAGCATTTGGCAGCCAAGGATGGATCGGCATCAAGGCCGCCTTGCCAATCCCGAAAGCAAATAGGAACAATAATATACTGGCCGCAGTGGTGGARAACCCGTCCGGGAAAATGCCGCCAACTTGGAAGTCCGWGGTGCCGACCAAAACATGGGTGACGACAATGGCCGGCAGCAGCAAGCCGAGCGACGTTGCCATCAATATCATTAAATAAATCCGCCCGCCCTTTTTGGCCTTGGCATCGCCTTTATGGGTGACCAGCGGAAAGGTTGACAGGGTCAGGATTTCGTAAAACACAAACAAAGTAATCAGATTGGCAGAACTGGCTATGCCCATAACGGCGGAGATGGCGATGGCCACGCAAATATAAAACCGCGTCTGGTTTTTCTCTTTATTGCCGCGCATATAACCAATGGTAAATACGGTATTGACCAACCAGAGCGAACTGGCAATGGCGGCAAATACTGCGCCCAAGGGCTCCAATTTGAGTTTAAGCTCAAACCCGCCGGCAAATTCTATCAGAAACAATTCAGGCCGGTTATCTGGTGAAAGCCCCACATACCGCACCAGCCAAACCACCACGCCGAGCAATAACACGCCCGCAACAATAGAAACCGCTTCGCGCACATTTGGCTTGTTGCCAACCACGGGAATAAGCACCGCCGCCGCCGCAGGGATCAGCAATATCAGTATAAGAGCCAGTTGCGCCGTCATATCAATGCCCTCCTGTAGCCGTTATGGTTTCGCGCACCAGCAATATTGGCCCGTCGCCCAACACCTGAGCCGCACCTTGGGCCAATGTTGTTGGCCAATGGGAGTCTATTCCAAATGCCACCGATGCCAGCGCCAGTGTCCACAACGGGATTAGCATAGTGAGAGGCGCCTCATTACGCTTGACATATGTGTCGTTGATTTTTGGGACAGGCTGGAAATAAGCCTGTTCAATCATGCGCCCGACATAAATAATGGCCAATACGGACGATAGGACAATAACCCCGATGGCCCACCACCAGCCATTTTCTGCCGCCGCCTGCGCCAAAGCCAATTTGGAGACAAAGCCGACGGTTCCCGGCACCCCGATCAAAGACAAGCCCGCAACCGTAAATCCGGCCATGGTCCACGGCATGGTTTTCCCCAGTCCGCGCATGTCGGAAACCTTCGTAATCCCGAAGCGGTACCAAAACGCCCCGACCGCCAAAAACAACGCCCCCTTCATAACGGCGTGATTGAGGATATGCAGATACCCCGCCGTCAAGCCGAGCGTGGTCGCCATACCAATACCGAGCAAAATATACCCGACCTGGGCCACGGAAGAATAAGCCAATACCCGGCGAATATCGCTTTGGAAGATCGCTTGCAGACTGGCCGCCAACATGCCGACAATCCCCAGGCCCGCAATTATTACCATCAAAGCCGTGCTGATAAAGTGCCAAGTGGGATCGAAAACGGTGAAGGTGAAGCGCAGCAACAAATACAAAGCCGCCTTGGTCGCCGTAGCCGCCAAAAACGCCGTGAAAAAACTGGGGGCATAGGCATAGGCAGTTGGCAACCATGTGTGCAGAGGGAACATGGCCAATTTCAAGCCAAGCCCGATGACGATAAAGGCAAAAGCCAATTGCACGACCCGGTCACCGGGGCCGATGTCTTGCAGCACCCGCGCCATGTCCATCATATTGAGCGTACCGGTTTGCATATACAAAAACCCGATGCCAATGACGAAAAATGTCGCGCCAATACTGCCCATAATCAGATAGTTAAAACTGGACGGTAAAGCCCGGCGATCACGGCTCGACCCCATAGCCACCAAGGCGTAGGTCGAGATACTGGAAACTTCTAAAAACACAAATACATTAAATGCATCCGCCGTCACCACCATGCCCATCAGCCCGGCAAAACTGAGCAAAAACACCGCATAAAACGGGCTGCGCTTTTTGGGCTCAACCTCAGCCACCACACTGGGCAAAGCGTAAACCGTACAAATGAAAGCGATGACAGCTATCAGCAGCAAGATCGGCGCATTAAGCCCATCAACACTATAAGCAATCCCTAAAGGCGGCTTCCACCCGCCCATAGCGTACTGAATAGAACCGTGGGCCATGACCTGCAACAACAAGCCCACAGACATTAAGCCGCACAGGCCTGTGACAAACCATGTCGTTGCCCATGACAGTTTTTCACTGGGGCTTAGGGCCACCAATGCGCCCATCATTAGCGGCAAGACAACGATAGCCGCAGGCCCGTGGACAAGCACCCATTCAGGGAAGAGAGACAGCAAATCCATTAGCGCGAAACCCCTTCAAGATTATCCTGGTAATTATAGGCATCGATTTCGTCTTCTTCGATACTGCCGTATTCTTCGCGGGTGCGCACTACCAAGGCTAGCCCAATAGCCAATGTTGCCACCCCGACCACAATGGCGGTTAGGATCAAAACATGGGGCAATGGGTTRGAATAGATAATYTCTGCGGTYTTMTCGGCGGTTTCGCCGACCACTTTATAGGCCGCKTCTGCATTCTCYGCMACTTTGTCATAGCCGCCGTAACCATGCAATTCTTGCTTGGAAAGCACCGGAGGTCGCCCGCCCGTCACCTTGCTTAGGCTAATATACAAAAGGAAGACCGAGGTCTGGAACACCGAAAGCCCGACCAGTTTTTTGATCATGTTGTGGGACGCAAAAACCGCAAATAGCCCGGTCATCATCAAAACAATGACCACAGCAAAATTAAAATGCTCAAACATCATTGTCATGATCGATCCTCATCCACCACATTAGGGCTATACGAACTCCGACGCGAACCAAAGGCATAAAAAATCGCCAAAATGACACTGGTCACCGTCAGCAGCACACCGATTTCGACCGCAAATATGCCCCAATGTTGCCCGGCTGCATGGGTGCTATCAGGCGCAAACATGGTATAATTGAGAAACTCGCCGCCGAGCAGCCATGTGGCCACACCCGTGCCGCCAAACACCAATACACCCAAAGACATGATCACCCGTATCCAGGACGGCGGCACCACGCGCTTGGCCTCGTCCAGACCAAATATCAACGCATAGAGAATAATGGCAGAGGCAAATATCACCCCGGCCTGAAAACCGCCGCCAGGCCCGTAATCGCCGTGAAAATGCACATATAACCCGTAAACGGCAATCAGCGGGATAAGCAGCTTGGCAACGACCCGTAAAATAATATGCTGGTTAGCACTGCGGCTCATTTTGTTGGCTCTGGCGCGCTTCATGATAAGTCCTGCCCATTATCCTGCCCATCAATTTGGCTAATGTCCTGACCTTCAGGCTTGGCCCGCCACCTGCCGGCATTGCCGTTCAGACCCAGCAAAAGTATAATGCCGAGCCCGGCCACAAAAATCACCACGGTTTCGCCGAATGTATCATAACCCCGATAACTGGCCAAGACGGCGGAAACAACATTGGGAATGATAATCTGGCTCTTGGTCGCCTCAATATATTCAACACCCAGGGTCGCATTGGCAATGGAATTGGCATCGCCGAACATGGGCATATCACCAATGGCATAAAACATCGCCATGCCAGTGACGATAACAATAAACAAAGGTGCCCATTGTCTGCGCATGGGCACGGGCTTAACCTCGCGTTCGGTCAAAAGCATGGCGCCGAGCATGAGAACCGTCGAAATCCCTGCCCCGACCGCAGCTTCGGTAAAGGCCACATCAACCGCGTCCAAAGACACGAACCAGGCGGCGGAAATCAGCGAATACACACCTTGCAACATGACAATGGCAAAGAGTGACCGCAGGCGTACAACCGCGACCGCTACCATGACCAACATGGCCAACAGACCTATATCCAGAATAAATGCCGGGGTCAGGAAATTCACTTCTTTGCCCTCGCTTTCTTGACTGGACTTTTTCGCCTAGTTTTGGCTTTGGTTTTGGCTTTGGTTTTAGTTTTAGATTTAGGTTTAACTATCGCTTCGCCCGGTGCTGGGGCCTTGTATTTGCCAAGTTTTGGCTTTAGCCCGGACTGCCAGGCCGCCCCAACCACAGCATGGGTCGCCGTGGGGCTGGTCAAAAACAAAAAGAATGCGATAAGCACCAATTTCAAACTGGTTTGGGAAAATCCGGCCTGGACAATAAGGCCAAAAATTATCAACTCAGCACCCAAAGTATCCGTCACACCCGCCGCGTGCATGCGCGTGTAAAAATCCGGCAACCGGATCACACCAATCGCTCCCGCAATGACGAAAAACACCCCGGCAATCATCAGAGCGCTAGCAATCAGCATTTGCGTCGTGTGGAAAAACTCGCCGCTCATGTCTGTTTTCCTTTGTTTGCACGTGATGTGCGCGGTACGACCGGCGGGCTTTCTTCTTCAATAAAATCGTCCTCAAGCGACACCCCGAGCGCACTATATCTGAAAAATTTCAGCACGGCGATGGTGGCGATAAAATTCATCAGCGCATATAAAATAGCAATATCCACCCCGTCGTCGCGTCCGATAATCAGCGCGAATACAGCCAGAAAAAGCACGATTTTGGTGCCGAAAGAATTCACCGCCAATATCCGGTCATACAGGGTCGGGCCGCTGAGCAGGCGCGCCAGTAACAAAACCATACCAATCAGCAGAAAAAATGCCGTACCGACATTTATATAATAAAGGAACTCGGTCATTTGTTATCCTTTCGCGGCACAGACTTGCCCGACATGGGATCACTGAGCATGGGATCACTGACGGCCCAGGCGGCCCGCTCCCCCATGTCCGCAAAAGCCTTCGGGTCGGTCATGCTGGCCAGCAAAGCATGGACGAGAATAACGTCGTCCTGCATTTCCACAGAAACCGTACCCGGCGTCAGGGTGATGGAATTGGCAAATGTGACCCGGCCCAAATCTGTGGAATGGGGCATGGGCACTTTGGTCAGCTTGGGCGATATTTCCATATCCGGACTTAAAACCGCTTTGACCACTTCTATATTGGACTTGGTGATCTGCACAAACATCCAGGCGAAATAGCCCAAAGATTTGCCGTGCAGATAGGGAACGGTTTCCGTATCAATAATTTTCATACGCCATACCATGGCTACGACAAGTAAAACCGATATTGCCCCAACTGTCAACAAAACCGGATTATCAAGATAGCCAGATAGCGCCAACCAAAAGGCGGAAAGCAGAACCAGCAAAACTAACGCCGAACGTATCATATCTGCTCCCCTTCATTTTCCATTTTCTATTGGCAACTTGGTTATTCGCGGGCAACATAGCCACATTCATCTGGCGGGCCAAGACAAACCGGAAGTATTTTTGCAAAAAATTATCTTGACTTGTTGGCGAACCTTAGGTGCGATTCCCAAACACTAGGGCGGCAGTGATGGCGGCGGCACCGAAATCCTCTTCTTTCGGGATCAGGCCTTTTTTGATATATTCTAAAACATCCGGCGTCAGGGATGCGGTTAAAGACCAGTTCCAATAGCGCAACACGGTTTGGGCGTTATCTGTGGAAATCGCGTCAAACACGGCAATCACATTTTCCAGCAACGGGTTAATCGACCCATCCGCCATAATGTCAGGCCGTTTCAATGACCGCCACAACATGGTCAGGTGCGGGCGGCGCAAACCCGGAGCCTTGCATAGAATGGCCAATGGCTCGCCGGTTTTATCAGAGAGTATTTGCGCACCAGTGGCAGGTTTAATCCCGGCAATATAAGAAATTTCATCGGCCAGTTCCCGGTCCATACCAACCCGAGCGGCCTCCTCAATCGCATTTTCCAGCGTGCCGTATTTAGACCGTGCCATCGCCGCGCGGTTTCTTTGGCGACGTTCGATAAATTGCAAAGCTTTACGAACCGCCTCGTCGTTCCACCCTTCAGCCGCCGCACGCGGATATAGATCGGCACATGTTTGTTGCAAAACGGCGCGGGTCACCCCAAACCGTTGCAGTATTTTTTTGCGACTTTTCGCACCCGCCCACCAAAACATGGTCAAGCCGTGGGACGGGCGAACCTCATCGCGTTTAATCAACAACTCAACATAGGGCTGGTGTTGCCGCGACACCGTCAAAATACGCTGTAACGCCGTTTCCGAGAAACTGGCCCCTTTGTTTTTGAGCAGTGTTTCAACCACGTCTTCTTCCAGAAATTCCGCCAAAACATCAACCACGGCATCGGATATCTTGCGGCGTTGAGCAATCATCAAACGGTGCTGTGTTGAAACTTTACGGGCAATCTGGATCAGATCCGAATCTGTCAGGCTTTTGCTGTTCTCAAGTACATGGCGGGCCACTTCAATTTCGTCCTTGGCCAGAATAACCAAGATGGTGCGCGGCGCTTCATTGAGCATCACCAGCCGCTTGGCGACACTGGCCCGCAGTTCAATATCTGCGTCGCGTAAAAGTTCCACCAAGACGTCACCGGCCATGTGGCGTTCTTGTGGCGGCAATTGACTAGAAGGAATACAAATAACGTCCGACAATCTTTTAGCCAATGAGCGGCGCACCGTATCTGACGGCGGTATTTGCTCACCGGCTTGCTCCGTTAGGTCTAACGCCTTGTTGAGTGCCTGGGATTGTAGCTGCGGTGCTGACATGGTCGTCCTTTTAATCTACAATATCTTTCGTATAATCTAGTAGTATTCTATTAACCAAATGTATATGAAACGGCACTTATTACCTAAAACTCAAGAGAATAATATGTCCATTTTTCGCCGATCCACACCCAAGCCCCAGGCCGAAAAGCGGGCAAAAACCATCAGCCAATTGGGCCGTACCCGCCTGGATAATTATGCCTGGCTCAAGGACAAAAACTGGCGCAAAGTCATGGACGACCCAAGCTTATTGGACGCAGATATCCGCGCATATCTGGAAGCGGAAAACGCCTATACCCAAACCATGATGGCCGACACAAAACCCTTGCAAACCACGCTCCTGGCCGAAATGAAGGGCCGTATCAAGGATGATGACAGCTCCGTACCGGCGCCGGACGGGCCGTGGAGTTATGCCCACCGCTACCGGCCCGCAGATCAACACGGCGAATATTACCGCTTCAAGCGCGGCCAAATCGACGGTAAGATTATATCATTATTGGACGCTGACGCCCTGGCACACGAGAGCAAAACGCAAGGATTTTCATTCTTTGATATTGGCGGCATTAGCCATTCAGATGACCATAAATATTTGGCCTATGCTGTCGATGTGCAAGGGGCGGAACGCTACGCAATCACCACAATCGAAATTGAAACCGGGTTGGCCATTGCTCCTCCTTTGGACAATACGGCCGGAGATTTCGTCTTCGCCAAGGACGAAGCGGAAAATCAACTTACCCTGTTTTGGGTCGAACGCGACGACAATAATCGCCCCAGCAAAGTCTGGCGCAAAAATATTTTGGAAAAAACCGCCAAACCCGTGCTGATTTACGACGAGCCGGACGCCGGGTTTTTCGTCTCCCTTGGCCGTTCTGATACTGGAAATTATATCGAGATCAACTGCCATGACCATACCAGTAGCGAGACCTGGCTCATCCCGGCCAAGACACCGCAAACCACGGCAAAATGTGCCGAGCCACGACGGCAAGACCGGGAATACGGTTTGCACGATCACGGCGATGATTTTTATGTCCTGACCAATGGGGACGGCGCGACTGATTTCAAAATCATGCGCACCAGACAAKCCCGCCCCGGTGCCGACCACTGGCAGGATTTTATCCCCCATAGGCCAGGCACGCTTATTTTGGGTGTGGAGACCTATCAAGGCTATCTGGTCAGACTGGAACGCATAAATGCTCTGCCGCGTATTGTAATTCGTGATTTGACGACTGGCCATGAAGATGTCATAGCTTTTGATGAGCAAGCTTACGCGCTTGGTCTCATGGGCGGTTATGAGTTCGCAACCAAATGGTTGCGCTTCAGCTATTCATCCCCGACCACCCCGGGCCAAATATTTGATTATAACATGCAGACGGGCGAGCGGATTTTACGCAAGACCACACAAATCCCGTCTGGTCATAACCCCCAAGACTATCAAACCAAACGCATCCAGATCAAATCCCGCGACGGACACAATATTCCCGTCACGATAATTATGGCCGCAGACTTTAAATTGGACGGCAAAGCCCCGTGCTTACTTTATGGTTATGGTTCCTACGGTATCACGATCCCGGCATCATTTCGCACTAATTTATTGTCGCTTATAGACAGGGGTTTCGTCTATGTTATCGCTCATATCAGAGGCGGTAAAGCCAAAGGCTATGACTGGTATACCAAAGGAAAACTTGAAACCAAGCAAGCCACATTTGACGACTTTGTAGATGTCGGGCGCGGCTTGGCCAAATTGAACTATACTGGCGAGGGCCGCATTATTGCCCACGGCGGTTCGGCTGGTGGTTTACTGGTCGGGGCCGCCGTCAACCAGGCACCTGAACTGTTCGGCGGTGTCATTGCCGCCGTGCCGTTTGTAGATGTGCTCAACACGATGAGCGATGAAAGTCTGCCCCTGACCCCGCCGGAATGGCCGGAATGGGGCAATCCTATAAGCGACGAAAATGCCTATGACACCATCGCCAGCTACTGTCCCTACAYCAATGTAAACAACCAAGCCTACCCGCCCATGCTGATCACGGCCGGCCTCACCGACCCGCGCGTCACCTATTGGGAGCCAGCCAAATGGGCCGCAAAACTCCGCGATCACCAAATGAGCGACGCGCCCATCTTGTTAAAAACCAATATGGACGCCGGACATCAAGGCGAACCGGGCAGATATGACAGCCTAAAAGAAACAGCCTTCGAATACGCATTTGCCCTAAAGCTGGCGGATGGATTTGTGTAGAGAATTACCGGGAGATATGTAAAGTGGTGCGCTTGGGCAAACTCAATGCTAATCCCAAACGAACCCTGTGGGATTCGCAAGCGCGACTGCGCGTCGGCAACGTCACGCCGCCCTTTCGCAGGCGTAAGCAAAGCGAACTGCCGTGAGATCAATGAAATAGCACGGGTGAGAAGACTTACTACGAACTCGAACCAAGGGCGCGACCGCGCACCGGCGACCCTTCGCCGTCCCGTCGGAGGCACTTCTTCGCGCAATGAGATAAATAAATGGTGTACTACAACTTAAGACGAGAAACCTCGAACCAATTTTGGGAAGGGTTAAGAGGTATTTGAACTAGTTATCTGGGACAGCCCCTAATTAAAAACCGCATCCGCCTCCACATACTCCATCCCAAGCGCCTCACCCACCGCCGCATAAGTCAGCTTACCCTCTGCCACGTTCAGCCCGTTTTTCAGATGCACATTATCCAGCAACGCCTGTTTCCAGCCTTTGTTTGCGATCGCCATAGCGTGGTGCAGGGTTACGGCATTTAGGGCATATGTAGATGTGCGGGCAACGGCGCCCGGCATGTTGGCGACGCAGTAGTGGACGATGTCGTCAACGATATAGGTCGGGTCGGCGTGGGTTGTGGCTTTGGAGGTTTCGAAACAGCCGCCTTGATCTATGGCCACATCGACCAAGACCGCGCCCGGTTGCATGGTTTTCAGCATGGCGCGGGTAATCAATTTTGGCGCGGCGGCGCCTGGCACCAATACCGCGCCGATGACCATGTCGGCGGTTTTGACCAGCTCCGACAGCACGGCCGGGGTGGAACGCACGACCTTAGCCGAAGCCCTGAAATAATTGGACACTTGCTCCATCACGTCCGGATTGCGGTCGAGAATAGTGACGTCAGCCTGCAAGCCCACGGCCATTTGCGCCGCGTTAAATCCGACCACACCGCCGCCAACAATCACGACTTTAGCCGGGGCAACTCCTGGCACGCCGCCGAGTAATACCCCGCGCCCGCCGTTTGATTTCTCAAGCGCCGTTGCACCTGCTTGCACGGACAAGCGCCCGGCCACTTGGCTCATGGGCTTGAGCAGGGGCAGATCGCCCGCGTCGCTGGTTACGGTCTCGTAGGCAATGCCGATACAGCCGGATTTCAGCAACGCCTTGGTCTGTTTTGGATCGGGGGCCAAATGTAAATATGTGTACAGGATTTGTCCCTTACGCAACATTTTGCATTCGGCAGCTTGCGGCTCTTTGACTTTGACGATCATTTGAGCCCGCTTGAAAATACTCTCGGCTTTTTTGGAAATACTGGCCCCGGCGGTGCGGTAATCCGCATCCGTCGCCCCGATACCAAGCCCGGCACTAGCCTGGACAACAACCTTGTGACCGGCAGCGACAAGCTCGGACACGCTTTCCGGCGTTAACCCGACCCGGTATTCATGGTTTTTGATCTCTTTTGGTACACCGATAAGCATCCTACACTCCATAATATGACACAAATCTTTATAACAAAATCAAATTTGTAACATGTACGATTTCATTTGCTATTTGCGAATTTTTTCGTAATTATTCCTGCAATCTAGCTTTTTAGAAGGAATTTATTCGAGCATGGACGCTATAGACAAGAAATTACTTCTGGCCGTACAAAAAAATTGCCGTCGCCCGATTTCTGAGTTGGCGAGCGAGGTTGGCCTGTCCACATCCGCTGCCCACCGCCGTATCGGACTGCTGGAAAAAGCCGGGGTTATCGAGGGTTACCATGCGCGTCTCAACGGGCCAAAGCTTGGTTATCAGATCGAATTTTATGTGGAGGTTTCTCTGGAGAGCCAAAGCGAACAAGTATTGGAAGCCTTTGAACAAGCTGCCATATCTCGCCCGCAAATTCTGGAATGCTATCTCATGACCGGATCTGCGGATTATCTGCTCAAGGTCGCGGTGGAAAACACCCGTGAATATGAACGGGTTTACCGCCGTACCATCGCCGCCCTACCCCATGTGTCGCATATCCAATCGTCATTGGTGATGAAAGCCGTAAAACGCTGGGTCGGGTACCCGGCGCGGGATTGAATGTATAGCTGGACAATAAAACTGTAAATTATTCTGGTATCTGCTCGCACAATATCTATGAAAGTATATGATCAAGTTTTTCTCTTATATTGCGGTTTCATTGTTCATTCTGATCTTGCCTGCTGAAAGCCAAGCGCAACTCACCGATCATAAAGATACTGCATTGCTCACCGACACCACCCGCCCTTTACTGGACGCGGGGCAGGTGCTGATTGAAGTCAAAAAAGAAATCAATGGCGGCAAAAAAATGGCGTTTATCCAGTCGGTTATTCTCATACCCGCTCCGCCCGAAGCCGTCTGGTCTGTACTCACAGACTGCGCCCGTGCGCCCAGCTATATACCAGGCCTAAAGACCTGCGAAGTCCTTGACACCGCCCCGGACGGCCTTTGGGATATACACCGACATGTGACAAAAATCTCCGCGTTTTTACCCAAGATGATATCCGAAGTCAGGAGCGAATATACCTACCCAACATCCATCCGTTTTAAACGCATTGGCGGCAATGTAGATGTCAATCAAGGGGCTTGGACATTACGACCAGACGCTTATGGCCTAGACGCTTCTCGACTAGCGACTATTGTCATCTATACATCACATGTTTCATCAAAATCCGTAGTACCAGACCGTACAATCCGAAAAAGCATGGAAAAAAACATCCCCAAAGTCATGTCTGCCCTAAGGTCGGAGGTTCTCAAGGACATCCAAGCTAACAAATAGCCCATATCACCTATGACGGATTATGTATAACCAATTGCGGGAACGGTATGTCCCATTTATTGTCAAGACAGGCTTCAACAACCGCCAGATTTATATATTTCTGCAATTTTTTCCATTCGCTGCCATAGCCCGCTTTCATATCCACTAAAACCTCAAACAAGAGAGCGCTATCGCCTAGGCTGACAAAACGGGTGTCCACACTCGCCAACGCCTCCGCCCCGATAACCTCAGTGATTTTTTCGCGCACACTTTGGTTAACTTTGTCCGGGATCACCTTACGGGCATCTGCCAGATGTTGGTAGGCAAGCCCGAATTCATAGGACACACGATAACCGTCCGTGATCACTTCAAACAAAGTGTCCATAAATTCTTGGGCGGGTACGAAATCCTCTGCCCCGCCTGGACGTCTAAGGATGACATGTTCGGGCGTTTGGTTGATCACCTGATAATGTTTTGCATCCCGAACAATCCAGTCCCCGATCTCTGTCGGGAACCAGGCTTCACCTTCCGTGACCGGCCTTGAATGCATGCCAGCCAGTTCGCGAACCGGATAGATCAACTCGCCGCCCTTAAGGGCAGGGTTGACCAATTTTGTATACATGGACAAACGCTCGATCCGGTAGGGTAGTCCGTCGACTATCGTTCGTTCGCCCTCGCGCACTGCGCCCAAATTCAACAACAGACGTGCCTGTTCTGTAAACACGGCAAGAGAGCGCATAAATGTCCAACTCAAAGCCAACGCCAACAACAAACTCATTGCCAACATCAACCAGTCCTGCCTGATATTGAAAACTGTTACAGCAATCACAAAGCCGCCAATAATGCTGACAAGAGTTACCGCCATGGAGAAAACACGCATGGATGCAGACAAAACCCCACCGTGGTTATTGCGGTAATAGCGAGCCGTACTCGCCCGAATAATTTGACAAACCAGAATAAATCCCAGCCCCAGACCGATTGCCATAACCAAGCTGACACCGCGATTGAGCACAAACCCGCCAAAATCCGAAGAAAACCGTTTTAGTGAATTGCCACGGGCGCGCTGGGTGGCGGCCAATTGCTCGGCCAAAGCCACAGCCAGATCCTGGGCTTCTTGCAAGCGTTGCACCCAAAGCTCATAATGTTTGTGCAAGCGTTCTTCGACGGCTTTGGGATATTTTTCCTTGGCATTGCGAAAACCGTTAATGCTGTCCAAGGTGTTTTGCGCAATCGATATGCGGTTTTCGGCTTGCTCTGATAATTGCCGCAACTCCTCCATGCGCCGGGCTGGCTCTGTTGCCCGTTGCATAGACATGACAATTGGTTGAAAAATACGAGATAATTCTTCGCGTAAATTCACTGATTTCTGTTCACCGTTGTCCTGTGTATATTGTCTGGCTTGCAAACCCAAGACAACCAGATCAATATTTTGTTCAACCTGTAGCGTTTCTTCCGAGAGTGCATCTATTTCAATTTGCAGTGCGTTTTTTTCGGCTTCTTTAGCGGTCCGGCTTAGTTTCTCGTTCAGTTCCGCCAATTGTTCGCGGCGAGCCACCAAGGTTTCACTGAGCGACAGCAGTGAATTTACCATCTGTTGCTGTGAATCAGAGATTGTCTGGTCGATTTCAGAAACGATTTTTGCGTCCACAACAACATCATCTTGCTGCGCATTACCCGCTTGCTGCGCACTGGCCGTGAGATGCAAGCAAGCCGCCAAGAGCACAGCCAAACCATACTTAAATATGTTTGAGACCCCATGATAGCAATTATAAATGCGAGCCCGTCCTTGAAAAATTACCATGAATTTCACGCCTCAACCCGGAGGCTTTCTCCTCTTCGTAATTGGATAATGGGCAAGCTAATGACTAGTTTTTCACACGTCAAGCACGTTGGCGGCATTGTCATTCCTCTCTAAACGCACGACCCATTTGGTCTTTGAACGGTTTTAGAAGATAGCTCAACACGGTTCTGTCTTGCGTCTGGATAAAACTTTCTGCGGGCATGCCGGGTACCAAAGTTAAGTGTTTGATCTTGTCGCGCTCACTGGCCAAAATTTCAATGCGCACATTAAAATAAGGGGCGCCGGTGATTTGATCCACAAGACTGTCCGCAGATATACTCAAAACAACCCCGCTCAATTGCGGCGCTTTGCGTTGATGAAAAGCTGATAAAACTATCCGGGCAGGCTGGCCTACATAAACCTGATCAATGTCGGTCGGTGATATCCGCGCTTCTATAATCAAGCGGTCATTGACGGGAATGATTTGCATCATGGGCTGGCTTGGTGTCACGACGCCGCCGACCGTTGTCACTTCCAAATTATGAACAATCCCCGCAACTGGGCTGGTGATGTCTACCCGTTGCAATTGATCAGACGCTGCAATCAATTGTTCGGTTAAATCACTAAGCTCGCTTTCCACCTGCCGAAGTTCAGTCAAAACCTCTGCCACACCATCTTTATTGACCTGTAAAATCTGGATTTTGGTCTCCCCAATAGCACTGCGTGTGCGGGAAATATCAGAACGATGTGTTGAAATATCACCGTTGAGACGTGCCTGCTCCCGCTCTAATGCCAACACTCTCGGCTTGGCAATATAGCCTTTTTCCAGCAATGTACGTAATCCAGATAATTCTTCAGAGATCAGGTCAAATTGAGCCCGTTTAGATAAGATTAGATCATTCAAACCCCTGATTTGTTGGCGTGATTGCACGATACGCTGCTGGAATTGCGCAATTTGCCCGCTCATGGATTTCTGCCGGGCTGTAAACAAATTTCGTTGCCCGCTCATAATTTCCGTAACTTCAAAACGCTCGCTTGCGGTTTGCAAGGTTGGGCTCCAGCTAATCTTCGACCTTCCGTCCCGTTCGGCTTGCAGCCGGTCTACCCGCGCTTGCGCTTCAAACAACCGTTTCTCTATGATCGTGCGGCTGGCATCCAGAGCCGTCGGGTCAAGACGTAACACAACTTGTCCGGCTTCGACCCTATCACCGTTTTGCACCAAAATTTCCCCGACAATGCCGCCGTCCAAATGTTGTAAAGTCTTGGGCTTACCCTCAACGGCGATCACCCCCGATGCAATAACCGCCCCTTTTATTTCAAACAATGCGGCCCAACCCCCAATCACCACGACAAGCAAAAACAAAGCTATAAACCCCTGACGCAAATAAGGCGTGTAAGACGTGTTTGGGCTTTGCAATGAAGCCATAGCTTGCGCATCCATTTGCCCATCCATTTGCTTATCAACGGAAATGGGGGGCGGAAGTTCCTGGCGCGGGTTCATGGTTTTGGCCCCTTGGCTTTCGGTGAAGAACTAACTGCGGTAACCTCCCCATAAGACGGCATATTGACGCGCTTGCGCGGTTTTTTTGGTTTAGCCACAATCGCGGGCGGTTTTTTCGTTGTTGGCGTTGCTTGTTCTGGTTGCGCTTTTTTTGCTAGTTGTTTTGATTTTTCTGTCACCTGTTTTATCACCTCGTCCTTTGGCCCAAACGCGATTTGCTGCCCGTCTTTAATCATCAGCAAGTGGCCAACGGCGGCAATTGCGCTAGGCCGGTGGGCCATGACGACAACGGTTTTACCCCGTTTTCTCAAATCGGCAATCGCCAATGATAAGGCTTCATCACCCTCCCGGTCCAGATTGGCATTGGGTTCGTCCAGCACCACCAAACACGGATCGCCGTACAAAGCCCGCGCCAAAGCTATGCGCTGGGTCTGGCCGCCGGACAATACGGCCCCGCCTTCACCAATATGTGTGTCATAGCCTTCCGCGAGGCGCAAAATCATGTGGTGAACGCCAGCGCGGCGCGCTGCAATCACAACATCTTGCGCCTCGGCATCTGGGCGAAACCTGCCGATGTTTTCACCGATAGTGCCGTCAAACAACTCCACTTCCTGGGGCAGATAACCAATAAACGGGCCAAGCTCGTCCGGATTCCATTGATCAAATCTGGCCCCGTCGAGGCGCACCGAGCCTTTTTGCGGCATCCATATGCCGACCAGTAATCTGGCCAAGGTCGATTTGCCAGATGCACTTGGCCCGATCACCCCCAAGCCCTGACCGGGTTCAAGTTTAAAATTAATACCCGACAACACTGCCACCTGGCACCCGGGCGGCGCAGCATGGATATATTCCACAGACAATAAACCCTTGGGTTCAGGCAGTGACAGGCTGTCAGCCACAGGCGGGATCAAATCGTAAAACCCGTTCAAACGATCAAAAGCTTGTCTGGCCGCGATAAAACCGCGCCATTGCCCCAAAGCCATTTGAATGGGTGCCAAAGCCCGACCCATAATAATGGAGCCAGCGATCATAGCTCCTGGGGTGATCATCCCCTGCACGGCCAAAAGCGCCCCCCAGCCTAGAATAGCCGATTGTATAAACATACGAAATGCCTTGGAGACCGAAGTCAAACTGCCGGCGCGGTCACTGCCGCGTACGGTTTGCGCTGAAGCTTGCTTGGTAAAGGCATTCCAGCGGGCTTGCAAATGGCTCTCCATACCCATAGCGGCAATTGTATCGGCATTGCGGTGGGCAGTGTCGGCAAATATTTGCCCTTGAACTTTAAGAGCATTTGCTTCTTGCAAGGGTTTTCGCGTCGTGACTTCGTTGAGCCATGCGATAATGAAAATAACAAGAGCGCCAATAATCCCAATAACCCCCAGGCTCCAATGAAACAAAAACATAACGGCAATATAAATGGGCACCCAGGGCATATCGAAAAATGCTGCCGGAGCCGCGCCAGATAAAAATTGCCGTAAAGTGCTAACGTCCTGCAAGGGCCGGTGGCGCTGYCCGCCTCGCCCAACCAAACCTTGYTTCATCCARACGGAAAATGTYCGYTCGCCCAAGTCTTTTTCAAGTTTATCMCCAATACGCACCAAAACCCGCGACCGCACATATTCCAAAAACCCCATAAAAGCATACATAAGCGCCATCAGCACCGATATTGCCCCCAGGGTTGACATGCTCCCGGAGGCCAGCACCCGGTCATAGACCTGCAACATATAGAGCGGCCCGCTCAGCATCAGAATATTGATAAATGCAGAAAAAATACCAATGGCCAACAGTGCCTGCTTGCTTGCAGCTAAAGCCTGGCCGACCTCGGAGCCCATTGCACTGGTTTTTTGTTTCTGCTGCATAGCGCCGCCCTGCTCCCCATTTATCTAACTATATCCATAAAAAGCAGGGCGGCAAGTTATTGGTGAAATTGCCGGCTTGGCGTTTGGTGTTACTGGGCATTCATCCGCGCTATTTGTAGCTCCAAACGCTTGATCTCGCGCAATGTCCGGTTGGTTTCCATGCGCATCCAGCTCCACAGCTTGATCATCATTTGAGATATCCCCGTAATCCAGGCAAGACCGGCCCATCGCAACATGGAGGGCACATCGTCCACAGTGACGAATTTCCAGATCGCAAAGACGGCTATAATCGTCATAATAGTACCTATGAAAATAGTCGTAATGGATAACCAGGCCAACTTGCCTTTGAACAGGCCGCCGAGTTGGGCAAGCAAGCCCTGTTCATCGAGATGCGCCATCAACGCATTGTCCTCGTCGCTGAGAGTTTCGTGTATTTTTTTGTCAAGATCATCCATTATTGTCTCCTTCGAGTGTAGCTCGTAAATTTTTACGGGCATGCATAAGACGGGTTTTTACGGTACCCACCGGAACCGAAAGCGCCACGGAAATTTCCGTAACGCTGAATTCTTCAAGATAAAACAAGGCAATAGCGGCCCGTTGTTTTGTTGGGAGTGCTGCTATGGCCTTGTGTAGCGGAGAGGCGTCCGCGCCCGTCTCCATACGGACTGCTGACATATCCGGTTTATCAGGCTCTTGTGCATAGGCCGCTTCCGTGCGCCGTTTTCGCTGCGCCCGTCCAATGGCATCCGCTGCCCGGCGTGTCACAATCCGGTATGCCCAAGCGGGAAAAACGGACGGTTCCTTTAAATTTGCCAAACCCCGGACAATATCAGCCCAGCCGTCTTGCACCACATCACGGGACAACTCCGCATCCCCGGTCAAGCGGTAAGCGTGGGCCAGCAAGCGTTTTTGCCAGCTTTCGGCCAGACGCGTAAATGCGGCCCGGTCACCCGCTCTGGCACTGACCACCAGATATTCGTCGTATATACGTGGTAGCCGGCGACCCATTTGCGCATCCTCCCTAATCTGTCCTATACAACATAAGTCAGTGGCAAGCGCGGTTTGGTTCAAAGTTTATTTAGAGTTTATTTGGGATTTATTTGGATTAAGCCTAAACAGGCGCGGTATTAGCCCGGAGCCAGACCTCGAGCCGCTCGAAATTCATTTCTCTGGTTTCGTAGAGATTGATCAAAAACTCCCAGGTTTTCTGATGCCCCATTGTCATCCGTACACCATTAACCAGCAAGAACGAATAAGTTGCAACATAAGCCGTTCGCTTGTTGCCATCAACAAATGGGTGGTTCTGCGATAGACTTTCCCATAACGCCGCAGCCTCGGCAATAATATCACCGTAATAGCCGCTTTGTGGTCTGAACAACGCGGCTTCTAATTGGCCTGCATCGCGTACACCATCAGCACCACCATAAAGCAACATTTGTTGGTCATGCAGGGCAAGAACGTCGACGACACTTAGGTAAACCCTGTTCATTTTGCCAGCTTTTCAAGCAGGGGGCCATATCTCTCAATACATTCCGCCGCCGCCGCCATAACTTTCGGATTTGGTCGTGCATCACTGTGCTCATGCACATATGCTTCGACCGCTTCCTCGACCACGGACTGTATTTGCCGACCTTGGGAATTGGCCAGGTTTTTCAGCTCTGCCAATAGGTCTTTATCCATCTGGGTGGAAAATTTTTCGCGTTTTTTGGTCATGGTCAACTCCTAAGCATGCTGAGTGCGTAGCCTGCACCTTGTAAGCATCATGACATATCATGATTTACCCTGAAATGTCAAGATTTATCAGGTTTATTCAAGATATCCGGCAATAATCGTCAGGGGACTTGTGGCTATCTTGACGTCAGCCGGATCCCCCCAAGCGGTTTTGAGTTTTGAGCGGGCTTGCTCAAAAAATGCGGTTCCTATGTCGTTCATACAACGGCGGGTGGCTGACCATGTATGGATAAAGTTCATCAAATCATCGAAATTCCAGCGTACCTGCAACGCAATGTCCGGCACGTCTATCTGTGCGAACGGAAATGCAACATCTTTATACCCGTCTATCGCCAACTGATTTTGCGCGGCCCAATAGGGTGCGATAACGGCTTCAACCTCACTTTCCACCAAAGTGTCTATTTCAGGTGTCACCGAAAACCATGCATAGCTATAGCAAATGAATGCCCCACCGGGTTTAAGCACCCGTCTTACCTCCGGCCAGAACCGCCCAAAGTCAAACCAATGCAAGGCCTGCGCTACATTGACCAAATCGAACATATTATCGCCAAAACCTGTTTGCTCCGCTGGCGTAACTGAAAACTCAACATTTTCAACATCCAGCCTGCTGGCGACCTGCTCCTCGCTAATATCAGTTGCATAGACCCGGTCAAAAACCTGCGCCAACCCAAGAGCCGCCTGTCCGTTCCCGGTCGCGCAATCCCAAACCGTACCGCGTGTTTCGGGTAAGGCCTTGATAAAATCAAACAACTCTGCCGGATATTGCGGCCTTGCCTTCGCATACAAATCCGACTTATCATTAAACAGCTTGGATGTATCAGCCACAGGATTAAATCTTACCTTGCGCAGCCAAATACGCGCAACTGTCCAATATGCTTTGCTTGGCGGGTCGGAACGATATGCCTGTTAAATCGGTGACGTATTGGCTGTCGGCTTCGTGAAATGTACCGAGGTCAGACACAATGGCTTTAACCCGGTTGTCGAATTTAGCGGCGAGGCGGACGACAAAATTCGGCAATTCACCCTTGGGCAATTTACGCCCCTTTTGCGGATAGGTAGCGCGGGCAATATTGGCAATCTCGCTGAGCCAAAGTGTCTCCCCTGCTGCGATAAGCCGTCGCCCGCCCGCGGCTTTGACTTTCATAGCGGCAATGTGTAAATCGGCCAAATCGCGCACATCGACAATGGGATAGGCCGCCTTGGGTGCGCGGGGGAATTCACCTGCGAACATCTGCTCGATAAGTGCCAGTGAAGTGCCGTAAGTTGCACCAATGGCCGGGCCAAGTACAAAGCCGGGATTGATGACGGTCAGGCGGTCTTCGAATCCCTGCACCCGTGCATATTCCCAGGCGGAAATTTCGGCACGGGTCTTAGAAATTGCATAGGCTGTCAGTTTTTTCCAATCAGGATCCGTCCAGTCCTGTTCGCCCACCCGTAAATGCGCGCCTTTACCCGGTTGCCCCAACATAGAAACCATGGACGAGGTCATAACAATACGCTTTACACCTGCTGCAAATCCCGCCGACAACACCCGCTGTGCCCCAGCCCGGGCTGCGGGAACCAGAGCCTCACGGTCCGCCGGCTGTTGCAAAGGAAACGGCGAGGCTAAATGCTGGATATAGGCGCATCCCTCGACGGCTTGTTCCCATCCTGCGTCGTGGTCAAGATCGGCCTGCACAAAGGACAAGCCCCCAACATCAACACCCGCAGCGGCCAAATCCGTTTTTACCGGCTCCGCTTTATCCAAGGTCCGAACCGTGCCGCGCACCCGATAGCCACGCTCCAGTAAACCGTGGGTCAGATGTTTGGCAATATAGCCGCTAATGCCCGTCACCAATATCAGGTCTGTTTTCTTAGTCATATTTGCTCTTCCCTATACTACTTACTGCCTAATTTGCCATTACTACTGAATAGGTCTGGGGCAGTTTCGGTTGTAAATATCAATAGCCATTGGCATGTTTTTGTTGAAATCGGCGATACGAGTTTCCGGCGATGGATGGGTTGATTGAAACTCCGGAGGCGCGCCGCCGCCGCTGGCTTGTTTCATCCTGTCCCAAAGGCGCGGGGCTTCACGGGGGTCATAACAAGCCCGCGCCATCAAAATTAGCCCGATATAATCGGCTTCGCTTTCATGGGAGCGCGAGAACGGCAGGGCAAACCCATATTTCGAAATACCGCCGAACACCCCCATCACCGCCCGTTGCGCCCCGACATCCATACCGCCCGCACCCATAGCCACACCCGCGCCAACAATACGCTGCATGTTTTGCTGGGCCATACGTTCGGCCCCGTGGCGGGCCAATGCATGGGCAACTTCGTGCCCCATAATCGCCGCCAGACCGTTGTCATTAGCCGCCACAGGAATAATACCCGTATAAACGGCCGTATAGCCCCCCGGTAGGGCAAAGGCATTAACCTGATTACTGTCAATCACGTTAAAAGCCCAGGCAAAGCCGGGGTCTTCCGGGGCGGCGGCGCGAGCAATATCGGCCCCGATTTCGCGGACTTTGTCAACGATAGGCCCGCTGGTGCGCACCTGGCTATCCCTTAAAATCTGGCGGTAAGATTGCAAACCAAGCTGCATTTCCGCCGCTGGCTTCATGGTGCGAAGTTGCGTGCGCCCGGTAAACGGCACTTCTTTCTGGTTGGCAAAATAATACCCAGCTGCGCCTATGGCAAATACCAGCATAATCTTCCAGCGAAAGCCGCCGCCGCGTCTTCCCAATGTTGAGCGTCCCAAGCCGCGCCGCCCCCGATTATAAACAGACCTTCTACCCATTGCCGTTACCTCACCTATTCACGAAACCTGCCTCAAAATCACCTATTTTCGGAAAATTTACAAGTGGCAATGCTGGAGTGTCACAGGATCACAATTACCTCAGTCTTCTATCGTAATAATGATTTTGCCTTGCACCCGCCCGGTCATACTGCGCTCGAATGCGGCCGCGACCTGGTCTAGGGGAAATGTAGAATCAATGATGGCTTTGATTTTCCCGGCTTCGATTAGCTTGGCAATATCGGCGAGTTGCTTCCCGTCCGCGTACATAAGGTGATGTTTGTACACGGCGTCGTAACTAGCCGCCCGTTTTTGCATTTTTCGGTTATGGAGCTTGGCGACAAATTTGACGATGAAATTTGCGCCGTAGTCGGCGATAACTTCATTATCAGGAATGCCCAACACCGACACCAGCACCCCGCCTTTTTTCAAGGTTTTATAGGATGCCCCATGGACGGTTTCGCCCAATGTATCGAGCACAATATCATAGTCTTGCAAAACATCTTCAACATTGGTGCTGTGATAATCAATGATTTCGTCGGCGCCAAGTTGCGTCAGCAATTCATTGCGTTTCTTGCTGGCGGTCGTGGCCACATAGGCTCCCTTGGCTTTGGCGTATTGAATTGCAAATGTGCCGACCCCGCCCGCCCCCGCATGGATTAAAACCTTGGAGCCCGCTACCATACCAGCTTTTTCGTCCAAAGATTGCGTTGATGTCAGTCCGACCAAGGGGATAGACGCAGCCTGTTCAAAGGACATGTTTTTCGGCTTTAATGCTACCAAATCAGCAGACACGGCAAAGTATTGCGCAAATGTTCCCGTATCGGTTTTGTGACAGCGAAAGAATACTTCATCCCCCACTTTAAACCTACTAACGCCCGTACCTACTTGCTCGACAATTCCGGCCCCGTCACTGCCAAGCAAGAGCGGAAATGGCGGTTTGAACAAAGCTTTCAAATCCCCCTTGACGGTTTTCCAATCAATGGGATTAACACTGGCCGCTTTCATTTTAATCAAGACCTGACCGGGACTGGCCACCGGCCTATCTACATCACCAATCTCGACCTTGTCCGACCCGCCGTAACCCCGAATATAAGCTGCTTTCATCGTGTTCTCCCGTTTATGTGTAGACATTTGGTGTGTTATAATTGGCAATATGTAAAGAAGCAAATGCGCAGACGACTGGACGGCATCTGTTTTTGCATATATCTTTCTTTCACACCAAAGGGAGCGCCACCATGTTACGCATCATGAAAATTTTACTGATTTTAAGCGTCGCACTGTGGGGGCTGCTTGGTGCTTTTGGCAATCTGACCGACTGGAGCGGCACCATAGGGGCCGTGTCTGCAACAACGTCCATGTCAACATTTGAAGGCGGCGGCGATAACTGGCGGGCGACAACCAACCCGGCGGTGATTTTCGCAGGCGCACTGTTTATCATGCTTTCCAAGGCGGTTGCCGGGGGCATGTGCCTGTTGGGGGCGCTGCGGATGTGGACTGCCCGCGCAGATGATGCGGCGGTTTTTGCCAAGGCCAAAATCTTTGCTCTTGCGGGCTGTGCCGTCGCGGTTTTCATGTTGTTTGTCGGCTTTAGCGTCATTGCAGAGGGTTGGTTTGAGCTATGGCGCTCCGATGCCATGCACGCCCCCGTACTCGCCCCCGCCTTTCGCTACGGCGGCATGATCGCATTGATCGCACTTTTTGTCGGGGCCAAAAACGAGTAAGTCTATTACGAGTTTCTCAGATCGCCTTGCCAACGATGAGCACGTCTAAATCCGTTTTCAACAGCTTCTTCTACAGTAAAAGCAAAAAAATCTGTAGTCTTTTTGAGTTGTGTCCTATCATATTGTTGATCCATGGGTAAGTGGTAGATTTTTTCAGGTTTACCAGCCTCAGCGATTCCCACATTACATTTAATTCGTGGGAATTCCTGCATTTCGCGGCTCTCATATAAAACAACTCCTAAAGCATTTGCAAATTTACGAGCCATTTCTGACAGCAAAATGTTAGTTGCGAACACGGGTGTTACATTTGGTGAGAACAGGTCAGAACTTTCAAGTTCAAACATTTTTGAAGTGCCAAAAAGTTGGGCAATATGTTTTTCGTGTATTCCCTTGTATTGGGCCCAATACTTGCATTGTATTATGTGTACATCATTATCTTTTCTGGCTATCAAATCTCTGCCTAAATCTGCGATATTTTTCGCAATCCCGGTATATTCCACCTCCCAACCTTTGGCCGTGTATTCATATCCTACCGAGAGTTCATAATCCCGGCCAATTTGCCAGTTGGATTTATTCTTTCTCTCAATATACCGATCAAGGGCTAACTGGTTTCGGTCGATTTCACTTAAATCTTCATATTCACCGGGGGATAAAAAATCGCGAACGCGATCATGATTGTCTTTTAGAGTTTCAAGGTTATCATATGTTTCTAACGCTAGAGGATTATCAAAATAGCTTTCCAGCTCCGGAAAGAGAGCAAAAAGTTGCTCGACCTTATAACTTACGCTCCGATTGTGAATTATAAGCTCTCTGTGCACTTTCTTAAGTTCCGCGATGCGAAGGGCTTCTTTTTTGGCAGGACGCTTTTTCGTGGCAAGATATTTTGCGGATTGGTCAAAATGCAAAGTTCGAAAATCTGAAATAAATTCTGAAAGCTTATCATATCTTTCGGGTATCGGGTCTGAAAGGATAGAATAATATTCATCTTTTCTATGAATGACATGTTGAAGATTGGTAGTCTGGTGGTTTAAATTTCTTATTCGTGAATTTTGTTCGCTTATCGTTTTTGCGTTTTCAGACAGTCTCTTTTCGGCAACTTCCAAGTTCCTGGCATCTATTTTTGCCTGATAGAGTTTTACCCATAGCCAAATCGCAAGACCAATACCGGTAAAAATCAATATCGTAATAAAATTTTCCATTGTGGTGGATGTTTTTAATCCTTGAGAGACGTGAGCGGCATCTTAAAGTTAAGCCAGTTCAAGACGTAAGCTTCGCCCTACAGCCCTGGCGGCACGACCGAGCGTTGCCAGTTTTACGTTGTCATTATTGGGATCAAGCAAGCGGTCAAGTTGGCTTCTACTGGTTTTCATGCGCGCAGCCATTTCTTTTTTTGTAATGGCCTGCTTTTCCATCTCCTGAGTAATTTGCCACGCGATGACACGTTTGATGGCAATGGCCTGAACTTCCTCATAGAGGCCTTCTTCTTTCAAAAAATCATCAAAACTGGATCCAACTGTCGATTCGTTTATTTTGCTCATTTATCAATCTCTTTCATTCTATTTTTTGCCAGCACTAAAGCTGATTGCGGGGTCTTTCGGCTTTTCTTGATAAAGCCGTGTAACAGAACCATTTTCTTACCCCGCATACAGAAAATGATTCGGGCAATACGCCGCCCGGTTAGGGAAGTGCGTACTTCATACAACCCGTTTCCAAGAGGTTTACATGTTGGCATGCCGACGGGCCAACCATATTCAACCGTTGCAATGTCGCCGCCAATAATTCTGCGATCTTCTTAATTTAATGCCGATATCAACCAATCNNNGNCNG
>NVVO01000002.1:156981-162913 GCA_002733385.1 Robiginitomaculum sp.
GACNAGGCATTTCCCCAGACTAGGCATTTCCCCAGACTAGGCATTTCCCCAGACTAGGCATTTCCCCAGACCAGGCATTTTCCCAGACGGGGTTTGATAAAATTGCGCTTGTATTTCCTTGGATTGGCGCTGCAAAATTATATCCTTTTATCTACCGCACAATATGTACCACCCGCGGTACAGTTTGTTAACAATGAAAATAAACAGGTTGAATTGGCGACCACATTCTCTTGCACCTTTCCTCACTAGGCTCTAAACATACGAAATTTTGCGCGAAAGGCTGATTCCTGATTATGGGTAAACGAACGGATATTAAATCTATTCTCATAATAGGCGCCGGGCCAATTATTATCGGCCAGGCTTGTGAGTTTGATTATTCCGGCGTGCAGGCCTGCAAGGCTTTGCGCGAAGAAGGCTATAAAATCATATTGGTCAATTCCAATCCGGCAACGATTATGACCGACCCCGGCATGGCGGACGCCACCTATGTGGAACCAATTACGCCAGAAATTGTTGAGAAAATTATTGCCAAGGAACGCCCGGACGCATTGTTACCAACCATGGGCGGGCAGACGGCGCTCAACACGGCACTAGCGCTTGAGGAAATGGGCGTCCTTAAAAAATACGGTGTCGAAATGATCGGGGCCAAGGCCGATGCGATCGACAAAGCGGAGAACCGCGAGCGTTTCCGCGACGCCATGACAAAAATAGGGCTGGAAAACCCYCGCGCCGTTATTATCTCCGCTCCGGACGGCGATATCAACGCCGGGGTCGCCGAAGCCGTGCGCCTGCTGCCCGAAACCGGCTTGCCCGCCATTATCCGCCCGGCCTTTACCATGGGCGGCACCGGCGGCGGTGTGGCCTATAATATTGAAGAGTTCGAAGACATTATCCGCTCCGGCCTAAGCGCCTCTCCGACCAATCAGGTTTTGGTGGACGAGAGCCTCTTGGGTTGGAAAGAGTTCGAGATGGAAGTTGTCCGCGACAAGGCGGATAATTGCATCATCATTTGCGCCATTGAAAACATAGATCCCATGGGCGTGCATACCGGTGACAGCATCACCGTCGCCCCGGCGCTAACCCTGACCGACAAAGAATACCAAAACATGCGCGACGCCTCCATAGCGGTGTTGCGCGAGATCGGCGTCGAGACCGGCGGCTCCAATGTGCAGTTCGGGATCAACCCCGCCGATGGCCGCATGGTGGTGATCGAGATGAACCCGCGTGTGTCGCGCTCCTCCGCCCTCGCCTCCAAAGCCACAGGTTTTCCTATTGCCAAAATCGCTGCTAAATTGGCGGTTGGTTATACCCTGGACGAGCTGGACAATGATATCACCGGGGCCACTCCGGCAGCGTTCGAACCAACGCTGGATTATGTTGTCACCAAATTTCCGCGCTTTGCCTTTGAGAAATTCCCGGGCGCAGAACCGTTGCTAACCACCTCCATGAAATCGGTCGGCGAGGCTATGGCTATTGGCCGCAACTTCAAAGAAAGTTTCCAAAAAGCATTGCGCTCCTTGGAGACCGATTTAACCGGGCTGGACGAATATGATTTTGATATTTCGGCTGATAATATCGACACGGTGGTGCGGGCCGAATTGGCGCGCCAAACCCCCGATAGATTGCGCGTGGTCGCGCAAAGCTTTCGCGAGGGGTTTTCCGTTGATACAGTTTACGAAATCACCTGTATCGACAAATGGTTTTTACGCCAGATTTATGAATTGGTGGAAACTGAAAATCACATAAAAACCAATGGCTTGCCGAACAATGCTAAAGCCATACTTGCCCTTAAAATGGACGGGTTTTCTGATGCTAGACTGGCGCAATTGACACAGCAATCCGAGCGAGATGTGCGCAAGCTTAGGCACGGCTTGGATGTGCGCCCGGTCTATAAACGGGTCGACACCTGCGCGGCGGAATTTGCCGCCAAAACACCCTATATGTATTCCGCCTATGAGCATCCGTCATTCGGCGGCGCGGCCCAGTGTGAGAGCCGCCCCACGGGCCGCGATAAAGTCATCATATTGGGCGGTGGCCCCAACCGGATTGGCCAGGGAATTGAGTTTGATTATTGCTGTTGCCACGCCGCCTATGCGCTCGCCGAAATTGGCATTGAAAGCATTATGGTCAATTGTAATCCCGAGACAGTTTCCACCGATTACGACACATCTGACCGGCTATATTTTGAACCCCTGACCGAAGAAGACGTATTGGAACTGGTGGCCAAAGAATGCGAGAACGGCAAGCTGCTCGGCGTCATAGTCCAGTACGGCGGCCAGACACCGCTGAAGCTGGCCGAGGTTTTGGAGGCAAATGGTATTCCCCTACTCGGCACCGACCGCGACGCCATTGATCTGGCCGAAGACCGGGAACGGTTCAAGGCCTTGTTGGATAAACTGGACTTGCTGCAGCCCTCCAACGCCATTGCCCGCACCGACGACGAAGCGGCGGCAGGTGCGGCCAAGGTCGGATACCCAGTCGTGCTACGGCCATCATTCGTGCTCGGCGGACGGGCTATGGAGATCGTCGAGAGCGAGCCGGACTTGCGCCGCTATGTTAGTGAGGCCGTCAAGGTATCGGGCAAATCGCCACTGCTCATCGACCAGTATTTGCGCGATGCTATTGAAGTGGATGTGGACGCTATTTGCGACGGCAAGGACGTGTTCGTCGCCGCCGTTATGGAACATATCGAAGAAGCCGGGGTGCATTCCGGCGATAGCGCCTGTTCGCTACCGCCCTATAGTTTGAGCAAAAAAATCGTTAAAGAACTAGAACGCCAAACTAGGCTGTTAGCTTTGGAACTTGGGGTCGTGGGTTTGATGAATGTGCAATATGCSRTCAAGGGCGAYSAWRTYTATWTKMTYGAGGTTAACCCGCGYGCNNCTCGCRCANNGTACCGTTYGTSGCCAAAGYTAYSGGYRTGCCKRTKGCCAAKATYGCCGCSMRGATTATGGCCGGGCGCAAGCTGTCTGAATTTGATCTTGCCCCCACCATAAAAGGACAGATCGCGGTTAAAGAAGCCGTGTTTCCCTTCGCCCGCTTCCCCGGCGTCGACACCCAGCTCGGCCCGGAAATGCGCTCGACCGGAGAAGTTATGGGCATGGCTGACACATTCGGCATGGCCTTTGCCAAAAGCCAGCTCGGCGCCAGCGTGGTTCTGCCCGCGTCCGGCACGGTGTTTATCTCGGTCAAAGACGGCGACAAACACTTGATGATACCATTGGCGCAAAATCTGCTAAAATTGGGCTTTGATGTCGTGGCCACAGGCGGTACTGCCAAATATCTCCAAGAAGCTGGACTGAATGTAGAGCAGGTCAAAAAAGTCTCCGAAGGCCGCCCGCACATTGTCGATGCCATGAAAAACGGCCAAATCGCGCTGGTSTTYAACACCACMTGGGGCAAGCAAGCCYTSAAGGACAGYTTCTCMATCCGCCGCGCCGCCCTYACSGCSGGGATCCCCTAYTTCACCACYGCCTCAGGCGCMARMKCCGCMRTACAAGCCATCACCGCCCTGTCCCAACACGATTACGAAGTCATGAGTTTACAGGATTACGGCTAACACACTTCCTTCCTCCGTTTTTCACGGGGGAAGTGGGCGCCTCTTGGCGGTCGATGGGGGGAACAACTCTCGTCTTGCACAAGACTGGAGCTGTGCCCCCATCCCCCCTCTGAAAAACGAGGGGTACTCATTCGCGTCACGGGGCATTTGCCCCGCTTTGGCTCAAACCCGTAAACGGAGGGAGGAAAAATAGTACCCCTTGCAACCCCGCCACAACATCCTTATATACCTGCCGCTTGCCGCCCCTTTCGCGGTTAATATCTGTATAAGGTTTTGGCTTTAGCTTGGTCTCAAACAACAAGAGAAAAATATGAAAAAATTTCCTATGACAGTGCCGGGCCATGGAGCTTTGGAGGCTGAACTTAAACAGCTTAAATCCGTGGAGCGGCCTTATATTATCAACGCCATTGCGGTAGCCCGAGAGCATGGGGATCTCAAGGAAAACGCCGAATACCATGCGGCCAAGGAAAAGCAGGGTTTTATTGAAGGCCGCATTCAGGAGCTTGAGAGCAAATTGACTYTGGCTATGGTGATAGACGTGACAAAACTYGGCGGGGATACGGTTAAATTCGGGGCTACCGTTTCCATTGTCAATGAGGACACGGACGAGGAAAGCACTTACCAGATTGTTGGTGAGGACGAAGCCAGTATCAAGAACCAGAAAATTTCCATTACCGCACCGCTTGCCCGCGCCATGATCTCCAAAGAGATCGGTGATGTGTTTGAAGTGCAAGCGCCGGGCGGTGCCAAGTCTTACGAAATCCTGGAGATCGCCTACGCCTGATGCCCCGAGTTAATCATAATGCTGCGCTAACATGTCTGGTTGTTTCCGACGGCAGGCGCGGCATTGAAAATCAGGCTTTGGGGTTGGCGGAAGCTTTGGCGCGGTTGCGCAAAACCGAAATTACCAGACATGTGGTGAAATCCGGCAAGCTATTTCGAGCCTGCCCGCCTAACATGCAATTCACCCTGAAAGCCGCACCGGCGGATTATGGTATCGAGGTTATGCCCGGTATCGCCATTGGTTGTGGCCGTCAGGCGATTGCACCCTTGCTTGCGCTTAAAAAAACAGGTGGGGAAGATGTTTTCACCGTATACATACAAGACCCGCATTTAGACCCTAAGCAGTTTGATCTGGTGATTGCGCCGCAGCACGACGGGCTAGCGGGCGAAAACGTACAAACCATGATCGGCTCGCCGAACCGGGTCACAGAGAAATTGTTGGCGGAAAACGTGCTGAATTTTGCTGTGGAGTTGGCCAAAGTGCCCGCGCCGCGTGTCGCCGTGCTGATTGGCGGCACATCAAAAACCCACACACTATCCCCGGAGGTTCACGAAGAACACAGGCGGGCCGTCAATGGGTTGGTCGATCAGGGGTTTTCGGTGATGCTTAGCACATCAAGGCGCACACCGGACTGGGCTCGGGAAGATCATTGTAAAAACCTGTTTGAACGCAAGCGGGTTTGGATTTGGGACGAAAATAGATCAGGTCAAGTGGACAACCCCTATTTCGCATTTCTAGGGGCCGCCGACGCCATTCTAGTGACCGAAGACAGCACCAATATGCTGACCGAAGCCTGCGCCACGGGCAAGCCGGTGTTCACACTACCCATGTCTAGCAAAAAGGCGGGTGGTGCAGGAAAATTTGCGGAGCTCTATCAGAACTTAAAGAACCGCTGCCATGTCGTGCCATTTGAGGGCAATATTGAAGCACCCCCATACAACGTCTTGGATGAAACCCGACGTATGGTCGAAACCTTAGTCAAAAAAATAGACATTTTCAATGAAAGCTAAGCCAGTACAGTGGATATAAAGGTCAATAGATCGCAAGCCAAATCTGGGGCGTGGGTGATTGGATTAATGACTATAGTCGGGATATGTCTTTCAATTTACGTTGCAGTTTTTGAGAGCGCAGAAACCGATGGGCCGATAGTGCTGTTGCTTTGTGTGTTATTGTTTGGTTGGTTATTTATATGCCTCATCAACATATCCCTATGGTTGATAAAACTGAGCCGTTTTGAAGGGACATTAATGACAATTACGGAAACCGGCATTATTGATTATTGGGAGAACCCACCTAGGGAATTAGTCTGGGACGATATAAAATACATAAAATGGCAAATTTACCAATCCGTATCTGTCGCGTTGGTTATCAAGCTTAAAAAACGCCCGAAGAAAGAAATTATCCGTAATTGGTTAGGTTCCCAAACATTGCGCTACCCAAGGCAATATTTAACTATTCCCGATCATAAAATTGCAAGGTTCATCACTAAATGAGGTACTCCCCATTAATTGGACAGTGACTTAAGCTATTATTTTGTGTTGTCTGGTCTCGACAAAGAGGAGATCAGAATGTCGAAACGTAAAAACCAC
>NVVO01000030.1 GCA_002733385.1 Robiginitomaculum sp.
AGGTGGAGGTGGGGGCGTAATCGTGGGCGTACTCCCGCCACAAGCCGCCAAGCCGCCAGACGCAAGCGCCAACATAATCCCAATAAATATTAAACGCATATGAACCCCATAAACAACGAAAACCAATTTACCCTATGATATATCCACCCCAAAAGAGCAAGCCMWGGTTTGAKRTTCAGGTTTGATATTCAAGTTTGATATTCGTGCATTTATGCCTATATCTAAAGATGAATACCGTTTGTTCTCTTTTTTCGGGGTGGCGTTATGCTTGCATTACTGAATGTATTATTGTTTTTGTTTCGCCTGCCGACCTATTTGCTGTTTCCTGTTTTGTGGTTGATCAGAAAAGCGGGTGGGCCTCGGGATATTTTCAAAAACCTTGTCAATAACATGCTGACAAACTGCATCATGTTTACTTTGACACTGGGCGGCGGATTTTTCGTCGCCGAGCCGTTATTGGAGACATTAGGTGATTTACGGGCCGGGCAGGTAGAGATACAGGAAATCGTCGAAGATACTAATGATGTAACGAAAGAAAATAATGCTCTGCTCAAGCAATTACTGGCCAGTCAAACAGACATAGACCCCGAAACCAAAAAATCCATTGAAGAAACGCTCAAGAGTTTATTAGGCGCGACTAAAGGCGAACGCAAACAGGCGGGTGATAAATTACGGGCCGCAGATGTGGACGGGGCCATCAAACATCTCCGCTCCCTCGCCGACAAGCAGGAAGGTGCCATCAAAGACGCCGCCCGTACATACCTAGATATTGGCAATATCGCCTTTTTGAATAACACCCAAGAAGCCCTAGCAGCCTATATCCGGGTCACACAACTAACCCCGGACGACCCGCAAGGCTGGAACCAAGCCGGGCATTTGCAACAAAGGCTAGGGGATTTGGTACATGCTGAGATCGCCTATAAAAACGTGCTACGCTTGGGCCTGCAGCGAAATGATAAAATGCTCCAGGCCATAGCTTACGGCAATCTCGGGAATATAGAGCAGACACGGGGTAATCTTGACGGTGCGGTGGATTATCACCAAAAGTCGCTGAAACTGAATAAAGAATTGGGTCGCAAGCAGGGCATGGCCAGTAATTATGGCAATCTCGGGATTGTGGAGGCGTTACGCGAGAACATGTCCGGGGCTTGTGCCTATTGGCGGCAGGCTTATGGTTTGTTTGCTGATATTGGTGCGGTGCCGCAGATGACGCAAGTTTCTGGCTGGATGCAAGGCGCGGGATGTAAAGACGCGCCGGAGTGAGTTTCGGGTTTTGGTCTTGTAGCTGTGGATAGGTGCATGGGGGTGCAGGTGGTGGCATGATCTTCCGCGCTTTCCATTTACACACCCGTCTTCCCCAACACCCCGCTCATTCCCGCGAAAGCGGGAATCCAGTTGAACAAAAATGTGCGAGCTTTCACAAGAGGCATTCCCGATGGTCGCTCGCTCTTTATACGCTGGATACCCGGTCGGGGCCGGGTATGAGCGGATTATAGGTAGATGGCCGGGTATGAGCGGAGTGTGAGAGGCCGGGTATTTGCGGGAATTGGGGAGTTGTGTGGTATTAGCTGGGGATGTTGATCTGCCCAACAAAAAACCCGCCTCGGTTTCCCGGGCGGGTTTTGTACAAGAGGCAGGCTCCGCACTTTGTTTATGTGCGCAGGCGCTTACTCGTCGTCTGAGCGCAGGTCTTCGCCGTGTTCGCCTTCGAACATTTCCTTGGCGGTTTCGGCGCGTTCTTCCGCGTCGGTTTCGGCTTCGGATTTGTCTTCGTCGTGCTGGGTTGCGATCACGTCCTCACCAGCGGCTTGACGCTCGGCTTCGTCTTCGGTGCGGGCCACGTTGATAACAACATTGATGCTCACCTCCGGGTGAAGTTTGATGCGTACCTCATGCAGTCCCAAAGCCTTAATCGGTTGTTCAAGAACCACCATAGCCCGTTTGACCGGATCACCAACAAGCTCGGCGACATCCCGCGATGCTACGGAACCGTACAAAATACCGGTTTCGCCTGCTTGGCGAATAGCGATATAAGTTGTGCCGTCCAGGTCTGAACCTTCTTCGGAGGCTTTTTGTGCGGTTTCGGCATTGCGTTTTTCGAGAAATTCCCGTTCAGCTTCAAAGCGCACCAAATTGGCTTTGGTAGCCCGCAGGGCTTTGGCATTTGGCAATAGAAAATTGCGCGCATAACCGTTTTTGACGTTAACGATATCGCCCATATTGCCCAGGCTATCGACCCGTTCTAACAGTACAATTTGCATAACTGTCTCCTAATTTGCCGCATATGGCAATAAAGCCAAAAAGCGGGCGCGTTTGATGGCCTTGGCCAATACGCGTTGTTTTTTGTGGGTGACGCTGGAAATGCGCGACGGTACGATTTTGCCTTTTTCAGACATATACCGTGCCAGCATTTTCGGGTCTTTATAGTCGATGGTTTTGCCGTTTTCTCCGGCGAACGGGCACACTTTGCGGCGCCGCGAAAATTGACTGCGGACGGGCAGGTTTTCAATTTTGATGTCTAGTTTTTTAGCCATGATATACTCCTATACTATCTGGGCGCGCGCGGCTTGCGCTCGCGGTCTTCACGTTTTCTCATGATCGGTGATGTCTCGTCCGTGTGCTCGTCAACCCGGATGGTCATATAGCGCAATATATCATCATCAATGCGGTGCAGACGTTCGACTTCTTGCACGGCTTCGAACGGCGCATCAAGTTTCAAGAATGAATAATGAGCTTTGCGGTTTTTATTGATCCGGTAAGCAAGTTTGCGCAAGCCCCAATATTCGGTGTCGACAACTTTGCCACCAAGGCTTGTGAATTTTTCTGTTAGCTGGATAACCATTTCCTTGACCTGGGTCTCGGAGATGTCGGGACGTGAAATAATCACGTGTTCGTAATATGACATAAATATGTCCTTCTAAGTTGGACTGCGGCGCACATCTCTCGAAGGGGAGAGATGAACGATGGATCTCAAGCCTTGGTCAAACCCCATGTCTGACAGGCGGGCCAAAGACCGCAATCGGTAAGTGGGCGCAACATATACAAGACTAAATCAAACGCAACACTTGATTTGTAGGAAATACAGGCGATAATCAGAGAAAATATAGATGAATAAGAGGCATTATGAAACTGGCATTTACATTCCCTGGCCAAGGCTCGCAATCGGTCGGTATGGGCAAAGAACTGGCGCAAGGCTTTGCATCTGCGCGGGCGGTGTTCGAGGAGGTCGACGACGCTTTATCGCAAAACCTGTCTGGCTTGATGTGGGACGGGCCTGGTGAAGACTTAAGCCTGACCACCAACACCCAGCCCGCCTTGATGGCCTGTTCAATGGCGGTCATGGCCGTTTTAAAGCAGGATTTCGACACTGATGTCGATGCGGCCAGCTATGTGGCCGGGCATTCATTGGGCGAATATTCGGCCTTGTGCGCGGCGGGCAGTTTTACCCTAAGCCAGACGGCAATACTGCTACGCTTGCGCGGCGAGGCCATGCAAAAGGCGGTTCCGGTTGGCCCAAAAGGAAATATGGGGGCAATGGCGGCGCTGTTGGGGGCTGATCTGGATGTTGCGGCTGCGGCTGTCATTGCGGGCGCAAAATCCGGTATTTGCCAGATCGCCAATGACAATGCCACTGGCCAGGTGGTGATCTCCGGAGATAAATTGGCTGTCGATGCGGCGATTGAAATGGCCAATGAACTTGGTGTGCGCAAGGCGGTGCTGTTATCCGTATCCGCACCGTTCCATTGTGATCTGATGGCTCCGGCGGCGGAGGCGATGGCGGACGTGCTGGCGGATGCGGACTTGAAAATGCCAATGGTTCCGGTGGTCAATAATGTCACTGCCGCACCCGTAACAGATCCCGCACAATTAAAAACCGACCTGGTGGCACAAGTCACGGGCCGGGTTCGTTGGCGCGAAAGCGTCACATGGATGGCAGAGGACGGGGTCGAAGTTTTCGCAGAGCCGGGAACAGGCAAAGTGCTAACCGGAATGTTGCGCCGTATTGTCAAAGGCGTGGATGGAGTAGTTCTGTCAACGCCCGAAGCTTTGGAAGCGTTTGCGGAACGGCTTAAAGGCTAGATTATGCTCAATACTGTATTTACATACTTTCCTTCCTCCGTTTTTTACGGGGGAAGTACCCCGAAGGGGGGATGGGGGGCGCACCTCTTGTGCGCTTCTGAGTTCTCGTCACCCACTATTGCTTCGTAACTCCGCAAGAGCTCCGGCACTTCCCCCATCTTTGCTTTATAGAGGAAAAAACGGAGGAAGGAAATCATTATAAAAAAAAGGAAATAAACATGTTTGATCTTACTGGACACAAGGCATTGGTAACTGGCGCTACGGGAGGTCTCGGCGGCGATATTGCGCGGCTTTTACATGCTCAAGGTGCGTTGGTGACATTGTCCGGCACACGGGCGGAAAAGCTTGATGAATTAGCGGCGGAACTGGGGGCGGGCGCATTTGTGGCCCCTTGTAATTTGTCGGACGGCGATGCCGTAGACGCATTACCCAAGCAGGCGGCGGAGCTGATGGACGGGGCCGTTGATATTTTGGTCTCCAATGCCGGCCTGACCCGCGACGGGCTTGTTATGCGCATGAAACCGGACGATTGGCATTTGGTGCAAAAGGTCAATCTTGAGGCTTATTTCCGCCTGACCAAGACTTGTCTGCGCGGTATGATGAAAGCCCGTTGGGGCCGGATTATTGGCATTACGTCTGTGGTTGGTGTCACCGGAAATCCGGGTCAGGCCAATTACGCCGCCTCCAAGGCCGGCATGATCGGCTTTACCAAATCCGTGGCCGGCGAGGTTGCGGTGCGCGGCATCACGGCCAATTGTATCGCGCCGGGTTTTATCGCCTCACCAATGACGGAGGTCTTGAACGAGAAGCAAACGGACGCAATCTTGACTAAAATCCCGGCGGGCAAATTGGGCACCGGGCAAGACATAGCCAATGCGGCGCTCTATTTGGCCAGCGAAGAAGCCAGTTATGTCACAGGTCAAACCCTGCACGTAAACGGCGGCATGGCGATGATTTAGGGGGTTTCCTCACTACCCTGGCTTAAACGACGATTAACGATGTCCAGCACGGCCAGCACGGCGTCCGGGATTGAGGTGCCGGGCGGGAACACGGCTTTTGCGCCCATTTCCTCTAATGTGTTGATGTCTTCGGGCGGGATGACGCCGCCGACGACGATCATGATGTCTTGGCGGGATTTGGCGGACAGGGCGTCGCGTAATTCCGGCACCAAAGTCAAATGCCCGGCGGCCAGAGATGAGGCGGCTATGACGTCTACGTCTTTCTCTATACCCAAGGCGGCGGTTTCCTCTGGCGTCTGGAATAATGGCCCGATGACCACATCAAAACCCATATCGGTAAAACCTGTGGCCACGACTTTTTGGCCCCGGTCATGGCCGTCCTGGCCCATTTTGGCGATCAGGATTTTCGGCTTGCGGCCTTCCATTTCCACAAAGGCTTGGATGCGGTTTTTGGCTTGGCGTAGATCGGGATTGCGCTCGTCCCAGGCTTTCTCATATACGCCTCTGACGCCTTCGGGTTTGGCTTCATATCTGGTGAAAACCTTTGCCAGAGCAGAGCTGATTTCGCCGACGGTGGCTTTGGCGCGGGCCGCGTCTATACTCAAAGCCAAAAGATTGCCTTTACCACTATCTGCCGCACGGGTGAGTGCATTTAAACTAGCTTGTAATTCTTTGTTATTTCTATCTTTTTTAAGCTGGTTGAGCCGTGCGATTTGCCCGGCTCTCACCTTGTCATTATCGACCTTGAGCAAAGGAATATCGTCTTTATCGCTGGTGCGGTATGTGTTGATACCGACCACCTTCTGTACCCCGCTGTCAATGAGGCTCTGGATACGCGCCGCGCTTTCCTCGATGCGCAGTTTCGGAATGCCGCTCTCCAAGGCCTTTGACATGCCGCCGAGGGCTTCGATCTCCTGGATATGGCTCCAGGCACGGGCCGCCAGATCGTGGGTCAGGCGCTCGACAAAATGCGAGCCGCCCCACGGGTCAATGGCATTACAATGCCCGCCTTCACCGGCCAGAAACACTTGGGTATTGCGGGCAATACGAGCGGAGAAATCCGTCGGCAATGCCAGGGCTTCGTCCAGGGAATTGGTGTGCAAAGACTGGGTGTGGCCGTCCACCGCCGCCATGGCTTCGATCATGGTGCGCCCAACATTGTTAAACACATCCTGGGCAGTGAGTGACCAGCCGGAGGTCTGACAATGGGTGCGCAACATGGAGGATTTCGGGTTGGCGGGACCAAACGGTTTCAAGAGTTTGGCCCACAACATCCGGGCCGCCCGCAGCTTGGCCACTTCCGTAAAATAATTCATGCCAATGCCCCAAAAGAACGACAGGCGCGGCGCGAACTGGTCAATATCCATGCCCGCCGCCAGGCCGRYSMSSRTAWWYYCSACCSCGTCGGCCAAGGTATAGGCCAGCTCAAGGTCGGCGCTGGCGCCTGCTTCTTGCATATGGTAGCCGGAAATGGAWATRGARTTRAAACGCGGCATRWRYTTGGCSGTATGGGCGAAAATATCCGAGACAATCCCCATGCTGGGGCGCGGCGGATAAATATAAGTGTTGCGCACCATAAATTCCTTGAGAATATCGTTCTGGATGGTGCCGGTCAGTTGCTCCTGCGAAACACCCTGTTCCTCGGCGGCGACAATATACATGGCCAATACCGGCAGAACCGCGCCGTTCATGGTCATGGAAACGCTCATTTTATCCAGCGGAATTTGGTCAAACAACACCCGCATATCGTAGATGCTGTCAATGGCCACCCCGGCCATACCCACATCGCCGACCACACGCGGATGGTCGCTATCATAGCCTCTATGGGTGGCCAGATCGAAGGCAACCGAAAGCCCTTTTTGCCCCGCCGCCAGTCCGCGCCGATAAAACGCATTGCTGTCTTCGGCGGTGGAGAAACCCGCGTATTGTCGGATTGTCCATGGTCTTTGGGTGAACATGGTCGGGTAGGGGCCGCGCACATAGGGCGCAAAACCGGGATAGGTGTTGGTAAAATCCAAGGGCGCAGTATCGGCGGCGGTGTAGGCAGATTTGATGGCAATGCTTTCTGGTGTTTGCCAAATATTATTTGGCGACGCAGCCGATTTGCAATCCGTTGCGTTAAAGGCAATTTTGGTGAAATCGGGGATGCTCATGATGTGCCTCCGGTTTCAAAAGCTTCGGACAGGCGAACGGGTTTGAAAAGCTGTGATCGTGGTTGGGCAGGTAAAATATTGCCGGCCAACCCTTGGTCTATGGCATCTGCGAAATCATCCGCATCTATTGGCGTGCCGGATTTAGGCTTGATAATGGGGTACGGCAGGACTTTCGCCGCCCTTACATCTGGCTTGGTAAATTGATTAACCCCGACCAGTTTGATATGGCCGTCCTCTATGCGTTCGGCCCGGTGTTTGGCGGTTTTGGCAATCTGGGCCGCAAACCAGTCTTGCGCCTGTGGCCAGCCGTCGCGCCGTTCAAGCTCTTGAAACAATCCCCATGCCGATTGTGCGATTTTCTCGCTCAATGTCTCGTGGGTATAGCTGCCGCTGGCCGGGTCGTTCACCTGCCCCAAATGACTTTCCTCCATCAACAACAATTGCGTATTTTGGGCAATGCGCCGTGCAAAAGGGCTGGCCAGTCCAAGTGGTTCGGTAAAGGGCAAGGTGGTGATCGTATCGGCTCCGCCGCACACGGCACCAAATGCGGCGCCGCCGAGCCGCAACATATTCGACCAAGGATCGAGTTTGGACAGCATACGGCGCGATGTGGTGGCGTGGAGGGTGCAGGCCCTATCAGACGCGCCGTAACTTTTGGACAGATATGCCCACAACATCCGCGCCGCCCGCAATTTGCAAATACCCCAATGCCCGTCTGCGGGGGCGGCCAAATGCACATCCATAAGCGGCATTATTTCGTCGATTTCAAAGCCGTCGCCGAGCAAAACATTGATATTGGCAACTGCCGCGCTCAGCATATAGGCCAGTTCCTGGGCTGTGCTGGCCCCGGCCTCATGGGGCCTTGCGGCGTTGACGGTAAAGGCTTTCCAGTGCGGGGCATTGGTGCGCACCCATTTGGCCAGTGAGATAAACTTGTCCACGGCGTCCGGTTGCAGGCTATAACCAAAGCCAAGATGAATATTTGCGAGATCAGCATGGTTTTTAAACAGTCCGGCCAACAAGGCGGCGGCCTCAAAATTACCCGGCGCAGGCGACAAATAAATCGGCACCAGATGTGCGACAACCCCCGACAGCAGTCTTTGCATGTCCGAGCGGGATTGTACGGCGATACCGTTTTTACCACCTATTTTACCACCCATTTTACCATATGCGTCGATTTTCAGGCGAAACGCACTGGCCCCGCCAGCAAGATCAGCCAGAATATCCTTATTGGCGTGGGCAATATCCGGGTGGTCAATAACCGGCGTAATATGCCAGGGACGGCCCGCCAAATGCGGGGCTTCAGTTTTGGCTATTGCGGCGTTTTTTGGTGCATAAGTAAACAAAGGCCCGCGGTTTATCCCGTCTTCGCTGGTGCGAACCAGTGCCTCGGTAAAATCCGCGCCGCGCAAGGTTTTTTCAGCCAAGGCCTGCCAGTCGGCCTGTGTGCCGCCGTTAAAACCTTTCGCCAAATCCAGTATATGGTCATTCATACTTTAAACTTATCAGAGTTTTCCTATATGACTATTGGTTTTATGAATAATTTCCAGTATAGCCAAATCAGCTTGATTTACTGGAAAAGAAAAGGTGACTGAAGTTAAATGACACCCCCGCACTCCGCTCATACCCAGTCAAGCTGGGTATGAGCGGAGTGTAGGGAGGAATGAAAATAGTACGAAGGAACAAACATGGCTGATGCCAAAAAAGTAAATCCAAATGCGCCGACTTCCGAGGAGGTACTGGCGGTCAGGCATTTTACCGACAAGACATTTTCGTTTTCTATCACTCGCCCGGCCAGTTTCAGGTTCCGTTCGGGGGAGTTTATCATGCTCGGTCTGATGGGAGAGGTCAAAGGCAAGGTCAAGCCTATATTACGCGCCTATTCCGTCGCCAGTCCGTCATGGGATGACAAGCTGGATTTCTATTCCATCAAGGTTGACGACGGGCCTTTGACTTCGAAATTGCAGCATATCAAAATTGGTGACCATGTATTGCTGGGCCGCAAACCTGTGGGCACATTGGTCTGTGATGCGGTATTGCCGGGCAAGAGATTGTTCATGTTTTCCACCGGAACCGGGATCGCGCCCTTTGCCAGCTTGATCCGTGATCCGGAAGTGTACGAGAAATACGACCAAATTATATTGACCCACACATGCCGGGAGGTCGGCGAGCTTGCTTACGGTTTCGAGCGTGTGGATGCGGCCCGTAATGACCCGCTGGTCGGCGAAATCATCGGGGACCGGCTGACACATATTGCCAGTGTCACCCGCGAGGATTATAAACTTACGGGTCGTATTACTGATCTTTTGGAAAGCGGCGAATTGTTCAAACGTGTGCCGGGGGGGGCAATTGACCCAAAACATGACCGGGCCATGATTTGCGGCTCCATGGACATGACCATGGATACCAAGGCCATTATGGAAAAATTTGGCCTTGGCGAAGGCTCCAATGCCAAGCCTGGAGAATTTGTAATCGAGAAAGCTTTTGTCGGCTAGGTTTGGGGCTGTTCAGACGTTATTCCGGCGCGAAATCACCCAGGGTCAAGAGGGATATACGGATGCCAAACCCTTCGGAATTCCCGATAATGCCCAGATTATTGACGTTTTTATCATACATAAATTCAATGCGGGTGCAATCATCATCATAAATCAAAGACAAGGTTTGCCGGCGGGTGGTTCTTTCGTCAATATCCCTGTAGAAAGTATATTGCGTGCTCCAATTGTCGATAAGTTTGACATCGACCGTGCCAGAGATTTCCGAGGTTGGAATTCCCAGATTGGGCAGAGTGAGAGCCGTGGCACTGTCGAGGCGATAATAGCGCGCAGTGGTGCTAAAGCGGTCTCCATTATAGCTGAATGAGGTGTCTAGACGCCTGAAAGCATCGTTTTTGGCGTCATAGCGGACACGGGTCGAACTGGAAAAACGATGGCCAAGATTGAGGGTAAACTGCCCGACAATATCCGAATTACCCGTCGACAAGCCCGAGGCGAGACCGAAAGCCAAATCATCATTGCCGCTATAATAACTTTGGCCCAAAAACAGATTGGCCCGGCTATTATTGCCCCAGTCCGCGATGATGGACGCGCCGAAGTCTGCCCGAAAACCCTCTTGCCAGAGATCAAAACCGGTGGTTTTATTGGGCCGCCAGATCAATGCCTGGTCGAGATCAATGTCGAGGCTATCTTGTAACAAAGACACTTGATTGTTATTGGTATCGGTCAGGAAAAAATTACCCCGTTTTCCGTCACCAAAATTCTGGGTCAGTTGCACACGCGGCTCGATAATCCAGTTAACATTCTGGCCCGCATTCAAAAACGGCCAGCGAATATCCACACCGACTTGCCCGAGACTACGGGTGAAATTAAAGGCTTCTCGCTGAGCGGTGGTTAAATTTACGTCATCGGCCTGAATATTGAAATAATCAAACCGTCCCATGGTAAAAGGTTTGATCTCGACGCCCAGGGGCGCAATCCAGTTCCTCTGCCAATTGAGACTGCCCGTGCCGCGCATATAATTGGTGCCAAGCGCCCGGGTCAGCACAGTGGTATCGCCAGCCAGCTTAATACGACCACCGAAAACGGGTGCTTTGAAATACTTGGTCAGCTCAATCTTGGGGGCAATGACGGGCAAAATACTGTCATTTTCTCGATTGACGAATATTTCGTTGAAATTATCGTCGAGAGGATTGGGGTTGTTGAGATTGCGGTTTATTGTCGTGCGTAAACTGACCGTGCCAAATGCACTGGTGGCGAGGCGGAAATCGTCTGACTGGCCAACCACGAATAATTGCTGGGTGAGGCGGCGCGAATCCTGGCGGTAAAGCCCAAAATCAGGCCTGTATTCGTCCATGTCATAGCGGTCAAGATAGTTATCATCCGTGGCATAGCCGACATCAAAACCCCAATTCCAATTGTCTGAAATATCAAACAGGCCATTGGCGAATAAATGGGATCGCCATTTTTTCCCGACCAAAGCTTCCTCCGGGTCGCTAAAAAAGTCCAGACCGCCAAATGGCCTGCCGCGCCGGTCAAAAAACGATGCATAGGTGGCACTGCCTTCCAGATTGATCTCGCCAGAGAAAAACTTACGCCGATATTGTGCGGACAGTAGAGGGTTGACCCGTTGGTAGACACGCGGGGTCAGGGTCAGTTCTGAATTTGGCGACAGGGCAAAATAGTAAGGCACTCTAATATTGACACCCTTACTGCCGGACACCCCGCCAAAAGGGATCAAAAACCCACTGGCCCGGCCAACACTAGGGTCAGGATGGGCCAGATAGGGCGTGTAGAAAACCGGGATACCTTTGAACTCAAACACCGCGTCTCTATAGCGGATGGACTTGCTGTCTTTGTCTTGCGTAACCTTGCGGGCTTTCAAGCGCCATGTGGGTTTTTTGGTCTTACCGTTGACCACACAGGCTTCGCAAGCGGTGTAATAGGCATTATATAGCTCGATGCCCGTATCGGTTTGGCGAGCGGCAAAGGCCGAGCCAAGTTGCCCGCCTTCGGGAAAACGAGCCAGGAAATTGGTGGCGTTCCCGGCTTCCAGCTCGTCCGATAATTCCAGTTTATCGGCATATTGCGAGGAGCCGTCGGCATTGATGAGCACAACATTCCCGATTGCGAAAACTTTACCGGTGGTGACAAAATACCTGACTTCATCCGCATAAATGGTTTTGTCCTGATAACGTCCCTCGACGCTTCCGCGTGCGATAATGATATTTTTTTCTTCGTCGTTCTCCAACTCGTCCGCTTCCAGATAAATCACATCCGGGTCACGAAACGGGCTATCTGCGGCCAGTTTCAAGTCTTTGTCGTCTGTGATGAAGCTGCCAATTTGGGCGACAGAAAATGTACCGGGCATGGCAAGACCAACCGCAAGCAACAGGCTGGTGCAGAGGCGGGCAAATAAATTAAGTTTTGGCAAAGACATATGCACCCATTTGAATTTTCAAACTGCATAGCGCGTCAATTGAGTCGCGTCTATGGCGTTTCACCGAAATTTCATGTGAATTTCGTGAAATTTTGGAGAGATTTATTGCGCATAGGCGCGAACTATGACAAATTATTTCCCGGTATGTAAAGTAATATATACAATAGAACATAAACGAGGATGCCCACGAGGATTATATGAAACAAATAGGCCATTTTATTGACGGCGTGAATGTCGCCGGAACTTCCGGGCGCACAAGCGATATTTATAACCCCAACACGGGCGCGGTTCAGGCACAGGTCAGCTTGGCAACATCGTCCGAAATGGACGTGGCGGTGGCGTCTGCGGTGAAAGCCCAAGCCGAGTGGGCGCGGGTTAACCCGCAAAAACGCTCGCGGGTGTTGTTTGCGTTTAAGGCTTTGGTTGAAAAGCATATGGACGAGTTGGCGGAAATGCTGTCGTCTGAACACGGTAAAGTTTTGGCAGACAGCCGGGGTGATGTAATTCGCGGCCTTGACGTCATTGAATTTGCTTGTGGTGTGCCGCAAAATCAAAAAGGCGATTTCACGATGGGAGCCGGGCCGGGTATTGATGTCTATTCAATCCGCAAGCCCCTCGGTGTTGTCGCGGCTATTACCCCGTTTAATTTTCCAGCCATGATCCCCATGTGGATGTTCGGCATGGCCATATCCACGGGCAACGCAGTAATTTTGAAACCGTCCGAGAAAGACCCGAGCGTACCCATGCGCCTAGCGGAATTATTTGTCATTGCGGGTGGACCGAAAGGTCTTCTTAATGTGGTCAACGGCGACAAAGAAGCCGTAGATTCTATCCTCGCACATGACGACATCAAGGCGGTCAGCTTTGTCGGCTCCAGCGATATTGCCCATTACGTTTATATGGAGGCCGCAAAATACGGCAAACGGGCCCAATGTATGGGCGGGGCGAAAAACCACGGCATTATTCTACCGGACGCCAATATGGACCAAGCCGTGCAGGATGTTCTGGGCGCGGCCTTTGGTTCGGCCGGGGAACGCTGTATGGCTTTGCCGGTTGTGGTTCCGGTTGGCGCGGGGACAGCCGAGCGGTTTTTAGAGAAAATGCTGCCAGCTATTGAGGGCTTACGCATTGGCACATCTACCGACCCGGACGCCGATTACGGCCCGGTGGTGACGGCGGCCCATAAAGCGCGGGTGACAGACTATATTGATCTGGCCGTCAAAGAGGGCGCGGACATGCTGGTCGATGGGCGCGGATTTGAACTGCAGGGTTACGAGGCCGGTTTCTTCATGGGGCCGACATTGTTTGACAATGTGACGCCCGACATGACCACCTATAAAGAAGAAATCTTCGGCCCCGTTCTGCAAATCGTGCGCGCCGATACATTCGAGGATGCTTTAAAGTTGCCGAGCGAACACCAATACGGCAACGGCGTCGCGATCTACACCGCCAATGGCCGCGCGGCGCGCGAGTTTGCTGACCGTGTAGAAGTCGGCATGGTCGGCATCAATGTCCCCATCCCCGTCCCCGTAAGCTATCACAGCTTCGGCGGCTGGAAACGCTCGGCGTTCGGCGATATGAACCAATACGGCATGGAGGGGTTAAGGTTTTATACCAAGACGAAGACTGTCACCCAACGCTGGCTGGAAAGTGATGAGCTTTCGGAAGACAGCGCGTTTGTGATTCCGACTTTTTAGGATGAAAAATGATGAGTGGATTATTGATGTAGTTTTTAGGAGAATTCAGTGACTTTGAATGTAATTTTGAACAAGAATGTTTTAAATATAAGTTTCTTTGTTAACGCTTTATGGACGATAGTTTTCATATATTTTTCGTCTAGTATTTCTTTCACTGCGAACGCACAAACAAAAGGCAATGCCAATAATGCGGATTGGATAGCGGGAGGCAAGTGTACTCTTATTAGGCAGAGTGGTGTGGTTTTTGAGCCCCCATCAAAAGTTTTTGAATCAACAATAGAAACAAAAAACACAACATCAAATTTTGGTGTTAAATCTGTTGAAATTGATGGGAAAAAATTCTGGTCCATTACGTTCAAAAATGGGCCATTTATTTTTACTTCAGTAAACCCAATTCAAGAGGGTCAAATTCTAGCACACACATTTTATCCTAGGCAAGATATTCCAAATATTAGGGGTATGTATAGTCAGGCAATCCATTTCACCAGAGTTTTTAAGAATGATTGGTATGGTTCATTAACCTCTGTATTGACCAAGCAAACTGGTGAAACGGTAACGATCATTGAATCATATTCTTGCGATATAGTTTTAAAGCGGAAATAAACAATGGATTTCACACTTACAGAAACTCTTCAAAGAAAATGCAGTTTTCTCACCTCTCCTTGGGGAGAGGTCGAGCGAAGCGAGGGTGAGGGGATATATGTTTCGTAATCCATCAAGCCTAGTGTTAACCGCACTATCTCGCATGATTTCCCCTCACCCGCAGTTCGCAAGAGCGAACGCGGCCTCTCCCCAGGGAGAGGAAAAGAAAGAAGRKRWRMWATAATGGAYTTYAGCCTCACAGAAGAACAGGTTATGGTCCGCGACATGGCGCGGACATTTTCGGATGTCGAGCTTGCGCCATTTGCACAGCAGTGGGACGAGGAGAAATCTATGTCTCGGGCTACGTTGGAGAAAGCAGCGGGGCTTGGGTTTGCGGCTATATACACCAAAGCCGAGCACGGCGGTTCCGAAATGGGGCGGCTTGATGCGGCTTTGATATTTGAGCAGTTGTCGCGGGGCTGTGTTTCTACGGCGGCATTTTTGTCCATACATAATATGGTCACATGGATGGTTGATAGCTTCGGGGATGATGAACTGCGGGCGCGGTTTGTGCCCAAGCTGGCCACAATGGAAATAATCGGCTCATACTGTTTGACCGAGCCGGGCAGTGGTTCCGATGCCGCCAGCCTTAAGACCAAGGCTGTAAGCGCAGGAAATCATTACATATTAAACGGCACCAAGGCGTTTATTTCAGGGGCAGGATTTTCCGATGTGTATTTGGTCATGGCCAAAACGGGCGAAAAATCCATCAGTGCATTTTTGGTTGAAGACGGCACGCCGGGCCTGTCATTCGGGGCGCAAGAAAAGAAGATGGGCTGGAACGCCCAGCCCACGGCCCAAGTGATTTTGGAAGATTGCGAAATTCCTGCGAGTAATCTCGTTGGAGCGGAAGGCGACGGGTTTAAATTCGCCATGGCCGGGCTGGACGGTGGTCGGGTTAATATCGGCGCGTGTTCGCTCGGTGGTGCCGGGGCGGCGTTGGATGCGGCGATACAATATACGGGCGAGCGGGAGCAATTTGGCAAGGCAATTTCGGCGTTTCAAAATACCCAGTTCAAGCTGGCTGATATGGCGACGGAATTGGATGCGGCGCGGCTGATGATTTACCGCGCGGGAGATATGATCGACAAGGGTGACCCGGATAAATCATCCGCCTGCGCTATGGCCAAGCGGTTTGCCACCGATGCGGGGAGTAAAATCGCCAATGATGCTCTGCAATTACACGGCGGCTACGGCTATCTGGCGGATTACGGCATAGAGCGTATCGTGCGCGATTTGCGGGTGCACCAGATATTAGAAGGCACCAACGAGATCATGCGGGTGATTATAGCGCGGAGTTTGCTCGGGTGAATAAATTAAAACATTCCACACTCCACACCCCGCTCATACCCAACTTGATTGGGTATCCAGTTTCTTGTCCAAAAATGTGCGGCTTTGCCGCTCTTTATAAGCTGGATACCCGGTCGGAGCCGGGTATGAGCGGAAAATTTTATAGTTTATGACCAACCAAATCCATTTTGAAGTTTTCGGCAATCTCGGTGTTATCACTTTGAACCGGCCCAAGGCGCTGAACGCCCTGACCACGGAAATGTGCAAAGCCATGATCAAGGTCATGCTTGCCTGGCAGGATGATGCGCGCATTGGAGCCGTGCTTGTTAAAGGCGCAGGCGACCGGGCGTTTTGTGCGGGCGGTGATATTATTATGCTCCACGATAGCGGTAAGGCCGGAGATCACCGGGCCGAGGAATTTTGGCGCACGGAATATGCCCTTAACGATCTAATCCACCGCTATAGAAAGCCCTATATTGCCATGATTGACGGCATTGTCATGGGCGGCGGGGTTGGTCTTAGCGTGCATGGGCGGCTTAGGGTGGCGGGAGATAACACATTGTTCGCCATGCCCGAAACCGGCATTGGCTATTTCCCGGATGTGGGGGGCACGTATTTTCTGCCACGTTTGGGTCGTGCCGTCGGTAACTGGCTTGGGCTTACGGGGGCGCGTTTGAAAACCGCACAGACCTGCGCCCTCGGGATTGCCAATGTCTATATCCCGAGCGGCAAACACGAGGCCTTCATCACGGCTCTTGGCAAAGCCGAGCTTGACGGGCTTGATGGGCCGGTCATGGATGTAATCAAGCATTATGTGAAAAAACCCGATATGCCAGACAATATGCCGGACGGGCTATCCGCATTTGACAAAAACACATTGCCCGAAATATATGAAGCTTTACAGACAGACAATGGAGAATGGGCCGCAAAACAGCTTGCATTTTTGACCAGTAAATCACCTTTGGCGGTTTACATAACTTTCGAAGCTTTGCGGCGCGGCGCAAATTTCAATTTCCGTGAAGCCATGCGACAAGAGCTGGATTTATCCTTGAATTTCTTGCACATAGACGACTTTTTTGAAGGTGTTCGCGCCGCAGTTGTCGACAAAGACCGTAACCCGAAATGGGTTGCGGCAAGCATTGATGATGTCAATTTGGATGATGTGCGCAAAGCATTTACCGCCGCAAACCCAGAACTTGAATTCCTGGACTAGAAAGCGGTTTTAGTCTTCACATCGTTCATAGTTGGATTTCATGCAAATTTCAGCGAGTTTCTCTGCTTGTTTTTCCTTTTTTCTGCTTAGAAAAACTTTGGCGATTTTTACGTTTTTCTTGGCATCCTCAAAGCCTTGGTCATGGGCAATCAAAAACCATAGATAAGCCTGAAACGCATCTCTTTTTGTGCCTTCACCATTCAAATACATATAGCCCAAATTATTTTGGGCATCGGCTGATCCAAGTTTGGCGGCTCGTGCATATAACTGTACGGCGCGTTCATTGTCCTCTTTGACGCCGTCAGCCTCGTCATACATAATACCGAGATTAAAAATAGCATCTGCATCACCCAAATCTGCCGCCTTTTTATACCAGATTAAAGCCTTTTCATTATCCTCCTCAATCTCCGCGCCCATGTCGTGAAGATAGCCAAGTCTGAACTGTGCATAGGCATAGTCTTGTTGTGCAGAAAGCCTGTAATACTCCATTGCTTTCAAAACATTTTTCTCTACACCCTCGCCAAATTCATACAATGTACCAAGGTTATATTGCCCTATTTCATATTCTTGATCTGCAGAGCGTTGATACCATTTTCTAGCTTTGTTCAAATCTTTGGCAACGCCTTCACCATCTTCATACATTAAACCCAAATTGTTTTGCGCAACACTATGGCCTTGCTCGGCGGCAGCTTGGTAATATTTAACCGCCTTTTGATTGTCTTCTTTTAAATGCTCGCCAGTATCATATATATACCCCAGCCTGAATTGGGCATCTGCATAATTTTGCCCGGCGGCGAGCTCATAAAATTCTACGGCTTTCGTCATATCTTGTTTGAGACCTTTGGCATATTCATACATATGTCCGAGATTGTTTTGTGCAGTACTGTGCCCTTGATCAGCAGAAACTTTAAACCATTTTAATGCTAGGGTAAGATTTTTTTGCGTACCTTCGCCTTGTTCATACATAGCAGCAAGGTCGTTTTGGGCCAATGCATGGCCTTGCTCGGCAGCTTGTATATACCATTTTACGGCTTCACGATCATCAAGCTTTACACCATTACCAAAATCATAGGCAACGCCCAATTGATATTGGGCTTTCGCGTCTCCGGATTTTGCTTTTTGTCTCCACTCCTTGATTTGTTCAACATTATTATCCTGAGCAGGCGCACTAACGACCATCAAAAGGCCGGATAAGGTCATGACGAGAATAATTATTGTTTTAATGGTTCGCATATTTATCTCCACACGCCGTTTCTATCAGACACGAAGAATTTGTCAAAGCGACAAGACGCTAATAAATAAAGTTCAAACACTTCAATAATTGCGAAGACATTGCCATCCCCATAGAGTAAGATTTAAAATCTATATAGTTTCAGGAGTAGCCCATGACCACAATCGGATTTATCGGCCTTGGCAATATGGGCGGCGGCATGGCGGCTAATCTGGCGCGGGCCGGGCATGCTGTGCGGGCGTTTGATTTATCGAACGGGGCTTTGGATAAGGCTGGCCAAGTAGGGTGTTATAAGGCCAGCTCTATGTTGGATGCCGTCAAGGGCGCAGAAGTTGTCGTCACCATGTTGCCGGCGGGCCAGCATGTGCGCGGGATATATTTGGGCGACGCCGGCATTATTGAAAATGCCAGAGACAAGACTTTGCTGATCGACAGCTCCACCATAGACATTGAGAGCGCCAGAGCCGTAATCGCGGCGGCGCAGGCCAAGGGGCTAGATATGGTCGACGCGCCTGTGTCCGGCGGTGTTGCGGCGGCGGCGGCGGGGAGCTTGACCTTTATGGTCGGCGGTACAAAGCCCGCCTTTGCCAAAGCGCAGCCGATTTTAGGCCAAATGGGGAAAAACATCTTTCATGCAGGCGCGGCAGGTAACGGCCAGGTGGCCAAAGTTTGCAATAATATGCTGCTGGGAATTCATATGATCGGTACATGTGAGGCCTTTGCATTGGCGGAGAAACTCGGTCTCGATGCCCAGACATTTTACGATATTTCCTCCACGGCGTCCGGCCAAAATTGGTCCATGACCAGCTATTGCCCGGCGCCAGGCCCTGTACCGAACGCCCCGTCCAATAATGACTATAAAGCCGGATTTTCCGCCGCCATGATGCTCAAAGATTTACGCTTAGCAGGGGATGCGGCCAGTGCTGCCAAAGCCGCGACGCCGCTCGGCGCACAAGCCGAAGCGCTTTATGCGTTGATGGAAGCGTCCGGCAAAGACGATCTCGATTTTTCAGGCATAATAAAACTGATTAATGGGACACTGTAAGGACTTTGCTATGACCGAAAAACAGACATTATTTTTGGATTGTTTCCAAATGCAGTCCCCGGCACCGAAACTTGTTCCCGGACGAGCAAGGCGGGAATGGATGGATAATTCACCTGACCGGTTTGCTTATCGCTGTCTGCCTTTGACCATGGCTAATTCTACGGGTTGGGATTTGCTGTGTCCTTTCGATATTGAAATCGAATGGACGGGGGGTGATTTGGTCGAAGACATTATTGTCACATCACCTGTGGCTGGTGCGCCTGTCGAAACTTTGGCCTTGTCACATTTTCGCTCAGGCATTGTCACATTTCATACGGGGCATTTGTTTCGGACACCGCCCGGATGGGCCGTGTGGTGCATGGGGCCACCAAACCAGCCCAAAGACGGTATATATCCACTKTCGGGGCTTGTAGAGACGGATTGGCTCCCGTTTCCTTTTACCATGAATTGGAAGATGACAAGGCCGGGTAAAGTCAAATTTAWAAAAGGYGAAAGCTTTTGTTTYTTCACYTTRATWGARCATCACAAGCTGGAAARYGTTCAACCGCGCCTGCGCGATATCAACAGTGATKYGAAACTCMARSARGATTACCRRCARTGGAATACATCSCGTAGCGAGTTTATTGAAAAACTAAATGCAAAAGACCCTGATACWGTYGMSKCCGGCTGGCARCGSCATTATATGCGCGGCGCAGCACCGTCAGGCGCMAATATAGAGGCWGACCACAAAACCAAACGCCGCCTTAAAACACCCAAATAAAYGNAAAANCCAAGGAGTAGAACATGCWAAAACTAGASAAAATATATATAGACGGTGAATGGATTTCGCCGAGCGGCGGCACAAATATTGCTGTTATCAACCCGGCGACAGAGKAGGTTTGTGCGCAGCTGAGCCTTGGCTCCCGTGCTGATGTCAATATTGCGGTGAAGGCGGCGCGCCGCGCTTTCGCAGAATATTCCCAGACCAGCCGCGAGGAGCGGCTGGAGCTTTTGGGTAAAATTATTGTCGCCTATAAAGCCCGCATGGGCGATATTGCCGCCGCGATTACCCTTGAAATGGGGGCACCGAAATGGCTGGCGGGGAGCGGGCAGGCGGGTTCCGGGATTGGACATTTGCTTACGGCGGTCAAGACTTTGGAGAGCTATGCGTTTACTGAGCAACGCGGTGGCACCCATATTTCCAAAGAACCTATCGGTGTATGCGGGTTTATTACGCCGTGGAATTGGCCCATGAACCAGATCGCTTGCAAATTGGCGCCGGCCTTGGCTGCGGGCTGTACAATGGTCTGGAAACCAAGTGAGGTTTCGCCAATAAGTGCCGATATTTTAATGGAAATATTGCATGAAGCTGGTGTGCCTGCAGGGGTTGTCAACATGGTTCACGGCGACGGCCCAACGGTCGGTGCGGCCATTGCCGAACATCCCGGCATTGATATGGTGTCGTTTACGGGCTCGACCCGCGCTGGCATTATGGTGGCGCAAGCGGCGGCGCAGACCGTTAAACGTGTGACCCAGGAATTGGGCGGTAAGTCGCCTAATATTATTTTGGACGATTTGGACGACGAAGCATTCGCCAATGCAGTGGCCGGCGGAATGAATTCCATGACCATGAATACTGGCCAAAATTGCAACGCACCATCACGTATGTTGGTGCCAAAGCACCGTATGGACGCGGCACTTAAAGCGGCGGCTGCGGCGGCGGACGCCGTTGCGGTCGATGACCCCGCATCGGACGGTATGCAAATGGGGCCTGTGGTCTCCGAGGCCCAGTATAACCGTATCCAAAGCATGATAGAGACAGGTATAAAAGAAGGCGCGACCTTGGCGGCGGGCGGGGCGGGGCGTCCCGAACATCTCAACCGGGGTTTTTATGTCCGCCCGACGGTGTTTGCTAATGTCCATAATGATATGACCATAGCGCGGGAGGAAATTTTCGGCCCGGTCTTGTGTATACTACCCTACGACGATGAAGAAGACGCCATCAAAATTGCCAATGACACAGATTACGGGCTTTCGGGTTATATATCGGGGGCTGATGAGGGTAAAATCCGTGAATTGGCCGAAAAAATCAAYGCGGGTATGATCCATGTCAACGGGGCTTCCACGGATATCAATGCGCCGTYCGGCGGCTATAAACGTTCCGGAAATGGCCGGGAATGGTCTGTTGAAGGCTTTGAGGATTATCTGGAAACCAAAGCCGTCATGGGCGTTAACTGGTCTTAAGTCTTGCGCCTGGGCCAGTATTTCTGTCATAAACCCTTATTGTGTACTCTATTTAACGTTCTAACCAATAAAGGGCATGTAAAGAGCATATAAAACATGGGGCTAAAACAATGAGGCTAAAAACATTGGGCTAAAACAGTGGGCGAGAACGTCATACTTATAGGATGACATATAAGGATAGGTGAAATGCTCGGAAAGCTAGACATGACAAGAAAATTTAGCACGGCAAATCTAAAACCCGTGCTGGTTTTAGAGTTGGTTTTGCTTGCGGTTTTGCTTGTAGTTTTGGCCAAGGCTGTCCTGCCAACTCTGGCCGCAAAACGGCTTGTTATTCCTGCTTCCGGGCAGAACCTGGCAAATCCTGGCATGACCCGAGTAAAGCCCATAGATAGTTCGGTTTTGCACACCTTTGATCCGTTTTACCGGGATAATCCGGTGTCAAATACACCCATAACATTGTCGGCACCTGAAACCACATTGGACTTGAAAGTATTTGGCATGCGGGCCGACCTTGGCGGTGATACTTCAAGTGCGATCATCCAGACACCTGACAATAAACAAGACAGTTATTTTCTTGGTGATGAGATTATTCCTGGCGTTACCCTGAAACAGGTTGAGATCGATTATGTCATTTTGGATAGAAGCGGGGTGTTAGAGCGTCTATCCAGACAAGGAAAGACAGCCGACGAGCAATCCGCTGCAATGGCGATGACTTTCGCGGCGAAAACCTTGAATTTTAAAGCCGCCGATTTGATCAATGATGTGCGGTTTTATCCTCACAGAGAGGGTCGACAGGTCATGGGTTACAGAGTTAGAGCCCGGCGCGGCGGGGCATTAGAAAAATATGGCTTCCAGCCCCGCGATATGATAACAGCCATAAACGGCGAGAGCCTGACACAAAATCAGGTTAATCTACCAGCCTTGATGAAAAATTTAAAGCAAGCGCGATATGCCAGCATCCAGATCATAAGGGACGACATGCCCATGACAATAGAGGTTAATTTACAGTGAGAAAAATCAGTGCTTTGGCTAAATTTACGGACATGAATATGGGCTTTCGTGCAATGATGTTATGTCTGGTTGTGGCATTGCTCATAGGGGTAAGCCCGCCCTTAAGCGCTCAAGAACGCGCACAAGAACATGTCATCAATCTCAAAGACGCCGATATCAGAGCCTTTATCGAAGATATTTCGGTGCTGACAGGCAAAACATTTATTGTCGATCCAAGGGTGACCGGAACCGTAACGGTCACCTCCCAAGCCAAATTAAGCAGACCGGAAGTTTTCTCCGTATTTATGGACGTGCTACGGGTACGCGGGTTTACGGCTATACCAACATCTGGCGATACCTATCGGGTGACGCTAATCCAGGGTGCGGCCCAGGATGCTTCATTTCGCAGTGGCGGCAAAACCTTTGGTGTATTTGTCACGGAAATCCTGCTTTTAAACCACGGTGATGCTGCCAATGCGGCCAAATTGATCAAGCCGCTTATGCACTCTCAAGGCCGCCTGACCTCTACGCCGGGCGGGCGGATATTGGTGATCACTGATTTTCCGGAAAATCTGGCCAAAGCTCGCAAAATAATAAAAGCCATGGATGTGGACAATGCGGCCATTGAAATCATAGCACTGCGCAATATCAATGCCCGCGATGCCAAGGATGCGGTGCGCGAACTTATGGGTAGTGGCAAGCCGCARATCCGCAATAATATGGTGGTTGGCGAAGCCGTCAAGGCGGTCGCCATTGAAGCGACAAATACGCTGGTGTTGCGGGGAAACCCTGCGGCGGTGGCGCAATTGAAAGCTATGGTGCTCAGCATGGATACGGACAGTGTTCTGAAACGCGGACAAGTCAGCGTCATACCCCTTCGTTTTGCTAATGGGGAAGACTTGCTAGGGGTTTTGGAGAAAATCCTGCCAACCTTTGAGACTAATATTAAAACCGCGCAAAAACCAACCGTGGCCCATGAACCAGGCAGTAACAGTCTGATTATTAGCGCCAGTCCGAAAGTCCAGGAAGCTCTGGAATCGGTTATACGCCGCCTTGATGTACGCAGGCCGCAAGTCCTGGTCGAGGCTATTATTGTGGAGATTTCCGACACGGCCGCCCGAGATTTGGGCGTGCAATTCGTATTGTCCGGAATTGAAAATAGTGCATTGCCATTTATTTCAACCAGTTTTTCCCGCTCCGCGCCAAATTTATTGGCAATCACAGGTGCCCTTGCTGGCGACAGTGTTCTGGGTAGCGGGGTCAGCGGTGGCTTACAAGATGCAGCCGTGAATTCATTACTTGGTTTGCAAGGCGGAACTGTTGGTTTTGCTAGTAGTGGTAGTGATGGCCTGTTCGGAGCCATATTGAGCGCGGTGGAAAACGACACGGACTCCAATGTTTTATCAACCCCATTTATCACCACATTGGACAATGTTCCGGCGACGTTTCTGGTGGGCCAGGAAGTTCCCTTTACCAGCGGCGAAACGCTTGGGAATAATAACAACAACCCATTTCGTACCATTAACCGCGAAGAGATCGGGATTAAGCTGGAGATTTTACCGCAAATCAACCAAGGCGATGTGGTTAGGCTAGAGATAATACAGGAAGTTTCCAGTATATCACCAGACGCATCCCTGATCGCGTCTGATCTGGTGACCAATAAGCGGGAATTTTCCACGACTATGCTGCTGGATGATGGTGAGATTATTGTGCTGGGTGGTTTGATGCAGGACGATGAACAATTGTTCCGCTCGCAAGTGCCTTTTCTCGGCGATCTTCCGGTCGTTGGCAATTTGTTCAAAACAAAAAACACATCTCGAAAGCGTACCAATTTGATGGTGTTTATCCGTGCGACTATTTTGCGCGACGGCGATGATGCCGCGCCTTTGACCCAGCAAAAACTGGATTTGATCCGCCGTGAGGAAAGACTTAAAAACGGTGAAAATTCATCTCTGATTGATGAAGCTTTGCGCGACCTGGGCATCACGGATAAATAAGGGTAGATATGGTTTCCGCCCCAGATAATCTCGCTTACGGTTTCGCCAAAGAATGGGGCATTGTCGTGCTTGAACCCGGTAATCCGGCCAAAAAACCAATAAGGCTTGGCGTGCGCCCCGGCGTGCGCCGCGAGGCGATTGTCGAAGCCCGGCGCGTTTTGGACGTGCCCATAGAATTGCAAGACCTCAGCCATTCGGAATTTGATAAATCCCTGTCCGCTGCCTATGCCAGCGAAGGTCTGGCCAGCTCAGCTGATGCTATTACCGAGCAAGGCAATCTTTACACATTGGCCGAAGATATTCCTCAAACCGAGGATTTGTTGGATAGTGATGATGAYGCYCCGGTCATYCGYATGATCAAYGGCCTRATCCAGGAAGCCRTYAAAYTSCGCGCYTCSGATATWCACATAGARCCCCAYGAAAACAGACTGTCSGTSMGSTTYMGGGTTGAYGGAASCYTGCGGGAAATMTTRTCGCTTTCGGCTAATYTGKCCGGRGTKTTGGTGTCGCGYATCAAGGTKATGGCYAGGCTGGAYATTGCCAAGAAACGCGTGCCRCARGACGGACGGTTTTCGCTTACATTAGGTGCGCAAGCCATAGATGTGCGGGTATCGACATTGCCGTCGAAATACGGAGAACGGGCCGTGCTGCGTTTGCTCAACAAGGAACAAGCCTTGTTCGGTGTGACCGAACTGGGCATGACGGCGGAAATGACCGAAGATTTCACCAATGCTCTGGCGATACCTAACGGGATTATTTTGGTGACCGGGCCGACGGGTTCAGGCAAAACCACGACATTATACGCCGGCCTGACCATGCTCAACGAGACATCGCGTAATATTTTGACAGTGGAAGACCCCATAGAATATGCACTGGACGGTATTGGCCAGACCCAGGTCAACAACAAGGTCGGTATGACATTTGCCGCCGGGCTCCGGGCTATTTTGCGCCAAGATCCGGACGTGGTTATGGTCGGGGAAATCCGCGACCCCGAGACCGCCGAAATTGCTGTGCAAGCTAGTTTGACCGGACATTTGGTGCTGTCGACCGTGCATACAAATTCTGCCGTGGCCGCCATCACCCGTTTGCGCGATATGGGAGTTGAGCGGTTCTTGCTGGCTTCGACCGTGACGGCAATTGTCGCCCAGCGTTTGGTGCGGCGTTTATGCGTTGAATGCAAGCAGTCCTATATACCCGGTGAAGCCGAGCTACGGCTTTTAGGTCTAGTAGGAAAGCATGAATTTTACCGACATAAGGGCTGTGAGGCTTGTCACGGAATTGGTTATACCGGACGCATTGGCTTGTACGAAATGGTGGTTATGGACGACCATATTCGCGCCATGATCCATGACGGTGCCCGTGAACAGGACATGAGCGCCTATGCGTTTCAAAACACTGATACCTTGCTTGAAAGTGGGGCCAGGCATGTCGCTGCCGGCATGACCAGCGCCGAAGACGTGTTGCGGGTTTGCCGAAAAACCGGGGCTGAGTGATGCAGGCCTATGACTACAAGGCCGTGGACAAAAACGGCAAACAAAGCAAAGGTACGGTCATGGCCACCTCGGCGCGGGCGGCGCGGCGTGATTTGCGTAGCCGGGATTTGACCCCCATAAACATGAAGGCTGCTACCGAACCGCGTAGTGAAAAACAAACACAAGAAAAAATTGGCAAGGTCAAAACCAAAATTCTGACCCAGGCTACACGGCAATTGGCTATACTTATTGGCTCTGGTACACCTGTGGCCGATGCACTCAAAGTTACGGCTTTGCAATTTGAAACTTCGCCCATGCGCCGTTCATTGCTGGATGTACGTCGGCAAATCCTGGAGGGGCGGCGCTTGTCCGAGGCCATGTCGCGCGATAAGACCTATTCGCCTTTATATTGTTCTATGGTGGCTGCGGGCGAAAACTCCGGACAATTGGGGGTTGTGCTGTCCAGGTTAGCCGGGGATTTGGAATCAGCGCAAAAAATTCGCCGCAAAGTTTTGGGAGCGACGATTTACCCAATGGTGCTGAGTGTGGTTGCCCTTGGGGTGATTACGATTTTAATGGTCATGGTGGTGCCAAGAGTGGTGAAGCAGTTTGACAGTTTTAATCAGGAATTACCGCGCCTGACACAGATGACGATTGGGTTTTCCGCTTGGCTACAGGCTTATGGCTTATGGTTGTTGTTGGCCGTCATTTTGGCAGGTGTGGCGCTTAAACAGTCGTTAAAAATCCACCGCTTCCGGATTATGGTGGATACTGCCGTTCTGAAAACACCATTTATTGGCGGTCTATCGCGCGATATGAATGCGGCCCGGTTTTCGCGCACAATGGCGGGATTGCTGGACAGCGGTACACCAGTGTTGRCGGCAATGGATACGGCGAAAAACACATTGAAAAATCAGGTGATGTTTGAGGCGTTAAAACAGGTGATTGAAGATGTACGCGGTGGTAGTTCGGTCGGGGCGGCCCTCAAGCGATATCCGGTGTTCCCCCCCTTGATGATCCATATGGTGGCCAGCGGTGAGCAGGGCGGAGATCTTGGCGGCATGTTTAATATATCCGCAGAATATTTGGAAAGCGAGTTTGATAGTGCGACGACTATTGTGCTAAACTTGCTGGAGCCTGCCATTATTATTTTTCTGGGCGGCGTGGTGATGTTAATCGTTGCAGCCATATTTCTGCCGATCTTGCGGCTGAATACATTAGCGTTTTAGGAGTTTGGTATGGATGTGAAGAAAAGACAGAAGCAAGCCGGGTTCACCTTGGTTGAAGTCATGGTCACAATGGTGATTATCGGCATGTTGGCGACAATCGTTGTCATCAATGTCCTGCCGATGATGAGCAAAGCCAAGGGCGAGAAAGCCCGCATTGATATTAGTCGCCTTAGCCAAGCTCTTGAATATTACAATCTTGATACCAATAGCTTTCCTGAAAACCTGGAAGAATTGCTCAATGGGCAATCCAGTAGTGATGAACGGGCAAGGCCGGAAGGTTATATCCAAGCTCTGCCAGATGACCCATGGGGTAATCCATATCTCTATGCTTATCCCGGCGAAAATGGGCGCTTTGATATTTGGTCATATGGGGCCGACGGCGAGGAAGGCGGAGAGGGTAATGATGCCGACATCACCAGCTGGCAAAACTAGAGAGGCTCAATCCGGCTTCACTCTGGTCGAGGTTTTGGCGGTGCTGTTTATCATCGGCATGATGGCCGCAGCCGTAATCATGAACATGCCCAAAACCCAGGACCCGCTGCATAAACAAGGCGAACTTCTGGCTACCCGCATCAGTTTGGCAGCGCAAAGCGGTCTGGTGGCACAGCAATCCGTTGGCATAATTTTGCAAGAAGACGGTTATGAAATCGTTAGATATAACAACGAAATATGGGAGACTGCTGCAATATTTTCCTTCGGGCTGGACAGCAAACCATTTTTGGAACTTCGGCAGAATGCCACTAAAATAAACCTTGAAACGGCAGAAAAATCCGGCGTGCCAGCTATACGTTATGATAGCACCGGACTTGGGACACCGTTTGAGCTAAAACTGCAAAACGCAAATTCGCGCTATCTGATTATAGGCAATGTTGACGGCACAATAACTGTGAGGCCCGCCCGTGAATAAAAAATCCGGCTTTACCTTAATCGAAGTATTGGCGTCCTTGCTGATATTTTCCACCGCCATATTGGGTCTGATGCATGCGGGCAGTGAAAATATAAGAGCTATGAGCGTGCTGGAGCAAAAACAATTGGCCGGTATTGTTGCTGACAATCAACTGTTGTTGGCACTTAACCGCTCCGCTCCGCTTAGAGTAGGTACACAGCAAGATAGCGGCGAAATGGCCGGGCGAGACTGGAATTGGCGCATTCAGACCCAAGATACAGGTAATGCCGGGTTTTTTAAAATAACCATCACAGTTCGGGAAAAAACATCAGAGCAGGTTTTAATGACCCGCTTTGCCTTTGCTGCCAACAAACCTTCCGTTCGGCGCGAGATCCAACAATGAATAAGCATAGTCATAAAATGCAAGGCTTTACCTTAGTCGAGGTGCTGGTTTCTTTATTTATTTTCTCAATCCTGTCCGCCGCATCTCTGGCCGTTTTGACATCGGTACTTGGCTCCAAAGACGTTATGGCCGAAAAAAGCAATGAATTGCGCCAGCGCGCCACGTTGCGAATTTTGCTAAAAGCAGATTTTGCCAACACGATAGCCGTGCCTAAAACCGATGCTTTTGGCCAACCACAACACGCAATATTTTTTGGTGGTTCATTTGGTGATGAACGGGTTTTATCTTTGTCGCGTACCGGGTGGGATAATCCCGGCGGCATCGAACGCCGCAGTGGTTTGCAGGCGGTTGAATATGTATTGAAAAACAAGACCTTGGTGCGCCAGGCCAGAGCCAGGTTTAATCCAGTTGCGGCCACGCCCGTGTTGGAGCAGGTTTTGATTGGCGAGGTTGAGCGTGTCATATTGTCGTTTTACGACGGGGAAAACTGGGTGGACAATTGGCTCACGGGTGTCCCGCCGAGCGGTGTGCCAAATCTGCCCAAGCTGGCTTCGGTGGAGTTGGAGTTTAGCGACGGCAAAAACCTGCGCCAGGTCTTTCGGGTGGGGGCGGACCAATGACTGTTCGCAAACCAATGAAATCCCGAAAAAATGAACGCGGGGCTGTGCTTTTGACCACCTTGTTATTGATGACGGTCATGGCCGGGCTTGCCGTGGCGATCATGGATGATATCCGCTTTTCGGTAAACCGTGCCGTCGGGGTGCAAAATGCGGCGCAGGCTGACTGGTATATGCGCGGTGGGGAGGCCTTTGCTGAAAATTGGCTCAACAGCTTAAATAGCCCAAACAGTAATGTGGCCGATAATCAGGCGGGTTTTGCGCAAATTGTACTGGCCCAGCAGCCGATTGTATTTCCCTTTGGCGAGGGGCAAGATGTAGATAGCGGTGATTTGGGCATAGTTGTTTCGGATGGCCGTAATTGTTTTAATGTCAACCAACTCGCCAACTCAAAAACCAATAAAATTACCCGAGGTCTATTGGCTGATCTGTTGACGTTTTTACAATTTGATACTCTGCAAGCCGAAAGTTTTGCCGCCAGTATTCAAGACTGGGTTGACGGGGATATTATACCCGAACAAGGTGGGGCCGAAGATCTGACCTATACCGCTAAAAATCCACCCTACCACGCCGCCAATACTCTGATGATGGACATTACCGAACTGCGGGCCATTGAGGGCATCACAGAAGATATATATGTGCGGATGCAACCGTTTTTATGTGCCTCGGCTGATATGAAAGCCAACAAAATCAATCTAAATACCCTGCACCCGGAACAATGGCCCTTGCTGGCAATATTGTTTGACCGTGATGAAGGTGAAGACGATGAGGAAGTCCAGGTGGCCAAGGCAGTGATTGCGCAAAGGCCTTTGGCAGGCTATGAAACTGTTGGGGCAGTTTGGGCATTACCAGTTGTCGCAGATTTGGAATTGAGAGGTGCTGGACAAGATATGACCGATGTAAAAACCGATTTGGTAAATTTGGAAATTATCGTGCGGCGAGGTGAGCAGACCCGTCGCCAGCAAGCAAGCTTTAGTTTGAGCGGTGAAGCGGGAGCTAGACTGCTGTCGCGCCGGGGGGCCTATTAGTTATGGCGGATTTGATTTTGATATTTGGGTCGCTACCAACCGCCCCGTGGGAATGGGGTTTAACACCTAGCGGGGAAGCTGGCCTCGCCGAAACAGACGCGCAAAAAACGGATTTGAAAGCCCTGGATTTCAACCGCCTTATTGTCGTTCTACCAGGCCAACAAGTGGTGATAAAACCGCACACGCTCGGCAAATTAAACAATAAACAAATGCAACAAGCCGCCGGATTTAGCATCGAAGACGAGCTTGGGGCGTCTCTGGAAAACAGCCATATTGCTCTGGACGCAAATAGCGACAGGCTGGCGGTTGTGTCCAACCATGTTATAGAGAATACGATTGCCGCTCTGGCTGAGTACGGYTTGAGTGCAGATATTRTCTGTGCCGATTATGACAGTTTTTCGGTGGCGGACAGTTTTTCCTATGAAAACCGGATTGTGCAAAGAACCGGGAGTGGTTTGGGTTTTACAATAGACACAAACCTTGCCAGCAGCGTATTGAACGCGGAGCAAAGTATTCCGCCGCAGATTGATACCGCCCGGTTTTTGCAAAAGATAAATACCGCCTTGCAAGCGGGCCATAGGCCGATCAATTTACGCCAAGGCATATTTGCCAAGCGGAGCAAGCACGGTACCCGAAAATTTAAGCGCAGCATGATCTTGACGGCTGGCATAGTCGCCGTGTTTGTGGGTGCCAATATTTTCCARGGTRTRAGCGCWYTGCGWAAAACCCAGGCSRTTCAAGAACAAATGGCGGGGATTTACACAGAAATTTTCCCCGGTCAGGATGTGTCCAAAAAGCCGGCTTTGGCGGTTATACGAGCGCAATCGGATGCCAAGACCGCAAACCAACAGGTGTTCATCAAACTCTCAGCCTTGCTCGCAGCAAGCGCCCAGAAAGTTTCGGGGGTGGAGGTGTCTTCGCTACGTTATGATGCGGCGCGCCAGCAACTGAGCTTGTCTATTCGCTATTCCGGCTTTGATGATGTGGAGGCACTCAAACTGGCCGTTTCCACGAATGGCGGGATATTCACGGAAAGCGGTACGCGCCAAAGCAGCGACGGGTTAAGCGGTGACGCAGTATTGAGGCTTGGACAATGAAGGCAGGAACAATGAAAAATGGGACAATGATAGCTCTATGGAAAAAAAGTAGTGCCCGCGAAAAAGCTTTAGTCGCTGTGGCCGGAGCTTTGTTGGGCATTTTTATCCTGTGGCAATTTGCTTATAAACCATTGGCCAATTGGCCCAAGGCGCAGGAGCGCGCATTGCAACAGGCCGAACTTGATTTGAAAATCATGCAAAAAGGGCAATCCGTTTTGCGGGCGCAATCTATGAGCACCCAAGACCAGGAAATAACCGTGCTTGCCCCGGCTGATTTTCAAACCACGATTACTAATATCGCCAAAGACAAAGGTCTGACAATTTCGCGCCGCCAGCCGGGGGGTGACCGCGAACTGACATTGTGGCTGGAAAACACCAAAACCACTGCCTTTTATGCATGGGTGGATGATTTAACCAAGGGCTATAATATATCGCTACTTCGCGCTCAACTTAACCGCAATGACGACGCCAGTGTGCGGGCGCAGGTGACATTCGTTTTGGGAGATCAGTAATGCGGGTTTTGTTACTTTTGCCTCTGTTATTTATTGTTGGATGCGCCAGTGTTACACCGCCCGCCCAAGAGGAAAAACTGCCCGTACCTGCCCAGATAGAAGGCCTGTCGGCGCAGGAATTGGAAACCGGGGAATGCGGTGTGTTTTTTTGKCGCGATAGTGTCCCGCGCACCTTCGTGTTTTTTCAAAAACAAGGACAATCACAGGCCAGGTTATTTGACCAAGGTGCTGAAACTATTATTGAAACTGAACAAAGCACATCTAATCTGGAGCTGGATGCAAGATTTGAATTTAGCTATAATGGCGGCAATTATGAAGCCGTTTTTGTTAAGGCCGTGTTTGGGGATGCTCTTGAAGGCGGGCGGCGTCTATCCGGAGGCACGATCACAACGAAAAAACCAGACGGTTGGCAGGAAATCCTCCCCGTTTCAGGGGTATATGTTTGCCGTTAACGCAATACAAATAATGCTAACCAGGTTAAAAATATACCGAGGGCCAAATGTGGGCCGAATGGCAGTTTTTGATTTTTAGGGTCTGCGCCTGACTTGCTTAAAATCAACGCGTGTATCAGGCCGGAAAAACTAGCGATCAGTAAAATAAACGATAGCCCGTACCAACCGCACCAGGCACCTCCAGCCGCCAGTAACTTGGCATCCCCGCGCCCAATCCCGTCTATGCCCCGAAGCCGTTTATAGGCTAGCTCAAGAGCGACCAGTCCTGCATATCCCACGGCTGTGCCAATGACCCCCGCCAGCAAGGCATTTTGCCAATATGCAAAGAGCAAACCGATGAAAATGAGAGGGAAAGTCAACATATTTGGCAAAATCATGGTCTTGAAATCAATCACAGCCAATGCGGCTAATACTGACAACAAAACAAACCCGAAAAACCAAATAATCATAACGGTGTCATAGACCGAACAAGCCAACATTACCAGCATGGTATATCTCGTGTGGACGCAGTTACAGTTATATGTAACAAGCTAACAATAAAAATATATAAAAGGCATATAATGGCAAAAGCATCTGATTTATTCGTTGAGGCATTGGAGGCGGAGGGGGTCGAATATATTTTCGGCATTCCGGGTGAAGAAAATCTGGACATGCTGGACAGTCTGTCCCGATCTTCTAAAATCAAACTCATACTCACACGGCACGAACAAGCGGCCGGGTTTATGGCGGCGACTTATGGTCGGTTTACGGGCAAGACGGGCGTTTGTATGGCGACATTGGGGCCGGGGGCGACAAATCTTGTTACCGCCGCAGCCTATGCCCAACTGGGCGGCATGCCCATGTTGATGGTGACAGGACAAAAGCCAGTGAAAAAATCAAAACAAGGCCGTTTCCAGATCCTTGATGTGGTCGATATGATGGGGCCGATTACCAAATACACCCACCAAATCGTCGCCAGTGGCAATATTCCGTCGCGTATTCGCGAAGCTTTTCGTATCGCCGAGGAAGAAAAACCCGGCGCAGTACATTTGGAATTCCCCGAAGATATTGCCGAGGAGCAAACCGACGAGCGTCCGATTCCGGCATCAGCCCAGCGCCGTCCCGTCCCGGAAGATAAATCCATCAAAGCCGCAGTTGATAAAATCGAAGCGGCCAAATCACCCATATTGGTTATCGGGGCAGGGGCCAACCGCAAACTAACGGGCAAGATGCTCTCACGGCTTATTGACAGAACCGGTATCCCGTTCGTGACAACACAACTCGGTAAAGGTGTTGTGGATGAACGCCACCCTTTGTTCATGGGCTGCGCCGCATTGAGCGCGGGCGATTTTGTCCACCGCGCCATTGAAGCGGCTGATCTTATCATTAATGTTGGCCACGATGTGATTGAAAAACCTCCATTTTTTATGGAGGTTGCTGGCACCGAAGTTATCCATATTTCCTTTAATACAGCCGAGGTTGACCCGGTGTATTTTCCGCAAATCGAAGTGATTGGCGATATTGCCAACGCTATTTGGCGTATACGAGAGGAAATCGCGACGCAAGCCCATTGGGATTTTTCCCGTATGATGGATGTGCGCGCCCACGGTGCGGCCCACGAAACGCAAGGCATTGATGATGTGCGCTACCCCGTCTATCCCCAACATCTGGTTGCCGAAGTGCGCAAGGCCATGCCGGACGACGGCATTATTTGTTTGGATAATGGTATCTATAAAATCTGGTTTGCACGTAATTATAAAGCTCACCAATCCAACACCGTATTGCTCGATAATGCTTTAGCAACTATGGGGGCGGGGTTGCCGTCGGCAATGGCGGCCCATTTGGTGCATCCTGAGCGTAAAGTTATGGCGATTTGCGGCGACGGCGGGTTTATGATGAACTCCCAGGAAATGGAAACGGCGGTTCGTTTGAAGATGAATATAGTTGTACTTATCCTCAATGATAATTCTTACGGTATGATCCGCTGGAAACAGGCCAGCATGGGTTTTGAAGATTGGGGGCTGGAATACAATAACCCGGATTTTGTTAAATATGCACAGAGCTATGGTGCCAATGGTTACCGAGTTGAAAAAACTGCGGAATTGCCATCTTTGTTGGAGAAATGTCTCAATACCAAAGGGGTTCATTTAATTGAGTGTCCGGTGGATTATTCTGAAAACGACGAAATTCTCAACGAGCAAATTCAAAAGCTCAGTGCGGCACTTTAGGCCAGGATATTACTGTTATGAAACTCCAGAAAACTTACCCCTATTATCTGGCGAACAAGGCCGTGTTCGCAAATGAAGATTTGCCGGTTACGGATAAGTACACGGGCGAAATTGCTACCCGTGTTGCCTTGGCACGACCAGATGTTATTGACGCAGGTATTGCCGCGGCCGTAAAAGCGGCGGAGCCTATGGCCAAAATGCCAGCTTATAAGCGCAAAGACGTTTTACTGCATTGTGTGGCCCGGTTTAAAGAACGCTATGATGAACTGGCCTATTCCTT
>NVVO01000031.1 GCA_002733385.1 Robiginitomaculum sp.
TCCCCACTGCTGCCTCCCGTAGGAGTCTGGGCCGTGTCTCAGTCCCAGTGTGGCGGATCATCCTCTCAGACCCGCTATAGATCGTCGCCTTGGTGAGCTTTTACCTCACCAACTAGCTAATCCAACGCAGCCCCATCTAATAGCGATAAATCTTTCCCCAAAAGGGCGTATACGGTATTACACCTCGTTTCCAAGGGCTATTCCGTACTACTAGGTAGGTTGCTACGCGTTACTCACCCGTCTGCCACTGTCCACTGGAGCAAGCTCCAGTTTATCGTTCGACTTGCATGTGTTAAGCCTGCCGCCAGCGTTCGTTCTGAGCCAGAATCAAACTCTCAAATTGAGTTTGTCACCTGACTGTTTTGTTCTGGCGTAACTTGAATATAAATATTCAAGCTTCGCTTGCGTTCAAATTATTGACGAGATCCCTTAAGATCATCCAGATACATTCCCGAAAGAACACACCCGAAATCACCCAAGCGATTTCGTTATAAATAAAAAGAAACGTCAAAACAGTCAGTAACTTTGCTCACATCTACGACCCAATAAATCAGGATAAATGTAAGCGGTTTGCCTATATCAAGTATAAGCTCACAGCCAAAAGCCGCCTGCGTCTCTCTTTCCATATTCACAATTTCAAACAACACGCCCCCGAAAGGACAAAAAGCTAAAATACTTTAGCTCTCAARAAAAGGCTCTCTAAAGAGCCTCCGCCTCGCCCAAATTTGCGACCCATTAAGTTGGCTCGCTTTGTTCGAGATGCGCTCTATAGGGAAAGCATTTTGGACTGTCAAACACCTTTTGCAAAAAAGTACACTTTTCTTCAAATAAATGCTGACGGCGTAAATACCGACCTTAAAACCCCAATAAATGTGGCTTTTCCACCCTAGCACGGCACTCAAAAGAATCCCTGTGTCGAAGCGGACGGCTTTATAGGCACAAATCGTTAAGAAATTCAACCAAAATCGGGGTTTCGAGGCAAATTAGCGCAGGTGTTTTGAGTAAATCAGGGAATCACCCAATAAATACATCAAAACACAGTTGTCTCGCCCTAACAAATGCATGGGATATCTCTGGCAGAGACAATCTGGTTTGGTGGCGATGGATGAAACTGACCTCCGTCATAAACATTGATAAACCAAAACTATTGTGATTTGTCAAAATTTCGAGGCGTTGCGGCGCAGTGAAACCGTCGGACGCCCGATCGGCAGCGGCGCATTTCTAAAATCCCTGGGAGCCAAACCGGTTTGGATTGATTGAAGTTAAAATCTATACCCCACCACCCCGCTGTGCGTAGCCTGCCTCYTGTGCATACCTAGCTTGACTGGGTATCCAGTCTCTTAACCGAATATGTGTGCGCTTTGAACACTCTTTATTCGCTGGATACCCGATCGGGGTCGGGTATGAGCGGTGTATGGGGGGGGTTCAGGATTACGTTGACAACGCCAGAACCAAACAGCAATCCCAACGTAGGCCATATTTGGGCTTAAAGTTCCGTAAACCCCAGCGTAAATCGTCGAGTTCGTCGATCAAACGATTAAAATTTACGGGTGATCCCTAAAGACACAGTCGGGTAATATTTATAATCTTCGATATCTTGCTCTAGTGATGTGATTTCTTTTGCTAATTCTGTATTAAAAGCTGGGTTGTTACTGAGCGTCCCACCTACAGAATTCATATCTACTTCAGGGGAACCCGTAAACATAACGCCAAGCTTTGCGTTAAAGCTCCAATTGCCCTGTGCATTAGCGAACGAATCATAGCCAATACCCGCATAGGGCGCGAAATCTTTAAGATTTGCCCGGCCAACCAGCGTGCCAATTTGTGCTGGTGTAAATAGAACATCACCGACATTTACACTCTGCGTAGGTGTCGCAAGCAAATCCAGGTATTTACTGCCGACATAAGCACCGCCAGATATATTAAAGCCATTGCCAAATGGGTGCAAATTCACAAAACCACTAAAGTTGGATAATTTCAAATCCCCGGCGTAATCAATGCCGTCGTAAGCTTCGTCTCTGCCAAACTTTAGATAACTATACCCACCTGAAACGGTTATATGAGAGGATAAGGCCGTTTTCACATGTGCGCCAACCCCGTCTGTTCCGGCGGTAACACCAACACCTATTTCTCCGGCTGATGCTGTGCCAGCGGTTGAAAGCAACAGTGCTGAATAAAAAGCAAGTGTGAAAATTGAATGCTTGGATGTCATGATAGCGCCCCTATATAAGGTTAAGTTAAAAAATTAAGTTGATCGGGCATCACTACAACAGCCTTTACTAATAATTCATGAACCGCCCTAAATCGCCCTGAACCGCCCTGTACCGGCCTGTACCGCCCCGGATTTTCCGGAGACTGTTTGCATCGCACTCGAGTACCAGAACCCAACCTCAATCCCAATGCAGATCATATTTGCGTTTAAAAGCCCGCAAATTCCAGCGTAAATCTTCCAACTCGTCGATCAAACGCTTCTTTTTCTTGTGCAGTCTCTTTTTCTCGTCTGGCTCTATATCCGGGTTATCCAGACGGTATTTGACGTCTTGTAATTCGTCTTGCGTATTGACGATATCCGTCTCGTATCTTGCATAAGTACTGCGCAATTCATATTCGTCGTAACCGGCATCATATCCGGCGCGAAAATCCGTAGCTAACGGCCCGCCGCACACCGTGTTATAACTGCTACCATTTTGGCCGCGTTCAAACCCGTTATCGTAAGTGCAATAATATGTCAGCCCGGTCTCGTAGCTTTGCAAATATGTCTGGCGATCAACTTCGGCCCCGTATTCCCCGCATGTCTGTACATAATCGGCAATTTTGGCCCGCGATTTTCCCTTCACCCCGTCCTTATAGCCAATATCGGCCCAATTCCCGGCCTGGCATTCAGATTCGGATATGCTGGCGCAAGATGCCAATGACAAGGCTAAGCCGCCCATACTAACCAGTATAAGCTTTTTGATAGATTTTCTCATAATCTGTCCTCATTTTATATTCTTCCGCAATATATACAATACTCAGCTTGTAGCTAGTCTGAATTTTGTGTTGGCTGGCGTTCATAACGAGGCCCAATACAAAATGCCGCAGTTTTAGTATTGTCACTGCCCCCACTTGCCCTACAATACCCCCATGAAAGTTATACTAAAATGAGATTAGGTACCAAATCCGGGGTTCACGACGAATATGACGCAACTGAGCGTAAACACCCCCCCATCGGGCTGGCGCTGGGCGGCGGCGTAGCGCGGGGCTGGGCCCATATTGGTGCGATCAGAGCGCTGATCGAAGCGGGCATCCGGCCAGACATTGTGAGCGGCACCTCCATTGGTGCGCTTGTCGGCGCTGCCTATTTGGCCGGGAAATTGGACACCATAGAAGAATGGGCCCGCTCCCTGAACAAGCGCCGCCTGCTGTCCTATATGGATATTCGTTGGGGCGGGGCCGGATTGATACGCGGCGAACGTCTGGCCAAAGTGCTCAACCATTATCTCGGTGACGTCAAAATCGAAGACATGGATAGAAAATTTGCCGCCGTCGCTTGCGACTTGCGCACGGGGTACGAAGTCTGGCTACAAAACGGGCCTCTCGTTCCGGCCTTGCGCGCCTCCTACGCCTTGCCCGGCGCGTTTGAACCGGTTTTGCTGGATGGTCGTTATATGATCGACGGTGCGCTGGTTAATCCGGTGCCCGTGTCCACGTGCCGCGCGCTCGGCGCACATATTGTGATAGCGGTTAGCCTCAACGGTGACGCATTTGGCCCCATAGGCTCCTCACATGATATGCATTTCGACGACGATGAACAAGACGGCATGGATCCGTTTGAGCTGGCCGGACAATCGATCAACAAACTCCGCCCCGACCGACTGCTGCTCAAAAGCTTGCTCGGGGGCACTAAATCAGACGGTAAATTGAAACTGGGTTCAGTGATGATGGGGACGCTTAATATTGTCATGGACAGGATTGCCCGCTCAAGGCTGGCTGGTGACCCGCCGGACGTGTTCGTCGCCCCGCGCATCGGCCACATAGGCATGACAGAATTTTCCCGCGCCGACGAGCTAATTGAACGCGGCTACCGCGCCATGCAACACGAAATCCCGCTGATTCAGAGCGTGATTGAGGTCTTGGGACAAATGCCGGGCCGGGAAGCGGATTAACGGTTTAACACGCTTACCGCTTAGAGGCCGGGGCGGACGTTAGAAAAGCCGTTTGTGAAAGTTTATTCTTCCCAATTAACAAAAATCTCGTAAGTTTCTTTCTGAACTATATCTGAGCTTTTTACCAGTATTGAATATGTCATCTTGGTAACCCAACCTGTCGACATGTCCACCATGCAATCAGCACTGTCTAAACGGTCAATTACAAGTTCATCAATATCTTTTTGGGATGGCGGCATGTCAGGAGCTAATTTTTCCAGTGATTGTATTGCCAGTTGTTTAACGCTCTCTGCATCAAATTGGGATCGGTATTCCAGCTTAGCTATATTATTTTCTATATCTAATGAGGTGAGTTTATATGACACATTTGCTACTAACACCCCTTCACCGAAAGGGCTTGGAGATTCTACTAAAAAATTATTGGCTTCATCAACAATAAAATTAGTCTCTTGGCAAATTGACATAAATGAAGGCACTTTAAATAACACTTGAGCCAAAGTTTCTTCATCCATACTCTCAAAAAAACTTATGACTTGGTCAACTATTTGTGTATCAGCTTTGACGAATGCGGCGCTATTGGGCAATTGCGCGATCAATTTTTCTTTGTCTTGCAGTTTAATTGGCCCACCATCTGTACCTGCTAAAAAGTAAATAGGCACACCTATGAACATGCTACCAGCCTGTGGACTGGTTTCATCAATCAACAAATCCCCAAGCTGAACTGATTTAGTTGTCCACGAAGCTACAAAACCATCTTCGCCTGTATTTCTAATCTCAAACGACGCTGTAATTTTCGCTTTATTACCTCGGCCATTTTTCAGCTTTTCGTGAGTATAGGTTATTTCCGCTTTACTGCTGGGTAGAGCCCTCAAAGGAATATTTACTGGTTCATTGGTGATTTCTTGAGCTTGTGAGTAATTGCTTAAAATCCCCACTAAGAAAAATGAACACAATAGTATTCCAGCGGTAATGTTAAGTAGATTTCTCATATCCGATTTAATGGCGAAATAACCAAAGTTTGTCAAATAGAACCAATTGCATAAAGTCCGCTTAAGAGAAAATTTCACAAACCCTACACCTTACCTGACCTTCACCCCATCAAACCCTTTTTTAATTCTCGGGCGATATCCATATACCTTTTCGCATGTTCACCGTCTGGCTGGGCAATCACAATCGGGGTGCCGTCGTCTGCATGGGTTCTGATATCCAGATGCAGGGGGATTTCGCCTAGGAACGGGATGTCTTTTTCTGCCGCCGTTTCCTTGGCGCCGCCGTGGCCGAATATGTCGGTGCTTTCACCACAACTTGGACAAATAAATGTGCTCATATTTTCGATCATGCCCAGGATAGGCGTTTCGGTTTTGATGAACATATCGTAAGCCTTGCGGGCGTCGATAAGCGCTATGTCTTGGGGAGTCGAGACGATAATGACGCCAGTCAAGGGAACCGTTTGCACCAGAGTTAATTGCGCGTCGCCTGTGCCGGGCGGTAAATCAACGATCAACACATCCAAATCGCCGTCCTCCGTCCAGGCCACACCGTTCAGGAGCTGTTGCACCGCACCGATGACCATAGGGCCGCGCCAGACCGTTGCGCGGCCTTCGGGCACCAGATACCCCATAGACATGGCTTTCATACCGTGGCGGGTGACAGGGCGGATCATGTCTTCGGCGGTAAATTCCGGCTTGGCCCCCTCCCCCAACATGCGTTGCACACTAGGCCCGTAAATATCACAATCAAACACGCCGACCTTCCAACCCAGGGCCGAAAATGCGGCGGCCAGATTGATCGAGGTGGTGGATTTCCCGACCCCGCCCTTGCCGGACGCCACCGCAATAATGCGTTTGATACCCTCAATGGGTTCAGGCGTAGGCGGTGGACGCTTGCCGTGGCCGAAACCCGTTTTTTTTGGTGCCTGATTTTGTGTGCTGGTTTTTGGCGCAGCCGCACCGTTGGCAGCGGAAGAATGGGCCGTCATAACGGTACGCACGGATTTAACCCCGGACAATTTGCCAACCGCCTCATCGCATTTCTTGCGCACGCCCTCCATAATGCCGGCAGTGCCCTGGTCAATTTGCAAGGTGACAAACACCTCGCCGTCCTTAACGGAAACATCGCTTATGGCTCCGGCGGTGACAACACTGGTGCCGGTTTTGGGATGGATCACCGTTTCCAGCGCATCCATGACTTTTTTCTTTGAGAGTTTTTTAAACATAGAAAGTTTCTATACCTTTGTTTCGCCGTAGTACAGAGTTACTACATGTTTGGCCTCGGCAAAAAACAGCCAGCGTTCAAACACCAGACCGAGCAAGCAAGAGAGAGCGGCAATTCCGACGATTGTTTTTGTGCCCAATTCACGGATATCCATATAGTGTGCTACAAGCCCGATAAGAAAAAACGGCAAAACAAACCCCAATATAATCGCAATCCACCGTAGTTTTGCGGCATGTTTACGGGCGATTTTAAAGCCCATTTCCTTGAGCAAATAATTGTCTGCACTATGAGGACTAGCGGCCTGTGTGACCTTGCCAAACCTGCCAAGTCCTGTTGCACTTTCGGCGGTGCTGACAATTTTTTCTGAATGAATGTGCCGCCAGTACAAAGTTTTGACACCTAATCCGAGAACGAGCAAAACGCCTAAGGGTAGCCATAAATAAAGTGCCGCCTCAATGAGACCGTAAAAACTGACAATAGCCATGGCCAGCACGACGCCGCTCATCAAGGACAAAACCAAATAACCAACTTTCGTCCAGATATTATGCCAGGCGGGAATGGCTTTCAGGCTGGCGTATATCATCGATGTCGTGAACACAGTTATCATGGCCATGCCCGCACCAATCAAACCAATAACCCCGGACAGTCCTGTATTTTGCCCCAAAAACACCCAATAAACCCCAAATATCCCCATAGGAATAAAGGTCAAAATCGCCATAACGCCTTCGCGGGACAACCAGCTTGAGCGCCATTGGGACAAGGCCCGCCAGGCCCGTTCAGGACGGCCCAAATGTCCGGTGGACGATATAAGCCCGGTGACGATCAGCCCAAAAGAGACAGCCAACATCACGAACCCCATGATTTTATCGGCAGGCAAAATCCCAAGAAAAGCCAATAAAGCCAGCCAGAAAAACAGGCCATAACCTGCGCCAGTAGCGACGGTGAAATATATGACGGATTTAGCAGGGTGCATGGGTACTTCCTGACGAAAATTTGTGATGATCTTCCTTCCTCCGTTTTTTACGGGGGAAGTGGGCGCCTCTTGGCGCTCGATGGGGGGAACAACTCCAGCCGGACGCAAGACGCAAGATTGCCCCCCATCCCCCCTTCGGGGTACTCATTCGCGTCACGGGGCATTTGCCCCGCTTTAGCTCAAACCCGTAAAAAACGGAGGAAGGAGAGGAAGGAGAGGAAGGGATATGCTTTTTATTTCTCACCACACCACCCCCTAAACCGACAAAATCTTGTCAACCCAGCGGGCCAATAGCGGCGCACCGTCAGTGCTGGTGTCTTCATGGATTAGAGCACGGGGGGCTTGATCTATGGCTTGTAATTTCTTGGGGCGCGGCGGCAAATAACGGTTTACCGGTTTTGTGTCTTGTTCAGGCATCAGCGCATACCCCTCCCTCGCCGCTACCAATTTCGAAACATCGGAACCCGGATCGTTTAAATCACCAAAATGCCGCGCACCCGTTGGGCATGTAGACACACAGGCTGGCACCCGGCTCTCTTCTGGTAAATTCTCATTGTAAATTTTATCCACACACATGGTGCATTTTTTCATCACACCTTCGCTCTCGTCGTATTCACGCGCCCCGTAAGGACAGGCCCAGGAGCACAATTTACAGCCGATACAAATATCCTCATTGACCAGAACAATTCCGTCTTCATCGCGCTTGTAGCTRGCCCCGGTTGGACACACGGTCACACAGGGCGCGTCATCACAGTGCAGGCAGGAGCGCGGGAAATGCACGGTGCGGCTTTCACCCTCGTCGCTCATGGTTTCGTAGGTATGGATACGGTTGAACCAGACCCCGTCCGGGTCTTTGCCGTGGGGATTTAGGTCGGTGAGGGGCGCGGATTTGCCGCTGGTATTCCATTCCTTGCAATTTACGGCGCAAGCATGACAGCCCACACAAATATCCAGATCAATCACCAGGCCGAGCTTCTTTTTGGGCGCGGTTTTGGGCAAGGAGGTCATGTTTTATCCCCTTTCAAATCCGCGCCGTAACGCGATATATCCATATCCGATATTGGTCCTTTGACCGCATCATAAAGCGGATATGTAGTGCCGTATTCTTCCGGTGCGCATTTGCTGATTTTCACGCGCAAATCATACCAAGCCGCTTGGCCGGTCACCGGATCGGAGTTGGAAAACTCAACGCCGTGCTTGTTGGGCATGAGCACATCAGAGATAATATGATTGAGCAAAAAGCCTTTGTTAAATTCGGGGCTGTCATGTTTCAGACCCCAGGCCCCCTTGCGTTTGCCGACGGCATTCCATGTCCAGACGGTGTTTATATTGACACCCGTGATCAATTTGACCTGACCTTTCACCCGGCCATGCCGGCCTTCAATCCACACCCAATCATCGTCGACAATGCCGAGGCTCGCCGCCATGTCTTTATGGATGTGCAATTTGTTGACATTGGTGATTTGCCGCAGCCAGGTGTTTTGCGACCCCCATGAGTGGTACATATGCATGGGACGCTGGGACAAGGCATGGAGCGGAAATTCGTCCCCCTCATCCGACAAGTCCATATCGCGTTCTTCAAATGGTTTGTACCATATGGGAAGCGGGTCAAAATAGGTCTCGATACGCTCGCGGTCTTTTTCGGGCGGTTGGCGGTCACCGTGGCCTTGGGCGGCCAAGCGGAATTTTTGCAAGTCCTCATTATAAAGCTGGAACACTATTGGTTTGGCCTCGCCGATCCAGCCCATTTGCTTGGCATAATCAAGATAACCCTGATTGGCGTGCTTGAAAAATTGTTTGGACATCGGCATTTTGTCTTCCCAAAAGCAGCCGTTCTCGATGTATTTCTCTAACTGGTTCGGGTTAGGCTCGCCGCGTCCGAACTTGTCGCCGTTCTTGCCGCGCCATCCCGCCAATGGGCCAATGCCCGGCTTGCGCTCATGGTTGACCAGATAATCTGGATAGCCGCCGGGATATTTAGGCGAACCATCATCATTGACCATGCCGGGCAAGCCAAGCTTTGCACCCAAATCAAGCAGTACGGTTTGAAAAGCCCGCACRTCGCGGTCAAGCTCAACAACCGGCTGGCGGATACCGTCGGCGATGCCGTGACCTTGAGAGAACGGCCTGTCCAGCACCGACAAACAATCATAACGCTCCAGATATGTGGTATCGGGCAAGATCAAATCACAATAAGGCACGGTCTCGGAATAAAAAGCGTCCGAATAAATGATTTTGGGGATTTTATAGCTGCCATCGTCATTCTTGGCCGTGAAAAACCCGAGGGTTTCGCCAATATTCATGGAGGAATTCCACGCCATATTGGCCATGAACATGAACAGCACGTCGATGTCATATGGGTCTTTGGTGGCGGCATTTCGCAACACCATATGCATCATGCCGTGCAGGGCCAACGGATATTCCCAGCTAAATGCTTTGTCTATGCGAAGGGGTTTGCCCGCAGCATCAACGATTAAATCTTCCGGCGAGGTCGGGAACCCGGCCGCAGGGCCGCCGAGCGCTGTGTTGGGTTTGAAATGCGGCGGTGTTGGCTTGTCGCCCGGCGGTATCGGTTTGGGAAAAGGCGGTTTATAGCGCCAGCCCCCCGGTGTGTCGATAGAACCAAGCAAAGTTTGCAAAATATGAATAGCCCGGCAAGTATGAAAGCCGTTGCTGTGGGCCGAAATGCCGCGCATGGCGTGAATGGCCACGGGGCGTCCGATCATTTTGTCGTGCTTGCGGCCCCAGGCATCCGTCCACGGCTGATCTATCACCACTTCTTCTTCGAAAGCCGCATGGGCCAGTTCAGCGGCAATACGGCGAATGGTGTCGGCGGCAATCCCGCATGTTTCCGCCACCGCGTCCGGTGCATATTCCGCCGACATATAGCGCGCCGCCAACAGCTCGAACGCGGGAACCACCGATTTGCGTCCGACTTTGCGCGTACCAGCAAAGGCCGGAGTGAAATTCTTCGAATGGGCGCTGACCGCTTTTTTCTTTTTCACATCCCAAACCAGCGGATTGCCTTTTTTATCGCACACAAACAAACCGTCATCGTCCCCGCCGGGGTTTTGAATAACCAGCCACGGCGAATTGGAATAACGTGCCAGGGAGGCAAAATCTATTTTCTCGGCCCGCAATAATTCGTGGATAATGGCGAAGATAAACAAACCGTCCGTGCCGGGCCTAATCCCGACCCATTCATCGGCAATGGCGCCGTAGCCATTGCGCGACGGATTAACGGCAATAAATTTGCAATCGCCCCTTGTCTTCATTTTACCTAGCCCGATTTTAATCGGGTTGCTGTCGTGGTCATCAGCCACGCCCAGCATCATAAAGTATTTCGTGCGGTCAAAATCCGGATCGCCAAATTCCCAAAACGCACCGCCGATCGTATAAAGCCCGCCCGCCGCCATATTGACCGAGCAAAACCCACCGTGGGCGGCAAAATTATGAGTGCCATATGCGGACGCCCACCATCCGGTCAGGCTTTGGCTCTGGTCACGACCAGTAAAAAATGCCAGCTTGCCGGGGTCTTTGGCCCGTGTCTCGCCGAGCCAGCTTGTGGCCAACTCCATGGCCTCGTCCCACTCGATTTCCCGAAACTCGCCGGAGCCTCGCTCCCCGACCCTAAGCAATGGCTTGGTCAATTTGGCCGGCGCATTTTGGTGCATAATGCCGCTGGAGCCTTTGGCGCACAAAACGCCTTTATTGACAGGATGATCGGGATTGCCCTCAATATAACGGATTTTTCCGTTCTTGAGATGCACTTTGATGCCGCAACGACAGGCACACATATAACAGGTAGAAAACTTGACCTCATCACCAACCTGCGGCGATAAGTTGATCTCCTCCTTCACCGTTTCAAACGGATTAAAGCCCATCTGCGCGTCCCCTTATGCATGCACACTGTATATCAGCATACTCTAATATAGCATTGCCAAGAATAGCCGGACAGTCAAATGGTTTTTTCGTTTTTGTGCGTCCCCGATCACTTCACCTTATAGGTCACCACCACACCATCTTTGACCGTCAGAACTCTGTCCATATAGGGGACCAGGTTCATGTTGTGGGTGGCGACCAGGGCGGAGACGCCCTCTAGTCTGGTCATGTCGAACAGGCTTTGGAAGACATTGCCCGACGTGTTGGGGTCGAGGTTTCCGGTGGGTTCGTCGGCCAGCAGAATTTTCGGTTTGTTGGCGATAGCCCGGGCTATAGCAACCCGTTGCTGCTCCCCGCCCGACATTTGCGACGGCTGGTGATGCATGCGCTCGGCCAGCCCCATAACCCCGAGCAGACGCTCGGCTTCTTTACGGGCCGCACTTTGTGATTTGCCGGCAATCATTTGCGGCAGGGCCACATTGTCGAGGGCGGTAAATTCGCGCAATAGATGATGAAATTGGTAGACAACCCCGATTTGGTTGCGGCGGATTGCCGTGCGTTTGTTGTCTGACAAAGACAAACATTCCTTGCCGTTTATATAGACCTCGCCCGCATTGGGTTTTTCCAGCAGGCCTGCCGCATGCAGAAGCGTTGATTTCCCCGAACCGGACGGGCCAACAAGACCAACCATTTCGCCGGGATAAATATCCAAATCTGCTCCAGCCAGCACGTTTAAAACACTGTCGCCGGATTTAAACGAGCGGTGTAGGTTTCTAATGGAAAGTATCGGTGTTTTACTCATAACGCAGCGCCTCCACCGGATCGGTTTTGGACGCGGTTAGTGCCGGGAAGAACGTCGCAAGTGCGGAGACCAGAAAACCCCAAAACGCCACCCAGAAAACTTCGGAAGCCACCACCTTGGCCGGCAGATGATCTATGCCGTAAACCTCCGGCGGGAAAATACTAAACGGTTTACCGCTTACCAGGGAAACCACGCTTTCCAGCCCACCTTGCACAGCCGCAATATTCAAACAGAGTAACAGGCCTACAAACACCCCCGCTAACGTCCCCAATATGCCAATTGTGGCACCGGACATCAGGAATATCCGCAAAATAGAGCCACTGGTCGCGCCAATGGTTTTGAGGATGGCGATGTCTTTGGACTTATTTTTCACCAACATAATCATAGCCGACAATATGGGAAATACCGCGATCAACACGACAATCATGAAGATAAACCGCATGGCGACTTGCTCGGTTTTAAGGGCGGTGGCCGTGCTTTGGTTTTTGTTTTCCCAGGTCTCTATAAACACAGGCTCGCCTGCCGCACCCCGGATTGGTGCTTTCATTTTATGGATCATGTCAGCATCATCAAGGCGAAGTTGAATATCCGTCGGACTGCGTCCTTGATTGAAAAACAGGCTCGCCTGAATGACCGGCATATAAATGTTCAAACTGTCAGCACTGATCAGACCGCTGGCAAAAACCGCGGCCACCTCATAGGAYTTAAACACGGGCCGGGAGCCAAATGGAGTTGCCCGTAAAACCGGCGAATAAATGGTCAATCTGTCACCAGCGGTCAAGCCGAGATTATTAGCCAGATATGCCCCGATAACGATTTTATCGCCGCCGTTATGGCCCGTGCCAAACCCGTCCAAGCTGCCCGCAACGATGTTATCGCGAATAAGGTCAATATCCAACAAATCCTCCGCCGAAATACCCGTCACCAAAGCTGGCCCGGTACGGCTTTGCGCTTGCACAAATGTCTGGGTCTGGGTGAAGATAAATGCGTTTTCCACCCCGTCAAGAACCGCAATTCGATCACGCAAGCCAATCACTTGTAGCTGGGTTGGATTGGCACTGGCCGAGCCCACATACATATGTCCGTCCAGCCCGATGGTTAGCTCGATCATTTTAGCGCGAAATCCGTTCATGATTGACATAATGGTGATCATAGCAAATATGGCCAGAAATATGCACAAGAATGACAGCACGGAAATCAGTCCAACACCGCCTTCGCTCTTGCGGGCTCCCAAATATCGCCCGGCGATTTTGCGCTCAAACTTTCCGAACGCGGGTGCGCCATTCTTTGCATCTGATATATCTGCACCCGCCCGCTTCATGTGGATAAATCCGCAAATTGTGTGGTGATGAAATTGACCGCCGCATCCGGGCTTAAATTTTGCCGCTCCCCGGTTTTTCGGTCTTTGATCTCGACAATACCGTCTTTAAGGCCGCGCGGGCCGACAATGATTTGGTAGGGCAGACCGATGAGGTCCATGCGCGAAAACTTGACCCCGCCCCGGTCAGGTTTATCGTCATAGAGCGGGTCAATCCCGGCGGCAGATAATTTGGCGTATAAATCCTCACTCGCTTTGTCACAAGCTTCGTCGCCAACCCGCAGATTGAGTATACCGGCCCCGAACGGAGCTACGGATTTAGGCCAGATAATGCCAGCATCATCATGGCTGGCCTCAATTATGCCGCCGACCAGACGTGATACCCCGACCCCGTAAGAGCCCATCTGGGCGAAATGCTCACGCCCGTCCGGCCCCATGACTTTGGCGCCCATGGCTTTGGAATATTTGTCCCCAAAACAGAAAATATGCCCGACTTCAATACCGCGTGCCGAGACGCGTTTGTCCTTGGGTACTTCAGCTTCAAAAGCTTTTGCATCATGCATGTCGTCGGTACGCGCATAGAGCGCCGTGCAGGCGTCCACCAGTTTTTGTAAATCACTTGGCTCCCCATTGGCAAAGTCCACATCCAGACCCGGCGCAGGCATATCGACCAGATCGGCGTGGCAGAAAACTTCGCTCTCGCCGGTATCCGCAAGTATCAAAAACTCGTGGGAGAGATCGCCGCCTATTGGCCCGGTATCAGCCCGCATCGGTACGGCCTTGAGGCCCATACGGGCAAAGGTATTGAGATAGGCAATGAACATTTTATTGTAGGACACCACCGCCGCGTCCATATCAATATCGAAGGAATAAGCATCTTTCATCAAAAATTCGCGCCCGCGCATGACGCCGAAACGGGGTCTGACCTCGTCGCGAAATTTCCACTGGATATGATACAGAAGCTGCGGCAATTCCTTGTAGGAACGCACAAAAGTCCGAAACACGTCGGTGAGCATTTCCTCATTGGTCGGGCCGTAAAGCAGCTCACGACCGCTGCGGTCAGTAATCCGTAGCATTTCCTTGCCGTAATCATCATAACGATTTGATTCGCGCCACAGCTCAGCCGGCTGAATGGTCGGCATCAACATTTCCACCGCCCCGGCCCGGTTTTGCTCTTCGCGGACAATTTGTTCGATCTTTTTCATGACCTTGAAACCAAGCGGCAACCAGGAATATATTCCGGCCGAATGTTGCTTGATCATGCCGGCCCGCAACATATAGCGGTGCGACGCAATCTCGGCACTGGCGGGGGTTTCTTTAAGCAGTGGTAAAAAATATCGTGATAGGCGCATAATGTATCTCTGTTTTCCCCTGCATAGGGAATTGAAAGGGTAGCGGCAAGCCTGCAATACAATGATTACGAGAGTTTAAATTTTATCTCTATATTTCACGTCTATATCTCATCTGGTACAAAATCAGGTAGAAACGGGATGTTATCCAATGAGACAAGCTCGAACTGGATAATAACAAAAATTACCACCCAGATAATAGCCGCCAATACAGTGTTTTGAATAATTTTGCGTTTCATGCGCGGCGCAATGGGCGCACCCTGGTCGGTACCCTTGACCACATCCTCCCCCTCATGCTGCCCCCGTATACCCCAGGGCAAAACCATAAATAAACTCAACCACCAAATTACAAAATAAATAGCGATAGCGGTAACAATGGGCATGTTTGATTCCTTATGTTAAGATATATTAGAGCAAATACAGGACTTGTCCTATGTTTCAGCATTGAATTTCAAAGTAAAAGTCCTCATTTTTGCTTTGAAAAACTTGGAAAATAAGATATCTCCGTGAAAAATTCTGAGCCATCCGCAGTTTTTAGCATTAATGAGAACACTGGTTCTTTCATAATTGAAGGCCACTCCGCATAAAATAAAGAATCGTCGACTGGATCGAAGACGGCTTCCACTTCATTACCGAATAGATCTCGCCCTTTTCGCATAAAGCAATGCTCGAGAGCTTTGAGACTGTAGACATTTTTCAAGCACGAAGTCTCATTGTCGGAATCTGGTCTTATTGGAATGTTCAGTTTGATTATATAAGCCCGCCCCTCATGTGGCGCAATATTGTCCGGAAATAGTATTAAAGGTATTTTTAAATCAGCAGGAATTAACTCTCCATCAATTTCAGAATAAAACATTTTTCCTCCACCGCCAGCAATAAGAAAAACTTCACTATCAACTATTGAAACTGAACGATCAGTATTATTGTAAACTCTAATTTTCCAAAATATCGGCCCAATTAATGCATTTGAATAACCGTCTGCAGATAGCTGAATTCGCTCAGATATTATTGATATTGGTTTTGATAAGTTTACCTTAGCTTCTGTAGTCAAAGTGATGCTATCTCCAGCAGGAATTAATTGTTTTACTGTTGAAAACACAGCAAGAACTAACGCAGCTAGAGCAATAAATGTGTTAGCTGTTTCATGCTTCATTTTCATTCCTCCTTAATAGCCCACAACATATCATTTACATAACTCTTCTTGGCGTTTCCATCAATTCGATGAGCGTGCCGGTAAAATTTTTGGGGTGGATGAAAATCACGGGCGTACCGTGAGCACCTATGCGGGGTTCATTTAGGACGGTTGCGCCTTTTTTTTCCATATGGGCTTTGGCCTCAAAAATGTCCTCGACCTCGAAACAGACATGATGTTGAGCCCCCTTGGGGTGTTTTTTGAGGAAATTCTCTATGGGGGAATTTTGGCCGTAAGGCTCGATCAATTCGATTTGTCCAGTTGGTAGATTGACGAAACTATAGCGAACACCTTGCGCGGCCAATGTGCGCGGGCGGGTAATATCCTTGATACCGAAAATTTTGCGGTAAGGTTTGACTGCTTCTTTGATAGACGGTACGGCAATGCCGATATGGTTAAGCGGGCCTATGATGCTCATGTCTATACCTTGATAGCTATGGTTTCGATGAGAGCGCGTTTGCCAGTTTTATTTCGGATAAATTTGCGTACCCGGGCGGTGATTTTGGCTTCTATCTCGTCTTCGTCGGTGCGGTCGATTTTGCGCATTGCGTTAAACGCCGCCTCGGCGCAATCAGACACATCATCAAGCAATTTATCCAGCAATTTACCGCCCTCGCCTTCGGGAAACCCGTTAATACGCGGATCGGGGCCACCGATCAACCTGCCACGACCGTCCACCACCAAAGCAATGGATATATGCCCAGCATAGGCCATTTTTTTGCGCTCGCGCAAAGAATAATCATCGGCGCTGATAATCTCGCCGCAGTCTTCGTGCAAGCGCCCATTGGGCACAATATCAATAATTTGCGCACCTGCTTTGCTCAGCCGTATCAGCTCGCCGTTATGGGGCGCCAATGTGTGCTTTACTTGCAAGGTTTTAGCCAGTTTTTCATGTTCCAAAAGATGCCGCCGCTCGCCGTGCACCGGGATGGCAATATGGGGTCTGGCCCATGCATACATCTCTTTCAGTTCGTCGCGGCACGGATGGCCGGAGACATGAATGGGGCGGGCTTTTTCTGTCACAATTTCAATGCCTTGATCGACCAAAGCATTTTGCAAAGCGAATATACCTTTCTCATTGCCCGGTATGATTTTGGAAGAAAAAATCACCACATCACCCTTGCCAAGCTTTACGGTGCGGTGAGCCCCACGGGCAATCCGGGTCAGCGCGGCACGAGGTTCGCCCTGGGACCCGGTACATAAATAAAGCACATGTTCGCCGGGCAGGCTCTCGGCCTCATCTTCGCTAACAATATTTTTCACATGTTTCAAAAGCCCCACCGCATTCGCCGCCTCGACCATGCGAAGCATGGAACGCCCGATTAAACACACCGAGCGGTCATTGGCTGCGGCGGCGGCCATGACGCTTTCCAGACGCGCCACATTGGACGCAAAGCTGGCCACGGCGACGGTTCGGCCTTTATATTCACCGATCAACTTTTCAAGCTCGGTGCGCACCCCGGCCTCGGAACCCGATACACCGGGCGAAAACACATTGGTGCTGTCACAGACCATTGCCAGCACGCCCTCGTCGCCCACGGCCCGTAGCGCCGCCTCGTCGACGCTATCACCGATGCCCGGCTCGGGGTCGATCTTCCAGTCGCCAGTATGTAAGATGAGCCCGGCGGGGGTACGGATGACCAGCGCATTGGGCTCGGGGATGGAATGGGTCAGGGTAATCAGTTCAATATCAAACGGCCCCAAAGTAAACCGACCCCTTAGCGGGATTTCGTTGAGCGGCACCTCGCCGAGCAACCCCACTTCGGCTAGGCGGCCCTCAGTCAGGAACATAGTAAAAGGCGTCGCATAAACCGGCACACGAATGCGCGTCCACAACCGGGCCAGCGCCCCCATATGGTCTTCATGGGCATGGGTCAGGATAATGCCCAAAATGTTTTTGCGGATCTGGTACAAAAATTCAATGTCCGGCATGATGATGTCAATGCCCGGCGTTTCTGCATTGCCAAATGTCACGCCAATATCGACGATAATCCATTTGCGTTTGTGGGCTGGCCCAAACCCGTATAGATTTAAATTCATGCCGATTTCCCCACAGCCGCCAAGGGGCAGGAACACCAGCTCAGCCGGGTTTTCCCCGCGAGGGGGATTGGAATTGGTCATATGTCTTCTTTCATGTTCAGCCGCCAAATTTCCAGCAAACCATCAATGGTTAAATGGGCATCATAATGGTCAATGCGGGCGGACGCGCCTGCAAACAACGACGCCACACCGCCAGTGCCAATCACGGTAAATGCGCGTTTATCTTCGGACTTTATCTTGTCAATAAGCCCATCAATAAGGGCAATATAGCCCCAAAAAATCCCTGATTGCATGGCTTCAACCGTATTTCGGCCAACGATTTTTTCCGGTTTTTTGATAGCAATACGTGGCAATTTCGCTGCCGCATCATGCAAAGCCCGCAAGGACAAATTTATGCCCGGCGCAATAATACCACCCTCAAAATCACCGTTGCCGCAGATAATATCAAAAGTGGTCGCTGTCCCCGAATCGACCAAAATCAACGGGCCGTCATATTTYGCGTGSGCWCCAACCGCATTGACCAACCTRTCWGCACCRACTTCMKYRGGGTTRGCCARWGTMACCYTKGCYCCSARTTCCACRCCCGGCTCWCCGACGATCATCGGCTCGACATCCAAATGCCGCCTTGCCAGATTGCGCATATGAAACAAGGCTTGCGGCACCACGGTGGAAATAATACAGCCATTGATGTCGGAGAATTTAAGCCCTTGCATCATCATAAGGTGATACAGCCAAACCGCATATTCGTCCGCCGTGCGCGCGTCATTGGTTTCGATGCGCCACTCTACCGCCCACCGCCCAGTGCTTTGGCCCATATCACCTTGTTGGTCACCTTGTTGGTCACCTTGCTGGCCATCGTGAATGGCAAACAAAGTATTGGTATTACCCGTATCAATCGCCAGTAACATAAAAACTCCTTGACCGTACCCTAAAGGCTATTCTTGCGTTAAGACAGTGTTTTTAAGAAAAGAAAACATCGCCCGCATGAATTTTCACCCGCTCTCCCGTCGCAGTTTCTAWCTCAAGCGCCCCGTCTTCGTCTAGACCGACTGCCTTGCCTTTGACCGTTTTATTGGCGAGCCGGGCCGTCACTGGCCCGCCCATACCCTTGGCCCGCTTTATCCATGCGGTGCGAATGGGCGCAAACCCGTCCTTGTCATAAACCATACGCCAATGTTCAAACCGCTCGATCAACTTGTCCAAGGCTAGGCTGAAATCCTTGTTCTTGTCAGCGCCGAGATGTGCCAGCGCACCCGCAGGCCTATGGCTATATTCTGGACAATTCACCAGATTGATACCAATACCGACAGCCAGCCAAATCTGGTCTTTATCCGTACCGCTTTCCAGCAATGTGCCCGCCACTTTTTGGCCGCTGACCAATATATCATTGGGCCATTTAATTTTCGTCACGCCGTCTGGTATATAATGGGTCACGCAATCATAGACCGCAAGGGCGGCAACAAAGCTAAAGCGGGCCGCATATGACAAATCGGCGGCCACTGGATACAGACCCGTAGCGAACAAATTTCCAGGTTCGGAGACCCACTCACGGCCACGCCGACCAACGCCACTAGTCTGGGTTTTTGCCGTAATCCAAAGGGGGCCAAAATCACCTTTGGCGGCTAATCTTTTAGCCTCGGAATTGGTGGAATCAATTTCGTCAAATGCGATCAGGCGCATTAAACCAGACACACTAAAACAGACTGGCCGACGCAGCTTCAATAAGCGCCCGCGCCGGAGCCGTCGCAAATGGCAAGAGCAGGATTGGAAACAACAATAGCGCTGACGCGGAACTGATATATGTTAACGAGCTTGGTGCTTTGACAAATGTGTGAGCCTGATCATCAAACCAAATGGTTTTGACAATACGTAAATAATAAAACGCGCCGACAACCGAAGATAATAATGCTATTACCACAAGCCAAATAAGTCCGGCGTCAACGGCAGGGGCAAGCGCAAACCATTTACCAAAGAAACCCAAGAAGAACGGAATCCCGGCCAGGGAAAACATCAACATCGTAATAACCAGGCTGAGCGGAAGGTTGGACTTGGACAAGCCAGCAAGGTCGGCAATGCCCTCAAGCGCCCCGTCTCTGGTGCGCATTTGTAAAATGGCCGCAAAAACCCCGACCACTGTCACCAGATAAATCGACATAAAGATCAACATGCCGCTGACCCCTGCCGCCCCCCCAACGCTTGCCCCCCCGACACTAGCAAGAGCAACGAGAGCATAACCCATATTGGCGATGGACGAATAGCCCATCAGGCGTTTGATATTGGTCTGCATTAAAGCCCCAAATGCGCCAATGACCATAGACATAACCGCCAAAACCACAAGCACTTGTACCCAGGACTGGCTAATGTCTTCAAATGGCCCGGTGATCAGCCGGGTGATGAGGGCCAGAGCTGCCAATTTAGGCGCACCAGCAAAAAAAGCGGTGACAGGCGTGGGCGCGCCTTCATAAACATCGGGTGTCCACATATGAAACGGGGCGGCAGATATTTTAAATGCCAACCCGGCCAGCATAAACACCAGCCCAGCGACAATACCCATATTGACATCCTCTTGTCCGCCCAGAACACTGGCGATTTGTGCAAATGACAGCGTACCGGTAAAGCCGTAAATCAGCGACATGCCGTATAGGAGCATGCCCGACGACAAGGCACCGAGCACAAAATATTTAAGCCCGGCCTCGGAAGCTCGCAAGCTGTCGCGGTTAAAGGCGGCCATGACATAAAGCGCCAATGCCTGCATTTCCAAGCCAATATACATGGTCAGCAAATTACCGGCCGAGACCATAATCCCCATACCGAGCACGGCGAATATCATCAAGATAGAATATTCATATTGGTCCAGATTTTCCCGCTTGAACCAGTCGCGCGAAAACCACAAAGTTACGGCAGCCGTCACCCCGATCAGCGCTTTGACATATTGGCTGAAATCATCGGAAATAAATGCGCCGTTAAAGGCAGAACCCGTGCCGTTAAGTATGAAACCGGAAAAGGCAAAAATGAGCAATACGGCGATACTGGCATAGCGTACAATCGAAACACCGCGTTTCTTGACAAAAATACCGATCAACAAAAGCTCCCCGACGGTCAAGGCCAAAACCAGTTCTCCGGTCAGGAATGATAATTGTTCAAATGAAAATTCTTGCACGGCCTAACCTCCAGCCAGTTTAGCGTTCACATCGGCCAACAAGGCATCGACGGAAACGGCAGTAATATCAGTGATGAGCGACGGATAAACACCCAGTAAAATCGTCAAGACCGCCAGCGGCGCCATAATAACAATTTCGCGGACACTCATGTCCTTAATGCCCTCAAGCTTTTCGTTTTTAACTTCGCCGAACACCACTTCGCGGTACAGGTGCAGGGCGTAAACGGCAGACAATATCATGCCGGTCGCCGCACCAAATGCTATCCACGGATTAACTTGATAAGCTCCGACCATGGTCAGGATTTCCCCGACAAAACCCGACGTACCCGGCAGGCCGACATTGGCCATGGTGAACAACATAAACACCGCCGCATACATGGGCATGTATTTGACAATACCGCCGTAAAAAGCGATTTCGCGGGTGTGCATCCGGTCATAGATAATCCCGACCGCAAAGAACAGCGCGCCGGAAATAATCCCGTGGGAGATCATCTGGAACAACGCCCCTTGCAAGCCTTGCACATTCAGCGCGAAAATCCCCATGGTGACAAATCCCATATGGGCGACCGAGGAATAGGCAATAAGCTTTTTCATATCGGTCTGTCGGTAAGCCACCAGGGATGTGTAAATAATCCCGATCACACTGAGCCAGAAAATCAACGGCGCAAAATAAAGCGACGCATCAGGGAAGAACGGCAAAGAGAAGCGCAAAAACCCGTACCCGCCAAGTTTCAACAATATACCCGCCAGAATAACAGAACCCGCCGTCGGGGCTTGCACATGGGCATCGGGCAGCCATGTATGTACCGGCCACATGGGCATTTTTACCGCAAATGAGGCGAAGAACGCCAGCCATAGCCAGGTCTGTGCGCCGAGCGGAATATCCAATTTAGCCAATTGCGCAATATCGGTCGTCGCGTTCTCCGCCCCCAATACTTGCCCGGAATAATAATACAGCCACAACATGGCCGCCAACATCAATACCGAACCCAAAAAGGTATAGAGAAAGAATTTATAGGCTGCATAGACTTTGTCCTTACCGCCCCACACCCCGATAATAATGAACATGGGCAGCAAAACTCCTTCAAAGAAGATGTAAAACAACACCATATCCAGCGCACAAAACACGCCAATCATCAAAGTTTCCAAAATCAGGAACGCCACCATATATTCCAGCATGCGCGACTTGACCGATTTGGCGCTGGAGATAATACAAAGCGGTGTCAAAAAAGCCGTCAGCAATATGAACAGCACCGAAATCCCGTCTACCCCCATGCGGTAATTGATACCGCCGCCGAGCCACGCCACATTTTCGACAAATTGATAATCAGCCGTCGTCCTGTCAAAGTCCAAAACCAGCAATAAGCTCAAACCAAGCACGGCCAAAGTTGTGACCAACGCCACACGCGGGGCATTTTTAGCGATTTGGGCTTTGCCGTCAGCGGGTGCCAAGCGCGACATAATCATCAAGGCCACAGCCGCCAAAAGCGGTATGAAAGTGATAATCGATAAAATAGGAACACCTGTAAACATGACCTACCCCGCCGCTTTCACGGACACATAGGCGATAATGCCCGCCAGTCCTAATAACATCACAAAGGCATAATGGAATAAATACCCGCTTTGTAGTTTAGACAATTTCTTGCCCCCGGCCAAAGCCGCCGCCGCAAAGCCGTCAGGGCCAAACCTGTCGATGATTTTAATGTCGCCGATTTTCCAGAATATATCCCCAAGCTTACGGGCTCCGCGCACCAGTGTCGCTTCGTAAAGCTCGTCGATATACCATTTATTGAGCAGAAATTTGTAGAAAATCCCGCCGCCGCCATTGGCCCCCGCCGCGATGCGTTTCTCGGTACCGTTGGCACGAATATACATAAACCAAGCCAATACAAACCCGGCAAATGTCACCGCAACAGGTGCCCACAATACCCATAACGGGAATTTATGCTTGCCGTGGCCTTCCGGTAAAGCCTGCCCCCAAAACCCGGTGTCCTTGTAGAGCATAAACTGGTCGTAAAAAATCACACCAGCCAGCACAGAACCAATCGCCAGTATTAGCAGTGGTATGGTCATATTGAACGGACTTTCATGGGCATGTTTTAAGGTTTCCATATCGCCCCTGAAACGCCCGTGAAAAGTCATGAAGATCAGACGCCAAGAATAGAACGATGTCATAGCCGCCGCAATCAATCCGGCCCAAAATGCAAATACGGCCGGCGCATTATGGCCAGCCGAGCCAGCAGCATAGGCGGCCTCAATAATCGCGTCTTTGGAATAGAATCCGGCGAAACCACCAATCCCCGGAATGCCGACACCCGTCAGCGCCAATGTCCCGATAATCATCAAAATATAGGTCACGGGCACTAATTTATAGATACCCCCCATTTTGCGCATATCCTGTTCGTGGTGCAAAGCCACAATCACCGAACCGGCGCACAGGAACAGCAATGCCTTGAAAAATGCATGGGTGAACAAATGGAACATRGCCGCRTCRTAAGCWCCRATCCCGGCGGCAAAAAACATATAGCCAAGCTGGGAGCAAGTCGAAAATGCAATCACCCGCTTGATGTCATTTTGCACCAGTCCAATGGTGGCGGCAAACAGGGCGGTGAACGCACCGATGATGGTGACAAASCCCGACACCATGGGCGCAGCCTCATAAAGCGGCGCGGCGCGAACCACCAAAAACACACCCGCCGTGACCATAGTCGCGGCGTGGATAAGCGCCGAGACAGGCGTCGGGCCTTCCATGGCGTCCGGCAACCAGACATGCAAAATAAATTGCGCCGACTTGCCCATGGCGCCGATAAACAACAGCCCGGCGATCAGTTCAATCGCGCCCAATTTCATGCCAAGAAACGGCACGACCAAATCTTTCTTGTCAGCAATTTGTGCAAATACTTCGTCGAAATTGACCGTGCCAAAGATCAAAAAGATCGCCATAATGCCTAGCGCCAGCCCGACATCACCAACCCTGTTGGTGACAAAAGCCTTGATAGCGGCCGCGTTGGCAGAAGGTTTCTTATACCAAAACCCGATCAGTAAATAGGACGCGACCCCGACACCTTCCCAACCGAAAAACAGTTGGATAAAATTGTTGGAGGTGACCAATACCAGCATGGCAAAGGTGAAATAGGACAAATATGAGAAGAACCGCGCCTTGCCCGGATCGTCCTTCATATAGCCCCAAGAATACACATGCACCAATGCCGAAACCGAAGTGACCACCACCAACATGATCGCAGTTAATGTATCAATTTTGAGAGCCCAATTGGCTTTGAAATCCCCAACATCCATCCACCGAAACAAATTTATTTCCAGTGTCTCACCGCCGTAACCGACCTGGACAAAGGCAAACCACGACAAAACCGCCGACAGCAATAACAAACCCGTAGTCACGAATTGCGCCGTCTTGTCACCAATTCGGCGCCCGAGAAGTCCGGCGATCAGCGCACCGATCAGCGGGGCAAATAGGATTATTTTATAGAGCATGTTCGTCCCCTACCCCTTCATCATATTGATGTCTTCAACCGCGATATCGCCGCGATTTCGGAAATACACCACCAAAATTGCCAGCCCGATAGCGGCCTCGGCGGCAGCTATTGTGAGGATAAACATGGCAAATACCTGCCCGGCAATATCGCCCATATAGGCCGAAAACGCCACGAAATTGATATTGACCGCCAGCAGGATAAGCTCAATGCTCATCATGATAATGATGACGTTTTTACGGTTGACGAAAATCCCGAACACACCGATGGTGAACAGAATGGCGGCAACCACCAGATAATGCTCTAAACCAATAGTCATCATGATCCAATCCCCTCGCCCGGTTTTATGTCTACAAGCTCGACACCGCCCTCGCGGGTGCGGGCGATTTGTTCGGATATATTTTGCGTCTTGACACCGTCCCGTTTGCGCAAKGTCARSACRATYGCCCCGACCATRGNCNNCAGCAATAWYAWSMSGMCYRCWNNNTCAAAGAAAAAYGCRTATTCGGTRTAMAGMACATTGCCRATMGCYTCGATATTGGACGTGCCGTCGGCGGCGAATTTTACGCCTGTATCTGCATTGGGGTCAGGTTTGACCAAAGACGCCGCGCTGAGCAAAATCATCTCGGCCAAAAGCACACAGGCCACAACACCGCCAATGGGTAAATACTGTAAAAACCCTTGCTTCATTTCAACAAAATCCACATCCAGCATCATGACCACAAACATAAACAACACCGCCACAGCCCCCACATAAACCATGATCAAAAGTAGCGCTAAAAATTCCGCGCCCAGAAGCACAAACAGCCCGGCAGCGGCGAAAAATGTCAATATCAAAAATACCACTGAATGCACGGGATTACGCGATGCAATCACCATAAATGCCGCCCCCACAGCCGTTGTGGCAAGAACATAAAAAGCGATAGCTGGTAACATTTCTACAAACATATTCCTCTCACTCCCCTATCTATAGGGGGCGTCCTTCTTCAAATTCATGGCGATTGCGCTTTCCCAACGGTCACCGTTAGCCAGCAATCTGTCTTTGTCATAAAATAATTCTTCGCGGCTTTCGGTGGCATATTCAAAATTTGGCCCCTCGACAATGGCGTCAACCGGACAGGCCTCTTGGCACAGACCGCAATAAATACATTTGGTCATGTCAATATCATAGCGCGTGGTACGGCGGGAACCGTCTTCGCGGGGTTCCGCSTCTATGGTAATCGCCTGGGCCGGGCAAATAGCTTCGCAAAGCTTACAAGCAATGCAGCGTTCCTCGCCGTTCGCATAACGGCGAAGCGCATGTTCGCCGCGAAACCGCGGGGACAATGGGCCTTTCTCGAACGGGTAATTAATCGTCGGTTTCGTAGCGAAGAAATATTTCATGGCCAGGAAAAACGCCTTGATAAAATCCAGGAACATTGCGGCTTTGATAAATTGTTTAATCCTGGTCATTAGCCGGCTCCAACTGCTGTCACCGCCGTACGGCCAAACATCATCACATAGGTCGAGACAATAACAATGGCGACCAACGCGGTCGGTAAAAACACTTTCCAACCGAGCCGCATCAATTGGTCATAACGGTAACGCGGCACGATGGCCTTAACCATGGCGAACATAAAGAACATGAACACCAGCTTGCCGGCAAACCAGAAGAACGGCGGTATTTGCGGCAATAATGACAGTTTGGCATCTATGGGCGCGTGCCAGCCACCCAGGAACATCAGCGTCAACATAGCACACATCAGCACAATATYCAGATATTCCCCGATCATGAACAACAGATACGGGGTGGAGGAATATTCGACCTGATAACCCGCCACCAATTCGGACTCGGCTTCGGGAAGATCAAACGGCGGACGGTTGGTTTCCGCCAACGCCGAAATGAAGAACAGCACGAACATATAAAACATCACCGGAAACAAAATAAGTGATTTAGGGTCACCAAAATCGAGCATGAAAGCGTGCCAGTTCCAAAACCCGCCCGCTTGCGCATTGACAATATCGGTCAAATTAAGCGAGCCGACCAGCAACAGAACCGTGATCAGGATAAAGCCGATAGAGACCTCATAGGAAATCATTTGCGCCGTGGAGCGCAATGCGCCCAAAAACGGATATTTCGAGTTGGAAGCCCAGCCGCCAATGATAATCCCGTAAACTCCGAGCGATGAAATCGCCAGAATATACAACACCCCAACATTAAGATTGGCGATCACCCAACCCGGCGCGGCGGGTATCACTGCCCAAACACCAAAGGCCGTCACCAGAGTGATGATCGGGGCAAGAATAAACAGGACTTTGTCCGAGCCAGCCGGAATAATGATTTCCTTGAACACGAATTTCAAAAAATCGGCAAAACTTTGCAATAGTCCGAACGGCCCGACCACATTGGGGCCACGGCGCAATTGTACGGCGGCCCAGACCTTGCGGTCCATCAACAATAAAAACGCCAGACCAACCAAAAGCACGACCACAAACAAAATAATTTGCACCAGCTTCCACAACAGCCACGGCCATTCAAATCCAAATAATTCTATCATTTGCGCCCCTCGCTGATCATTGCATCCCCACCACATTCCTTCGAGCATTGCGCCATAACCTGGCTGGCTCGCGCTATAGAATTGGTAAAGTAAAAATCACCAATGCCGGATTTAAGCGGCGCCTTGAGCGGCTTGCCCGCCGTGCCCAATTTGGACGGCACAAAATCTGCTGCTCCCTCTGCACCGGGTGCATGGTTCAGCCCGGCGAATGTCGGATGGTCTGCGAACAGCTTGGCGCGCAAAGCGCCCAAATCATCGTAAGGCAAAGTGCGGTCGCACAATTCGGACAATGCCCGGATGATTTTCCAATCGGTCTTGGCGTCGCCCTTAGGCGGTACGGCGGCAAAGCCCATTTGCACCCGGCCTTCGGTGTTGACCCACAGCGCATCTTTTTCCGTATAGGCCAGGCCCGGCAAAATCACATCGGCGCGGTGGGCACCCGCGTCGCCGTGACTGCCTTGATAAACCACAAATGCGTCCCCGAACAATTCTTCGCTAATTTCGTCGGCCCCGAGATTGTAAATGGTTTTGACACTGCCGTCCTTGGCACCGGCCAAAATTCCAGTCAAATCACGGCCACCCTTGGCAGGTACAAACCCCATATCAAGCCCGGCAACACGAGAGGCGGCAGTGTGCAAGACATTCCAGCCATTCCATTTTTCTTTGGCCAAACCGTCTTTAACCATGCCAAATTTCTCGGCGATTTTACCGCACAAGCGCATGATTTTCGCGCCGTCTTTACGGGCCAAAGCACCCTGTCCGATTAAAATCATCGGATTTTTCGCCAATTTAAGCTTGCGGGCGAAACCTTTGGTCGATTTGAGTAAAGCCTCCAAGGCATCTGCCGTTTCGCCCAAATGCGCGTAGTCATAGGTCAAATCATAGGGCACACCGACCACAGCGATATCCAAATCACCGTGTATCCAGCTCTTGCGGATACGGGCATTTACCAGTGCGGCTTCATGGCGCACATTGGAGCCGACGATCAGCAAAGCATCCGCCTGCTCTATGCCGGCAATGGTGGTATTCATCAAATATTCCTGGCGCGGGGCCCCGTTTGTAGAAGAGCCTATCGGCGCACCGTCTTGGCGGCAATCAATGCTCTTGACCCCAAGCCCGTCCATCAAATCCATCAGTGCTTTCAGGCTCTCGGTACACGCCAAATCACCGGCAATGGCTGCAATAGCTTGCGGGTCACCGCCCAGTTTTTCGGCCACAACCGCTAGAGCCTCATCCCACGATGCTGGCATCAATTGACCATTTTTGCGCACAAATGGCTGGTCAAGACGCTGGCGACCCAGACCATCCCAGACGAACCGGGTTTTATCGGATATCCACTCTTCGTTAATATCGTCGTTGATCACCGGAACTATGCGAAGCACCCGACCACCCCGGCTATCAACCCGAATGTTCGAACCAACCGCGTCCATCACATCAATGGTTTCGGTCGGTTCCAGCTCCCAAGGCCGCGCATTAAATGCATAGGGCTTGGAGGTCAGCGCCCCGACAGGACACAGATCAATAATATTGCCGGACATTTCAGAGGTCAGGGATTTCTCCAGATATGTGGTGATCTCCGCGTCCTCGCCCCGAGACGCAAGCCCGATTTCCGACACGCCCGCCACCTCGGTGATAAACCGGACACAGCGCGTACACTGGATACAGCGGGTCATAACCGTGGCCACCAAAGGCCCCATATATTTGTCGTCAACGGCGCGTTTATTCATATCAAAGCGCGACCCTACGCGGCCATAGCCCATGGCCTGGTCTTGCAAATCACACTCACCGCCCTGATCACAAATCGGGCAATCCAGCGGATGATTGATCAGGAGGAATTCCATCACACCCTCGCGGGCTTTCTTGACGGTCGGCGAACTGGTCAAAATATTGGCCGGAGAGCCGTCGCGGTTCGGCCGCAAATCCTTAATTTGAAGCGCACAACTGGCTTGCGGCTTGGGCGCCCCCACCCATTCAACCAAACACATGCGGCAATTCCCGGCCACGCTCAAACGCTCATGATAGCAAAAGCGCGGGATCTCGGCCCCGGCTTCCTCACAAGCCTGCATCAGGGTATAATCCCCCGGCACTTCAATCTCGGCGCCGTCAATATTTACTTTGCGTAGGTCAGTCATGATATACCCCACAACCCCGCTCATACCCAGCTTGACTGGGTATCCAGTTTCTTATCCAAAGATGTGCGGCTTTGCCGCTCTTTATGCGCTGGATACCCGGTCGGGGCCGGGTATGAGCGGGGTTGGTTGGACTGTTTACCAATTTCATCATTTCATGACATCTTTCAAAACTTTCAGCCATCACCCTACTCCGCCGCCACTTGAGACACGAATACCGGCTTGCTCGCCCGGTAATTATTTATCCGCTCTTCGATCTCGGGCCTAAAATGCCTAATCAATCCCTGTATCGGCCACGCCGCCGCATCGCCCAGCGCACAAATCGTGTGGCCTTCGATTTGCTTGCTTACATCCAGCAGCATATCAATTTCGCGCATTTCGGCTTCGCCTGAAACCATGCGCTCCATCACCCGCCACATCCAGCCGGTGCCTTCGCGGCACGGTGTACACTGGCCGCAGCTTTCGTGCTTGTAGAAATAGCTCAGCCGCGCAATGGCCGCCACCACGTCGGTGGATTTATCCATGACGATCATGCCCGCAGTCCCAAGTCCTGATTTCACCGCCGACAGCGCATCAAAATCCATCAACACATCGTCGCAAATCTCGCGTGGCAATAACGGCACACTTGATCCGCCCGGAATGACGCATTTAAGATTATCCCAACCGCCGCGCACTCCGCCCGCATATTCTTCGATCAAGGTTTTCATGGGGATGGATAAAGCTTCTTCCACATTACACGGCGCGTTTACATGCCCGGATATGCAAAATACTTTGGTGCCGGCATTGTTGTCGCGGCCAAAGGATTTAAACCAGGCCGCACCTCTGCGTAAAATTGTCGGCCCCACCGCAATACTTTCGACATTATTCACGGTGGTCGGGCAACCATAAAGTCCGGAATTGGCCGGGAACGGCGGCTTCAAGCGTGGCTGACCTTTTTTGCCTTCCAAGCTCTCCAGCAAAGCGGTTTCCTCACCGCAAATATAAGCCCCGGCCCCGTGGTGCATGTAGATGTCAAAATCAAAGCCCGAACCACAAGCATTTTTACCCACAAGCCCCGCCGCATAGGCCTCATCAATGGCCGCCTGCAAATGGTTACGTTCTTGAATATACTCCCCGCGCACATAAATATAACAAGCGTGGGCTTGCATAGCGAACGACGCCACCAAACACCCCTCAAGCAATAAATGCGGATCATGGCGCAACATTTCGCGGTCTTTACATGTACCTGGTTCGCTTTCGTCGGCGTTGACCACCAGATAATGGGGGCGATTGGTCACCTGCTTGGGCATGAACGACCATTTAAGCCCGGTCGGGAACCCGGCTCCGCCGCGCCCGCGCAAGCCGGACGCTTTCATATTATCAATAATCCAGTCGCGGCCTTGCTGTAAAATTTCGTTGGTCCCAAGCCAAGCCCCGCGCTTCCTCGCAGCCTCCAGCCGCCAGTCCTGAAGCCCATAAAGATTGGTAAATATCCGGTCTTTATCCTGAAGAAGTTCAACCATGAGTACCTCCCAATCGGAGCCTTGTAGGGCAACTTATCCTTCCCCCATTTTTTATGGGGGAAGTACCCCGAAGGGGGGATGGGGGGACACCCTCTCGTCGTGCCCTAGAGTAAAGTTGTTCCCCCCATCGAGCGCCAAGAGGCGCCCACTTCCCCCGTAAAAAACGGAGGAAGGAAAAAGCAGGGTTATTTTTTTGTAAAAGCCCAACCATTATGATTTCACCTTACCCGTATTCGGCAATTTCTTTTTCTTGATTTTATTATACATGCCTTTGGCGTTCAGGGTTGCTGCACCTGTGATAGGCTCTGAGGTATGGCGTTTATTTTGCGGGCCTGCCGAAACCTTGCGACCAGCCGCCAAATCGTCGAGCAAAGCGCCGAAGTTCTCGACGTCCAAATCTTCGTAATAATCATCACCTGCCGCATTGCTAATCTGCACCATGGGCGCATTGGCACATGCGCCGAGGCACTCAACCTCGATCCAGCTAAATTTACCGTCGGCACTGACCGAGCCTTTGGGGCCAATTTTACTCTCGCAGACTTTCTTCAAATCCCCGGCTCCGCGTAACCAGCACGGAGTTGTCCCGCAAAGCTGCACATGATGTTCACCGACCGGGGCCATGTTAAACATAGTATAAAATGTCACCACTTCGTAAACCCGGATATAAGGCATATCCAAATGCGCGGCCACAGCTTCAAGCGCCGGGGCTGGCAACCAACCACCCGCCTGTTTTTGCACAATCCACAGCACCGGAATAAGCGCGGAAGCTTGCCGACCCTTGGGATACTTTTTAATCCAAACCGCAATTTCTTTCTTGGACGCCGCCGACAGCGCAAAACTGTCCGGCTGGTCTTTAGCAAGTCTACGCGCACTCATCGGTCCACCTCCCTATCTGATTTCTCCCACGCCCTTGCGGGTTTGAGCCAAAGCGGGGCCAATGCCCCGTGACGCGAATGGGTGCTGAAGCGGTAGCGCAGGTGGAGGGGGTCAAAGCGGCGGCTGCCGCGTAATAATATGAAGATTCGCGTTCTACATAAAGTGTTGAGAAGAACCTCTAGCGCTTGCAGACGCAAKCGCGACCCCCTCCGAGCACTACGTGCCCACCTCCCCCGCTGAAGCGGTGGAGGAATGAACCCCTTTTTCCTCCCTCGCTTTAGCGGGGGAGGTGG